>CAZLKZ010000006.1:18262-76629 GCA_964560235.1 uncultured Conexibacter sp. | reverse complement strand
GGGCTCGCGAGGACGTGGCCGACGGCTTTGAGAGGCCAGCTCGCTATCTGGGTCGCGCTGACGGGCATCGGCCTAGAGCGAGATACCCACCTGACGAAGATCGGAAAACGGCAGCTGCTTGTGATGCCCCGGGGACCGCAGCCGCCGGAGCATCACAAGAGGATCGCTTGCTACAGGCCGAGCGTGCGGCCAGCGAGCTCGCGCATGATCTCGTTGGTACCGCCGTAGATGCGGTTGACCCGAGAGTCGACCCAGTACTCGGAGACCTTGTACTCCGTCGTGAAGCCGTAGCCACCGTGCATCTGCACGCAGATGTCGCACACGTCGGAGAGGACCTCGGTGGTCCAGGTCTTTGCCATCGCGGCCTCAGCGGGGGTGCACGTACCGTCGATGTAGCGCTGGAGCGTGCGGTCCATGAACGCGCGCGTGACCTCAGCCTTCATCTTGGCGTCGACCATCTGGAAGCGCGAGTTCTGGAAGCTGCCGATCGGCTTACCGAACGCCGTGCGCTCCTTGACGTACTCGAGCGTGAGGTCGACGACGGCCTCGGTGGCCGCAGCGGAGCTCACGGCGATGCCGAGACGCTCGGGGATCAGGTGGGTCATTAGCTGCGCGAAGCCGGTGCCCTCCTCGCCGAGCAGGTTCTCGCCCGGAACGCGGCAGTCGTTGAAGAACAGCTCAGCAGTGTCGTTGGCGTGCTGGCCGCGCTTGTGGATCTGCTTGCCGCGCTCGAAGCCTTCGAAGTCGCGCTCGATCACCATCATCGAGAGACCCTTGTGCGGGTCGTCGCTGGTCCGCACTGCCATCACGACGAGGTCGGCGTTGAGGCCGTTGGAGATGAAGGTCTTGGCGCCGTTAACGATCCAGTCATCACCGTCACGCACGGCGCGCGTGGCGATGCCGGCGAGGTTGGAGCCCGTGCCCGGCTCGGTCATCGCGAGAGCGAGGATCTTCTTGCCGGCGACGACGTCCGGGAACCAGCGAGCCTTCTGCTCCTCGTTGGCGGCCGCCATCAGGTACGGAACGCCGAGGTCGTTGTGGACCATCGGGCCCATCCACGAGCTCTGGACGCCAGCGTATGCGGCCTCCTCGGACATGATCGCGTTGAAGCGCCAGTCGGTTACTTCGGCGCCGCCGTACTGCTCCTCGACGGGCAGTGCGAGGAAGCCGTTTTCGCCTGCCTTCTCGAACAGCGAGCGGTCGACGATGTGCGCCTCCTGCCAAGCGTCGTGGTTCGGCACGACCTCGGCTTCAAGGAATCGACGGAAGCTCTCGCGGAAGTCGTCGTGTACGTCGTCGAAGAGTGTCCCGCGGGTGCCGGGGGAAGTTGTAAGGGCCATGCGCGAAAAGGTACCGCTAGTGCGCCGCCGGTGAGTCGCCGCGCCGGCGCTCCCAGAACGACAGCACCGCGATGATCAAGCTGCCGAGCATGAGCCCGAACACTGCGTATCCGAGCGCACCGAAGAGCCAAGAGCCAAAGCCGCCGAGCAGGTCCTCGCCCCAGTGTTCGAGGTGGTGAACGATGTCGGGGATCGTGTCGAGGTGGAACTCGTGGAGCCCGTGCACCACGATCCCGCCGCCGACCCAGATCATCGCCGCCGTGCCGATGATCGACAGCGCCGCAAGCAGGCGCGGCATCGCGCGAACGATCGCGCGGCCGAGCGCCTTGCGCGCATCGGAGCCTTCAACGGCCAGGCGGAGTCCGAAGTCGTCCATCTTCACGATCAGGGCAACTGCTCCGTAAACAAAGACGGTGATGGCCAGGGCAACGGCAACGAGTGCAGCTGCCCTGATCCAGAACGATTGATCTGAGACCTCGTTGAGCGCGATCGCCATGATCTCCGCCGAGAGGATGAAGTCGGTGCGGATCGCGCCCGTTACCTGGCGGTCTTCGAGCTCCTTGGCGTCCGTTACCTCTTCGACCGGTTTGCTGTGATCAGTCGACGGGCGCAGCATGTGCAGCACCTTCTCGGTGCCCTCGTAGGCGAGGTACAGGCCACCGATGACGAGCAGCGGCGTGATCAGCCACTCGGCGACGGCGCTGAGCAGCAGCGCGCCTGGCAGCAGGAAGAGCAGCTTGTTGCGAAGAGACCCTCGTGCGATCTTCGCGACGATCGGCAGCTCGCGCTCAGGCGGGAGCCCCGCCGCGTACTGCGGAGTGACGGCGGTGTCGTCGATCACGACTCCTGCCGCCTTCGTACCCGCCTTCATCGACGCGGCGCCGATGTCGTCGAGTGAGGCGCCGGCGAGTTTGGCGAGCGTTGCGATGTCGTCGAGCAGGGCTGAGAGTCCGGCGGCCACGGGCGAAAGGTAGTCCAGATGCTGGCGACTCCGTTGGGCGCGGGACGTAAAGTGCGAAACATGCTCGCTACGCCGGTCCGCCTGTTCCTCTGCCTACTGGTTGCCACACTGGCAGTAGCGCCATCTGCCAGCGCTGTAAGCAGCGGACTCCCGGCCCTTCCCGGGAGCGAGCTGGAGCCGAACAACACTCGCGCGCAGGCGACGGAAATAACAAGCGGCAGTCGTGTCCGAGCGACTCTCCTTGGCACCAACGACGAGGACTACTACAAGTTCACCGCCCGGGCCGGCGACCGGGTCTACACGTCAGCCATGACCGCGGGCTCCGCGACCGGCTCTTCCGACGGACAACTGACGCTGCTCGACTCCGACGGCACCACGGTCATCGAGTTCGACGAGGACAACGGCACCTTTGCGGCGCTCTCGCCGAGCATCGCGGGAGCACGCATCGAAGCCGACGGCACCTACTACCTCAAGTACCGGGACTACGGGACGGGCAAGCAGGGGTACTACGACCTGTACCTCACCTTGCAGTCGGGCACCCCGCCAGCCGAGGTCGAACCGAACGACACATCGGGCAGCGCACAGTCGCTGTCGCTGGCAACGGACAAGGCCTACGTGTCGGGCGCCCGCAACCCATCGGGGGTTGGCGAGCAGGACTGGTACGCGCTGCAGCTGAACGCGGGCGACACCGTGTTCCTCAGCCTCGACCTCGACCCTGAGCGCGACGGCACCAACTGGAACGGCCGGCTCGGGTTCGGCCTGTTCGGTGACTCAAGCAACCAGGTCACTGTCGTCGACGACGGCGGCACCGGCGATGTCAACCCTGTTCCGAACCTGCCCTCCGAAGCGATGATGATGACCGTGCGGCAAGGCGGCACGTACTACGGCTTCGTCGACTCAGCGAGCGGAGGAGTCGGCGGGCCTTCGGCAACCTATGCGTTGTCGATCCAGGTCATTCGCGCAGCGGAGGTGGCCGCCGGAGAGACCTGCACCACCTACAGCTCCAGCGATGTGCCAAAAGCGATCGGCCCCAGCCCTGGCCTTGTGTCGTCAACGATGAACGTGCCGACAGGCGCGGCGCTGATCACGCGCGCCGCACTTCGGCTGGACCTGCAGCACGCGGTGATGGCCGATCTCGATGTGCACCTGCGCTCGCCAGCAGGCAACAACATCGGCGTCTTCAGCGACATCGGCTCAGCCTCGATGGGCGGGCAGCAGCAGATGGACACGATGTTCGATCAGTACGCGGCCTCGCCACCGAGCTTCACCACGCTCAAGGGACTGGCGCTGCAGCCGGAATCCGCATATCGGCTCAGCTGGCTCGAGGGTGAGCTCGCCGCTGGCACGTGGACGCTCGACATCGACGACGATCTCGCGAGTAATTCGGGCACGCTCAACGGCTGGAACCTCATCATCTGTACACGCCCAAGCGAGTCCCCGGGTAGGACCCTGCTCGAAGCGGACTTCGAGAGCGGGGACAACGGCTTCACGCACTCGGGCAGTGCCGACGAGTGGGAGCGCGGTACGCCTTCGACCGCAGCCACATTCACCACCAACCCCCTGGCTGCATTCACAACCTGCCGATCGGGCACCAAGTGCTGGAAGACAGATCTCGACGGCGCGTACGAAACGAACAGCAACCAAGACCTGATCTCGCCGGCAATCAGCATGCCGTCCAACCCGGGTACGCCGGTCATCGCATCGTGGTGGAGCCGCTACCAGCTCGAAGGAGCGCAGTTCGACAGCGCTTCGGTGACGGTCAACGAAGTCGGCAACACGAGCAACTCGGCCGTCCTCTGGCAGTGGACCGACGGCAACATGACGGACTCCGCTGGCGGGACGCCGACCTTGATCGGAGCGAGTGCCGGTTGGGGCAAGAAGACCGCGACGATCCCGGCGTCGTTTGCTGGCAAGACGGTGGAGCTGCGGTTCAACCTCAGCGGAGACTCGGCAGTGGTGTTCAGCGGGCTGGCGATCGACGATGTGCGCGTCGCGGCGCTGACGAGCACCCTCAGTGCATCGGTCAACGGTGACGGCAGCGGCTATCTGACGTCATCGCCGGCCGGGATCGACTGCGGTAGCGGCGGCCGGGTCGCGTGCCTGTCGACCCTCGACCGAGGGACCCAGGTGACGCTTGCTCCGACAGCAGACAGCGGATCGGAATTCACTGGCTGGAGCGGAGCATGCTCTGGAACGGGCGGCTGCACGGTGACGCTCAACCAGGTCAGCGCCGTGGTGGCGACCTTCAGCAAGGCGGCTCCGCCTTCGGGCCCGCCCGCCACGACGACGCAAACGACCACGACTGCCGTCACGACGACTCCGACCAAGACGACGCCGACAGCCAAGTGCATCAGCTCGCGCACGATCACCCTGCGGCTGAAGGCCCCCAAGGGCACGAGCCTCAAGAAGGACACGGGCAAGATCACCGTCTTCGGGAAGACGCTCAAGATGAAGCGCGACGGCAAGGGCTTCAAGTACGTGCTGAGCCTTAAGGGCAAGGAGAAGCGCACGGTCAAGGTGAAGCTCGTCGCCACGTCGAGCAAGGGCAAGCGCGTGACACGCACGCAGACCTTCAAGACCTGCGCGAAGAAGACCACCGCGACGAAGAAGTAGCGGTGCTGCTCGGGGCGGCAACGCCGATCGTTCTGGGGCCGTTCGGCGGGGTCTCGTCCGTAGAGCTAACCGCTGCGGTCAGCGAGCTCGGCGGGCTCGGCTCGTTCGGGTTGTACGGGTACGAGCCAGATCGGATTCGCGAGACGATCGCGGAGATCCGTGCGAGAACCGCCAAGCCGTTTGCGGTAAACGTGTGGCTGGAAAAGGGCGACGAGGTGACGCCAGCAGACGTCGACGTGCACGCGCTCACCGCTCCCCTCCAGCCGTTCTTCAACGAGCTCGGGGTCGACCCGCCGGCTAGCCCCGAGCGCTTCCTGCCGACGTCAGACGAGCAGATCGAAGCGGTGCTTGACGAGGCGCCGGCCGTGCTGAGCTTCGTGTTCGGCGTGCCCTCACCAGCGGTTGTGGAGTCGGCCCGAGACCGAGAGGTGCAGCTCGTGGGCACCGCCACTACGGTCGCTGAGGCGCTGGCGCTCGAGGCCTCCGGGGTCGACGCAATCGTGGCCACAGGCTTCGAGGCAGGAGGGCACCGTGTGTCATTCATCGCGGACACCGAGCGGTCGCTTGTCGGAACGTTCTCGCTCGTGCCGCAGGTCGTCGACGCGGTGTCCGTGCCCGTGATTGCAGCCGGCGGAATCGCTGACCGCCGCGGCGTCGCCGCAGCATTCGCGCTCGGCGCACAGGGAGTGCAGGTGGGCACCGCTTTCCTGCGGACCAGCGAATCTGCCGCCGCACCTAGTTACAAAGAGAGGCTGCGCGGAGCGCACCCTCATGACACCGTGCTCACGCGCGCGATGAGCGGACGGTTTGCTCGGGGCATCCCAAATAGGGCGATCGAGGAGATCGAAGCGAGCGGCGAGATCGGCCCGTTCCCGGCACAGAACTGGATCACCGGCCGGTTCCGCGCAGAGGCGGCAAGGGTCAACAACGCGGACCTGCTCTCACTGTGGGCCGGTCAGTCCGCGGCCTTGGCCAAAGGCGAGTCGGCCGCAGAGGTGTTTGCCGAGCTGAGCGCGGGCCTTACGCCGGCTGAGCGGCTGCCAGCCGCAGAGTGAGCAGCGCAGCGACAGCCGAGCAGGCTGAGGCGTTCTTCTGGGCAATCAACCTTCTGTTGGAGCCACAAACGACCGTTCGCTTCTAGCGTAGTCAGGGTGCCCTACCACAGCTAGGATCGTCGCGAACATCATGGACCTCGACGTAGACGCAAACAACGCAGCACCTGAAGCCGAGCCCGCAGTAGGCCGCTGGAACGATGTTCGGGACGCTGCGTTGTCACTGCTCTCCGAGCGCGGCTACCACGGAACGACCATGAAGCTGCTGGCCGCGAAGCTCGGCGTGCAGGCCCCCAGCCTCTACAACCACGTCGGCTCCAAGCAGGAGATCCTCGCGCGGATCATGGTCGCGGGCATGGAGCGTTTGATGTCGCGTCAGGACGACGCGCTCGCGAGCTCCGACGATCCCGCCGAACAGCTGCGCGCGATGACCGAGGCCCACGTGCTCGTTCACATCCGTCACCGCAACTCGGCCATGATCGGCGACCGCGAGCTCGGCCATCTTGAAGAACCGACTCTTAGCCAGCTGATCGAAATGCGTGACCGCTACGAGCGCCGCTACCGGGCGACGATCGAGAAGGGCATGGAGCTCGGCAAGTTCCAGGTCAACTCTTCGAAGCTCGCATCGTTCGCGATCATCGAACTCGCCTCGAGTGTGTCGGTCTGGTTCCGCGAGGACGGACCGCTGAGCGACGAGGACGTCGCGCACGAGTACGGCACGATGGCGCTGCGCATCGTCGGCGCCGACTAGACGGGCACGCCGTTCGCGCGGCAAGTCGCGAGCAGCCGGCTGATCGTCTCGTCTTCTTCCCCGAGGATGTGGTTGGCGGTGCGCAGGCTCCAGCACACGACGACTCCATCCTTGACGTCGAGCACGGCGAAGCGGTCGCGGTCACGGATTCCGCCGATCGGCCCATCGGGGGCACCGGGAGCCGCGAACACGATCGCGGCACGCATCTGCTTGGTGGTCGTGTAGTCGTCCTCTGCGAGGTAGAGCAGCCGTCCGGTCGTTTCGCTGCCAGGTATCTGGCCGCGCATGACCGCAACGGCGACACCATGGATCGGGAGTGCCGGGAAGCTGCGGTGGAACGCCTCAGAGTCCTCGAGCTCGAGCCTCAGCCGTTTGGCCAGCGCGCGGAACGCGGGCGGCCAGGGCGGCGCCGGATACCACCGGCCGAGCACCGGCAGGCCACCCGATCCAACTGAGACGGACGGCAGGCGGATGCCGAACACCTTCTTGCGCTTCTCCTCCTTCGGTGGCTCCTTCCACCGGGCGGGCTCGAGCGCAGTGTCGAGCGGTGCGGGTGCCGCTCGCTTTAGCCCGTACCCCTGCAGATGCTTTGCGGCAGACGCGAACTGCGCCGTGAACTCGTCGAGTGCGACTGGCTCCATCAGGTAGCCGTTGCGGCGCACCTTCAGCATCCCGCGTTCGAGCGCGAGCGCCGCGTACCCCGCCGACGACTGCGCGCGCAGGAGGTCGCCGAGGCCGCCGGATACGAGCACGGCGAGATCCTCATCGGTCACTTCGTCGGCCACGACGGCGTTCCACCCGGCGCAACCGAAGTCATCGAGCTTGCGGCCGGTGAAGAAGGGCATCCGCCCTCGCTGCCCGATCCGCAGGTAGCCGAGCGCGGACACGGTCTCGGGCACGATCGTGGCGATGCTGGTGGTTGGCGCCCATGCGCCCGCTACCCCGAACGGCTCGCCGGTGTTCGCCATGTCGCCTCCGAACATCCAGCCGACGTACGGCAGGTCCGAGGCGTCCGGGGTCAAGGCCTCTCGCACCGTCACCGGGCTGCTGGTTCGCAGCGACCAGAACTCTCCCCCCAGCCCGCGCAGCCTCCCGTCGGGGCCCTGTTCGAGCGTCAACAGCTCGTGGAAGAGCAGGCCTGTCCGGCCGTGAGCGAGCGGACCGGTCATGAAGTTGAACCGGTACTCCGGGAACGGAGGCACGATCGGCCGCCAGCCTCCGTAGGTGCCCGTCACCTCAGGCATCGCGTATCCGCGGGACTCTGCGTAGGACTCGAGCGTGCCCGCAGGTCGCCGGCGCTTGGCGTCCTCGACGTCCTCCTTGGCCAATGCCACGTAGCCGTGGCTGTCACTTACGTCTTTGGGCATCGGGAGCCTCCTTGTCGCGAACCGTACACCGGTAAGGCCATACGATCGGCTCTCCACGATGCCTACCAACGCGACCGCCCAATGCCACAGCTAGTTCTAGTCCGCCACGGTCAGGCCTCGTTCGGCGCCGCGGACTACGACGTGCTCTCCGAGCTCGGTGCACGGCAGGCGGTGGCGACGCGCGCCGCGCTAGACGCGCGCGGCGTTCGCCCGACTCGCGTGGTGTGCGGCTCGATGCGGCGCCAGCTCGACACCGCAGCAGCGTGGCGCGACTACGCCGAGATCAAGGTCGACGCCGGGTGGAACGAGTACGACAGTGCAGACGTACTCGGCGCTCACGGGCACCCCGGCGTGTCACTCGAGTCTCCGGATCACGAGGCAGGCGGCGCGCCCGACTCACGGGCGTTTCAGGCCGTGCTCGACGAAGCACTGATCGCGTGGATCGGCGCGGGTAACGCGTCCGCAGCGCGAGAAAGTTGGCCGGCGTTTGAGTCGAGGGTCAGAGGCGCCCTGACCGCCGCAGCCTCCGGGCTCGACTCTGGGCAGACGTGCCTCGTGGTCAGCTCAGCGGGCACAATCGCGGCATGCTGCGTGGCGCTGCTCGGGCTTCCCGCGGAGCACCTGATCGGCTTCAACCGAGTCGCGATCAACGCAGCCGTCACCAAGGTTGCGATCGGTAGCAGCGGAGTGACGCTCGTCTCGTTCAACGAGCATGGGCACCTTGAGGCTGAGTCGCTGGTTACGTACCGGTAGGCGCACCTAGGCAGCGTCATCGATGTGGGCTTCAGCCAGCGCAGCCCTTTGGAGAATTCCGCGCGGAGCCTCGAGGTCAGACCAGCTTCGCTCGGCGGTCGGTGGGGTGCGGCTTCCGTTGGACATACCCCTGCTTTTCAAGCGCCTCTCCGAGCGTCGTGACGTTCGGGGATCTATGCCGAGCGTCGCGGCGACTCGCCCATCGGCATCGGACCCTTCGCAACTCTGCGGATCGCTCTGGTTCGAGTGAAGCTCATCCCGAGGGCGTCCGAGACCTGCCGACGGCGCTCGTTGTTGACCACCAGATCGGTCATGAGCGCCCACGCCGCACGGACAGTCTCGGAACTCTTCTCGCTAGGCCTCGGACTCATCACCGTCCGACCTACGCTCTCGCCGCGGACGGACCGGTCGCGACCAACACCCGCGCCGCCGACCTCATGGCCCGTTGGCTGGTCGCGACGACCGCCAAGACCAGCACGAGCGCTTCGAGCCCGACCAACGCCCACCAGGCCGGGTGGCTCGCCGTCGCCATGTCGGCGGCAACTCCAGAGGCGAGTATCGCCCCCACCCCCGCCACGCCGAACGCCTGACCGAACAGACGCGAGGTGGTCGCGATCGCGGCGGCGACTCCGGCCTGCTCTTTCGGCATCCCCGAGATCGCAGCGTTGGTGATCGGAGCGTTGACGAAGCCGAACCCGATCCCGAACGTGGCGTACGCAGCGATGAGAGTTGCCCTCGAGCTGTCCGCCGAGAGCCCGGTAAGCATCGCGCAGGAGATCATCGACGCGGCACCAGCGACCATCAGCGGCAGTCGCGGCCCCCGCTTGCCCAGGACAGCCCTCGGACGTCCTGAAGGTAGAGGGTGTTGAGGAACAGGAAGCCGCCGAACGAGGCGAACGCAGCGACCGACAGCGCGATCGAGGCCGAGAACGGAATCGACCGGAAGAAACGTGGGTCGACCAAGGGCTCACGAGCTCCAAGGCGATCGACGACACCGGCCCGATGCTACGTACACCGCGGCGCCTGACGAAACCGGCCGCTCGACCGTGATGCTCGAGATCGACCTCGGCCACTACAGCCGCAAGCGCATCCTCGGAAAACTCACAACCTTCCTCGCCGACCCCGACGCTAAGGGCGTGCTCTTCGCCTGCCCCACCCAAGACCGCGCCGCCTGGGTCGCGCACACGCTCCGCGAAGCCCGCGGCGACCGCATCATGGACCGCGTTCAGGTGCTCTCCTTCTACCAGATCCAAGAAGGACGACTGTTGGGCGAACACCTCAGACCCCACCAGCCGATCGTCGAGTACCCCGACATCAACGAGCTGCTCCCACGAGCCGCGTGATGGCTGCTACGCGCGACGCGGGAACGCGCTCGGAGCCTGTGCTCACGAGCGCTGCGCACCGTCGCCACAAGCACGATCGGCCGAGAATGTGCTGTCGGGCAAGCTGCCGAACCCGACGGGTCCGCAGTCGTCACACTCGTCCCCGCGCCACGCCTCGACGCCCTCCTGGACCGCCACGGCGGCGATCAGAAGTCCGACGATCGGATCCAGCCACCATGCGCCGAACAACGCGTTCCCTAACAGGCCGATCAGGAGCGCTCCGGCGAGGTAGGCACAGAGCATATTCTGGCGTCCCTCGCCCTTTGTGGCAGCGGAGCCGAGCTGTATTGCAAGACGCTGTTTCGCAATGCCAAGGATCGGCATGATCACGACCGATCCTGCAGCGAGCAGGATGCCGACGAGACTTTCTTCTGGTCGCTCGCCGTTGATGAGTGCACGGATCGATTCGATTCCGACGTAGGGGGCGAGCACGAAGAACTGGATGGCGACAAGCTTCTGAGCGCGTTGCTCTGCTGCTTCAGAGTGGATGCGCGCGCCGGTGAAGCGCCAGATGATGATCGTGGAGGCGAACCCTTCGATGACAGAGTCCAAGCCGAACCCGATTAGTGCGACCGACCCAGCGACGATGCCGGCGATGATGGCCACCACACCCTCGACTCCCATCCAGGCCAGAGACAGCCAGGACAGGATGCGCGCGCGTCGTGCAAGCCGCTCGATCTCAACGCGATCCGGTTGAGTAGCCTTCTGCACTTGTGCGTGCGCCGCCGTCATGCGGCGTCCTTCGAGACCGCTGCGCGGCCGTAGCGCGGACAAGACATGACTCGCTCGCCCGTGCGCTCGAGCACTACGTCGGTCGCCGCCAACACGTCGTTCAGACCGAAGACGAGCGAGTAATGGATCTCGCGACCGTGACGTTCGCGGTCGACCAATCCGCAATCCCACAGACACGCCAAGTGCTTGGACACGTTGGACTGCGTCAGACCAGTGGTCTCCACAAGATCAGACACACGTCGAGGCCCGGTCGCCAGTGCCTCGACCAGCGACAAGCGCGACGGATCGGCCAGCCCGTGAAGCAACGTCGCGCGAGCAGTCGTTCCCATACACATGACTATACACACATATGAGCGTATGGTAAACCTTAGTCGTATGACCACTCGATCACATGTCGGACTCGGACTCGGCGCAGCAGTGCTCGGCGGCGCACTCTGGTGGCGCAAGAACCCATCGGCCTGCCCCTATGGCCAACGGTTCTGGGTCCAGCCGCCACATCCGTTCATCACGCGCGCACGACTCAAGGAAGCACTCCAGCCACGCGCCGGCCAGCACATTCTCGAAGTCGGCCCAGGCACCGGCTACTACGCACTCGACACCGCCGAATGGATCACACCCTCAGGAACGCTCGACATCTTCGATTTACAGCCGAAGATGCTCGACCACACGATGCGCCGCGCCAAGTACCGCGGCATCACCAACATTACCCCGACCCAGGGCACGGCCGAACAGCTGCCCTACCCCGACGCAACGTTCGACGCCGCGTATCTCGTCGCCGTCCTCGGAGAGATCCCAGACCAACATGCAGCCCTCTCCGAGCTGGCCCGAGTACTGCGCCCGGGCGGCCACCTCATCGTCGGCGAGCTCTTCGGAGACCCACACTGGGTCGCCCCTGCGACACTGCTCCGGAACGGCACCGACGCCGGACTGACGTTCGAGGACAGAACCGGGCGGCTTCTCGGCCACTACACAAAGTTCGTCAAGCCGTGACCCGAGCACACCATCGGGCGATAGCACGAAGGCAACCGACTCTGACAATCGAAAGATCCTGAAGATGTGCATGCAATGCATGGCCGGCGCCTCAGTCTGCGTCGCAAGCGCCTCCGGTGTCCGCGTCTGGCTCGCCACCCGAAACTGGACATGGCTCACGGACAAGTTCATGAAACGAGCGACCATCGCGCTCATCACAGCAGCGGTCCTCGCCTCGAGCCTCATCCCGTCGAGCGCCGCACCCCCGGCCCCACCGGCCGAGCACGTGAAGCCAGCCCGCGGCGTTTCTCCGTGATGCGAACGCAAGTCAGCCACCGATATCAGGGGCTGGGCGGTCGCAGATTCCGGCGAAGCCACCCGGGCAAGCGGGACTACGGGCACCAAAGTGGTACTCCCGAGTGGTACTCCCGGGCCAAAGCGCTCGCGTCGAATCACTCCGGAAACTGCAAAAGCCCCGCTATCGCGAGGCTTTTGAGGACGCGCCCGAGAGGATTCGAACCTCTGACCTTCGGTTCCGTAGCGGATAATGACGGAACGCTCAGATACTCCCGTACTCCTCCTCGCTGACATGCTCGCCCCAGGCGACGGGGCTTCCCGTGCTGTCGGCCTGCTGGATCGCGAGATGTGTCATGAACCGGTCGGGCGCGCCACCGTGCCAATGGTTCTCCCCAGGCGAAAAGAACACCCGATCACCGGCGCAGATGGTCTCTATCGGCCCACCTTCTCGCTGGCAACGCCCGACGCCCTCAGTGACATAGATAGTCTGACCGAACGGATGGGTGTGCCACGCGGTGCGGGCGCCAGGCGAAAAGTGGACCATCGCCGCGGCGCAGCGAGACTCCTCGGTGGTCTCGGCGACCGTGTCGAGGTAGACGTCGCCCGTGAACCAGTCGGCCGGCCCCTTGACCGTGGGTACCTGATTGCGAGTGATCTGCATGACGCTCCTTGATGGTCTGCGGGCTAAGGCCTCGACTACTTGTCCGGTATACTATTCGAGAGCGTCGCCCCGTTGCCATGGAATTCCACGAAGCCCACGAAATCATGCGCCTGATGCGCCGTCTGTCGATGGCGCAGCGCGCCCGCAAGACCGAGCTCCTGCGCCCCCTCGGCCTGCAGCCGGGGCAGGACGTGGTGCTGATGGAGCTCTCACTCGCCGGCTCGATCAGTCAGATCGAACTGGCACACCTGGCAGAAGTGGATGAGCCTTCTGTGGGCAGGAGCATCACGCGCTTGGAGCGCCGCGGGCTGATCGCCCGTACGCAGGACCCCGACGACTCACGTCGGCGCCTCGTCACCCTCACGCCCGAAGGCGAAGCGCTGATCCCGAACATTCGCGCGATCTATGAGCGTGTCGCCGCCGAAGCCGTCGGCGACTTCACAGACCTGCCGTGGCTCGTAGGACACCTCGGCGAGGTGGCGAGCCGGCTCGGCCTTCAGCCCGTCAAGCGCGGCACTCGGGCCTAGCGGCTCAGCGCATCGCGGCGGCGGAACACCAGGTACCGCCGCTTCAGGTACGGGAACGGCACGCTCCATGCGTGCACTAGTCGCGTGAACGGCCAGATCGCGAACAGTGCCATCGCAGCCATCGCGTGGATCTGGAAGGTCAGCGGCGCCTCAGCCATCAGCTCTGGCTCTGGCCGGAACAGGATGATGCTCCGGACCCACGGCGACACCGTCTCGCGGTAGTTGTAACCGCCGCCCTGCCACTGCATGACGACGAGGTTGCCGAGCCCTGTGAGCACCACGATCACGAGGATCGCAATCACCAGCTTGTCGCGCGGGATCGTCACCTTACGGACGCGCTCGTTGGTGGCCCGCCGGTAGACCAGCAGACCAAGTCCGATCGCCATTGCAAAGCCTGCGATCGAGCCCATTGCAACGGCCATGATGTGGTACGCGTGCTCGTTGAAGCCGATCGAATCGGTGACGCTTTGCGGAATCAGTAGACCTGCCGCGTGCCCCATCAGCACGAATGCCATTCCAAAGTGAAACAGCAGGATCCCGGGACGCAGCAATTTCTGCTCAAGCAGCTCGGTCGATCGGGTCGTCCAGGTGTACTGCGACTTCTTGTAGCGCCAGAAGTGGCCGACCCAGAAGATCGTGTACGAGCAGTACGGGATCGCTACCCACAACAGGAAGTTCAGTTGGTCATCACTCATGGTCGGCGGCCTCCGGCCAGCATCGATGGTTCGTGAGCTTGCATCTCGCTAGGCGGCATTCCGTCGAGCATCTCGGAGTCGGGGCCGAACGGGCTGAGGCCGACCTCTTCGTCTGGCGGCCCCTCCTCGAGCAGCCGCGTAACGGCCGCCTGGATGTCGGAGCCCAACTTGGAGAGCGTTGCCGAGATGGCATCGAGCAGGACGGCGCGCTCGTCGCCGCGCTCCTTCAGGTTGCCGCGGATCAGCTCGACCGGCGCGCGCCACTGCTCCAGCAGCTCGCGGCCGACCGGATCCGGCGCGGCTGCGGCGAACTCCAGCACCATCGGCAGCCAGTCCGGCAGCTCGTCGGTAACCGGCCCATAGCCATGCTCGCGGAACTGGCGCTTGAGCTTCAGCAGCACCATGCCGCGCTGACGTCGGTCGCCGTACTGGTGCCAGGACAGATACAGCGAACGAGAACGACCGAGGTCGAACACCTCGACGTACTCGGCCTGGAGCGCGGTCAGGTCAGTGTTCTGCCAGCGTTCGGCGAGAGCCGCGATGTCGGCGCCCTCAGAGACCTGCAGCTCGCGCGCAGCGTCCGCGATCGCGGGCAGGGCAGCGGCCAGCTCCTCGCTCGGGTAGCGCAGCAGCGCCGAGCAGACTTCCCAGGTTCGGGCTCTGGCCTCGTGATTGAGCCGGCCGCGCCGCATCAGTCTCCGCCCTTGGTCTGGTTGCCGGGCACCATGTGCATCGGCAGCATCGGCAGGCTCGCCGAGGTCGGCGCCGAGGCGCCGATCAGCTCATCCATGCCGGCCTCTGGGTCATCGTCGAAGTCGACCGGGAAGCCGACCTCGCCCTGCCACTGGTGCGGGTTGCGGCCGAGTTCGCCGCGGCGCGCCGGGATCACGAAGCGATCCTTGGCGTTTGCGATCGCGAGGATCTCGTAGAGGCGTTCGATCTGAGCACCATCCATATCGCCGGTGTCGACGTCGTGGCGCTGACCGTCCGCGACCATCGAATGCTCTCGCATGTACATGCGCATCGCCGCCAGCTTTCGCAGGATCACCCGGATCCGCTCGCTGTCGCCCGCAGAGAACATGCTCGCGAGGTACTCGACCGGGATGCGCATCTGCTCGATCGCCGGGAAAACGTCGTCGGGGTCGGCGTCAGAGTCCTCGCCTTCGAACTGGCTCGTGATCGGCGAGAGCGGCGGCACGTACCAGACCATCGGCAGCGTGCGGAACTCGGGATGCAGCGGCAGCGCGACGCCATACGTTTTGATCAGCGCGTAGGTCGGCGAGTCGGTGGCCGCCTCGATCCAGTCGGCGGAGATCCCGTCGCGCGCTGCCTGTGCACGCACCTCGGGATCGTTCGGGTCGAGGATCAGCGACAGCTGAGCGTCGACGAGATCCTGCTCGTTCGGGGCGCTCGCCGCCTCTTCGATGCGATCAGCGTCGTACAGCAAGACGCCCATGTAACGGATGCGTCCGACGCACGTCTCGCTGCACACGGTCGGCAGGCCGGCCTCGATGCGCGGGAAGCACATCGTGCACTTCTCGGCCTTACCTGACTTCCAATTGAAGAACGTCTTCTTGTACGGGCAACCGGACACGCACATCCGCCAGCCGCGGCAGCCGTTCTGGTCGATCAGCACGATGCCGTCCTCTTCGCGCTTGTAGATCGAGCTCGAGGGACACGAGGCTACGCACGTCGGGTTGACGCAGTGGTTGCAGATGCGCGGCAGGTACATCATGAAGACCGACTCGTAGTCGGCCTTGACCTTGTCCTCGAGCTCGCCGCGGATGTTCGGGTCACCCGTGATCGTGTTCTCCCCGCCGGCGAGGTCGTCCTCCCAGTTGGGCCCCCACTCCACCGGCATGTCCTCGCCGGTGAGCTGCGACTTCGGGCGGGCTACCGGCTGGTGCTTGGACGGCGGCGCGTTGTGAAGCGTCTCGTAGTCGTAGGTCCAGGGCTCGTAGTAATCGTCGATGACCGGCAGGTCGGGGTTGAAAAAGATCGACGCGAGCTTCTTGAAGCGGCCGCCGGCCTTGGGCACAAGCTTGCCCTTGCCGTTGAGCTTCCAGCCGCCGTTCCACTTCTCCTGGTCCTCCCACTGCTTGGGGTAACCCTCCCCCGGCTTGGTCTCCACGTTGTTGAACCACATGTACTCGGCGCCCTGCCGATTGGTCCACACGTTCTTGCAGGTGACGCTGCACGTGTGGCAGCCGATGCACTTGTCCAGGTTCATCACCATCGTGATGTGCGCTCTGACCTTCATCAGTACGTCACCTCCGCTTCGCGACGGCGGACAACAACGAGCTCATCACGTTGGTTCCCAACCGGTCCGTAGTAGTTGAACGCGTACGACAGCTGCGCGTACCCGCCGATCAGGTGTGTCGGCTTGACAGTGATTCGCGTCATCGAGTTGTGAATGCCGCCCCGCGTGCCCGACAGCTCTGTCTTCGGCACGTTCACGTGGCGGTCTTGCACGTGGTACATGATCGAAGTGCCCTGCGGGATACGGTGGCTGACCGCCGCGCGGCACGACACGACGCCGTTGCGGTTGTACAGCTCGATCCAATCGTTGTCCGCCGCACCGATCCCCTCTGCGTCGTCCGGGCTCATCCACAACACCGGCCCACCGCGCGAGAGCGTCAGCATCATCAGGTTGTCCTGGTAGGTCGAGTGGATCGACCACTTGGAGTGCGGCGTGAGGAACCGCAGCACAACCTCGGGCCGCCCCTCGTCGCGTAGCTGCGGATCGGCGACGTAGTTGTGCAGATCGACCGGCGGCCGGTAGGTCGCCATCGCCTCGCCGTAGTCGAGCATCCATTCGTGGTCTACGTAGAACGACTGGCGGCCGGTCAGCGTGCGGAACGGGATCAGATAGTCGATGTTGGCGGTGAACGGCGAGTACCTGCGGTCACGACCTTCGAGGCCTGACCACTCCGCCGAGGCGATCACCTTGCGCGGCTGCACCTGGATCGACTCGAAGTCGATCAGGTCGTCTTCGCGGTCGGCGGCCACGTGTTCGAGATCGCGACCGACCCGCTTGCCGAGGTTCGTCCAGCCCTGCACGGCGAGCTTGCCGTTCGTCGTGCCGGAGAGGTGGAGAATCGCGTCGCTGGCCTGCTGCGCGGTCTTCAGTGACGCGGTCGGACCGTTGCCAGCGTCGACCTTGCCGTTGCTTGCGGCAAGCCCGTCGAGCGCCTCGCCCGGGTCCCACGACACGCCCTTCCACTGCAGCCCCAGCTTGCGGGCCAGCGGACCGACCGAGATCATCCGCTCGTAGACCTTGGTGAAGTCGCGCTCAACCGGTACGAACTTCGGCATCGTTACGCCCGGCACGGGGTCGCACTCGCCGAGCTTCCAGTCGCGCACCTCCCCCAGCGGCTGGGCGATCTCGTCCGGCGTGTCGTGCTGCAACGGCGCCATCACGATGTCGGTGCGGGTACCGAGATGCTCTTTGGCGAGCAGCGAGAACTTCTCGGCGATCGTCTTGAAGATGTCCCAGTCCGAGCGCGCTTCCCACGGCGGCTGGATCGCCGGGTTGAACGGGTGCACGAACGGATGCATGTCGGTGCTCGAGATGTCGTGCTTCTCGTACCAGGTGGCGGCCGGGAGCACGATGTCCGAGTGCAGCCCGGTGCCGTTCATCCGGAAGTCGAGCGTGGTGAGCAGGTCGAGCTTGCCTTCGGGAGCGTCGTCGTGCCACTTGATCTCCTTGGGCCGTGCCCGCTCAGGCGTCTCCTCGTTGCGGACCGCAGAGGTGGTTACGCCGAGCAGGTGCCGCAAGAAGTACTCGTGGCCCTTGGCAGAGCCGCCGATCAGGTTGGCGCGCCAAACGGTCAGCACGCGCGGGAAGTTCTGCGGCGAATCGGGATCGTCCCAAGCAAACCCGAGCTGGCCGGACTTGAGCTGCTCGACGATGTGCTCGCCAGGCGCCTTACCGGCCGCTTGCGCCTCGTCAGCGATCTCCAGCGGATTGCGATCGAGGCTCGGGTACGCCGGGGTCCAGCCGAGCCGCACCGCCTTGGACACGCAGTCTGCGACATGCCGGCCTTCGAGCACTCCGTTGCCGGACGGGGAGCGGAACGCGCCAGCGTCCCACGCGTCGTAGCGGTACTGGCCCGTGTTCATGTAGAAGAACGAGGTCGCGGCCTGGTGGCGCGGTGGCCGCGACCAGTCGAGCGCGAACGCGATCTGCGAGAAGCCGGCGATCGGGCGGACCTTTTCCTGCCCGACGTAATGTGCCCAGCCGCCGCCGTTCTTGCCCTGGCAGCCGGTCAGCATCAGCAGGTTCAGCATCGCCCGGTAGATCGTGTCGCCGTGGTACCAGTGATTGGTCGCGGCACCCATCACGATCATCGAGCGGCCTTCGGTGCGCTCCGCATTGCGAGCGAACTCGCGGGCGATCTTGATCACGTCGGCCGCAGGAATGCCGGTGTGCAGCTGCTGCCAGGCAGGTGTGAACGGAGCATCGTCCTCGTAGGACTCCGGCCAGTCACCGGTCATGCCTTCGCGATGCACGCCGTACTGCGCAAGCGTCAGATCGAGGACGGTGGTAACGAGCGTGCCGTCGGGCAGCCTCATAGCCGGGACGCCGCGGCGCACGAGCGACGCGTCACTGGGTCCGTTTGCGCCGAACACGCTGACGTCCACGTCCACGACGTCCGAGTGACGACCCAGCACCGACAGCGCCGGCACGGTGTCGCCGAGCTCGAGGTTCCACTTGCCGAGGCCCTCGTCGCCCCAGCGATCGCCGATCGAACCGTTCGGGATCACGATCTTGCCGGTCTGCTCGTCGAGCATCGCCGTCTGCCACTCGGCGTGCTCGCCGGCGGCGACCTCACCGCCGAGGTCAGAGGCACGCAGGAAGCGACCGGCCTGCGCCGTGCCGTCAGCCTTCGATTCCAGGATCACGAGGCTCGGCAGATCGGTGAACTGGCGGGCGTACTGCTCGAAGTACGGAGTCTGTCTATCGGCGTAGAACTCCTTGAGCATCACGTGGCCCATCGCCATCGCGAGCGCGCCGTCGGTGCCGGGGTTGATCGTCAGCCAGTGGTCGGCGAACTTGGTGTGATCTGAGTAGTCGGGACTGACGACGACCGTCTTCTGGCCGCGGTAGCGCGCCTCGGTCATGAAGTGCGCGTCCGGCGTACGCGTCATCGGAATGTTCGAGCCCCACATCATCAGGTAGCCCGCGTTGAACCAGTCGGCGGATTCGGGCACGTCGGTCTGATCGCCCCACACCTGCGGCGACGCCGGCGGCAGGTCGCAGTACCAGTCGTAGAAGCTGAGGCACGCGCCGCCCAGCAGGGAAAGGAAGCGCGTACCCGCCGAGTAGGAGACCTGCGACATCGCAGGGATCGGCGAGAAGCCGAAGATGCGGTCGGGTCCGTACTGCTTGACGGTGTGCACATGAGCGGCTGCGATCAGCTCTGAGATCTCGTCCCAGTCACCGCGGACGAAGCCGCCCTTACCGCGCTGGGAGGTGTAGGCCCGCTTCTTGTCGGGATCGGAGACGAGCGCCTCCCAAGCCTTGACCGGATCGCCCAGACGCTCCTTCTCGGCGCGAAACTGCTCGATCAGCGCACCACGCACGTACGGGTAGCGCACGCGGTTAGGCGAGTAGATGTACCAGGAGAACGAAGCACCGCGAGGGCATCCGCGCGGCTCGTAGTCGGGCATCTCCGGTCCGTTTGACGGGTAGTCGTAGGACTGCGTCTCCCAGGTGATGACGCCGTCCTTGACGTACACCTTCCAAGAGCACGAGCCAGTGCAGTTGACGCCATGGGTCGACCGCACGACCTTGTCGTGGGCCCAGCGCTGCCGGTAGAACGCCTCGGACTTACGCCCCTTGTTCGACAGCATCGCCCAGCCGTCGGCGCTCTTGGGCTCCTCTTTCAGGAGACGGGACAGTCCGAATGTGCTCATAGCAGCGATGTTCCTCGGGCTAGCAGGGGTATGGGGCGTTCTTACGTGCGAAGAACCACCAGTTGAGACAGACATTAATCGCGCAGAAAGCGGCAAGCGCCACAAAGAACGCGGCGGGCGACCCGAACTGGGACACCGCGAACGAGATCAGTACGGCGACGAAGAACGGGCCGTAGGCCGCGACCGCACCGGTCCATCCCACAACACCTGCGGTCTTGCGCACATCGAAAAGGCCGGGGATCTGCTTGAAGACCGAGGCGTTTCCGATACCTGAGAAGAAGAAGATCCCGACCATCGCGAGCACGAACGGTGTGAAGTCGTCACGTGACTCTGGACTCATGAGTGTGGCTGCCCAAGCAGCAGAGACGGTCATCCCGATGCCTGCCACCTGGGTCACGCGCGCGCCACCGAAGCGATCGGAGAGCGGGCCGGCGACCACTCGCATCACCGAGCCGACCAGCGGGCCGATGAACGCGTACGTCAGCGGGTCGGGTGCATTGGCGAACTCGCCGAAGCGCTTCTCGATCAGCAGCGGGAACGCCGCTGCGAGCCCAGAGAACGTGCCGAAGGTCATGATGTACAGGCCGGTCATCTGGTAGGTCTTGTGCTCGCGGAAGATGTCCATCTGCTCGCGCATGTTCGCCTTGACCGGCACGCTGCGAAGCAGCGTCCAGGCGAGGATCGCCGCGATCAGAACGAGCGGAATCCAGAGCAGCACGGCGTTCTGCAGGTAGATCTCCTTGGCCGGCGCCTCGGGCTCCTTCTGGAACATCTGCGATCCGCCGACGATGCCGACCCCGATGACCACGGGGGTAATGAACTGCACGAGGCTGACGCCGAAGTTGCCGATGCCCGCCTGCACAGCGAGCGCCGTGCCGAGCTTCTTCTTCGGAAAGAAGAGCGACGTCGATGGCATGAACGACGAGAAGTTGCCGCCGCCGAGTCCGGCGAGGAACGCCAGCACGAGGAACACGGCGTACGGAGTGGCCTCGTTCTGAATCGCGAAGTACCAGCCGACAAGCGGCACCAGCAGCGACAGGGTCGCGAACGTGATGACCCTGCGCGTGCCGTACATCGGGATCAGGAACATGTGCACGAGCCGCAACGTGCCCGCCGCAAGGCCCGGCATCGCTACGAGCCAGTACAGCTGCGTAGTGGAGAAGTCGAAGCCGATCTTGCCGAGCCGCGAGATGATCGCGCTGACCACGAACCACACCGCGAACGCGAGCGTGAGGTTGAAGGTGGTGACCCACAGCGTGCGGTTGGCCAGCTGCTTTCCGCCGCCCTCCCACTGCGCCTCGTTCTCCGGGTCCCACTCGGCCAGTGACCCCTTGGAATCAAAAGCCGGTGTTGATGAATCTGACATGGCTTACATCTCTCCGTGGTGAGCGTCCGCGTGGATGCGCGAAACGGCAATGGCAAGCAACAAGCCGCTGAGCACGGCAAGGGCGGTCATGACGTAGAAGGTGCTCTCCGGGTGGTGAGTCTCTCCTTTTACCCAGGCAAAAAGCAATGGCAGCGCGAACCCGCCCATGCCCCCGACCGCACCGACAAGACCTCCGACGGCGCCGACGTCCTTGGGGAAGTACTGGGGCACGTAGGTGTACACGGACGCCTTGCCGATGCCCATCGACACACCGAGCAGGAAGATCAACAGGGCGAACGACCAGATCCCCATCGGGATGCAGAGCACCGCCGAAGTCAGACCGATCCCGGCGAAGGAGATCGCGGTGATCTTCCGCGCCCCGTAGTTGTCTGACAACCAGCCCCCGAACGGGCGCAGCAGGCTCGCGGGGAAGATGAAGGCAGCCGTGATCAGCCCGGCGTTCGTGAGCGACACGTCGTAGACGTCCACGTAGTACTTGGGTAGCCAGAGCGCGAGCGCGACGTACGCGCCGAACACGGTCACGTAGTACATGCCGAATCTCCAGACGCGCACGATCAGCAGCGGCCTGCTCATCTCCGCGAATCCGCGTCCCTGCGATGGCTTGTGATCGCTGCGAGGCGCGACGAACGGGAGCGCAATCGCGCATGCCACGAGGGCGAAGGCGAACACGGTGGGCACTAGGCGCCACCCTCCGGGGATGAACCCACCGAGCAGCCCGGCCGAGCCGACCGCGGTGACGAGCGTCGGCGCGAGCAGCTTCGTGATCGAGGCGCCCACGTTGCCAGCGCCGAAAACGCCGAGCGCGAATCCCTGTTGTCCTGCTGGGTACCAAGCCGAGACCCAGGCGATGCCAGCGGCGAACGAGGTGCCGGCCATCCCGATCCCGAGCGCTAGCCAGAGCGCGCCGTCGTAGGTGTCGACGCGTCCGAGCATGAAAGTCGGGATCGCCGTGAAGACCAGCAGCCCCATCATCATGTTCCGGCCACCGATGCGGTCAGTGAAGATTCCGACGGGCACGCGCAGGAACGAGCCGGTCAGGATCGGGATCGCCGCCATCAGCGCGAACTCCCCGTCGCTGAGCCCGAACTCCTTGCGCATCGGGATGCCGATTATCCCGAACATCACCCAGATGGCGAAGAAGATCGTGAACAGCACCGTCGCGATGATCAGGACGCGGACGGCCTCCGGGCTCGCCGGCTCGCCACTCGCGGCGCGCGTAGCGCGGGGGTGGATTGGCTGGACGGCTTCTGCGGCTTCGAGACTGGGTGTTTGGGACGACATGAACCTGAGAGAGATGTCGGTACTAGTCCGAACAATTATTGTGCAGGCAAGATACTACTTGTGCGGGACAGTATCAGACGTCGCCGGCGAACCGTGCCGTCATGGCCAGCCCTCCTAGGAGCGGTCGGATTCGTCAGCGGGTTCGTCAATCAGCCGACCGAGCAAGACCCCGAGCCGCAGGTCGTCGATCTGGCCGAACGCGTGTGCTCGCAACCGGCCCGAACGGTCGATGACCAACAGGCTTGGGGTGCCCTGGAGTCCGTAACGACGCATCGTGACCGGCTGCGCCTCCCCGGGCTCGTGCGCGTCCACGCCGACAGGGAAGGGCACGCGATACTCGTGCAGAAACGCCTCGAGCGACACCGGCTGCATCGCCTCGTGGTGCTCGAACACGGTATGCAGCCCCAACACCACCAGGTCGCCCCGGAACGCGCCGTGAATTCGTTGGGCCTGAGGGATGCCGTGGCTGACGCAGCCCGGACACAGCATCTGGAACGCTTCGATCACCACCACTTGGCCGCGGAGGCCGGCCAGCGTCGGCGTTTCTGTCGTGTTGAACCAACTTTCGACGGCCAGGTCGGGGGCCGGCTGCGAGTCTGGCGTCAGGCGCACTCGACGGACCGTACTTGTCGCAGTGCGGCTCTTCTAGCCGCGTTCGGGCCGAGCGCGGGCGGCAGCGAGATCCGCTGCGTCGTCCACGTCGCCGACCAACCAGCTCAGGTCGCCGAAGGCCGCCAACTCGCCCTCCCCCAGGACCCGCAAGCGTTCACCGAGCGCGCGCAGCGTGCCGGTGGCGGATGCGCCCACCAGCGCCGCCTCATGCAGCGTGCCGGCCGCGTCCGGCGCGTATCGGGCCAGCAGCGGCTGCAGGATTGCGTTGACCTCACAGGCCACCACCGCAACGTCCTCCTCGCATGTTGCCAGTGCCGCCAGGAGCTCCGCGCTCACGAACGGCATGTCTGCAGCGCACACGACAGCCGGGCGCTGCAGCTCAGCGAGAGCGAACGCGATCCCGAACAACGGGTGCACCGGCTCGTCCGGCTCGGTCAGCCACGCGCAACCGGCCGCTTCGACCGTTGCGCGCAGACGACCGTCGCCCAGCTTGCCGACGACCGTCGGCGTCAAGCCAGCCGCCCGCATCGCCCGGACGGGGTGCAGCACCAGCGGCTCCCCGTGCAGGTCCGCCAGGGGCTTGTCCGGCAGCCGCGTCGCGCGGCCACCGGCGAGTACTACGCCGTCTCGGGCTGGGCTGGACTCCACCACAGCCTCCGGCCGATGAGCAGGACAGCGCCGACGAGCACGCCCCAGGCCAGATTGCCGAGCGCCAGCGTCGTCGCCCCGGTGGCGATCACGATTGCGAGCGCGGCGCGATCGGGAACCTGCACCGCTAGGCGGCCGTGCTCGATCGCCACGTACAGCAGCATCCCCGCAAGCGCCCCGGGCAGGATCACGCGCAGCAGCGCGGGCAGCGTGTCACCGAACACCACCGCCAGCGCCAGCAGGACCGTGCCGACCATCAGCGTCGCACCCGCGGTGCGCGCACCGAGCTTGTAGTGCGCTGTGACGCCACCTGCGCCGTGACAGATCGGCAGACCGTGGAAGATTCCGCTGACGAGGTTCGAGCCGGCGATCGACCACGCCATTCGGTCCTCGGTCACGCGCCGCGCAGCGTTGCCGAAGTACTCCCGCTCGGCGTCGACGGTGGCGACGACCGAGTTGCCGAACGTCAGCGGCAGCTGCGCGATCACGAGCGAGGTCAGCGCGAGCCACAACGCGTCACCGTCCGGCAGCGACGCCTCCAGCGGCGCCGGGCCGAGCGTCAGCTGCTCGGGCGCCGAGCCGGCGATCAGCCCGCTGATCACGCCAACAGCGAGTACGAGGAGGACACCGGGGACGCGCGGCGCCCGCAACAGAACGAGCAGCAACAGACAGCAGCCGGCGGCCAGGCTGACGCTCACCGCTGGATCGACTGACGGCAGCCCGTTCCAGTTGCCCTGCTCGGCCAGCGTCCACGCCGCCTTCGCGAGCAACAGCGCCACGCTGGCTTGAATGCCGCGGATCAATATCAGAGGAAAGCGTTCCGCCAGCCAGCCGGCGAGTCCCGTGGCGGCGAGCACGGCCATCGCAGCGCTCATCAGCAGCGCGCCGGCCGCAATGACCTCCGCGCTGAGCTGCAGCGCGATCGCCGCGGCAGCAAAGGCTTTGAGCGGCTGCACCGGCACCGGCACGCGGAACACGAGGGCCGTTGCGACGTAGGCCAGGCCGGCGACCCCGAACACCGCTGTGGCACTCAGGCCATTGATCGTGATCAGCGCGATCGCCAGCGGCACCAGCAGCCCGAGGTCCCCAGCACCACCGGCGAACTCGGTGACCGTGAACCGCATCGGCCGGAGCGCACGCTGCTCGGCCACGACTACCCGCCGATCTGGGACATCGTCCGCAGCGGCGAGCGGAAGCCCGGCTCGCCGACGCGGTGTTTCAGCTCCTTCTGCCACACGGCATCGCGGATCACCTGCTGCAGCTCGGCGTCGGTGGCGCCATCCCGCAGCGGTGCGCGCAGGTCGGTCTCATGGTGGCTGAAGAGGCACGTGCGCAGCTTGCCTTCGGCGGTGATCCTGATCCGGTTGCAGTCCCCGCAGAACGGTTCGGTGATCGGGTTGATGAAGCCGATCTCGCCGCCGCCGTCGGTGAAGCGGTAGAGCCTCGCGGTGGCGTGCACCTCGCGCTCAACCGGCTCCAGCGGGTAGGCGGCGTGGATGATTGCGCGGATCTCGTCGCCGGTTAGAAGCTCATCGCGGTTCCAGTCCTGCTCGGCGCCGAGCGGCATCGCCTCAATGAAACGAACCTCGAAGCGATGCGCGCGGGCGAACTCGGCGAAGGCGACCGCCTCGTGCTCGGTCACGCCGCGCAGCGCGACAGCGTTGACCTTGACGGTCAAGTCCGGATAGGCCTCCAGCGCCGACAGCCCGGCCAACACCTTGTGCAATGCGTCGCGTCGCGTGACCTGGAGGAAGCGCTCACGCTGCAGCGCGTCGAGACTGACGTTAAAGCGGCGGATACCGGCGTTGACCAGCTGCTCGGCGTCACGCGCCAGGTACAGACCGTTGGTCGTGACCGAAAGATCCTCGATCCCGTCGATCTCGCCGAGCATCGCCGCCAGCTGCGGGAAACCCTTCCGCACCAGCGGCTCGCCACCGGTCAGGCGCACATCGGTGACGCCGAGCTCGGTCATCACGCGCACGACCCGCGTGATCTCCTCGAAGCTCAGGATCTGATCCTTGGCCAGCCACTGCATCCCCTCGGCCGGCATGCAGTAGTGGCAGCGCAGGTTGCAGAGGTCGGTCACCGACACGCGCAGGTCGTTGATCCGGCGGCCGTGCCCGTCAAAGAGCGGTTCGATCATGCGGACCCCTGCATCGGTGTGCCCTGCACCCAGTGGTCGCCGGCCTGACCCTGCTCCTGCTTCCAGATCGGCAGCTCGACCTTGATCCGATCGATCGCCTCCCGCGCGCCCGCGAACGCCTCGGGGCGATGCGCCGAGCTGGCAGCGATCACGACGCTGCTCTCACCCAGCGGGACGGTGCCGACACGGTGCTCGGCAGCGATCGCGAGCAGCCCGTGCGCCGCGGCCACCTCGGTCAGCAGCGTCTCCAGCAGCGGTGTGGCCATCTCGACGTAGGCGTCGTACTCCAGACGCGGCACCTCGCGCGTCACGCCCTCAAAAGTGACGATTGCCCCCGCCCCGTGGTCGGCGACGGCGGCACGTAGCCGATCGGCGGAGAGCGGCTCGGTAACAACGGCGGCATGCACGCGCGGCGTCGGCGCACCGCCGCTCACGGGCGGTAGGACGGCCACCTCGTCGCCATCGGACACGATCGCATCTGGATCGACCTGCTCACGATTGACGGCCAGCACGACTGGGATGCCCCGCGCCGTGGCAGAGAGGCCCACCTGATCACTCGCGGCTGCGACGGCGTCCGCTGCCGAGGCCGACGCGGGCAGCTCGACCTCGCAGGAGTCCCGCCCGGCCTCCACGCGCAACATCGCAAACCACCGGACAGTGACCGTCATCGCGGTGCATGCTACTGGATACCTGCCTGCACAAGTGTCTTCTTCCCGTGTAGGTTCATTTCATGTCTGAAGCCGACGCCCAACTCACCCACCTCGACGCTGCGGGCAGCGCGCGGATGGTCGACGTTGGTCACAAGGCGGCGACCGATCGGCGGGCGGTCAGCCGCTGCGTCGTAACGATGAACCCAGCCACCGCGCAGGCGATCGCCGCAGGCGACGCACCCAAGGGCGACGTCATCGGCACGGCCCGACTCGCCGGAATCATGGCCGCCAAGCGCACGGCTGATCTGATCCCGCTCTGCCACCCGCTCGCACTCTCGATGGTCGACGTCACGATCACGATCGACGCCGCGGCAGGCACCGCCACGATCACCAGCGAGGCGCGGACCAGTGGGCCGACCGGGGTTGAGATGGAGGCGATGACCGCCTGCTCGGTTGCCGCGCTCACGCTCTACGACATGGTCAAAGGGATTGAGCGCGGCGTGCGGATTGAGCGCGTCGAGCTGCTGGAGAAGTCCGGCGGCAAGCACGACTGGCGCGCCCCCGAGGTCCGCTGAGGTGCGCGCGGCGATCGTCACGATCTCCACCAGCAAGGCCGCTGGTCAGGGCGAGGACGGCGGCACGCCGGCGCTGGCGGCGTACGCGGAAAGCGTGGGCGCGGAGGTCGTGGAACAGCGCCTGATCGCCGACGACCAAGCCCTGATCTCGCAGACGCTGAGCGCGCTCGCCGACGGGGGCACCATCCACCTCATCCTGACGAGCGGCGGCACGGGGCTCGCGCTCAGCGACGTGACGCCAGAGGCGACCCGCGCGGTGATCGACCGAGAAGCGCCCGGCATCGCCGAGGCACTCAGGCTGGCTTCCAAGGACCACACCGAGTACTGGATGATGTCCCGCGGTGTGGCCGGCCTTCGAGGCGGCACGCTGATCATCAACTTCCCCGGCAACCCACGTGCGATCGCCGAGGCCGGCGCACCGCTGGTCGACACGTTGCAGCATGCGATGGCGCTGCTGCTGGACGCCGAGACCGGGCACTGAGCAGTGAACGCGCCGACGACGCTGGCTCGCGCGGTGGAAATCGTGCTCGACGAGGCTTCGCAACTGCCTACCGAGACGGTGGCGCCCGCCGACGCGCACCGACGGGTGCTGGCCGAGACGCTCGCGTCCCCTGTGGACCTGCCGCCGTTCAACAACTCGGCGATGGATGGATACGCGTTGATCGCCGCCGACACCACCGGTGCGACGGAGGCCGCGCCCGCGCGGCTTACCGTCCGCGATGACGCGCGCGCGGGTGCCCCGGCGGAAACCGTGTTGCATTCGGGTGACGCCATCCGGATCGCCACCGGCGCGATGATGCCCGCAGGCGCTGACGCGGCGCTGCGGGTCGAGGACGCGGTGCGCGACGGTGACCACCTGCTGGTTTCCGCAGCCCTGACACCAGGAACCGACGTACGACCGGCGGGTGACGACCTGCGCTCGGGAGCGACAGTCCTGGAAGCGGGCACCGTGCTCCGCGCAGGCGAGCTCGCGATGCTGGCCTCGATCGGCGCGGCCGACGTTCGAGTGGTCCGCCGTCCGCGGGTCGCGATCGTCGGCACCGGCGATGAGCTGGTGGCGCCGGGCATGCCGCTGGGCCCGGGCCAGATCTACGACTCGAACATGCCGATGCTCGCCGCCCTCGTGACCGAGGCCGGCGGCGACGTCTCCTCCGCCGCGATCCGCGTGGCCGACACCCTGGATGCCACCGTGGCGGCACTGGAGTCCGCCCTGGTCGGCGCGGACCTGGTGCTGATCTCCGGTGGTGTTTCGAAGGGCGCCCATGACCACGTCAAGCCCGCCCTGAAGCAGCTCGGCGCCGAGCAGCACTTCTGGCAGCTCGCGCTCCGCCCGGGCCACCCCACGTGGTTCGGGATGAGCAGCGCACAGCAGCCGGTGCCGATCCTCGGCCTCCCCGGCAACCCCGCCTCCAGCTACGTCGTGTTCCACATGCTGGCTGCACCCGCGATCCGTGCGATGCTCGGCATCACCGCACCGCCCTTGGAGACCGAGGCGACATACCGCGGGGCGACCCAGCACAAGCGTGCAGGATTCATCCAGGTGGTGCGCTGTACCGTGAGCAACGAGGACGGCGAACTCGTCGCGAGCCCCACGGGCCGGCACCAGCGCTCGCACGCCGTCTCGTCGCTGACCGGAGCGAACGGCCTCGTGCTGCTCAGCTCAACAACCGTGGAACTTGCTGACGGAGACGCTGTGACCGTTCGACTTCTCGACCGTTGACGTCGGCGTCCGCCGCAACGGTCAGTGCCAGCCGTGCCTGACCGATTCGACGTCGCCTTCCGGGGGTGGCGGAACGAGCTCGGCGTTCGCGGCAGTAGCGCGCGGGAAAAGCACACTGTTCTCGAGGTGCACGTGCGTGCGCATGTCCACTTCAAACTGCTCCAGCGCACCGAGCATCGCGCCGTGCGTCCGGCAACGGGCCACGTTTTGGTCATAGCCATCACAGAGCGTCCGCATGACCCCAAGCGCCGAGCCGACATCGCGGTGGTCATCACGCAGCTGCGCCAGCAGATCGACGTCAAGCGGCTCGGCGTCCGAACCAGCATCGAGTTGGGCGATCGCGGGAAACACCGACTGCTCCTCGGCCAGCATGTGTTCTTCAAGGTTGCCCCGCAGGCCAGTGAACCCTGCTTGTAGCTCCACCAGCATCGGGTCCTCGGCTCCGTGGACGCGGGCAACCGTGTCGACCAGTTTCTGAAGCCGCACAAGGGTGACGCGCAGCGGCCCGTGATGGCGGACCACGATGTTTTGACACAAGTCATCAAGTCGGGCGGCTGCCATCTCCTGCGCCTCGGGCAGCCCCTCGGTGGGCTCGCCACTCAAGGCGTTGATGGTCGCAAGCACCTCGTCTGCGTCGAGGGCATGCTCACGGCAGGCGTCCTCAATGTTCTGGTCCCCACCGCAGCAGTAGTCGAGGTCCAGCCGCTCGAAGATCGCTGCAGCACCAGGCTTCGCGGTGACCGCATCGCCGAGCGTTGTGGTCACGGTCACATCCGTCATCCGGCCTTCTCCTTGTAATACGCAGCATTGATCTCGATGTACTGCTTCCACTCACCGGGCACCTGGTCCTCGGAGGTGATCGCATCGACCGGGCAGGCCTCAACACAAGCATCGCAGTCGATGCACTCCTCTGGGTCGATATAGAGCTGCTCGGCAGAGTTGAAGTCGGATTCACCGGGGGTCGGGTGAATGCAATCGACAGGACAGACCTCGACGCAGGAAGTGTCCTTGGTCGCGATGCACGGCTCATTGATGACGTAGGCCAAAGGAAAGCTCCTTTTCACAGTCCGTATGTACAAAATACACCACGTCGCCTGGTTTTTACAACCCTCTTGTGCAAATATTCGGGCACTCATGGATACCCCGGGTGATCCAACCACCGCTCTGAGCCAGCCGACGCGAGCCAGGCTCTTCAGCGCACTCGTCACGCTCAGGCGGCCCGCCCACACCAACGAGCTCGCCGACAGCGTCGGGCTCCATCCCAACGGCGTACGACTCCATCTCGAACAACTCGTCAGCGCCGGACTCGTAGCGCGCACGCGCCCAATCCAAGGCGTCGGACGGCCACGTGACCTCTGGTCGGTCGCCCCCGGGGCCCGACCGAGCGGGGAAGCACCGACCGCCTACGCCGACATCGCTGGATGGCTCGCCGCAGTGACGGCGTCCGGCAGGACAAGCAAACGAGCCGTTGAGCAAGCCGGACGCGAGATCGGACGGCGACTGGCACCCGGACCCAACGCGGCGCCGGTCGCCGATCAGCTCCGAAGCACGCTCTCCTCGCTCGGCTTTGCGCCCGAGCTCAAGGAATCCAAAACCTCAGTGACGATCCGTCTCTGCAACTGCCCGTATCGCGACGCTGCCGTCGGCAACCAAGAGGTTGTCTGCACCCTTCACCGTGGTTTGACACGCGGCCTGCTCGACGAGATTTCCCCCGCGCTCAAGCTCCGAACATTCGACGTTCGGGATCCGGTGGCGGCCGGGTGCACTATGGAGATCGAGCTATGAAGCGCAGCACGGCCCTGACCTCCCTCGCGCGTGACCACCACCAAACGTTGGTGGTCGCCCAAATCCTGCGCCGCGCGACGGACCAAACCGCACAGGACGCCCGCGCTCGCTTCCTCGCCCACTGGGATGACGACGCCCGCGAGCACTTTCGACTGGAAGAGGAGATTCTGCTTCCCGCGTTTGCCGTCCACGGAGATCCGTTTGACCCCCTGGTGGCCCGAACCCTCTGCGAGCACGTCGACATCCGGCGCCGAGCAGAACAGCTTCGCACCGACTCGCCGTTGCAACTTAAGACACTCCACGAACTCGGGCACGCCTTGAACCGCCACGTGCGCGGCGAAGATCGGGAGCTGTTTCAGCTGATTGAAGCAACGATTCCGCCGGCCGAGCTTGAGGCGCTGGCTCAGGCTCTCTCGCGCGAGTGACCGCACCACCATCCGATCTCGGGTCGCTTATCGAGGAGACAGCCAACCGACCCACCCTGCGAAAAAATAGCCGCCGAGACCGAGGGGACGGGCCTATGAGCACCAAACTGGTACTCCCGGGTGGTACTCCCGGCCACATCGCCGATGGCTACGCCAACCCAGAAACAACAAAAGCCCCGCTTCCGCGAGGCTTTTGAGAACGCGCCCGAGAGGATTCGAACCTCTGACCTTCGGTTCCGTAGACCGACGCTCTATCCAGCTGAGCTACGGGCGCAAGGCGGCGGAGTGTACTTAATGATCTCTGGCGCCGACCGGTGCCGGAGATCTAGGATCTGTCCATGCAGGTTCAGCCCGCTTACACGGTCGAGTACGACGACGTTAGGCGGGTGATCGCCGAGAACGGCTGGGGTCGGGTTGTGACTAATGGTCCCGATGGTTTGCGTGCGACGTACGCGTTCTTCCTGCTCGACGATGAGCCTGAAGATCAGCTGGTGATCAGGGGCCATTTCGCCCGCTCGGACCCGCAGTGCGCGGACATCGAAGCCGGAGAGCCAACCCTGGTGATCTTCGAGGGACCGTGGGGTTTCATCTCGGCCTCGTGGTACTCACCAGAGCTGACCGATTTGCCGAGCACGATGAATCACGTGTCGGTGCATCTGTCTGGCACGCCGGAGCTGCTCGATGGGGAAGAGCGCTTCGATGTGCTCCGCCGAACGATCGACCGGCACGAGTCCCTGCTGGGAGACGCCGGCTGGAAGGTCGAGGGCGCGGGCCTGACCAAGTCCGAAGCCCTCGCCCCGTACACCGTGTCGTTCAAGATCCGCGCCGAGCGGTTCGAAGCGAAGGCAAAGCTGTCTCAGAAGATGCCGCTGGCGATCCGCGAGCGAATCATCGACCGGCTTGAAGATCCCGCGAATCCGCACACCAATCAGCAGCTGGCGGAATGGATGCGCCGGCTCTCGCTAGCCCCCGACGCCTGAGCGTCAGGTCTTGATGCCGCGCTGCTCGATGGTGAAGAAGTCCGCGTGGTTCCAGCGCCCGTTCTCGTAGTACTCCACATCGATCTTGGCTTTACCTGGCCACGCCGCGCACGGGACCTTGCGGTAGTCCCACACAAGTGAGCCTTGGCGGTCGCAATAGAGCAGGTTCTCGTTGCCGGGAACCCACACTTCCTTGTAAACGTGCTTGACACCGGTCGGGTATTGGCCGACGAGCCGCACGCGGAGCATCGGGGCCACTGTCGACTTGATCAAGATCCTGTCGACGTACAGGTTGGTGCCGATCACATCCGCGCAGAACTTCTTGCCGATCGTGATTGCAACCGAGCAGTGCCGATTTGCCTGTGCCGGCATCGCGCCGAGCGAAAGCCCTCCGAGCACACCGATCGCCGCAACCCCTGCAGTCCATCTCTTCATCCCCATGCACGACACGCAACCAACCGGTGTATCGGGTCACAAGCTCAACGACAGAGCGTCGTGGTGCTTGTCCTCACCACCTCGAAATTGTGCCCGTCTAGCGGGCGCTCACGGAACTGATCGATCGCGTCAGCCCACCGCGGGTCTGTGGTGCCGGTGATGTACATGGCCGAGCCTTGGTCGGCGAACATCAACCCGTAGCGCTTCATCGCGGTGACGATCACGCGCGCCGCACCCGTGTATCGCGTGATGTCGACGGCGGCCTTGAGCCGAAACCTCATTCCGTACACCGGCAGCGTGCTCGCCGTGTTGCCCCTCGGACCGCAGTGGCGAGCAGGCGAGATGTAGGCGCTGCGCGCCTGCGGGAGCGTGAAGCGCAGCGCATGCTCGATCCCGCCCGCTGCGACCTCTTCGTACCGCAGCAGTCCGGGGAAGATCGGGAGGCCTGCCGCGTCTGCAGACGTCCATCCTGCCGGCCTGAGTTTGTTGGATCGCAGCGACCAGCGCGCCGCAGCGGCGGCGCGCCAGCCTGTGACCCTGCCGCTGGAGTTCCGTACCCGCTGCGCTGCATAGAGCTCTGTGAGCTTGCACGTGCCGCGTTGAATAGTGATCACGTGCCGATCACCGCCACCTTCGATCGGCGCGGCGGCCGGAATCGGAACGGGGCCGCGGTCGGACTCGTCGCGATAGTCCTCGCCGTCAACGCCGAAGCTGAGCGGCAGCAGCTTCTGATTGCGAGGCACGATCGAGTACGGGATGCCGTACTCCTTCTCGGTCGAGCCGAGGTCGAGATGCACTGCGTTCCCTCTTGCCCATCGGGCAACGATCGCGGCAGACCGCGCATCGACGGGACGTTTGTCGACTCGCTGGTTCCAAGGGTTCGATGACGGGAACACTGGACATCCCGCGACGGTCGGCGCGGCGATGGCCGAGCCGGGCACTGCGAGTAGCGCAGTTGCCACCAGGGCAAGCAGGTACCCAGCCAGCCTCACCGTGTGCGCGCCGCCTGCCGCACTCCGCCGCGATCGAACCTCGCACCGCCGGTGAGCACGGGCTTGCGCGCGGACAGCCGCGTGACTGAATATGCATCGCGTTCGAGCATTCCCTGTGCGACATGCATCGTCTTCTGGAGCAGAGCACTCAACGGCCAGGGCAACATCTGCTTCGAAATCGACGGATCGTCGATCATGCGGTCGACCAGCTTCTGGGTGGAAAGTGCGGTGACGTCGTCCTCGCTGACATCGAGGTTGAGGCGCGCCAGCGCCGCGCGGATCGATCGCAGGTCTGGGGACCCGGGCCGCACAACCATGTCAGCGATCAGCCGTTCGAGCCTGTCGCGCGGACGATCATCGAGCGTGTCGCGCGAAGTCGCTCACTATCGCCTTGAGTAGAACTCGACGATGACCTGCTCTTGGATCGGAGCGGAGATGTCCCCACGCACCGGCACGCGCAGCACCTTTCCGCGTAGCCCGTCGAGGTCGGTCTCGAGCCATGGCGACGCCGAGCCCGTCAGCTCCGTCGCCTCCCGAGCGAGCGGCTCGACTGGACTGCCTTGACGCAGCTCGATCAGCTGGCCTGGGTCGACGAGATATGAAGCGCCATCCACGCGCGTGCCATCGACCAAGATGTGTCCGTGGCCGACGAACTGGCGTGCCTGCGCCCGTGTCGACGCCAGCCCGAGGCGGTACACGACGTTGTCCAGCCGCCGCTCGAGGGTGATCAGCAGCGCAGAGCCGGTCTGATCTGTCGAGCGCTGAGCGTCCTTGACGTAGCGCCTGAACTGCCGCTCCCGAACCCCGTAGTAGCGCTTGGCCAGCTGCTTGGCACGGAGCTGCTGACCGAACACCGATTGCTTGCGCTGACGCCCGGCCCCGTGCTGGCCCGGTGGCGCGGGCCCGCGCCGCTCGAGGGCCGATTTGCCATTCAGCGCACGAAGCCCCTTCAGGTAGAGCTCAAACGCCCTCCCGGCGCGAGAGCTTTTCGACGGGTCCAGTGTGACGTCCCATTGGTTAGGGGATAGGTTCCCGGTGTGTCCAAGCTCAAGCTCGCGATTGCCTTCACCGCCCTGGCCTCGGTGGCGCTCACACCCGCCGCCGCCCACGCCGCGAAGTCCGGCGCATTCTCCGGCTCGCTCGGAGTAACGGTGAAGAAGGGATCGAGCGCCTCGGTACGTGCGATCAACCTGTCGAACCGCACTGTCGTCGCCGGCAAGGACCTTTCCCGCACAGGCAAGTTCAGCCTGTCGCTGCCCGCTGGCTCCTACCTGGTCGTAGGAACGGTCGTCAACAAGAAGGGCAAAGCGGTCCGCAAGCAACTCGGACTCAGCCTCAAGTCTGGTCAAAAGCGCAAGAACGCGAAGCTCACGGCCAAGCTGAGAGCAAAGGGCGAAGCGAAGGCCAAGGCCTCGTTTCAAACTGAGAGCGGCAACTCATCGCCGGGCAAGACCGCCGTCGGCGTATACCCCTTCAAGGGCCCGACTTCTGGCGACCTCAAGTACGCAGCTCAGGGCGCAGCGGACCTCATGATCGTCGACCTGCTCAATAGCTTGCCGAAAGCGTGCAAGGGAACCGGCGGCGATGTGGTGATCCGAGAGGTCGACCCCGAGCGGGTCAAGGCGCTACGCGCCGAGCAGGAGCTGGGCCGCTCGCCGTACGCAGACAAATCGACGTTCCCGACACCGAACGTGATCGTGCCTGACGTGAGCGTCAACGGCACCGTGGGGGCGGACGGCAAGGTGACCGTGACCGTCACCGACGCCCGTACAGGCGAAGTACTCGATACGGCAACCCAGAGCCTCGGCGACGACGCGTTCGGCAACCTGGAGAAGCTGAGCGGTGAGGTCGCCAAGAAGCTCTGCAAGCTCGTCGACGCGTTCGAGCTGAAGCTCAACGTGACAGGCGACAGCATCGCTGGCACTCACAACGCAACAGGCACACTCAACACCACCCTCATCGCACGGGGCACCAACGGCCAGTGGACTGGGTCCGGGCCTTTCCAGTGGACCAACATCAGCTTCACGTCGAAGGTCGGATGCCCGCTGTACAACCCGGTCTCGATCGCGACGCAGTGGACGGCCAAGATCACGCAGACCGTCCAGGATCAGATCTCGATCACCTGGTCAGTGGTTGGCAGCGACCTGGCCACCGGCACGATTGACTGCCCCCCTGACGACGAGGACGACTATGACCCGCCACCGATCCCGGGGCTGCCGGCCGTCTCCCTGATGACCGCGGGGCCCGGAACGTTCACCCTGCCGCTCTCGGGCGGCAGCCAAACGATCAGCGGCGGCATCAACACCGGCAGCGACGGATTCTTCAACAACGGCACGATGACGGTCCGGCCGATCACGACCAAACGCTGACGGCCCGCGGGCCGGTACTCTGTCCGGACCTCGGGAGAGGTGGCCGAGTGGCTGAAGGCGCTCCCCTGCTAAGGGAGTATGCGGCTTAGAACCGTATCGAGGGTTCGAATCCCTCCCTCTCCGTGCGGACGACCTACGGTCTTACCGCCGGACGAAGGCTCCGCCTTCGTCCACCTTGCTGCCCAAGAGGTCGCTCCCTCGCACTCCAGCCGCCCCGTAGGGCGCGGGGGTCAGGGTCCTACGAATCCTCGGATTAGTTCTGCTGTGGGGTGTGGGCGTTCGAGGGCGATGAGGTGGCCGGCGTCGGAGACTTCGGCGCGGTGGGCGTCTGGGACTTCGAGGGAGATGCGGTCCGCGATCGTGCTGAAGTCGGAGAAGTCGAGGCCACCGCTGATCGCGATCGTTGGTGCGGTGATCGCAGCTAGGCGCTGAGGCAGCTCTCGCTCGTGGTCCTCTGCCCCCAGGCGGGAGAGGTATGCGTCGCGGTTCATCGACCTGACGAGGTCGGCTACCGAGTCGTCGCGGACCCAGGTGCGGACACCGAGTTCGATCGCACCCTCGATGTCGGCGTGCGAGAGCATCAGGTCCTCCTGCTCCCAAGCCGCCTGGATCTCGTCGCCGAACTCGTGGTCGGCAAGAGCCGCCGAGAGCAGCACGAGCGACGACACACGGTCGGGCGCGTGTCCGGCCAGCTGAATCGCCACCGTCCCGCCGTACGAAGCAGCCACGATCGCGACATCGTCGAGCTCCTCCTCGTCGATCAGCTCCAACAGATCCTCGGCGTGGCTGAACGGGGACGTCGCAGCGGGAGTGCGGCCGTGACCACGCAGGTCTGGGATCAGCAGCGAGTACTCGCCGTCGATGATGTCCGCGAGCGGCCCCCACATCCGGCCATCGAGATCACCGGCGTGGATCAGGAGCAGGGGCGGCCCCTGCCCGCGCCGCTCTACGCGAAGGTCGCTCATGCGTCGGCGGGCGGCACCTCTCCACCCCACCAGCCCGGCAGGATCCGCCCGTCGCCCTGCTTGTGCGGTCCGTAGGCCAGGATCTCAATCCCGTTGTCGCCCGCCTCAAAGCAGCGCGGCAGCTCCGGCGCAACGCGAATCAGGTCGCGCGCCTGTAGCTCCACGATCTCGTCCCCGAGGTTGACGCGGCCCGACCCGGACAGCACGAGGAAAATCTCCTCGGCCTCGTTGTGCACGTGACCGAAAGGCTGGCGGACACCCGCCGCGAGCTTGTGCAGCATGCCGCCAGTTTGCGTCGCTCCCGACGGGTCGCGCAGGCCCCGCGCCTCCAAGCCCTCGATGCCGCGCCCCTCGGCGAGGTTGGGCAGGTCGTCGATAGCGACCTTCGTGTATCCGGTGCTCATGCCACGACCTTATCTGGGCCTCAGCACTCGGGTCTACGCTGTGCCCATGCTCTTCGGTCACAACAAGGACAAGATGCCGACGACCGAGACAGCACTCCGCGGCCGTGCCGAGGAGATGCCGGTGCCGGCACAACACGAAGTACTAGGAACACCGCTCAAGCCTCCGTTCCCTGACGGGATCGAAGTCGCCTACTTCGCAATGGGCTGTTTCTGGGGCGCAGAGCGGATCTTCTGGCAGCTAGAGGGCGTGTACACCACGGCCGTCGGCTACCAGGGCGGGATCACCCCCAACCCGACATACGAAGAGGTCTGCAGCGGTAGCACCGGCCACTCTGAGGCCGTGCTCGTGGCGTACGACCCCTCAGTGATCAGCTACGACGAGCTGCTGCGGCACTTCTGGGAGCAGCACGACCCGACGCAGGGTATGCGGCAGGGCAACGATCGCGGCACCCAGTACCGGTCAGCGATCTACACGACATCACCTGACCAGGCGGCCACCGCAGCGGCCTCGGAAGTGATGTACGGAGAGGCGCTGAAGGCCGGGGGCCATTCAGACATCACAACCGACATCGAGCCCGCAGGGCGCTTCTACTACGCCGAGGCCGAGCACCAGCAGTACCTGGCCAAGAACCCCTTCGGCTACTGCAACCACGGCTTCTGCCAGGTCGCGTATCCGACTGAGGGCGCAGCAGCTTCCTAGCCGCCCGGCCCCGTTGACCTAGTGCTTTGAGCGCCAGGTCAACGGACCGGTCGATCCGACCTTGCAGTACTGGACCCCGCCGTCGACGCAACCGTCGTTCGACGTCGGGTCGAGCGCCGTGCCGTAAACGAGGCCGAGCTCATCGCCACCCCAGGCGGTCGACGAGAAGCGCCGATTGCCCGTCGCGTAAGCGAGCTTGCGGCCCTTGACGGTGTAGCGGACGATCTCGTTGCTGGGAGCGCCCAGCCGCGTTACGGCGAACACGAATGACTTGCCTGGCTTGTAGATCGTCGGGCGCGTGATCGCACCGAAGCTGGCGCCGCCGTAACCGAGGGAGTACACCGTCGAAGCGCGGCCGCCAGCGTTGTGGATGCGGCGTACGCGATACGTCGTGAGCGGCCCCTTGCGGACGTGGTCGACAAAGACGCTGTAGTCCCAACCGAGCTCGGCGGAGTCGATGTTGCCTCGAGCGACAATGCGGTCCCGCTTGCTGTCACCAAAGTAGGCGAGGTGCAGCGCACGGTTGCCCTTGCTGCCGGTCAGGTACATGACGCGATCCCAGTAAACCGACGCTCCCGTTGGGGTCGCCGAGGGCTTCCATTTGGTCACGGTGCCGGCCTGCACGTTGATGCGCACGATCTCGCCGCCGACGACGGTCACAGCAACAGGCGCCCCTGTGTTGCCGAAGCCGATGTCGATCTGAGGTGCGTTGCCTTTGACAGCGAGCTCGGGCGCGAGATCCGTAGCGGCTGCGCCGCCGATCGATGCCTTGAGGGTGCTGGCCTGCTTGGCGGCGTCGTACTGCCACCAAACCACCGTCCCGTTCTGCGCGGCAACTTGGGTTGGCTGTGCCAGGTCGCTAGCGAACGTCTGAGCCGACGCCTGCGCGGCGGCCGGTGAAGCCAATGCGGCGACCGAAGCAGCCACGAGAAGTGTCTTGGTGGTGAGTCGCATGCCTTAAGAACGAAGCAGCCACCAGGAGGTGACAGTTACTCGTAGACGACGACGTCGGGCCGCGGGCTCAGCGCCATGACGCTCGCCGGCTTAAGGAGGTTCGTGTCCTCCTTGTAGAAGAGCTTGAAGCCGCGCTTTGCCTGCGGCGTTTGCCGCGCGAACTCGTGGTACTTGTTGATCTTCGCCGAGCGAGTGCCGAAACCGTCCACGTTGATGACGGTCTGCACACCCTCGTGGTCTCGGATCAGGTGATCGTCAATGATCATGTCCGCGGTGAAGCGGTGCACGAGCAGCAGCTTCTCGGGCAGATCGTTCTCGCGAACGAGCTTGGCCAGATAGCGGGCCGCCGAGTTGACCGTTTCCGCGTGCATCGACCCGATCGCGTGCCCAGGCACCGTGCCCTCTGGCACCTTCCATTCGGGGTCGAGGGCAAGCCCCACGTCTGGCTCACGCAGCCACTTGGTCAGGTGCCCAATCTCCGACTCCCACGATGCCCAGCCCGGCTGGATGTCGAGTATCAAGAGCGCCTTGGCCTTACGCGCCGCCTTCAGATAGCGGGCGATCATCGCGTCAGGCTGCTGCTCGGAGTGGTCGCCGTTGTCCCCTGGCGCCGCAGTGGCGATGGTGGAGATCAGCTCCATCGCAGGCAGCACCGGGCGAGTCTTGCGTTCGTACGGCTTGGCCTGGGCGTTCAGCTTGATCCCCGCGCGTGTCGGCGTTCCGATGCCTAGCTCACCCAGCTCGGGATCACGCGGGTTGCCATACAGCGCGACGACGCGCCAGTCAGGGAACAGCACACGCCCACCGCGCGGCAGCTGCTTGGGCGCCGGCTTCTTGACGGTCGTCGGCGTTGCGGCACGGCTGTCAGACCCTTCATCAGATCCGCACGAGCGGACCAAGAGGATCAGGACCAGCAACAGCACCGCGACCGCGCCCCCAGCGGTCAAACGGCGTCGGGCGTAGACCGACACGCCCACCATTGTTACCAATGATCTACTGCCCTGGCCTCCTGACGTGTCTGGGCAAAGCAGGTCGCGGGGAGGCCGACGAGTCGTGAGGGAGCGCACTTGAGTGCGTGACCGAGCGATGAGGAGGCATCGCCGCGAGATGCGCAGGCCAGGCGCGTCAGGTGGCCAGGGCGTCCAGCTTCGCCTGCGTGCGCATCTCGGAGAGGATGCGCTCGAGGCGGGGCTCCGAGTCACGGTCGACGTGCGTCATCGCTGCTGCGACCGTTGGGTGCACGCGCTCGATCTCCGCGTGCATTTGGTGGGCGACCGCTCGGTAGCTCGGGTGCCCTTCGCGACCGGAGCGCAGCTCGATCAGCTGCATCGCCTCGCGGGCGTTCAGGTCGAGGATGTACCGAATGCGGAAGCCGAGGCAAAGCGCGTAAGCGGCCGCGCGGGGTTGGCCGGCATCGACAAGCTGCTGCCAGGTCTGCTCGGAGAGCTCGTATGCGCGGCGCGCGCTGTCGCCATAGCCGGCCTCGTCGAGCTCGGCGGGCACGCCCGCTCCGAGGTGCGGGGTGAGCTGCTGCCACTGCACCGTCAGCATCCGGTGGCGCTGCAGGTCACGGAACGCGCCGTAGTCGGAAACGATCTCGAACCGGTAGCGCAGCGACTCAAAGCCGCGGCCGGGCCGGTGCCGGCGGTTCTCGCGGTTACCGACGAACTCGGCGAGCATCTGGGCGCGCTCGGTTGTGTCGAGCTGATCGAGCCGCTCGAGCGTCGCCGTCTCCGACACGCCAGTCGCTTCGAAGAGCAGCGAGGCGAGCAGCTGGCGCTCGTCACCGTCGACGTGCAGCAGCCGTACCGACGGGCGGTCGTCGCCTGCGGCGTCGCGCGAGCCCGGATCGATGCCGAGGCGCTCGGCCCACCTTGCACCCGCGGCATCACGATCGCGGAGGTAGTCGACCCACACGCCGCCGCGCTCGGGCCGCTCCACGCGGGTCACGAACGACGGCATGACGGCCTGCACTGCGTCGAGGATGCCCTGCCCGGTCGCGCGGGCCTCCGGCAGCGGGTGAGCGAGCAGGTGGAGAATCAGCTGCTCGTACGTCTGCCCCGACGCGTAGATGCCCATGTGCGAGAGCGACGCGGCGGGCAGGATGCCGCGAAGCAGATCGAGCGCCTTGGCTTGAATTGCCCGGTCACGCGCGGGGCTCGGGTCGCCGGGGAAAGACTGATCGACCCAGGAGCGGACGTGCGGGAGCGTCTGCGAGTAGATCGAGAAGATCTCGTCCATCGCCGCGCTGTAACCCTCGCCTAGCTCAGGATCGCGGTAGTACCGGTAGCCACCGCCTTCAGACATCGGCGCGTCGTAGGCGATGTAGCGCGTGGACTGCTCAAGGTACGCACCGATACGCGGGCGCTGGAGCACCTTGGTGAGCACGTTCGAGCACCACTCGACCGCGACGTGCATCCCACCGAGCTGAGCTACCGAGTCGTCGCCGTAGCCAAGGAAGATCCGCTCATAGAGCTCTGCGGCGCGGCCACCCTCGTCGCTCTCGAACGGGGGGATCTCGCCGGGTAGCGGCATCGACTCGACGAACTCATCGAGGAACAGGCGCCGCAGGGTGCCTTGGTAGCGGGAGTACCGGGCAAAGAGCGCGCCCTTGACGGTCTCCGGCAGGTTGACGAGCCCGAAAACGGGGCTGTCGAGGTTCGTGAAGTGAGGCGCCAGGCGGGCGCGCTCGTCGAAGGAGAAGCTCTCGGACGGGTAATCCACGGGACGGGCGATGGTACCTCCCGGGTCGGCGGGCGGCGGACTCGATTCCCGCTCAGAGCGCCTATTGCGGAGGGTGACACTCGACCAGCGGCAAAACCACGCCGTGCTGGTCGATCACGCGGCACGTATACCCGTGGCGCTCAAGGTCTGCGCTGAACTTGCCGGTCGTCGTCCCCCCGCCGTCGACCTCATGCGACTCGACGATGATTCGCGGCTTGAAGCGCTCAAAGAACGCCTCGTCCTCGAATACCTTGAGCTCGGCGCCTTCCACATCGCACTTGATGAAGTCGACGCGCTCAAGCCCGAACTCCTCGACCAACGAGGACAGCGTGGCCGACGGTACCTCGTCGGTCACGCCGCGATCGCCGGTCATCATTCCCGAGACCGCAGAGCCCATGTTGCCCTCGGACGAGAAACTCAGGCCGTCGGTGTGGTTCCAGATTGCGGCGTGCTTGAAGTCGACCCGGTCGCCTGTCATCCGTTCGAACAGGGCCAGATTTCTCTCGATCGCGACCACGTTCTGCCGGTCGGCATCGACGGCGACGACTCGGCCCGACTCTCCCACCTGCTGTTTGAAGATGATCGAAGTCAGCCCCGCGTAGGCACCCAGGTCGATCACCGACGCGCCTGCAACTAGCCGGGCGAAATCGAGGTATTGGGTTGTGGTCTTGACCGGTTCGGCGAACGAAGCGAAAAACACCGGCATGAGGTCGAAGCCGACTACGTCGTGGTACCTCGGCGTTGAGTAGTCGACGAGTGACACGCCACCCACATCCACCGGCTTGACTGCGTCGTGGTAGTAGTCGAACGACCGCGCGATGTCTTCGCCGTAAACGAAGTGCCGGACCGAGATCCGCACCACCTTGTCTCCCTTGCGGAAGTCCAGGTAATGCGCAGCTGCGATCACCTGAATCCCAAAGTCCGCTGCGATGTCCGCAACGGGCTCGGCAAGCGGCTGGTACAGCTGATCGATCTGCGTAATCACTTGCCCGGCAGACTACGGCCGGGCCGGGATGTACCGGCTCGCTAAACGAGGCCGAGCGCGCGACCGGCCTCTTCGGCCAGGCGCAGCGGCAGCGAGGGCAGTACGCCTAAGGCGATCGTGAGCGCACCGAACACGAACGCCACGAGGCCCACTTCGAACCCGGCGTCACGGCCGCTCTCGGCGTCAGGGTCCGCCGGCGTGGCCCAGATCGCTGCCACGACCCGCAGGTAGTACGCGAGCGAGATCAGCGATCCGACCACGATCAGAATGCCGAGCCACGTGTACCCGCCGTCAGCGGCGGCACCGATCAATGTGATCTTGCCGACGAAGCCAGCGGTGGCGGGCATGCCCGCGAGGCCCAGCATCGCGATCGTCATCACCCACGCCTGCAGCGGCTTGTGCTGGCCGAGGCCGTTGAGCGAAGACAGCTGGTCGCCGTCGACGGACTCCCGTTCGCGAGCGACAACTACGGCGAACGCGGCGATCGTCATTGCCCCGTAGCCCGCGAGGTAGAAGAGCGTCGCCTCTGCGCCGAGCGCGGACAGCACGACCACGCCGGCAAGCATGTAGCCGGCCTGCGCAATCGATGACCAAGCAAGCAGCCGCTTGAGCGAGTCCTGCCCGAGCGCGCCGACGTTGCCGACGATGATCGAGATCGCAGCGAGCGCGGCGAGCGCCGGCGCCCACGTGTCCTGTGCGTCGACCAGAGCGGTTCCGAAGAGGCGGAAGATGGCTGCGAACGTTGCGACCTTGGTCGCGGCGGCCATGAAGGTCGTGATCGGAGTCGGTGCGCCCTCGTACACGTCGGGTGTCCACTGATGGAACGGAGCGATCGACGCCTTGAACGCCAGGCCGACAGCAGACAGGGCGATGCCCGCGATCACGAGAGAGTCGGTGGAATGCTCGCTGACCGCCTTGGCTACAGCGCGCAGGTCGGTGTCTCCAGCCGCCCCGTAGAGCAGCGCGAGGCCGTAGAGCAGAGTCGCCGACCCGAGCGAACCGATGATCAGGTACTTGAGTCCTGATTCCAGAGACCGCTCCTTGCTCATCCGCGTCGCGCAGAGGACGTAGAGCGGGATCGAGAGCATCTCGAGGCCAACGAACAGCGTCACCAAGTTCTGCGCGGCCCCGAGCACGACCATTCCCGCTGCCGAGACGAGCAGCAGTGCGTGGTACTCGCCGTGGCGGGCCTCGCGCACGGCCTCCTCGCGTGCGGAGAGCAGCACGGTCGCGACGCCGGCTGCGGCGACGAGCACCGTTACGAAAATCGCGAGCTTGTCGACGACCATCGTGCCCTGCGAGCCCGAGGCGACAAAGATCTCCTTGTCATCCCCCCACTGCGCGACCGCGTACGAGGCCGATGTGACGAGCGCAAGCAGGGAAAGTCCGGGCACGAGCCGCTCAGAAGCGAATCGTCCGCGGATCAGGCCTGCCAGCAGCACGACGACGGCGCCGCCAAACAGCACGAGCACCGGCATCGCGGCGAGCCAGTCGATCGCCGGTGTCTTGGCGGCCCCGATCATGGCTGCTCCTCCGCGGGCGGGGCTACCTCTTGCACACCTTTGAGCTTCGACGGCGAGGCCTTGTCGGGCGCCACCGCCGCAACGGCACCCGACACAGCGGGCTCGCTGCGCTTCAGCAGGAACTGGGGCACGACCGCGAGCGCCAGGATGACGACGACGAGCGCGGCGAGCGGCGCTGCCTCGTTAGTCGTGAGCTCTCGCGAGTCGACCTGCTCCCCGACCCGGTTGTGCATCGAGGTGATGAAGAGCCGCAGGGCGTACACCGAGGCGAGCACCACGCCGATTGACGCGATGATCGCCAGCGCTGCGCTCTCGCGGAACGCCCCGATCAGGATCAGGAACTCGCCAACGAAGTTGCTCGTGCCGGGCATCGCCAGCGTGGCGAGAGCCACGACCAAAAACAGCACGGCGAGGATCGGTGCACGGAACGCGATGCCGCCCATGTCGCGGATGTCCTCTGACCCGCCAGCACGTGCGCCCAGGTAGGCGACGATCATGAAGGCGGGCGCCACGACGAGCCCGTGATTCACCGACTGAAGCAGTGCTCCCTGGGCGCCGTCGCCGTTGAGCGCGGCGATGCCGAGCGTGATGAACCCGAGCTGCGCGACCGACGAGTAGCCGAGCACCAGCCGTGCGTTGGTGACCGTGAACGCCATGATCGATCCGTAGAGGATCGACAGCAGAGCGATCACGAGCAGCAGGTATTGGAAGCGCTCGGCAGCATCCGGGAAGAGCGGCATCGCAACCTTCAAGAAGGCGTAGGCGGCGACCTTTGAGAGCACGCCGGAGAAGAGCGCCAGCACCGGCAGGGGCATTGCGCGGTAGCCGTCAGGCATCCAGCCGTGCAGCGGGAACGCGGGCATCTTCACGAGGAAGGCCGCAGCGAAGCAGAGGAAGATCCAGTCCTGCGAGCCTTCGGGCAGCGTGACGCCCTGAAGGTCTGAGAACGCGAAGCTGATCGACCCGTCGGGCCCAGCGTTCGACAACACGCCGGTTGCTGCCGCAGCGGCGAGCATCAGCAGCGAGCCGGCGAGCGTGTAGATGAACAGCTTCACGATCGCCCGGCGCCTGATCTCCTCCGGCCCCCACCCAAGGGTGAGGAACAGGAACGGGATCAGCATCAGGTCGAAGAACAGGACAAACAGCAACAGGTCCTGCGACATCAGCGCGCCGAACACTGCGCTCTGCGCAAGGCCGATCCAGAGCAGGAAGCGGCCCTCGTTTTGCCAGTCGCGGGTGATCGCCCAGACGGTGCACACGAAGAACAAGAGCGCGGCCATCACGATCAGCGCCACGTTGAGGCCGTCGAGGCCGAGCTTGTAGTGGATGCCCAGCGACGAGATCCAGGTCTCGTCGGTGATGTTCTGCACGCCGCCTGTGCTCTGCCCGCCGTCGGGGTCGAAGCGCACGATCATCGAGGCTGCCCAGCCGAGCACGCCTGCCATCGCCGAAAGCACGATGGTGCGTCGCACGATCGTGTTTGGGATCAGCGCCGCGACGAGCGCCGCCGCGAACGGGAGCCAGAGCGGTATCGAGAGCGGCGTGGTCATCGCGCCACCAGCATGTAGAGAAGAACGGCTGCGGTGCCGAGCAGGATGAGCGCCGCGTAGGCGCGCAGGAAGCCCGACTGCAGCGCACGCACCGCGGCCGACCCAGCGCGCACGATGCCTGCTGAGCCTCCGGTGATTCCCCCGTCGATCACTACGCGCTCAAAGGTCTGGTTGGCGGCGCGCCCAAGCCAGGCGAACGGCCGCACGAACAGCAGATCAATGGCCTCGTCGAAGTACCACTTGTTGACGAAGAACTTGTGGACCCCGGCGAAGCGCGCTTGCATCCGCTGGGCCGGGGCACCGGCTCCGACGACGTACACGCGGTAGGCGAGCCAGATGCCGAGCACGCCCACGGCAGTGCCGAGGATCATGCCGAACCACAGCAGTCCGTCAGACGCGGCGGCCTCGTGGTGCGCGTCTGCGAACGTCGGGTCCAGGAAGTGCTCAAGCGTGTGCGTGACGTGCGGGATACCGACCGCACCGCCGACGATCGCGAGCAGAGCAAGGACGCCCATCGCAATCCGCATCGGTAGCGCCTGCTCGGCGATGTGGTGTTCCGGCCCGGGGAAGCCGACTTCGGTGTCCTCGACCTCGCCGGTCGCGGGGTTGGTGGGCTCCGGGGCGTGCCACAGGTGGCCATGCTCGAGTTCCTTGGCCTGCTCGCACGGCTCCTGACCTTCCGGCACCCAGAACGCACGGAAGATCATCCGCCATGTGTAGAAGGCGGTCATCAGCGCACCGACGTAGCCGGCGACGTAGAGGATCCAGTGCCAGCCGCCCTGCTCCCCGATCCCGAGCAGGATCTCGTCCTTGGAGAAGAAGCCGGAGAACGGCGGGATGCCTGCGAGTGCCAGGCCGCCGATCACGAAGGCGCCGTACGTGAACGGCATGGCCTTCTTGAAGCCGCGCATCTGGTCGAGGTTTTGGATGCCGCCCATCGCGCTGATGACCGAACCGGCGGCCATGAACAGCAGCGCCTTGAAGAAGGCGTGGGTCATGAGGTGGAACAGGCCGGCGACGTAAACCCCAGCCGACACCGCCATGACCATGTAACCGATCTGCGACATCGTCGAGTAGGCGATGACGCGCTTGAGGTCGGTGACGACCATGCCGATCGTCGCTGCCACGAGCAGAGTGATGCAGCCGACGATCGCGCCCGTGTCAGCAGCGATCGGGGCCTCCTGGAAGAGCGGGTGCATGCGCGCGATCAGGTAGACGCCAGCCGTCACCATCGTCGCGGCGTGGATCAGCGCCGAGACCGGCGTCGGGCCTTCCATCGCGTCCGGGAGCCACGTGTGGAGCGGCACCTGCGCTGACTTCGCGAATGCGCCGACGAGTAGAAGCAGCAGTCCGACGGTGAGATCGGTGTAGGAGCTCTCACCAAGCTGCTCGGCCTGCGCGAACGTGCCGAGGAAGTCGATGGTGCCGCTGTGCTTGACGATGAAGATGGTGCCTAGGACAAGGCCAACGTCACCGAGCACGTTGATGACGAACGCTTTGATGCCGGCGGCGGTCGCGGTCTTGCGGCGGTACCAGAAGCTGATCAGCAGGTAGGACGCCGCACCGACGAACGCCCAGCCGACGATCAGCAGCACGAAGTTGCCGGCGAGCACCAGCAGCAACATCGAGAAGACGAAGAAGTTGAGGTACGCGAAGAAGCGTGTGTAGCCGCCGTCCCCGCGCATGTAAGCGATCGAGTAGATGTGAATCAGCGATGACACACCGGTGACCACGAGCATCATCAGCACGCTCAGCGGGTCGACCAGGATCGACATCCTCGCGTCGATCGTGCCGCTCACGGCGTAGTCGAAGAGCGCGGACGTGACCTGCCGCTCCTCCTCCCCGAGCCCCTGCAGCTTGATCAGCGTGAGTACCGCAAACGCGAACGACAGCAGCAACGCGGCGGTGCCGATCAGCCCCGCCGACAGCCGGCCCCGGGTGACCTTGTAGAGCGCGCCGTTTGTGAGCGCACCGGCTAGCGGTGCCGCGAGGGCAAGCCAGGCTGTGGTGGTAGCGCTCATGGGCGGCCCACCTCACAGCTGCGTGGGAGTTCGCGCAGCGAACTCCCGACGGGAATGAGCGAGCGAAGCGAGCTCATCCCGCCAGCTCACTCGGTGCGTCGACATCGATGGTCATCCCGCGGCGGTGCATCGCAACGATCAGGCCCAGGCCGATGCAAACCTCACATGCGGCGATGACCATCACCACGACGGCGAACACGTGCCCGTCACCGTTGCCCCACATGCGCGCGAACGCGATAAGTGCGAGGTTGCCCGCGTTGAGCATCAGCTCGAGTGACAGCAGCGTCTGCAGCGGGCTGCGGCGGGTCAGCACGCCCACTCCGCCGATCGCGAAGATGAACGCAGAAAGCGTGAGGTACCAGCCGATAGTCACGCGCCGTCCTCCTCGGACTCACCGATGCGCGCGGTCGGGTTGAGATACCCGGTGCCTTCCTTCATCGAGCCAACTCCGGCGGGCAGCACCATCGGCCCGCTCGATCCGGTGCCTGAGCCGCCTGTCTCGTCGCCCGTCTCGCGGCGCGCGAGCACCACCGCCCCGACGGCTGCGACGAGCAGCACCATCGAAACGGCTTCGAACGGAAAGAGGAAGCGGGTGAGCAACAGCTCGCCGAGCTCGTTCGGCGTACCGAACGACGGGTCCCATTGGGCGCCTTCGGTTTCGACGCCTTTGAGGGACGTACCGAGCAGCGCGATCACGAGCTCTGCTGCGAGGACAACCGCCACGAACACGCCGAGTGCCCTCAGCCCTGGCCCGCCCGACGGACCAAGCTTGCCGATGCCGTCGCTGCCGACGTATGCGACGACGAACACGTAGAGCACCATCACGCCGCCCGCGTACACCACGACCTGAGCTGCGGCCACGAACTCGGCCCGCAGGAGCAGGAACAGCGCTGCGAGGCTGAGCAGGTGGAACACCAGCGACAGCACCGAGTAGAAGGGGTTGCGCAGCAGGACCACACCGAGCGCACCGGCGATCGCGCCAATCGCTGCGATGAAGAACAGAACCTCGGCCACTACTCGCCCTCTCCGCGCAACGGCTGGCGGTCGAACGGCTCGGCGAGCAGCATCTCCTTGGTGAAGATCAGGTCCGAGCGGTCGTAGTCGGCGAGCTCGAAGTCGTTACCCATCGTGATCGCGTCGAACGGGCACGCGACCTCGCAGTAGCCGCAGAAGATGCACCGGCTGAGGTTGATCTCGTAGGTGGACGCGTAGCGCTCACCGGCCGACACGCGATTCTCCGGTGTGTTCTCCGATGCGACGACGCGGATGCAGTCTGCGGGACACGCCGCGGCGCAGAGCGAGCAGCCGACGCACTTCTCAAGCCCCGTGTCCTCGAACTTGTGCAGGCGGTGACGGCCGCGGAACCGCGGGTACACCGGCACCTTCTCCTCCGGGTACGAGATCGTCTTGACCGGCTTGACCGTCTGTCCGAGAGTGGTCTTGAGTCCACGGAGGGTCTCGCCGAAGGCGCGGTACAGGCCACCGGCGCCGCCCGGGTCGGGTCCGTCGACGACGTGGATGTCTTCTTCAGACGGACGCCAGGTCATGAGACCACCACGATCGCGGTGACAACGGTGTTGAGCATCGCTGCGGGCAGCAGCACCTTCCAACCGAGCGACATCACTTGGTCGTAACGCAGGCGAGGCAGCGTCGCGCGGGCCCACACGAAGAGGAAGATGCCGAAGAGGATCTTGGCTAGCACCACAAGCGGCTGCGCCCAGCCAGGGGTCTCATCGACGAACGGGATGTACCAGCCACCGAGGTAGACGGTCGCGATGAGCCCGGACGCGATGACGACGTTGAGGTATTCGGCGAAGTAGTAGGTGGCAAAGCGGCCGCCACCGTACTCGGTGTTGAAACCGGCAACGAGCTCGGCGTCGGCCTCGACCATGTCGAACGGCGGCCGGTTGGTCTCCGCGAACGTCGCGACGAGGAAGATCAGGAAGCCGAAGAACTGAGGCACGATGTACCAGAGGCCTTCCTGCGCGTTGACGATGTCGACGAACGACATCGAGCCGGCCATGATGATCACGCCGATCAGCGCAAGACCCTGCGAGACCTCGTAGGAGATGAGCTGCGCGGCGGCGCGCATCGCCCCGAGGAACGCGTACTTGGAGCCCGACGCCCAACCGCCGAGCATAAGGCCGTAGAACGCGATGCCGCCGAAGGCGAACAGGTAGAGCGGGCCGATCGACACGTCTACGCCGTACAGGCCGACGCTCGTGTCACCGATCTTCACCACGTCGCCGAAAGGAATGATCGCGAGCGAGGCGACCGCGGTAGCGATCGAGATCAGCGGCGCGAGCACGTACATCCAGCCGATCGACGTGCGGGGGCGGAACTGCTTCTTTGAAAGCAGCTTCAGGATGTCGGCGACCGGGGTGAGCATCCCGAACGGCCCGACGCGGTTGGGGCCGTAGCGGTTCTGCATGCGGCCCATGACCTTGCGGTCTGCCATCAGCGCTACCGGGATCAAGGTCAGGCCGACCGAGAAGATGATCACCGACTTGATGACGACGACCCACCACGGCTCGGCGAGCTGCACGTCGGCGATGAGCAGGCTCATGCCTCCACCTCCGCGTCGGCGGTGACGACCGCGACGAGCTCGCGCACTGGGGCCGGGCGGACATCTACGAGCGGTCCGTCGACCTGCTCTGACTGCACGAACGCCGAGCCGGTCGGGACAGCCGACCGCACGACCACGGTTGCGCGAAGCGCCGGCTGATCCTCGTCAATCGTGCCTTGGCTGCCGTCGTCGCTGCGCAGCTCGACCTCGGCGCCCGGCCGCACATCAAGCCGCTGCGCGTCGGTGGGGCTCAGCTCGACGGTGACCTGCGGTGTGAGGAACGACAGCGCGGGTGCGTGCGCGACCTCCGCCCCCGACCATGCGGTCTTGAAGGTGCCTGCCCGCAGGCGACTGCCGACGGGGTCGGGGCCTGCGTCTGGCACGAAGCTGCTGAGTGGGCCGACCGACGGCACAGCACCCGCCGGTACAACGCCCTGCCCCGCGATGTCGTCGAGCGAGACACCGTCGTAGCGCGCCACCGCATCGAGCAGCTGGCGCATCGCCTGCCCGCCCGTCACAAGCTCTAGGTCGAGACCGAGGCGGGAAGCGAGCTGCGAGAGCACCCACCATCCAGGCTTGACGTCGCCGGAAGCGCCGACACCCTGGCGCAGGCGCTGGAGGCGTCCGTCGAGGTTGCAGGTGATTCCGTCCCGCTCGCCGTCGTACTCGGCAGGGAAAACGACGTTGGCGTGCTGCTCGATTCCCGGTGTGAGGAACGACGCGTGGGCGATCACGCTCGAAGCCTTCTCCAGCCCCTGCTCCCAGATCGCGTCGCCGGGGAGGTCGGTAAGCGGATCGACACTCATGAGCCACAGCGCGGCGATGTCGCCTGCTCCCGCCGCTTCGGCGATCGCGGTGGTGTCGCGGCCCTCGGCGGCGTCGGTGTAGCCCGGCCCGGCGAAGGGAAGTAGGCCCGCTTCGTTCAGCCCGCGCCCGTTTGCGAAGGACGGCACACCAAGCAGGCCGCCGCCTTCACGGTGAGATAGCGAGAGAGAACTCGCGATCGATACGAGCGCCGCTCCGCCTGCTGCGTCCGCGAGTACCCGATCGCCGTAGAGCACGACCACGTCTTCGCCGCCGGACTTCAGAAGGTCGGCCACAGCTGCGATCTCGGCCGGCACGTCGCCACCGTTCAGCGCAGACGCGATCAGCGCAGCGGCACGAGGCTCATCGCCTGGAGCGAGCCGCAGCACGTGGGCCGCGTTTGCGTCGAGCGCCGACGGACGCGCGCTCGCGACTACGAGCTTGACGTTGTTGCGCCGCACTCCCTTGCGGATGCGGAGGTCGAGCGCAGGCGCGTCGTCGAGCGGCTCAGTGCCGAGCACGAGCAGCGTGCTCGCGAACTCTAGGTCGGAGATGGTTGCCTGCAGAGCCGGATCTGCCAGCGCCAAGGTGGTTGCGCGATCGCCACGGTCGCGTGCTCGCGAGTCGATGTCGGCAGTGCCGAGCGCCTCGCGCGCGACACGCTGAGCTAGGAAGCCCAGGTCGCTGGAGGTGCCGCCGCCTGCGATCAGCGCGGCGCGCGAACCTGCGCGGCGCAGTGCACCTGCAGCCTCGTCGAGCGCACGTTGCCAGCTGGCGGGCCTTAGCTGGCCGCCGTCGCGCACCATCGGCGTCGTGATCCGCTCAGCCGCGTACGCAGCCTGGTAGGAGAAGCGGCCGCGGTCGCAGAGCCAGCCGTCGTCGACCTCGTCGTTCTGGCGTGAGAGCACACGCAGCACGCGATCGTCGCGCACCGTGTAGCTGACGTTGCACTGAGTCGGGCACAGCGTGCACACCGAGCCGGCGCCCTCGATGTCCCACGGACGAGCGCGGAAGCGGTAGGCCTGACTAGTGAGAGCCCCCACCGGGCAGAGCTCGATGATGTTGCCGCTGAACGGCGCGACGTACGGCGTGGAGTCGAAGGTTGCGACGAAGGTGTGGGCACCCCGCTCGCGGAGGACCAGCTGGTAGTCCTCGCTCAGCTCCTGGCTGAAGCGCACACAGCGGTAACAGAGGATGCAGCGCTCGCGGTCGATCGCGATCAGCGGAGAAAGAGCGACAGGCTTTTCGAAATGGCGCTTTGGTTCGACGAACCGCGACTCGCCTCCACCCCAGCCAAACGCGATGTCCTGCAGCGGGCACTCGCCGCCCTTGTCGCACACTGGGCAGTCCAGCGGGTGGTTGACGAGCAGGAACTCGACCACCGCGCGCTGGGCGTGCGCGACGCGCTCGGTCTGTGTGCGCACGACCATGCCGTCCTTTACGGCGGTCGAGCAGGCGGTCTGCAGTTTGGGGATGCCCTCGATCTCGACCAGGCACATACGACAGGCGCCGACGGGCGCTCCGAGCTTGGGCTCGTAACAGAAGACAGGGATCTCGACGTCGCCCAGCTTGGCGGCGTCGACAAGCATCATGTTCTCGGGTGCTTTGACCTCGCGGTCATCGATCGTGAACGTGATCTCGTTGATGGCGGGACGCGGCACTACGCAGTCGCCTCCACCGGGGCGAGCCGCATCGACTCGAGGTGCTCCTCGAACTCGCCGCGGAACTTCTTGATCATCGAGGAGACCGGCATCGCCATCGCGTCGCCGAGCACGCACAGGCAGTTGCCCATGATGTTCTCCTGGACCGAGGCCATGATGTCGAGGTCCATCGGGGTCGCGTGGCCGGAGTGGATGCGCTCGAGCATCTTGACCGTCCAGTTGGTGCCCTCACGGCACGGCGAGCACTTGCCGCAAGACTCGTGCTTGTAGAACTCGGCGAGCCAGAGGCACACGTCGATGACCGAGTTGGAGTCGTCGACGACGATGATCGCGCCGGACCCGAGCATCGAGCCTGCGCCCGCGATCGAGTTGAAGTCGTATGGCAGGTCTAGGTCTTCGGGCAGCAGCACCGGCGACGACGAGCCGCCGGGGAACCAGAACTTGATCTCGCGATCGTTCTCGATTCCGCCTGCGAGGCCGTAAATCAGCTCGCGTGCCGGAGTACCGAGCTCGATCTCGTAGTTGCCCGGCCGCTTCACGTTGCCGGAGATCGAGATCATCTTTGTGCCGGTCGAGCCTTCGACGCCGACCTTCGCGTACTCGGCGCCGCCCATCTCGACGATCACCGGCACCGTCGAGAGCGTCTCGACGTTGTTGATCAGCGTGGGGCCCTGGTAGAGGCCCTGGTTGGCCGGGAACGGAGGCTTGAGGCGCGGGTTGCCGCGGCGCCCCTCGAGCGAGTCGAGCAGGCCCGTTTCCTCGCCGCAGATGTATGCGCCGGCACCGCGATGCACCCAGAGGTCGAGCGAGTGCTGCGTGCCGAGGATGTTGTCGCCGATGAGCCCGGCTTCCTTTGCCTCGACGAGCGCATCTTCGAGGATCGTGGCCTGCTGCTCGTACTCGCCGCGGATGAAGATGAACGACTTGTTTGCGCCCGCTGCGTACGAGGCGATGATCATGCCCTCGATCAGCTGATGCGGGTTCTTCTGCATCAGCTCGCGGTCCTTGAAGGTGCCGGGCTCTGACTCGTCCGCGTTGCAGACGAGGTACTTGTCCATGTCGCCCTTGGGCATGAACGATGCCTTCATGCCCATCGCGAAACCGGCGCCGCCGCGGCCGCGTAGGCCGGAAGCCTTGAGCTCCTCGACTAGCGCTTCTTGCGGCATCTGCAGCGCCTTGCGCATGCGGTCGCCGTAGCCGCCGCGGGCGCGGTACACGTCGAGCGTGTTGAGGCCCGGCTCGTCGATGCCGGAGAAGATGAGGTGCTGGGTCATGCCTCGTCCCCTTCGACTTCCGGGGCGTCTGTCTCGTTGTCTGCGCCGTTCTGAGCTGAACTCGGGGGCGTCGGCGGTGCTTCGGCAGGCTCGCTGGGCTCTGTTTCTGCGGCCCCAGCTCCGACGACCGGCGGCGAGTAGGGCTCCGCCGCACCGGGGTCGGCCGTCGGCCGCTTGATCAGCTGCTTGGCGGGCAGCGGGTCGGCGCGCGAGACAATGTCGTCGGCCAGTGCCTCGATCTCGTCGTCTTCGATCGGGCCTACGAATACGCCGTCGACCGACGCCATCGGCGCGATGTCGCACGCTCCGAGGCACTCAAAGCCGCGGATCTGCACACCCTCCGCATCTCCAACAGCATCTTCGAGCTTGGCGAGCAGCTCGCGGCCTCCGCGCAGCGAGCACGAGATGTTCGTGCACACGTACACGCGCCTGTCGCCCTTGGGCTCGAGGTCGAGCATGTCGTAGAAGCTCGCTACGGCAAGCAGGTACGCGGGCGTGAGCTGCATTACGCAGCCGACCTGTCGCAGGGCCTCCGGCGACACCCAACCGTGCAGGCGCTGTGCTGCCGCTAGCGCAGGGATCGATGCCGACTTGTGGTCGGGGTAGCGCGACATCAGGTCCTCGATCTCGGCGCGCAGCGCATCCGGGACCGGGGTCAGCGCCGGGTCCGGCACTTGTTCTGGAGCCTTGAGGAGACTCATCGGTCGATGCCCCCCAAGATCGGATCGAGCATCGCGAGCGTGGCGATGAAGTCGGCGATGTAAGCGTCCTTGACCATCGGCTCGAACGCCTGCAGGTTCACGAACGACGGGTCGCGCATGTGCACGCGGGCAGGCTTGCTGGAACCGTCGGAGCGGACGAAACAGCCGTACTCACCACGCGGCCCTTCGACCGGGTAGTAGCACTCGCCTTCGGGTACGCGCATGCCCTCGGTGACGAGCTTGAAGTGGTGGATCAGCGCCTCCATCGAGGTCGCCAGCTCGTGGCGCGGCGGCAGCGCAACCTTGCGGTCGGTCGTGATGTACGGCCCTTCCGGCAGACCGTCAATGGCCTGCTCGATGATCCGCAGCGACTGCTCCATCTCGTACATGCGGACCGCGTACCTGTCCCAGTTGTCGCCGGTCTTGCCGACAGCGATCTGGAAGTCGAAATCCTCGTACGAGCTGTACGGCATCGCCTTACGCAGGTCCCACGGGTCGCCTGCGGCACGCAGCAGCGGCCCGGTCACGCCATACGCGTTGAGCGTGTCCGCATCGAGCGGGCACACGCCCTTGAGGCGCCGCAACGCGATTTCGTTGCGGTTGACCATGTCGCGGTACAGCTCGATGCGGCTCGGCATGATCGCCAGGAACTCGCGCAGCTTCTGCTCGTAGCCGGCCGGGATGTCCTCTGCGACACCGCCGACTTGGTAGTAGCGGGTGTGCATCCGCTGGCCGGTGCACTGCTCAAAAAGGTCGAGGATGCGCTCGCGGTCTTGGAACGTGTACCAGAGCATCGTTACGGCGCCGAGGTCGAGCATCGAGGTGCCGAGCCAGATCAAGTGGCTGACGATCCGCTGCAGCTCGTCGTGGATCACGCGCAGGTACTGAGCACGCTTCGGCACGTCGACGCCGATAAGCGTCTCCACCGAGCCGCAGTACGCGTGCATGTTGGTGAAGTAGCTGACGTAGTCCATCCGCTCAATCAGCGGGATGACCTTCCAGTAGCTCTTCTGCTCGCAGGTCTTCTCGATACCGGTGTGGACGTAACCGATCACCGGCTTGCAGGAGCGGATCACCTCGCCCTCGAGCTGCGTCACGAGGCGCAGCACACCGTGGGTCGCCGGGTGGTGCGGCCCGAAGTTGAGCGTGAGCAGCTCGGTTTCGGGACCGGTCCTCACACGATCGAAGTCAACGCCGATCTCTTCGAGCAGCTCGCTCATCGCGCCGCCCTCTCCGGCTTTGCGGCGTAGGCGGTACCTGAGTTCTCGTTGACGGTGAACAGCACCGGCTCGCCGCCGATCGGGAAGTCGCGACGCTGCGGGTGACCGACGTAGTCGTCGGGCATGAGGATGCGGCGCAGGTCGGGGTGACCGTCAAAGACCACGCCGAACAGGTCGTAGATCTCGCGCTCTTGGTGGTCGGCGGTTGGCCAGTCGGGCGTCACCGACGGCACGTTGGGCTCGTCTACGGAGACACGCAGGCGCACTGTCACGCGCTCCAGCGCCGAGCGATCGACCAGCTCGTACTGCACGCCGAGGCGCGGCTCCTCGGGGAAGTAGTCCAGCCCGTGCACGCTCATCAGGTGCTTGAACCCAAGGTCGCGCAGTTCGAGCAGTGCCTTCGGCACGTCACCGGCGGCAACGTCGATCACGGGCTTGCCGTGCACGTCGGCGGCGGCGAGGGCGTGCACACCCAGCCGGCCGACGATCTCTTCGGCTGTGCGGGCCTCAGGCACCGGCACCTTCGCGTAGTTCCGCCTCGAAGCGCACGTAGTCCTCGGGCTGCAGTTCCACGGTGCCCTCGGCGCCGTAGCGCTCACGCCAACCCATCTGCGGGTCGTTCTGGATCATCGAGCGCAGCTTGAGGATTCCGTACATCACGGCCTCGGGCCGCGGCGGGCAGCCCGGTACGTGCACGTCGATTGGCATGAACGTGTCGGACGGGACGATCGCGTAGTTGTTGAACACGCCCATCGACGAGCAGCAGGCGCCCATCGAGATCGCGTACTTGGGCTCGAGCATCTGGTCGTACATGCGGCGCACGACCGGCGCCATCTTCGTCGACACGCGGCCGGCGAGGATGATCAGGTCGGCTTGGCGCGGTGATCCGCGCATGGCCTCCATGCCGAACCGTGCGATGTCCAGGCGAGAGCCGACGAGCGAGATGAACTCGATCGAGCAGCACGCAAGGCCGAACACGGCCGGGAAGAGTGAGTTGCCACGTGCCCAGGAAACGGCGTCGTCGAGCGTGGTGGTGAGCACCCGCTCCTGCACGTACTGCTCGAGCGCCTCTCCTTCGAGGTCGCCTCGCAGCATGTCGCGCGCCTGAGCTTGGCGGACCTTCAGATCGCGCTCGGCGGGTCCGGGTACGAGAGGTTCGCGCTTGAGCTCCATAGCTATCGCCACTCCAGTGCGCCACGGCGCCAGACGTAGATGAACGCAACGGTGAGCAGACCGATGAACACGACCGTCTCAATGAGCGCGAAGGTCCCGAACGCCTGCAGCTGCACCGCGATCGGGTAGAGGAACACGACCTCGATGTCGAACAGGATGAACAGCATCGCGATCAGGTAGAAGCTGATGTCGAAGCGCAGCCCCTGGTTGACCTCAGAAGGCAGACCGGACTCGTACGGATCGTCCTGATAAGGGGTAGGGGCCGGGGCCCGGCGCGGCCCGAGCAGGCTCCCTGCGGCGATAAACGCCACGCCCACTGCTGAACCGAGGACCAGGAAGACCAGCGCGGGAAGATAGGTCTGGATCACTCGCAGCCCGTTCTATCAGCTACTTGTGACGTATTGCTACAAAGTGACAGCCGCCACTTGAAAGGGTTGTTCTTGAGGGATCTGAGCGTGTTCATATCGCTGGCGACTGCGCTGGCAACCGGTGTTTCTGGGGCAATTGCTGCACTCCTTTGGTGGCGGGCCGATCCGAGGCCGTGGGTTTGGAGCCTGCTGCGAGGCGGTCAGCTCGTGGCTGTGATCGCTGCGGGCGTCGCATGTGTGCGTTATTTCGCAGGGCCGCAGCCCACCGACGACCTCTTCTACCTCTACGCGGTGCTGCCTGTGGCGGTTGCCTTCATCGCCGAGCAGCTGCGGCTCGCGACCGCTGAAACGATCCTTGAGGATCGAGGGCTAGAGAACGCCCAGGCTGTCGGGAAGCTTCCGGAGGACGAACAGAACGCGCTCGTCACCGCGATCCTCTGTCGCGAGCTCGGGATCGTGGCGGCCGGCTCGCTGGTCGCATGCTTCCTGGCGCTGCGCGCCTGGGGCGTCGCCTGAGCGGCGATCAGCGCAGGATCTTCTCCATCGCTTTGCCGCGGGCCAGCTCGTCGATCAGCTTGTCGAGGTAGCGAATCTCGCGCATCGTGGGTTCCTCGATGTCCTCGACCGCACACCGCACACCACGCCCTTGATCTCCGATCGCACCGGGTTCATCGCCGGCGCTTGGTCGAAGAACGTCTCACAGTCGGTCGGGCCATCGAGCAGCGCTTCGAGCTGCGGCTGCGAGTAGCCGGT
>CAZLKZ010000006.1:16385-18162 GCA_964560235.1 uncultured Conexibacter sp. | reverse complement strand
TCATCGGTAACCCCCTCTTTCAAATCTGAGTGGCTCGGCTCCGACCTCGTGCCCGAGCGCAGTAACGGTGCCGAGCGCGATCGTGTGGTCGCCGCCCGGGTGCAGAGCCGTTACCTCGCAGGCGAACCAAGCGACAACGTCGTCAAGGATCGGAATTCCGTGGTCGGACGAATGGGACACCTGCGCGAACTTGTCGGCCGGCGCCTCCTTGGAAGCAAACACTCGCGCGAGCGGCTCCTGGTCGGCGCGCAGAAGGTTGACCGCAAAGCGACCTGACTCGCGCACCACCGGCAGCGTGCGCGAAGAGTTGTCGAAGCAGACCACGAGCATCACCGGATCGAGGGAAAGGCTGGAGACCGCGTTGGTCGTCAGGCCGACCGGTCCGGCAGGTGACGTTGAGGTGACGACCGCTACGCCGGTCGGGAAGGCGCCGATCGCGGCACGGAACCCCTCGGGCGTGACGCTCGCAGCGGTCACGGACGCTCGCCCTCGGGGATCACCTTGAGTTCGGCGAACTGGCCGAGATTCTCGTGATTGCCGATCGAGCACACGAGACGGTAGGTACCCGGCTTGAGGCTGAACGAACGCACCTCTGTACCGAGCTCACCAGGGTGCAGAGTCGGAGTGCGCCCGTACAGACGCGGCTCTGTGCCGATCTCCGCGCCTTCTTCCTCGACGATGAGGTTGTGGGTGAGGCGCCCGTCGTTCTGTGCGACCAGGTGGATCTCACCGGCGTTGACGATGATTCGCTGCGGCTTGATCCAGTACTCCCCGAGCCGTACCTGGATGGTGTTGTCGAAGGCGTACTTGTACGGACCCTCGCCGCGACAGCCGCTCAAGGCGGTCACGGTGGAGAGGACGATCAAGATGGCAGCGGCCCGGTGTCGCACGACTTCCGTAGTATTCCGTGCCGCATGACTCGCCGGATCCTTCCCGCTCTCATTCTCTGCGTCTTCACCGTCGCTTTCGCCTCTGGCTGCGGCGAACAGGACACCGACGCGAAGGCCCCTGGCCAGGAGGACCGGCTCGCGAGCGTGGCCCCTCAATACCGCGAGGGCGCGAAGATCTTCGTCGAGCGCTGTTCTGGCTGCCACAGCCTCGGGCTCGTTGGCGCCGAGGGCGGCGCGCTGAAGCCGACCAACACCGAGATCGTCGACGGACCGAACTTCAACGTCCGTAAGGAGTCCGTAGACAACGTGCTCTACGCGCTGCACCACGGCGGCTTCTCGGGCAAGATCATGCCCAAGGGTCTTGTGACCGGCGAGGAGGCCCAGAAGGTCGCCGAGTTCCTCGCCTACTACGCCGGCTACGGCGGCATTCACGATCGCACGCCCGACGGCAACAGCCGTCGGTACAAGGGCGACCAGTAGCTCCGCAGGCGAGCCATGCTCGACCTGCGACTGATCCGCTCCGATACCGACGCGGTTGCCGCTGCGCTCGCTCGCCGGGGCGACGGCTCTGAATCCCGGCTCGCCGAAGTGCTCGCCCTGGACGCCCGCCGTCGCGAGCTGCTGCCGCAGGTAGAGGGCACCAAGGCCGAGCAGAACGCCGCCAGCCAGGAGATCGGCAAGGCGAAGGCAGCAGGTGAGGATGCCTCTGCCGCGATCGCCGCGATGCAAGAGGTGGCAGCCCGCGGCAAGCAGCTGGCCGCCGAACTCGAAGAGGTCGAACAGAAGCTCGACCCGCTTCTGGCCTCTCTCCCGAACGTTCCCGACGAGTCGGCCGCCGACGGAGACACCGTCGTGCGCGAGGTCGGCGACAAGCGCGACCTCGGGTT
>CAZLKZ010000006.1:13039-16285 GCA_964560235.1 uncultured Conexibacter sp. | reverse complement strand
CAGTTCGACAAGGTCGAGATGTTCAGCTTCGTCCGCCCCGAGGACTCGGTCGCCGAACACGAGCGCTTGCTGTCGATCGAGGAAGAGATCCTGCAGACGCTCGGGATCCCCTACCGCGTCGTCAACATCTCTGTCGATGACCTCGGCGCGAGCGCCGCGAAGAAGTTCGACTGCGAAGCGTGGATCCCCTCGCAGGAGCAGTACCGCGAGCTGACCTCGACGTCGAACACCACCGACTACCAGGCACGGCGACTCAACATCCGCTTCCGCAACGAGGACGGCAAGCCCGAGATCGCCCACACACTCAACGGCACCGCCGTCGCTGTGGGCCGCACGATCGTGGCGCTGCTGGAGAACGGCCAGCAGGAGGACGGCTCGGTCGAGCTGCCTAAGTGCCTGGCACGCTTCGGTGCGCCCGCGCGACTCACGGCCGCCTGAAGCCCTGAAGCTCCTGGCCGTCGTTCCTGGTCTTGGCACCCTTGGGCACGTCGACCTTCAGCAGCTGTCGGGTCTGCGCGTTGACTGGAAGCCGCTCAAACTTCTCGATTTCATCCACGATCCACTCGTCGTTAGCGGGATCGCCGAATGAGGACCGCACGCGAATCGGTGCGAACGTATCCGGGTCGACGTAGTACTCGGTCACGGATCCGTCCGTGCTGGCAACACCGCTATTGGGACCAGTCTGAACTGGTGGCGTGGCCTCGACACGGGCCACGAGCTTGCGCGCTTTGCGACCGTTCAAGAGGACGACGCCTTCATCCTCGACCTTCCCGCTGGTGAGCATCGACCGCATCTGGCTTACCGGATCGAAGCCCTTGAGGCCGTATCGATCCATTCGCTGCCAGTAGTAGCTGTGGACGTTGCTCGCCGCCTCATACGCATCGGTGCGAACGCGCACTTTGCCGTCGGCCGAGTCCTCCTCGGGATCCCAGCTCAGCGCAATGTCTTCCGCCTCGGACAGTGCGTCTCCGTAGGCGAGTACCCGGACCGCATCTGGGCCGATCCACACCTCTCCGCGGAGCGTGACGATCTTGCCGTCCAGTGGCTGGCGCGTCGCCGAGATCATGTGAATTATCGAGTCATCGGTTGCAAGCGCGGCCTTGGCCCGCGCCACTGCATAAGCAGTCGAGCCACCCCGGTCTGATCCAGGTAGGACGATCACTGCCACTCCCACGAGCAGTGCAAACGCCGCAAACGTCAGTGCGAGCCGGCGAGTTGTCACCCATTGCCGTGACGGTGCGCGCCTCTGCACCCGCCCGAGCTCATCGCCGTACTTACGGATCATCTTGTCCAGGTCGTCGCTCATCACGCCACCTCCGTGGCCGCCTCTGGGTCGAGAAGGTCTCCCAGCGCGCGTAGTCCTCTTGAAACGCGTGCGCGCACGTTCTGTTCGTTGGTTTCGAGGCGGACCGCAACCTCTGCGTACGACAGCCCTTGCACTACCCGCAGTTCGATCGCCTCGCGGGTGTCCGCAGAAAGGGTCGCTAGGGCCACTGCGAGCTCGGCACGCAGCTGCTCGAGCCCTGCACGCCGCATCAACTCTGAGCCTGCGTCATCGCTCAGCTGCGGACGCTCTAGCTCGAGCCGTTGCTGGGTCTTCTGACTCACAGAGCCCTTGCGCCAAAACAGGGACAACTGGCGGTGGGCAATGCGGTACAGCCACGCAGCTTGAGCGTCATCGCCCGTGCCGCGGAACCGTTTTTGGCCAGCGACTGCTTGCGCGAACGTCTCGGACCACAAGTCAGTCGCAACGTGCGGATCGAATGTGCGCCGCGTGAAGAACACCAGCAGCGTGTCCGCGTGCCGCTCATATAGAGCGGCGATGTCGAGTGGCTCTCGCGCTGTCACTACCTCAACAGTGTCGCGAGCGCGACGGTTGTGACATCGGCCAGCCCCCGATCTGTGTCAATCAGGCTTCGGCGCCGCCGCCGACAACGCACTTCTCGCAAACCTCTTGCGGCACCACTCCGATCCGCATGAGGCCGGCGAACACCTTGCAACCGAGGCAGAAGGCGAACACCGACTCCAGTGTCGCCGCTGCGAGGAGCATCACGAGCAGCACTGTCACCAGAGTGTTCGCGCCCGCCAGCCAGGCCACGAGCGCCGCCGTGGTCATCGCAGCACCCATGCCCTGAGCGAACCGCTTGGGCGGCCCTGGCACGTAGCGCGGCTCGCCTAGGTACCTCGCTGCGAACAGCTGCGCGCCACGACCAAGGGGACTGAGCGTGGGCCCGGTGAGCACGCGGGCCCAGAACCCGTAGGCGAGCGGCACCGTCAGCCAATGCCAGCCGGTCAGCAGTGCGACAAGTGCGACGGTCGCGACGACAGCGGCAACGGTCCGTGCTGCCTTCTCGTTGACTGGGTTGGGAAACGAAAACACGCCTTGATGGTAGGCCCGCCGGTCCTGCCTGAGTGTCCATCGCCGCGCCGACGCCCAGTAATCTCGTCCGTTGATGACGGACGGGGCGCGAGCCAAGACCGATTACGACGGCGCTGCCAGCGACGGCTACGCCGAGCACCGGCCCGCGGACCCACGGATCGCGGAGCGAATCGAGGCTGCGCTCGGTAGCGCGGTGACCGTCGTGAACGTCGGCGCGGGTGCAGGTGCCTACGAGCCGGAGGGACGCGAGGTCGTTGCCGTAGAGCCGAGCGCCGCGATGCGCGCACTACGCCCTGAAGGCTCGGCCCCCGTGATCGACGCGCGTGCCGAGAAGCTCCCGTTCGACGACGACAGCTTCGACGCGGCGATGGCTTGCATCACCGTGCACCACTGGGACGACGTCGAGGCTGGACTACGCGAGATGCGGCGCGTCGCGAAGGGCCCGGTCGTGGTCCTGACGCTCGACCTGCCACACCACATCGCGTGGCAGCGGGACTACCTGCGGCCGCTGTTCGCGGCAGAGGCCGCGCGCTTCCCCACCCCGATCGAGATCGCCTCGATGATCGGGCCTCGCGCCAAGCTGCAGTCGATGCACACGCCGATCGACTGCCAGGACGGGTTCATCGACGCGTTCTGGGGGAGGCCCGAAGCCCTTCTAGAACCAAACGTGCGTCGCTCGCAATCGGTCTGGGGCCTCGTTTCCGAGGAGGAGCAGGCCGCGATCGTCGAGCGGCTACGCGCCGACCTCGAATCGGGCGCGTGGGATGCCGAGCACGGCCACCTGCGAACCCGTACCGACTACGACGGCGCACTGCGCATCGTCGTCGACGACCCGACTGCCGCGCTAAGCCTGCCTCGCCGGATCT
>CAZLKZ010000006.1:9035-12939 GCA_964560235.1 uncultured Conexibacter sp. | reverse complement strand
ACGGAGGGGGAGGGATTCGAACCCTCGATCGAGTTACCCCGATGCCAGTTTTCAAGACTGGTGCGTTCAACCGGACTCCGCCACCCCTCCAGAGGGATGCACTGTAGCCAGCTGGACGCTGTCTGGACTTACTGAGAGTTCGCGGACGGGTGTCCAGAAGCTGACGCTGTAGATCAAGCAGGCACCCGGCAGCTCCGATTGCCGAGGTAGATGCTTTCGCGCCTCGCACTCGGTTCGGCACTCCTAGCGCTGGTCACCGCCGGCCCGATGACCGGATCTGCGTGGGCGCAATCGAGCTACCACCACAACGACACCGGCGGCGGCGAGTACCAGTCCGACTACGACTACGACTCGGGTGGTGGCAGCTACTGGGACGACCAGTACTACGACGGCTACTACGACCCGTACTACGAGGACGACTACACCGAGTACGACAGCTACTACCCCGGCGACGAGAACGTCCCGCAGACGCCATCGACGCCGACCGACAAGACGCCTGCCGTGAAGCCTCCGAAGGTCACGCAGCCGACGATTCCGACGATCCCGGCTGGACCACCGGTCGCAACCGTCAAAGGCCGCACAGCCGTCCTGCAGAGCAACGGCAAGGCCGCGATCCCGCGCGGCGCTCCGAAGCGTGTGCGCAAGATGATCGCCGCCGGCAACCGGCTGATCGGAAAGCCCTACAAGTGGGGCGGCGGTCACGCGAAGCTGAACGACACCGGCTACGACTGCTCAGGCACTGTCTCCTACGCCCTGATCGCCGGCTCGCTGCTGAACTACCCGATGGTCAGCGGCAGCTTCAAGAAGTGGGGCGCAAGCGGAGCCGGCAAGTACGTGACGATCTACGCCAACGCTGGCCACATCTACATGGAGGTCGCTGGGCTGCGGCTCGACACTAGCCCGATCGGCGACTACACCGGCGCCAAGGGCCCGCGCTGGCGCCCCGTGATCGGCAAGCGCAGCGGCTTCAAGGTCCGCCACCCCGTAGGGCTCTAGCTCTTCATCGACGCGGCGATCGTGTCGACCACGCTCGGGTCGCGCAGAGTCGTTACGTCACCGAGCTCGCGACCCTCGGCAAGATCGCGCAGCAGCCTGCGCATGATCTTGCCTGAGCGCGTCTTCGGCAGGTCCTCGGTCCAGATGATCCGCGTGGGCCGCGCGAACTTTCCGATCCTCTCACCGACGTGGTCGCGGACGTCCGCCATGAGATCGTCGCCACCCTCGTAGTCGCCCTCGAGCGTCACGAAGGCGACTATCGCCTGTCCGGTCTGCTCGTCGGCCTGGCCGATCACCGCCGCCTCGGCGACGGTGTGGTGGGAGACGATCGCCGACTCGATCTCGGCGGTCGAAAGCCTGTGGCCGGACACGTTGATCACGTCATCGACTCGCCCGATCACAGACACGTAGCCGTCAGCGTCCTTGCGGCCTGCGTCACCGACGAAGTAGATCGGAGCGCGAGCACCCGGCCACTTGGAGAAGTAGGTGGAGACGTACCGGTCGTCGTCGCTGTAGAGCGTCCGCAACATGCCGGGCCACGGATCGCGGATCGCCAGCAGCCCCTGCGTGTCCGGCGGTACGTCGTTGCCGTCATCGTCGAGCACGGTCACCTCAATGCCAGGGATCGGCGTGCCTGCCGACCCGGGCTTCATCGACTGGGCACCGGGCAGAGTTGTGACCATTACGCCGCCGGTCTCGGTCTGCCACCAGGTGTCGACGATTGGACAGTTGCCGCCGCCGATGACCTTCCAGTACCAGAGCCACGCCTTGGGGTTGATCGGCTCCCCGACTGAGCCCAGCAGCCGGAGCTTGGAGAGGTCGCGCTTGTTCGGGTGGTCGATGCCCCACTTCATGCATGCCCGGATCGCGGTGGGTGCGGTGTAGAAGATCGTCACACCGAGGCGCTCGCAAAGCTCCCACCAGATGCCTTGGTGCGGGTAGTCGGGCGCGCCTTCGAACATCACCGAGGTGCAGGCGTTCATGAGCGGTCCGTACACGATGTAGGAGTGGCCGGTGATCCAGCCCACGTCGGCGCTGCACCAGTACACGTCCTCGTCGGGCTTGATGTCGAACACGTACCGGTGTGTGAAAGCCGCCTGGGTCAGGTAGCCGCCTGTGGAGTGAAGGATGCCCTTCGGCTTGGCCGTGGAACCGGAGGAGTAGAGGATGAACAGCGGGTGCTCGGCAGGCAGCTCGGCGGCTGGGCACTCGGGGTCCGCAGCGGCCAGCGCGTCCTCCCACCACACGTCGCCCTCGCCCATCGGACAGTCCTCGATACCTGTGCTGCGCACCACGAAAGTCGTCTCGACGTCGATGCCGGCGTCATCTACCGCTCGCTTGGTCGCCACGGTGCGCCCTTTGCGCCGTGCCCCGTCGGCGCAGATCAGCGCCTTCGCGCCTGACACCTCCATCCTCTCCCGCACCGACTCGGGGCTGAAGCCACCGAACACGACGTTGTGCGGCGCACCGATGCGCGAGCACGCGAGCATCGCGACGACGACTTCGGGAATCATCGGCAGGTAGATGCCAACTACGTCGCCGGCCTCAACACCGCGCGCCTTCAGCGCGTTGGCGGCGCGCTGGGTCTGCTCGTAGAGCCACTGGTAGGTGATGTCGCGCTGCTCGCCTTCCTCGCCGCACCAGTGGAACGCGATCCGCTCACCTAGCCCGCGCTCGATGTGGCGGTCGAGGCAGTTGTAGGAAGCGTTGACCGTGCCGTCTGCGAACCATTTGTAGAACGGAGCTTGTGAGTCGTCGAGCGCCGTCTGCGGCTGCTCGAACCAATGGAGCGCCTCCGCCTGCTCGGCCCAGAATCCGACCGGGTTCTCGGCAGCACGTGCGTGCAGGGAGTCGTCTCGCACAAGCGCGTGCTCGACGAACGCAGGCGAGGGTTCGAACTTTTCCTGCTTGAGCAGCTCCTCGAGATCGGCTTCAACGCGCCCGTGCAGTGTCTCGTCCATACCGCCGAGCCTAACGACCCGGCACGGCCTGCGACGCCGGTGCGGCGCTAGCTGCGGCTGCGCTTCTTGCGCTTCTTCTTCGAGGTAGCCGGGCTCGGCTGAGAGGTCGCAGGAGCGGCGCTCTGAGCCGGGGCCGAGGTGGACTTCGCGCCGCCCTTGCCGGCCTCACGCCGGGCGCGAGCCTCTTGCTGACTGGGCCACGGCCTTGCCTCTCCGGCATCCCACGCCGGCGGCAATCCCGACGGCAGCCTGCCGGTGAGCGAAAGCGCGACGAGCAGCACCCAGATCGACTGAATGACGAACCCGTTGCCGGCGCTACCGGAGACCGCAGGGTTGAAAAAGACCATGATCACGCCGACGGCAATCCCGAGCCCGCCGAGGAACTTCGTGAGCAGCCCCGTGCGCATCGCTGAGAGCGACACGAGCACCGTCGCGATCGCGATCGTCATCGTGCTGAGCAGCAGCAGCACGAACGACAGGTTCGCGACCGGGCCTGTTGCAGGGATGACGGTCCAGTCCTGCCGATCAACGGCGTTGGCAGCATTGACCTGGATCGCCGCCTGCAGGCCGAGCGTGCCCAACGCCGCAGAGATACCGCCCGACATCGCAAGTGCCGGCGTAAAACGGGGCACGTTGATCCCGCGGTTCACCGAGGCGCGGTAGAGGAACACGAGGAGGTAGACGAAGAGCAGCGATGCGATGGCCTGAGCCGCGGTCGCGAGCATCAGCTGCGGCGCGCGATCGGCGACGAAGTTGAGCTGCTCTGAACGAAGCCCGACGCGGCCGAGGTCTTTCCCAATGGCTGCCTGCAGCACTTCGAGCTGGCTTACGCGCGGGTAGCCCTTGTAGGCGAGCGTCACGCCGACCATCGAGCCGACACCGACTACCGCGGAGGCTGCAGCGGCGACGATCGCGCGCGGCCGCTGGGTCTGCTCGGCGGCGACCAG
>CAZLKZ010000006.1:0-8935 GCA_964560235.1 uncultured Conexibacter sp. | reverse complement strand
AGCTGAGACATGCCGGTTACTGAAGGCCCTGGCGTGCCTCGCGCACCAGCGTGACTGCCTCTGGGAACACGACCGCCATGACCTTGCGGATCTGCTCTGCCTGAGCCTCCGCATCACCCTGCAGGTTGACGCGCTCGATCGCCGCGGTGGTCATCTGCACGGCGAGCCCGATCGCGTTGTCGGCCCAGGCCAGCTTCTGCTGACCCTGCATCTGCTCGGCGAATTCAGCCATCCGCCGCTGCAGGTCCTCTGGATCTCCGAACAGTCCGCCGAAACCTTCCATTACTTCACTGTAAACCCTCACGCTCAGCCTCGCGTATGCGAGCGCTCAGCCTCACGGTGTGCGCGACCGGCCTCGATCACGTCACGGAAGGAGCGGAACTCGAAGATCGTGACGAGGGCGAGGAAGCCGACCAGGAACGTGGTCGCGGCGATCGCTACCTGCTGGCCGACCGAGTAGGCAGCAACCGTCGACGTGGCCGCTGCTCCGGCGAACACCTTCACGAGGAACGCCTGCTGCACGCCCGCGCCACCAGGCGTGAACGGCACCGCGGCGGCCACGGCGTTCACACCGAGTACGAGCAGCACGTTCTTGACCGAGCCACCGATGTGGAAGGCGTCGAGCAGGAACCAGAACGCTGTGCACCGCAGCAGCCACGCGCCGAACTGCACGCCGAACACCGTGCGCAGGTACAGGTCTCGATCGCGAAGTACGGTGAGGCCCTGCCGCACGCGCTGCCAGAAGCGCCTCAACCGGTGACTGAACCAGGCGAACAGCACCAGGCCGATCACCGCAAAGGCCGTAAGCCCAAACAGCAGCACTCGCGGATGTTCGGCGAAGAGCCGCAGGTCGAACGTGCCGGTGGTCGCCCAGTCCGGCGGTTTGGGGAACACCCCCTGGGTGAACGCAAAGCCGAGGATGAACACGCCCATGACCACGTCGAAGACCGACTCGACGAGCATCGCGGCAGCAACTGCTGGATAGGTCGAGTTCGGGATCGATGACTTCGCGAGGAACAGCTTGATGACGTCGCCGCCGCGCGCGGGCACCACGTTGTTGAACCCATATGCGGCGATGTAGGCGCCCCAGATCCGGCGCGTGTCGACCCACTCGTCTGGATAGGCGGCCCGCAGGATGTTGCGGAACGCGAGCGACCTGACGGACAGGTAGGCGATGAAGAACGCGAGCCCGATCAGCAGCGGTTTGAGTTCGATCTGGGAGAGCTGCCCAAAGAACTCGGCGATCGCGTCCGTGAACGAGCGAACGTCGTCGGTGAATGTCGCGGTGATCGTCACCGGTAGGCCAGGCTACGAGCTGAGCCCGCAATGTGCCCACACTTCGGGCGCGGCGAGGCTCGCGTACTCGCAGTCGGCTGGAGGCGCGAGGGTCATCCCCTCGATCGAAGGGATGCCGATCACGAACATGCCAGCCTCCTTGGCGGCGGTGATGCCGACCGGCGAGTCCTCGAGCGCGACGCAGCGAGCAGGGTTGGCGCCCAGTCGCCGCGCGGCCTCGAAGTACACGTCGGGTGCGGGCTTCGACGCCCCGGCCTCGCGCGCGGAGACCGTCGTATCGAGCAGCGGCCCGATGCCCGACAGGCCAAGCACCTCGTCGATGAACTTTCGCGAGGAGTTCGATGCCAGCCCGGTTGGCGTTCCTGCCTCTTTGAGGGCGGTCAGGAGCTCGCGTGCGCCTGGGCGCACGTCGACACCGTCTGCGATCTCGTCGTGCACGAGCTCGACCACCTCGTCCATGAGCTCGCGATCGCGACCGGGCTGATCGAGCCAGGACGCGAGGAGAGCTCCCGCGCGCTCGCCAGAGCTGCCCATGATCTCGCGCTTGTGCGCGGGCTCGAAGGTCCGCCCGTAGCGACCGAACAGCCGCTGCTCGGCCCTCGACCAGCACTCCTCGGTGTCGAGAAGCAGGCCGTCGTTGTCGAAGATGATCGCGTCGGGAATAGCGCGGTTACGTTACCGGCGCACAGACGGCGCTCACCAGTCGACGAGCCGCAGGAGGACGAGCGCCGGGTCGGGCTGCTCGAGCTGGCGACGCGCAGCCACGAAGTCGTCGTGCTCGAACAACCCCTGCATCAGCGCGATCACCTCCCAGTTTGCGTCGACCTGCGCGTCGGACATCAGCTGCTCGCCGTTGATGGCCCCGGCGCGCCATCGCAGCCATGCGTCCCAAGGCACGCGCCAGGTGATGTCGTAGTCGCCGCGCTCGATCGCGACGCCGGGGCCCGAAGGCTCTGGGACCAGTCGTAGGCGCCTGAGCTGACCGTGCTCGTAGGTGTATTCGAAGACCCTTTGGCGAAACGGGCCGTTGTCGAGCGCGAACAGTCCCGTCACCGTCGCACCTTGCACGAACGGAAGGGCGGCAAGCAGCTCGCGCTCGTCGAACGGCGGCAGCAGCGAGCCATCCGCGCGCATCGGCTCGTCGCTTGTCTCGTGATCGGGCAGCAGGATCGTTCGATCGGGGATGTGATCGAGCTGATCGGTCCGGCATCGGTGCTGGACGACCGAGAGTCGATACGCGTGTTCGTCGCCGGGGCGAGCGAGCAGCAGTTCACCGTCCGGGAGCACCGTCATCGCACCGTCAACGGGCAGCCAGGACTTAGGCATCGATCACCTCGAGAATCGCGTCGATCAGCGGCGCTCGCCGCTCGCCCGCACCGGTGTCTGATTCGAGCGCAAGATCCATGCAGCCCGCGATGACCACTCTGCGCTCTGGGTCGACTACGACAAATGAGGTGCCTCCCTGAGCCGCATGCCCGAAGGCGCTGGCGGACAGCCCGGTACCGAAGCCTCCGAGCGAGAGGTCCGTCCAGAAGCCCAGCCCATAGGAAGCGTCACGGTGTAGGCCTACGTCATGGGCAACCGGGATCTGCGGGGAGGTGGCGTAACGCACTAGGTCCGCCGAGAGCTTGCGGCGTCCGTGCCAGGCAGCCTCCAGCTCAGCGCCGTACTGCGTCAACGCTGTGGCAGACGCGTACCACCCGAGCGCCGGATTCCATTGCGATCGCACGGTCGTGGTCTGCTCGTTGAGGAGTGGCAGCGGGAACTCCCGCGCCGGGTCGTGCTGAAACGTGACCGCGATGCTGCCGGTGCGCACGCTCAGCGCTCGTTCGCTCAGAGCATCCGCTGAGATGCTCCGGATCGCCTCGCCGTAGGTCAGTCCGGTTACTCGTTCGAGTAGGAGCGCCGCGAGCCATCCGACCTCGGAGACCGCGTACGCAGGGACACCGCGCGGCGCCTGCCCGGACTCAGGCAGCCACGTGTGCGCCGTCCGCCGCCGCTCGTCGGGCACGAACCGGCTGACTGGGCCGGGCATCACCGTTACTCCGCCTGTCTGGGTGAGCAGCTCGAACACGGTGCAGGAAGACACGAACTCGTTTGCGTCGTCGAGCACCGAGCCGAGCGCGCCGTCGACCGTCAGGCTGCCCGCATCGATCAGCCCCAGGACGGCTGTGAACAGCGGCACCTTCGAGCAGCAGTACAGGCAGGACGCCGTGTCCGGCGCGAACGGGTCGCCGTGGTGGTCGGTTCCGACGGCGACCTCGGCACGCAGCTGCCCATCGGCGAATACCGCGACCTGCGCGCCGCGAGCCAGGCGTCCGGCCTCCAGCTCCGCGTGGAGCCGCTCCTCTATGACCTGAGCGATCACGCCACTACGTGAAGAGAGTCCACCAGTGCCTGCCCGATCTGATCGATCTGATCGGGTGCGATCGTGAGCGGCGGAGATACCGCCACTCCACGGCCCAGCGGGCGGACGAGCACACCCTGCTCGCGGCAGCCCATCGCCAGCTTGAGCGGTGCGCCCGGGTCACGAGCAAGTACGTCCGCGGCAAGCTCAACTGCCCCGATCAGCCCGACCCCTGCCCGCACTTCCCCCACGCGCGGGTCACCTTCGACCATGCGGAGCGCTCGCTCGAGATCACCCTCAAGCTGGTTGGCTCGTGTGATCAGATCTTCGCGCTCGTAGATGTCGAGGGTCGCGTTTGCTGCGGCGCAGCAGACGGGGTGCCCCGCGTAGGTCACGCCGTGCCGCAGGACCGGCGCGCCGGCCTCGCCAGTGAAGAAAGGTTCAGCGACCTGTGCCGACACCACGACCGCCCCGAGCGGCAACACTCCGCTTGTGATGCCCTTCGCGAGCAGCACCATGTCAGGGACTACGTCCCAGCGGTCGATCCCGAACCAGGTGCCGAGCCTCCCGAAGCCCGAGATCACGCTGTCGGATACGAACAGCACGCCGCGCTCACGGCAGATCTCAGCGGCCCGCTCCAGGTAGCCGGGCGGCGGGAGGTGCACGCCACCTGCACCGATCACCGGCTCGCAAACGAATGCGGCCACCCGCTCAGCGCCAACGCGGTCGATCTCGACGGCGAGCGCGTCCGCGTTGTCGAACGGGATCTGCGAGCTGCCCGGGATCAGCTGACCGAAGCCTGTCTGGTTGGCCTCGATTCCGCCGATGCTCGTGCCGAAGCCGTGGGTGCCGTGGTAGCCGTTGGTGCGCCCGATGATGTGCTGCCGGCCGGGCTCCCCGCGCTGCACGAAGTACGCCCGTGCGATCTTCGCGGCGGTCTCCACCATGTCGCCGCCACCTGAGCCCAAGAACACCTTGGCCCCGGGCTCCGCTGCGTAGCCCGCGAGCCGCTCGCAGAGGCGCTCGGCCTGCGGGTTTGTGAAGTCGCCGAAGCAGCTGTAGGTGTCAAGCTCGGCTAGCTGCTCAGAGATCGCGGCCGCGATCTCGTCACGGCCATGCCCGGCGTTCGCACACCAGAGAGAGGCGGTGCCGTCGAGATAGCTACGACCCCCTGCGTCCTCGACCCAGACCCCCCGACCTCGGACGATGGACAGCGCTGCATTCTCGACCGCCCCCATATCCGCGAACGGATGCCAGAAGGAGGTCATGGCGCGAGCCTAACCGGCTCGCGCCACTGTGTCAGCTGGAACCGGCTAGAGCGAGCACTCGGTGACGAGCGACGCCTGGTACGCGTCCAGGATCCTCGTGACGCTGGTGCCGCAGCTCGCCGCATCGTTGATGATGCCGATGATCCGGACCTCACCGTTGGAGGGCTCCGTGTAAACGGCGGAGCCGCTGTCGCCGGCGATAGCTGGGTTCGGAGCGCCAGCGAGGCAGAAGCGGTCGCCGAACACCCCGGCGATTACACCGCAGGTGTAGCCGGTGGTCGCGCCGTTGTAACACGCACGCCCACCTTGGGCACCCGCTGGGGCTACCCAGCCTGTGACCTTCATCTGGAAACCAGATGCGTTCTGGAACCCTCGTACGGCACCGTTGCCGTAGGCCGCAAAGTCGTTTCCAGTGCCGCCGTTGTTTACCCCGATGAGCTGACCGAGCTCACCCTGGATAACCCCGCCTGCGCGGACGGCACGCACACGCGTGCCTGCGTTCGCACAATGGCCGGCCGTGACCATGAACTTGCCGCCGCCGTTCTGGATTGCGAAACCGGTGGTGCATGTGCCCCAATCACCGATGAAGATCTCGGTGCCGCCCCAAAGGCCCGACGTTCCGCCCTGTGTGTTGATCGGCGTAGCTGCCTGAGCTGTACCGGCCATCGTGCCGAGCGCAGCAGCTGTTGCCAGCGCAAGGCGACGCGCGTGCGTTCCACTGTTCATTTGAAGTTCCCCTAACTGTCATCGCGGCTGATGCCGCGGCCCCTTGACACTGCAAGCATATTGCAGTCTCGGCCGGGCCTCAACCGCTCTACGACCACTTGACGAGTGCCAACAGCGCAAGGTCGTCTGGCACTTCGGGCAGCGCTTGACGCTCTCTGCGGAACGTGTCGTCCTCGAACAGGCCTTGCACCAGGGCGATGTAGGGCCAGGTGCCGGCGATACGCGCGTTCTCCAGCAGCTGCTCCCCGGTCAGCCGGCCGGCACGCCAATGACACCACGCTCCCCACGGCACAGACCAGGTGATGTCGAGGCCGTTAGGCGGGGTACGGCCGAGCATTCCCTGTGTGTCGAGCCGCGGGATCATACGCAGCGTGTCGAGCTGTCCATTCACGAACGTGTACTCGAAAGATCGGTCTCCGAACGGGCTGTCCGTCAGGTCGAGCACACCGACCGCGTCCGCTCGCTCGACGTAGTCCTGCGACGCAAGGATCGGCGCCTCATCGAACGGGGGCAGGCGGCTTCCGTCAGCGAAGGTCGGGGGCTCGCCCGATCCGACCGGCGGAAGCCTCACAGCGTCTGCCGGCACGGACCCCTCGAGCCTCTCAACTCGCACCGCCCCGTCTACGGCTGAGATGCGGTGCGCGACATGGTCTTCGCTACGGGCAACCACCAGGCTGCCGCCGATCATGCCGGCCGGGGAGCCTTCCTCGGGGAGCCATGGATCAGGCATCTACGACCTCGAAGATTGCATCCATTAGTGGTGCTCGCCTGACCTCTTTGAGTCCTTCGTTCTCGATCGCAAGATCGAAGCAAAGGGCAACCACGAGCTCACGCTCCGGATCCACGTACAGGCTGGAAGTACCTCCCTGTGCGCCGTGCCCAAACGAGGAAGCGCTCGCACCCGATCCGAAGCCGACGCCGGAGAGATCGGTCCAGAACCCGAGCCCGTATGAAGCGTCGGTCTTCAGCCCCGCGTCGTACTCAGGCTCGTAGTGAGGTGTGGTGGCGTACCGGATGATGTCGCTGCCGAGCCGGGTGCGCCCGTGCCAGGCGTCGTTCAGCGCCGCGCCGAACTGACTCAGCCCAAACGCGGACGAGTACCAGCCGAGCGACGGGTTCCACTGCCCCCGCACCATGCTCACACGCTCGTTCAGCAGCGGGATCGTCACGCCGGTCTCGGGATCGCGCTGGTACGTGACAGTGATCGGACCCGCGGCTTCTGTGAGTGTGCCCGGTCCGAGCACCTCGGTGAGGACACGCACAAGCTCCTCGGCGTGGTGGCGGCCAGTCGCGTGCTCAAGGATCAGTGCCGACAGCCAGCCGACCTCTGACACCGAGTAGGCAAGCGTGCCGCGCGGCCTCTCTTCGGGCTCCTGCAGCCAAGCCGGCGACTGACGCCGCACGTTGTCTGGGATGAAGCGGCTGAGCGGACCGTCGAGCATCGTGAACCCGCCCCGCTGCTCGAGCATCTGTCCGAGCTCGCATGCCCCGACCCAGTCGTTTGCGTCCGGCAGGAGCTCGCCGATCTTGGTGTTGAGCTGCGCCTTGCCGGACTGCATGAAGGCGAGAATCGCGGTGTAGATCGGGAGCTTGGAGCAGCAGTACACGCAGCTCACGTGCTCGGGCAGCATCGGCTGGTTCAGATAATCGACGCCGACCGCGACGTTGGCCAGCACCTCACCGCGCTGCACGACGACCGCTTGCCCACCACCCACGAGGTGGCCATCGTCGATGAACCCGCGCATCGCGTCCTCAACGTTGCGCGAAAGAGAATCAGCCACTAGGCAGCGATCTCCACCAATGCCGCCAGCACCTCATCGTCGTGTGTCGCCGGCTTGACCTTCTGGATGACGTGCGCGATGACGCCGTCGGCGCCGACGATGAAAGTCGCCCTTTGGGCGCCCCAGAACTTCTTGCCGTACATCGACTTCTCCGCCCACACGCCGTAGGACTCGCACACCGCGTGGTCCTCGTCGGCCAGGAGGGTGAAGTTGAGCGACTGCTTGTCATGGAACTTGGCGATCGCTTTGACAGGGTCTGGCGAGATACCGAGCACCCGTGCGCCGAGCTTGGCGTACTCGGCGAGGTGGTCGCGCACACCGCAGGCCTGGGTCGTGCACCCGGGGGTCGAAGCCTTCGGGTAGAAGTAGACGACTACCGGCTGACCGGTGAGGTCAGAGAGCGTGACCGGGTTCCCGTCTTCGTCCGGGAGAGTGAAATCGGGCGCAGGCGTTCCGGCTTCGAGCATGCCGCTCATCATCGCAGCAGACGCGACAGGCGGCGATCTTTGAAGACCTTGCCGCCGGTCTGGTCCTGCGGGCAGTAACACAGCACGTAGTCCTCGTAGTGCACAGCCTCGATCGTGGCGCCGCAGCGCGGACAGTCCTCACCGTGGTGCCGGTGCACCTGCAGAGGCAGCGGCAGTTTGTCCGGGAGCGGGATGCTGAGGGTCTGCTCGTAAAGCTCGATCGCACCGCCCATGCGCTCAACGATCGCGGAGCGCAGCGCCTCGCCGTCGGCCTCTGACAGGTCTGTTGCCCGGGCGAACGGAGACAGCTTGGCTGTCCAGAGGATCTCGTCGACCCACGAGCGCCCGATACCGGTGATCACGTGCTGATCGCGCAGCACCGAGTAGAGCGGGCGTGCGCCCTCGGCGGCCAGTAGCGCAGCCAGGTTGTCCGGTGGGTCCGGCCACGCCTCAGGTCCGAGTCCGGCGATCGACGGGTCGTCCTCGACCGCATCGGTGCTGAGCAGCTTCGCCCAGGCGCGCTGACGAGTTCCGAACTCGCGGAGCCGCAGCTCGTTGCCGTCGTCGAGGCCGAGCAATACTCGAGCCGTCCGGTCGCGCATCGTCGCTGGCTTGTCGAACAGCTGCAGTCGCCCGGCGCTCATCAGGTGAATGAGCAGGGATGCCCCGGCCTGCGTATCGACCACGAGGTGCTTACCCCGCCGCCTGACTCCGGCGACGCTCTGACCGACGAGCGACTCCATCGGCGGGTCGAATGTCTTCACGGCGTTGAGCCCCGGCACCCGCACGTACTCGATCTGCTTGCCCGCGACCACGTCGCTGAGTAGCCGGGCCGTGATCTCGACCTCGGGTAGCTCAGGCACGGCCGCTCGCAATCGCCGCGAGCTCCCGGGGACGCAAGAGCACGGCCAGCTCCCCGGGCGTGCTGAGCCTCAGTCCCGCGACGCCGCCCTTGGCCATCCGTACGCGGGCGCCTGCTGCGTCGTGCGCCAGCTGGGAGAGGTACGGATCGTGGCCTACGAGCAAAACGCGCCCCGCGGCAGCGAGCGC
>CAZLKZ010000005.1:10585-80772 GCA_964560235.1 uncultured Conexibacter sp. | reverse complement strand
CTCCCTCTCCGGCTTCACCAATGACAACATCGCCATCCCGTCCGAGGACGGCTCCGAGGTTTACAAGTTCGACAAGAACGGTCGCCACCTCAGCACCGTCGACTCCCTCACTGGCAAGCCGCTGCTCACGTTCGGCTACGACTCGGAAGGCCTGCTCGACGAGGTTAAGGATGAGGACGGCAACGTCGTCCGCGTCGAGCACGAAGGCGCCAAGCCGAAGGCGATCGTTGGTGCGTACGGCGCACGCACGACCCTCGACACAGACGGCAACGGCTGGCTGACTGAGGCCAAGAATCCTGAGGGGGACACGTTCCGGATGACCTACGGCAGCGGCGGCCTGCTGTCGACGTTCGAGAATCCCGAAGGCGACGTCTCGCGCCTGGCATACGAGTCTGACGGGCGCCTCAAGTCCGACCAAGACGCTGACGGCCCGGTCAAGACCCTCGCGCGCACGCTCACCAATGATGGGCACCGTGTCAGCCTCTCAACGAGTTCTGGCATCACGTCGGTCTTCTCGCTGGGCCGAACGGCAGCCGGTCTTGTCGAGCGCAACGTCACCGCTCCGAGTGGCGCAAGAACCACGCAGACGAGTGGCGAGGGCACGACCACAACCACCCAGCCTGACGGCACGGTCGCGACCAGCACCGAGCGGGGCGACCCACGGCTCGGGATGGCTGCTCCGTACGTCGAGTCCGAGTCGATCACCCTTCCTAGCGGGCTCAAGGCGTCGGTCACGCGCAACCGGACCGCGAAGGTCTCCCAGACCGCTGACTGGTTCTCGCATACCGAGCTTAAGGAGACGGCGACCACCAACGGCAAGGTCAGCACGGTCGTCTACACAGCGGCCAACAGGACCGCCAAAGGCACGTCGGCAGCGGGACGGATCGCAGAGTCGGTGCTCGACGACCGCGGGCGCGAGGTCGAGGCTCGCGCTCCCGACATCGATCCCGTCAGGACCCGGTACGACAACCGTGGCCGTGTCGATCAGATCAAGCAGGGCACCCGGACCTGGACCTACTCCTACGACACAAGCGGCAACCTCTCACGGATCGAGGGACCCGAGCAAGTTGATGAGGGGTACCGCTACGACCGGGCGGGCCGCACGATCGCCAAGCGACTTTCTGACGGTCGGGAGATCGGCTTCGGTTACGACAAGGCGGGACGAGTCACGTCCGTTACACCGCCGAGCAGGCCACAGCACAGGTTTGGCATCTCGAAGGGTGGACGGCTAGAGACCGAGACCCCGCCTGCGATAGCCGGGGTGGCGGACGCGACTGAGCGCTACTCGTACAACTCCGACGGGCAGCTGAAGTCGTTTACCCAGCCCGGTGGCAACTCGACGAGCTACGCCTACGACACGGCGGGGCGGCCGAAGACCGTGAGCGCCGGGGCAGACGAGGTGGCGTTCCGCTACCAGGCCGACGGTGCACGCACCCTCGACCGCATCAGCAACGGCAGTCAGCACGTCGAGTACGGGTACGACGGTCCACTAGTCACCCGCGAACAGTGGGCGGGGCCGGTAGCTGGAACGGTCGAGTACGGCTACAACACGAACCTCCTCCTCTCGTCTGAGAAGGTCGGGGGGCTGCAGATCGACTTCGGCTATGACGACGACGGGCTGCTGACAACCGCTGGCGCCCTCACCTACATACGGAAGCCGTCGAGTGGGGTAGTGCAAAGCTCAACGGTTGGATCGGTCACTACCAGCCACACGTTCGACAGCTACGGCGAGTCGAAGACTCTCGGGTATGCCGCCGGCGGTACCAGCCTGCTTTCGCATACGTTCGATCGCGACGGGCTCGGGCGGGTCAAGACGCTCACGGAGGTGGAGGGTGGCCAGACTCGAACCTTCGCCTACGGATATAACGCGCTTGGGCAACTCGAGACGGTCGACCTGAACGGGGCCCGTTGGCGTACGTACACGTATGACGCAAACGGCAACCGAGAAACGGCCCGTGAGGGCTCGGGGCCGGTTGTAACGGCGCAGTTCGATGACCAGGATCGGCTGACACGCAATGGGACGGTGACGTTCGGGTACTCGGCAACCGGGAATCTGCTGACGCGCACCGACGGCGCCGCCGTGACGCGGTACGGCTACAACGGGTTCGGCCAGATGACTTCTGCGAAGTTGCCGGACGGTCGCGAAGTCGCGTACCTGACCGATGGCCTAGGCAGGCGAGTAGGCCGGTCGGTCGACGGGGTACGCAAGGCTACGTGGCTATACGGGCAGCGCTCGTATGGTCCGGTCGCGGAGTTGGCCGCGGATGGTTCGGTCAAGACGAGGTACGTCTACGGCGCGAGCCCTGTTGTCCCGGCGTACTTCGAGCGCGACGGAGTGCGCTACCGGTTCGTGACCGATCAGCTCGGGAGCGTGCGGAAAGTAGTTCGCGCTGACACGGGCGATGTTGTGCAGTCGCTCGCGTACGACCCGTATGGACGGGTCACCTCGGATACCTCGCCTGGGTTCCAGCCGTTCGGGTTCGCGGGAGGACTGACGGACCCCGACACAGGCCTGGTGCTGTTTGGGGCGCGTGACTACTCACCCGAGCTTGGTCGCTGGATGGCCAAGGATCCAATCGGCTTCGCGGGTGGGGATACGTCGCTGTACGCGTATGTTGGCGGCGATCCGGTCAATGCGATCGACCCGAGCGGATTGCTGTCGTTCATGGACGTGTCGCTCGGGGCACGGGGGTTCTTAGACGGGTTGACCTTCGGGATAAGCGAGAGGATCGCCGGCACCAACGGCGCTGGACTCTGCGGCCCCGCGGCCGGGATCGGAGAAATCGCGTCGTTCGCGGTTCCGGGGACCGGTTGGCTGAAGGCGGGCAGGGCCGGACGGCGCGGAACTGAGGTTGTGGAGAGGTGGATGTCGAGTAGCGAGCTTGCGGCGACTCGTTCAACGGGCCTGCTCAGAGGGGGGCGACCGGGTACGCATTACGCAACCGACGCCGCGAATTCCAGCGCCCGGCGCGCGCGCCAGCGACTATCGCTTGACCACACCCCGGACGTCCGAGTTCAACTGAGAGTCCCTCAGGGGAAGTTCGGTCCGGGGACTCGCGTGGCCCCGGACTACGGGATGCCTGGTGGAGGACTTGAGCGCACCGCTACGGGCGACATTCCTGCGACAGTCGAGAGGGTATTTAGATGATTGATTCGCCTAGTGGCGGCCACCTGGTCGTCTTCACGGTGTCCGACCCATGGGAGTTCCAGGACACGCACGGGACGCCCCTTCTGCCGGGTGTGCTGGTCCCTGACGCAACACTCCGAGCCGGTCCACAATGGCAAGCGCTTGGCCCGCGTTGTGTACTACTGGCTGAACCGATCCCCTGGAAGGGGGAAAAGGCGGAATGGCTAATCGTGACTGCGCGGCATGAGGGGCACCCCATCCTCGATCCGCCCGAAGGTGACACGCCGTGTAACGCTCTGCCTGCGCGTTTGCAGGATGGGTATGTGGTCCCCGTGGCTCCCAGGGTCGGAGGCCTCATAGGGTCGATCCGACTTAAGCAATCGTGAGTCCGGGCGGGGCCTCGCAGAGTGCGGTCGTCTCACGAATCAAGGAACAGGATCAGCACGGGGACAAGCTCGGTCCGAGCTATGAACAGCTGCGCAATGCAGGCAAGTCGAACTTCGAGAACATCGTCGGCGCTGGAAAGACAAGTCGGCGCTACGACCGGCCCGGCGGGCTCCGATGATTCCGGCCGGTGCAAAGATCTGGCTGTCAGGGGAGTGGCCGACGCGCATGTACCTATTCGACCCCGCTACCGGTCGGGGCAAACGCTACTGGCGTCCGACAGACCTAAGCCGGCATGGTTGCGCTGGCCTCGGGGTGCCTTGTGGCGGACGGTTCGTAGCGTTGTTCCGGCCAGCTGGACTTGACAGTTTGCAGCTCAACGTCGGCAAGCGGTCTTTCGCCCTTCTGCCCGGCACCGAGGTCCGGCACGCGAGTTCGTATCGCGGGCTTCGGTCGAGTCTCGCCGTCGATGGGGAGGTCGTTGTCGAACGAACGGTTCCGAGAGCGATATTGCCGTGGGTCGACACGTCCTTGGGGTCGCCGGAACCAGCGGACGAGCACGGGCTGGCAAATATCGCGGCGATCCTGTCGTCGCCCGGCAAGACCCGCCGTATGGTCGACCTATGGAGCGCCGATAAAGGCCCCTGGTTCCTTGCCGAGCCAGCACGGCAACGCTAGCTCCAAGCGCCCCATCGCTCGATCTGGCTCCCTCTCGGTCAGAGATCGGTGAGCAAGTTAGCGAACCGCTCCGCCTCACGCTCGGCACTCCGCGCCTCGGCGGCCGCCCGCGCTGCCGCACACGGCACGCCGAGTGCGATCGTCTGACGCAGGCCCGCGGCCAGCGCGGCCTGGTCGGTCGGGTTCACGACAACCCCGGCGCCTTCGCTCACGAACTCTGCTCCGCCACCGTTCGAGCTAACGAGCACCGGTCGCGCCAACGCCAGCGCCTCCAGCGCCGCGATGCCGAACGGTTCCGCCAGAGATGGTTGGCAGACGACGTCGGCGGCCGCGATCCAGCGGGCTACGTCAGTGTGCGGCACCACGCCGGTGACGGTCACGCGTTCGCGCGACTCCAGCTCACCGCGTAGCTCGCCGTCGCCGACGAAAACCAACGACCCACCGCCGAGCGAAGCAAACGCATCGGCCAGCGCCACGACGTTCTTGCGCTCGGTGAGCGAGCCAATGCACAGCACGCGCGGTGCTTCGCCGGGCCAGTCCGCAGGTGTGGCCGACTCGAGATCAAACACGTCCAGGTCGACGCCGAGTCCGGCGATGCGCGGCTCGCAGCCTGGGATGAACGACTGCAGCCGATCCGCCAGCCACTGTGACCCACACACGACGAAACGCGACGCGGATACGACACGCTGGGTCGCCCGCAGGATCTTCGGGTCGGCGAGATTCTCTACGTCTTGACCGTGCGCCATGACCACCAGCGGCGCTCGTGCGGCGCGAGCAGCGACAGACGCAGCGGCCCCTGCCGGGAACAGCATGTGACCGAGCACCACGTCGGGGCGAAACCGAGCGGCCGCCGCTACGGAACGGGCGGTCAGCGCCGGATACTTCAGCCGCGAACCCCCGCGACCTTCGATCGCCACGACCTCTACCTCGTTGCCGAGCGCCCGGAGCGCCTCCACGTGCGGCACCAGAAACGCGCCGAAGTCGGGATCGCTCGCCGAGGGCCACATCTGGCTGACGACGAGGATCTTCACTGGCCCAGCGTTACACACCCGGCGGCCAGTGGGCGGCGACGACGGCCCCAGCCAATAGCCTGCCACCAGCATGTATCTGCACGCCCTCCTCGGCGCGGCCGGGGCGTTCGCGCTCGCGGCGCTGCTGACGCCGCTGGCCGCACGCCTGGCGCGCCGCGTAGGCGCCGTCGAGCAGCCGCGCTCACGCGGGCTGGGCGATGCCGCTACCCCGCTGCTCGGTGGACTGGCCATCTTCGCGGCGGTGGCCGTGATGGTGCCGCTCACGGTGCCGACGACGCCCGTCACTGACTCGCGCATCGCCGGGGTGCTGCTCGGCGCGCTGCTGATCACCATCGTTGGCGCGATCGACGACCGGTTCGACCTGCACCCGGCGGTCAAGCTCGTGGGCCAGATCGCCGCAGCGAGCATCCCGGTCGCGACCGGGGTGGAGGTCGGCAACATCACGCTCCCAGCACCGATCGGTCCGCAGGATCTCGGCGCTGCCGGCGCGCCGCTCACCGTGCTCGGGCTCGTGCTGATGATGAACGTCGTCAACTTCTCCGACGGCACCGACGGGCTGGCCGCGGGGGTGTGCGCGATCGCTGCGCTCGCGTTCTGCGTCATCGCCTTCGATCTCGGGCGCGACCACGCCGCCGTACTCGCTGCTGTGGTCGCCGGAGCCGCGGGCGGATTCCTCGTGCACAACTTTCCGCCGGCCTCGATCTACATGGGGGATACCGGCGCGAACCTGCTCGGGCTCCTGCTCGGCTGCGTCGCTGTCGAAGGTGCGGTCAAGACCCAGGCCCTGCTCGCACTCGTGTTCCCCCTGGTGGTGCTCGCCGTGCCGTTCCTCGACACAACCTTCGTGGTGCTCAAGCGGCTCAAGTACGGCAGGCCCGTCTACGAGGCTGACGCCAACCACTTCCACCACAGGCTCAGCCGGATCGGATTCAGCCGTCGCCGCTCGCTTGCCTTCCTCTACACGTGGACGTTCATGCTGGCTGCGTTCGCGGTATCGCTCAGGTTCATCCCGTACTCGGAGTCAGACGGCACGATCAACTGGGGCTGGATGACACTTGTGATCGCGCTCGCCGCAGTCGTCATGGCCGCGAGCGTGTACCTCGTGTACGTGCTGGAGATCATCAAGCTCCGGCGCGTAAGTGCCCGGCGGCTGCGCAAGCAGCAGGGCACGGTCACCGAGCGCCAGGTCGACGAGGACGTCGAGCGCCAGCTCGAAACCGGCGAGTTCGCTGCCATCGACCCCGACGACGCGCACGGCTAACTCCCGGCCCGAGGCGGGTAGCATCGAGCCATGGCCGATCAAGACCCAACTCCACTCACGGTCTGCATCGTCTGCGGCGAGATCATCGACAACGGCGACGGGGTAGTCGCCACCGCCTACCACGAGGGCGGAGAGACGATCGGCGCAGGGATGCACCACGCAACGTGCCCCTGGCCACCGCAGCCCGCGGCAGCCGAATAGCTCCGGCTAGCTAGAGCGCTCGAAGATCTCTACGAGCGAGCGGATCACAGCATCACGCTCGATCGGCTCGCCCTGCACGAGCTGCTGGTACATCGTGCGCTCGGTCATCCACGTGAGCGCGAACGCCATCGCGCGCGCGTCAGAGGTAGAAGCCTCCTTGCGCTTCACGACACGCTCGCGCACGATGCGCTCCTCGGTGGCGCTCACAAACTGGTCGAGCAGTCCGCGCCAGAAAACGGCGATCTCTTCGTCGTACGTAGACACCTCGACGACGGCGCGGATCAGCACCCCGTGTTTGAAGTAGATGTCGTACACCTCGCCGAGCACCTGCTCGAGCTCCTCGGTGGAGCCGGCTTCGCCCGAGTAGAAGTCGATCGCCTGGGCGTAAAGCTCCTCGGCGATCGCAGCGGCTTGCCCGGTGATCAGCTGACGTTTGTCGCTGAAGTAGAAGTAGAACGCGGTGCGCGAGATGCCCGCGGCCTTGGCGATCTTGTCGACGCTGAGGTCCGCGTACGCGTTGCCCTCTGAGAGCAGCCGCTCGGTTGCCTCGAAAACACGCGCCTGAACCTGTGCGCGGTTCTCGGTCGTCGCACCGTCGCGCACAGACAGTGGCTCAGACGATCGTGGTGCCGGATGCTCGGCCATTGCGCGGGACGGTATCCGGTCGGCCCGCCGTATCGCGACGAATTACGGCTTGTGCGAGGCGATCTGCGAAACCACAGACAGCCCCATCTGCTTCTTCTGGAACGCGGTCAGCTTCGTGCGGAAGCGCTCGGCGAGGGCCACCTTGTACGCGGGGCGCACCTTGCCGTTGCCGTCAACTAGGCCCGAGTCCCAGCGAGCGTCGCGGTTGGTGTCGCCGTCCCACTCGTACCAGTACAGCCGCTTGACGCGCTTGCTTGCCGCAAGCGCCTGCCTGAACACGAGCGCTGTGCGGTTCGCCTGCCTCGTGAGGCTGTAGGGCCACGTAGGCGGCGCGAACTGCGCCCAGGCAGCCGACTCGGTGAACCAGACCCCACCGGTGGGGAACCGCTTGAGGAAAGCGGTCAGGTGCTTTGACGAGTTGCGGTTGGTGTCCGAATAGGTGTGAAGGCCCCAGACCATGCGCTTGCGCTCGCTCTTGGGGAGGAGGTCCATGAAGTCGCGTGCGTACCTGATGTCGCTCTCGAAGCCGAGCACGAGCGTTAGCTGCACGAGCGTGCAGCTGCTGCAGACCGAGCGGGCAACCTTGACCATCCGCACAGCGACCTGCGGGCGGCGGTATGTGGACTGCGTGCTGTGGTTGGCCTCGTTGATCGGCGCCCACTCTTTGATCGCGGGGTAGCGCTTGTGGAAGGCAACCAAGCCGCGGCGGTACTTGTTCATGTCCGGCGGCGTCTTCTTGCCGAAGTCTGTGAACGCGATCAGCATCCGCAGCTTGTACTTGAGGCCCAGCTGGTACCAGGCGTCGAGCCGCTCGCGGTCGCGCGACGGAGTCTGGGCGACCTTGTAGTCGGCGATGTAGCGCGTCGCCTTCGGCTTCAGCGCCTTCAGGCGAGGGTCGGCGAAGATGTCTGCGAAGGCCGGCTCACCTTCGAGCGGCTCCGGCAGCGTCGCCTGATCTCCGATCCCGAAGATCTGGGAACTCGTAAGTGCGCTTGCGCCCGAGGGCAGGGCTAGCGCGGCCGCGCACGCGGCGATTGCTGCGACAAGACTGGCTCTCCGCATCGGCGACGGACGGTAGTGAACGGTCCGCTCGGATGCGCCAGCTGAATTGCCGCGTTTTCCCTTTGTAACGGGCGTTACGAGCTCATTCGACGTGCCGTCCTGTGGCCGCGGAATCCGCTAGTGTGCGGAGTCCGCAGCGCCCCTGCCGCCCGGTTGTCGGTCCAGCCACCGGGTGACCGGACCGCCAATAGGCGTGGTGCTCAACTTTTTTCGCGATGCCACTCAGTCCTGCCCCGCACACGCTCGGCCGCTTCGGCCGTACTGCCGCATAGGCGGTCGGTCGTGATCTCTGTGCTCAGGTACTTCGACATCGTCCTCGTGCTGGTGACCGCGCCCGTCGCCGTCATCGTCGGCGCTCCCGCGCTCGGCACGCTGGTCGGCGGAGCGGCTTGGATCGTCCAGCGCTTCATCGCCTTCGGCCTTGAGTCACGCGCCAAGCGCACCGAAGACGTTCGCACCGCGATCGGCATCAACCTCGGCGGGGCATTCGTTCGCGCTTGGGTGCTCGGCCTTGTGATCCTGCTGGTCGGCAAGCTCGGGTCGAGCGACGACGGCCTGGCCGCGGCGATCCTCGTGCTGATCGCGTTCACCGTCTATCTCGTAGCGACCCTCGTGTCGCGGTCCCTGTTGAGGAGTTCTGCAGCCGCATGAGCGCTCGCGCCAAAGCCCTGACAGGCGTAGGTCTCTACGTCCTCATCACCATCGCCTTCGTGGTGATCTTCGGTGCCGGCGAGCGCAACGACGCGTTCCAGCCGCAGAACGAGTTCAAGCTCGACGAGCTGTTCAGCATCGGCGGCCTTGCGATCAACAAGGCGCACCTCTACATCCTTGCCGCCGGCGTCTTCATGGTCGCCACGATGCTCTACGTCGCACGGCGCATGCAGCAGAAGCCGAACAAGGTGCAGACCGCCGTCGAGGCCGCCTACACGCTGATGCGCGACAACATCACGCGCGGCAACATGGACGACGCGATGGCAGCCAAGTGGTTCCCATTCGTCGCTTCGCTTTTCCTCTTCATCTGGTTCTCGAACATGCTCGGGTACATCCCGCTGCCGACGAACGTCGAGCACAAGGTCGACGTGTTCGGCCTCGAGATCCCCGCGTTCGCTCTGTACGCCGCTACGGCAAACCTCTCGGTGCCGCTCGTTCTGGCGCTGGTGGTGTTCATCGCGTACACGACGGTCGGCATCGTCAAGAAGGGGCCGATCGGCTACCTCAAGAGCTTCGTGCCCGCCGGTGTGCCGAAGGGCCCGATGACCGTCTTCATCTTCATCCTCGAGCTGGCCTCGAACTTCATGCGCCTGCTGTCGCTCTCAGTGCGTCTGTTCGCCAATATCCTCGCCGGCCACCTCATCATTCTTTTCATGGGCGGCGCGCTCGCCGTGATTCTCGGAATCGCGGCCGTCGGCTGGGTCACGTTCCCGCTGGCCGTCGTCCTCTTCATGTTCGAAGTAGGCCTGGTGGCCACACTTCAGGCCTTCATCTTCGCCACTCTTACTGCCATCTACCTCGGCGGCGCCGCCTCCGAGTCTCACTAGATAACCCAAGGAGACACCGTGGACCTCGCTGTCATCAACGTCATCGCTCAGGCCGCATCTGAGGACACCGCCGCTGCCGCAGGCAAGGCGATCGCCCTCGGCGTGGGCGGCGGTCTCGGCGCCGTCGGCGCCGGCATCGGCATCGGCCAGATCTTCGCCGCCGTCATCGAAGCTGTCACCCGTCAGCCCGAGATGCGCGACGAGATCACCTCAATTCAGTGGCTCGGCTTCGCTCTGACGGAGGCTTGCTTCTTCTACGGCCTCGTCGCCGGCCTGATCGCCTTCTTCCTCTAGGCCGCCAGATGCTGGCAACTCTGCTCAACGCGCCGCTTGCGGCCACGGAAGGCGCAGCCTCGGACGACAATCCGCTGCTCGCGACAGAGACAGGGCTCATGCTCTGGACCCTTGCCGTGTTCGCAGTCGCGATGCTGATCCTGTGGAAGCTCGCCTTCCCCGCGATCTCTGAAGCGCTCGAAAAGCGGCAGAAGCTGATCGAGGACTCGATCGACTCCGCCAACAAGACACGCGCTGAAGCCGACGAGGTGCTCGCCGAGTACCGCGAGCGGCTCAAGGAAGCTCGCGTGCAGGCGGAAGACATCGTCACGCGTGCCAACAAGGCGGGCGCCGAGCTCGAGCGTGAGGCAAAGGAAGATGCCAAGCGCCAGCGCGAGGAACTCCTCGAGCAGGCTCGTCGTGACATCGAGGGCGAGACCCAGAAGGCGATTCAGGACCTCCGTCGTGAAGTCGCCAACCTGACGATCGCAGCCACCGAGCACGTCACCCGCAAGTCGCTCAGCGAGGACGACCAGCGTCGCCTCGTCGACGAGGCGCTCTCCGAGCTCGACTTCGAAGCTCTCGGAGGACGTAACTAACAATGGAAGAGATCGCACAGGTCTACGCCCGGTCGCTCTTTGAAGTAGCGACCGAGCAGGACAAGCTCGACTTGGTCAAGGACCAGCTCGGGTCGTTCGCCGATGCGCTTGACGAGAACCGCGAGCTCGCGATCTTCTTCTTCTCGCCGTACTTCTCGACTCAGGAGAAGGCGGACGGCCTGTCCCGCGCTGTTGAAGGCGGAGATCCGGCTGTCGTCAACCTCCTGCTCCTGATGATCGAGAACCACCGCATGCCGGCGATCTTCCGCACGCGTCGCGCGTTTGACGCGATGTGGAAGAAGGCCAACAAGCGCCTCCCGGTCACGATCACTTCGGCAACCGAGCTCGACGACAAGTCGGTCGCTCACATCACCGACGCGATCTCGGCTCAGACCGGCCAGACGATCGAACTCACCCGTGAGGTCGATCCCGACGTGCTCGGCGGACTTGTCGTCCGCGTAGGCAACTCAATCCTCGACGCATCGATCCGCAGCCGCCTTGAGCGCCTGCGTCGCGGCGTCGCACTCGCTTAGCGCTACAGCACCACACCAAGACACGAGAACAACATGCAGATCAAGCCCGACGAGATCACATCAATCCTCAAGTCCCGCATCGAGGGCCTCGACGCCGGCTCAGCCGAGCTGACCGAGGTCGGCACCGTGCTGTCGGTCGCCGACGGCATCGCCCGCATCCACGGCCTCGAGAACTGCATGTCGTTCGAGATGCTCGAGCTGCCGCACGACGTGACGGGCCTCGCGCTGAACCTCGAGTCCGACAACGTCGGCGCCGTGCTCTTCGGCCCGTGGGAGAAGATCGTCGAGGGTGACACCGTCAAGCGCACCGGCAAGCTGCTGGAGATCCCGGTCGGCGACGCACTGCTCGGCCGCATCGTCTCCCCGCTGGGTGTTCCGCTTGACGGCAAGGGCGAGATCGCATTCGACGGCACGCGTCCGGCTGAGTTCAAGGCTCCGGGCGTCGTCAAGCGCCAGCCGGTCACCGAGCCGATGCAGACCGGCCTGAAGTCGGTCGACTCGATGATCCCGATCGGCCGCGGCCAGCGCGAGCTGATCATTGGCGACCGCCAGACCGGCAAGACCGCCATCGCGATCGACACGATCATCAACAACAAGGACTCCGAGCTCGTCTTCGTCTACGTCGCGATCGGCCAGCGCATGGCCACCGTCGTCGGCCTGGCTGAGACGCTCGCCGAGGCAGGCGCGCTCGACAAGGTCATCATCGTCGCCGCAGGCGCCGACGAGGCCGCTCCGATCAAGTTCCTCGCGCCGTACGCGGGTGCCGCGATGGCCGAGCACTTCCTCTACAAGGGCGGCCACGCGGTCGCGATCTACGACGACCTCACCAAGCACGCTTTCGCTTACCGCCAGATGTCGCTGCTGCTGCGCCGTCCGCCGGGCCGCGAGGCATACCCGGGCGACGTCTTCTACCTCCACAGCCGCCTGCTCGAGCGCTCGGTGAAGCTCTCCGACGACCTCGGCGCCGGTTCGATGACCGCGCTGCCGATCATCGAGACCCAGGCTGGCGACGTGTCGGCGTACATCCCGACCAACGTCATCTCGATCACCGACGGCCAGATCTTCCTGGAGCCGAAGCTGTTCAACTCCGGCGTCCGCCCGGCCATCAACGTCGGCATCTCGGTGTCGCGAGTCGGCGGTAACGCTCAGATCAAGCCGATGAAGAAGGTCGCCGGCAAGCTGAAGATCGAGCTGTCGCAGTACCGCGACCTCGAGGCTTTCGCCCAGTTCGGTTCCGACCTCGACGCCGACACCCAGCGCACGCTGGCCCGCGGCGCCCGCCTGGTCAAGACGCTGAACCAGAACGAGCGCGAGCCGCTCCCCGTCGGTGAGCAGGTGGTGCAGGTGTACGCCGCAACCAACGGCTACCTGGACCGCGTCAACGAGGACCGCGTCAGCGACTTCCTCACCGCCCTTTCGGCACGTGTGCGTGCCGAGGCGCAGCCCCTGGTCGACAAGATCGGTGGCGGCGACTGGGAGGACGCGACCGTCGCAGAGCTCGACAAGCTCGTCAGCACGTTCGCCGATGACTTCGGCTACGACCTCGACGAGGAAGGCCTGCCGATCGAGGCTGGCGAATCTGACCGCGTTGCAGAGCGGGCCGAGGAGGGCGTAACCGCCTGACATGTCGCAGCGCGACGTAAAAAACCGGATCTCCTCGATCCAGAACATCCGCAAGATCACCTCTGCGATGGAGATGGTTGCGGCCGCACGCCTGCGCCGCGCTGAGCAGCGGATCGAGAAGCTCCGCCCGTACGCCGACGCGATCCGTCAGATGACCCGCCAGGCAGCCGATGCTGCCGGTAGCGGCGAGGTCAGCGCCCTGCCGCTTCTGCAGCAGCGTGAGAACGAGGAGAAGGTCGCTCTGCTGCTCGTCACAGCTGACCGTGGCCTGGCAGGCGCGTTCAACTCGCAGATCCTGCGTGCCGGCCTCAAGGTTCAGGCCGAGATCGAAGAGGCAGGGGAGAAGGCAATCTTCTTCGCAACCGGTCGCCGCGGTGTGTCCTCGCTGACGTTCCGCAACCGCGAGCCGCAGGACTCCTGGACCGGCTTCACCGAGCGTCCGGTCTACGCCAACGCGCGCGAGGTCGCAGAGGCGCTGATGGCCGCGTACGTCGACGGTGAAGTCGATCGCGTTGAAATCTTCTACAACGGATACGTCTCCCCGCTCGTGCAGGAAGTTCGCCGCCAGGTGATCCTGCCGCTGCAGGAGTCGGCCGTACTCGGCGAGGAGGAGGCCGACCAGGGCGCACAGGCGCTGGTCGACTACGAGCCCGATCCGGTCGAGATCCTCAAGAAGCTGATCCCCGACTACGTCGAGATTTCGATCTACCGAGCACTGCTCGAGAGCTCGGCATCCGAGCTCGGTGCCCGCATGACCGCTATGCGCTCGGCATCGGAGAACGCGGGCGAGCTGATCGAGAAGTACACGCTCGAAATGAACCGTGCCCGCCAGGCAGAGATCACGCAGGAGATCATGGAAGTCGTCGGAGGCGCAGAGGCGCTCTCCTAACCCAAGGAACCACCATGGCAGCTACAGAGACAGCAACTAACACAGGCCGGATCGAAGAGATCCAGGGCGTCGTCGTCGAGGCAGTCTTCCCCGACAAGCTCCCCGCGATCTACAACGCGATCGAGGTCACCTTCACCGGTCAGACCGGTGAGGAAGAGACCCTCACGCTCGAGGTGCAGCAGCACCTGGGCGACGACCGCGTCCGCGCTGTAGCCATGGACACCACGGACGGTCTCGCCCGTGGTGTTGAGGTGCGCGACACCGGTGGCCCGATCACCGTTCCCGTCGGCACCCAAACCCTGGGCCGCATCTTCAACGTGATCGGCGAGGTCATCGACGAGGCCGGCGACGTGACCGCTGAGGATCACTGGCCGATCCACCGTCCGGCTCCGACCGCAGAGAACCTCACCCCGACCACCGAGATGTTCGAGACGGGCATCAAGGTCATCGACCTCCTCGCGCCTTACGCCAAGGGCGGCAAGGTCGGCCTGTTCGGCGGCGCAGGCGTCGGCAAGACCGTCCTCATCCAGGAGCTGATCCACAACCTCGCCAAGGAGCACGGCGGCCTGTCGGCGTTCTGCGGCGTCGGTGAGCGCTCGCGCGAGGGCAACGACCTCTGGCTCGAAATGACCGAGTCCGGCGTCATCGACAAGACCATGATGGTCTTCGGCCAGATGAACGAGCCGCCCGGCGCACGTATGCGCGTGGCGCTGACCGGCCTGACGATGGCGGAGTACTTCCGCGATCAGGGCGGCCAGGACGTGCTGCTGTTCATCGACAACATCTTCCGGTTCGTCCAGGCCGGTTCCGAGGTCTCCGCTCTGCTCGGACGCATGCCGTCGCAGGTCGGCTACCAGCCCACGCTGGAGTCCGAGATGGGCCAGCTGCAGGAGCGCATCACCTCGACGCGCCAGGGCTCGGTCACCTCGGTTCAGGCCATCTACGTGCCTGCAGACGACCTCACCGACCCGGCTCCGGCTTCGGTGTTCGCCCACCTCAACGCGACGACCGTGCTTTCCCGCGCGATCTCCGAGAAGGGCATTTACCCGGCCGTCGACCCGCTCGACTCGACCTCCACGATCCTCAAGCCGGACATCCTCGGCGAGGACCACTACCGCGTCGCCAACCAGGTCAAGCAGATGCTGCAGCGCTACAAGGAGCTGCAGGACATCATCGCCATCCTCGGTATCGACGAGCTGTCTGACGAGGACAAGCTGACCGTGCAGCGCGCCCGCAAGCTTGAGCGCTTCCTGTCGCAGCCGTTCCACGTCGCCGAGCAGTTCACCGGCACCGCGGGCGCCTACGTGCCGATCGCCGACACGATCCGTTCCTTCCAGGAGATCCTCGACGGTCAGCACGACGAGCTGCCCGAGTCTGCCTTCCTGCTGAAGGGCACGATCGAGGACGTCGTCGCTGCCGCTAAGGGCAACTAACCCTGATGGCCCGTAACCGCTTCAACGTCGAGGTCATGACCCCCGAGGGGTCCGTGTTCAACGACGAGGTCGAGATGGTCTCGACCCGGACGGTGACCGGGTCCATCGGCCTGCTCGCAGGCCACCAGCCGCTGCTCGGCCAGCTCGTGCCGACCGAGCTGCGGCTGTACCGCGACGAGAACGACGTCGTGAACCTCGCCCAAGGCGAGGGCTACGTGCAGGTCGCAGGCGACGGCAGCGTGCTGCTGCTCGTCGAAGAGGCGGACGAGCCGGGCTCGCTGGACGTGGCACTGCTGCGCGAGAAGGTCGCAGAGGCAGAGCGCGACCTCGCAGCTGCCGAAGAGGGCAGCGAGGCGGCGGTCGTCGCTGCACGCGACATCCGTCGCTACAGCACGTTCATCGACATCGCCGAGGGCTAGCCCCGCGACGCCTTCGGGCGACTTACAGCGGGTATAGGGCGATAAGTCGCGCCTACTCAGTAGGCGGCAGCAGCACGCGGTTTGAAACGTGGATCAGGCCGTTGCTGGCCTCAACGTCTGTCTTGATCAGCTTGGCGTTGGTGCCCAGGAACACGAACGCGCCCTTGATCGCGACAGGGAACGGCTCACCCTGCAGCGGTGCAATCGTCTTGCCGCTCAACGCCAGCAGGTCCGCGGCCTTCACCGAGCCCTTGAGCAGGTGGTACCGCAGGACGGTGCGTGCGTAGGGCGGGTCCTGGGATAGCCGCTCCTTGGACGTAGTGCCCAGTGCCTTGAACGCCTTGTTGGTCGGCGCGACTACCGTGTACTTGGTCTTCCCGCTCAGCTCCTTCGCCATCCCGGCGTTGTTGATCAGAGCGCGGAGCGACGAGTAGTTCTTGTCGCTCGCGATCGTTTGGCGGATCGACTTCTGAGCAGCGAGCGCGGGATGGGCGCTGAGGGCTGCAAGGCAGGTGAGGCAGGCTAGGAAACGCAAACGGCGCACGGACCGATTCTGACAACTGCGTCAGGGTCCGTGCGCCGCTCTACTGCTGACCTGCCGAGAGGGGGCTACTTCGTCGGCGGGATCAGCACCTTGTTGATGACGTGGATCACGCCGTTCGATGCCTCGATGTCGGTCTTAGTGACCTTGGTGCTTCCGTTGAGGAACACGTTGCCGCCAGAGACCTTGATCTTGAGCTTCTTGCCGTTGACGGTCTTGACTGACTTGCCGTTGAGCTTCACGACATCCGCGGCCTTAACGGTGCCTGCAACCGCGTGGTAGGTGAGGACGGACTTCAGGAGCTTCTTGTCCTTGGCCAGCTTGTCGAGAGTCGCCTTCGGAACCTTCTTGAAGGCGGCATTCGTCGGAGCGAAGACGGTGAACTCGCCGCTCGAAAGGGTCTTGGCGAGGCCGGCCTTCTTCACGAGCGAGACGAGCGTGGAGAAGTTCTTATCGCCGGACGCGATCTGCACGATGTTCTTGTCAGCGGCGGAGGCCGAGGACGGAATCGCCATCAGGGCGGTCGCTGCGAGTGCTGCGACCATCATCTTTTTGCGGGACATCACCGGTCCTTTCAGGAGGGGTTGGTGCCGGGGGTACGGGTCGCCCTCAGGGTTCGGTTGGGCAATGAACGACCGCTGTCCGAGTTCGGACATTTGGTCTCCAGAGGCAACCGCTCGCAGCCTCCTTGCGTATCTCTCAATACAGTGGCGATTCAAGCTGCAACCCTGACTTTTCCGTTGACCGCCGACCTCGACGCATCGACCGACTCCTCCGCACCTCTGGCGTGGCAGGACTTAGCGACGCGATTTGTGGCGGGCGACGAGCGTGCCGTGGAGGAGATCCACGAGCAGTACGGGGCGACAGTCTTCGGCTACCTCAAGCAGACCCTTCGAGATCGCGGGGCCGCAGAGGATGTCTTCCAGCATGTGATGGCAGAGGCGTGGAAGCGCCGGGCGCAGTACGACTCCGCTCGCGCTGGCCTCACCACCTGGCTACTGATGATCGCTCGCTCGCGCGCGATCGACGAGATGAGAAAGCAGCGGCCCGACCCGATCGATCCCGAGTCGATCTCAGGGCCTGCGCAGGACTCCGGCGAGGATCAGATCCTCGAGAGCTGGCGCATCAGGCAGCTGCTTGACGACTTGCCAGAAGAGGAGCGTGTGCTCCTGGAGATGCGGTTCTTCGAGGACCGCTCACAAACGGAGATCGCTGACCGCACGGGCATCGCCCTCGGCACGATCAAGGCCCGGATGGTCAGAGGGCTCGACCGGCTGCGAACACTGCTTGAGGCGGAAGGAGCATGGTCATGAGCAACTGGCCTGTGAGTCCGAGCGCCGTTGCGCTGGACATGCTCGAGGACGACGAGCGCATCGTCGCCGAGCAACTGATTGAGAACGACCCGATCTTTGCGGCAGCGGTCGAAGAGCAGCGTGGCCTCACCGGTCTGCTGAACGCGATGCCGGCTGAGATGCGTCGCCCCGAGCCGGCGCCCGCGCTGCGTCCAGCGCAGGCCAAGACTCCGCGTGAGCGTCGGCGCTGGCTACGTTGGCAGGTTCTGTCGCCGCTGGCCGCCGGCCTCGCGGCAGCAGGCATCGCCCTCGCATTCGTGATCGGCGGCGGTAGTGAGCCTGCCGCACCCGGATCAACAACGCTGGTGTTTCAGCCGGTCGGTCAGGTGCCCGGTATGGCAAAGCTGACCGTTGAGGGTGACCGCATGGAGCTCGTCGGCAACGGCTTGCCTCCGAGCGCCCAGGGCCAGCACTACGAAGCATGGCTGGCAGCAGCGGACGGTCACATGAAGCCGCTAGGCGGATTCAGGGTGTCGGCTGACGGCAGCGTGCGAGCGGGGATGGAACTGCACGACGACCTCTCTCAGTACGACTTCATCGACGTGTCCGTCGAGAGCGCACCGAACCCGACGACCCACTCGGGCAAGTCGGTCCTGCGCGTGCAGCTCTAGCGGCTAGGCCAGGTCAGCGACTGAGCTGTAATGCAGGACCGCGAGGTCCTCGATCATCATTGCCTGCGCCTCGAGGTGCGCCTGCTCGAGCTGCTCTAGCTCGGCGTCTTCCATCTCTGCGACGCGTTCAGTTCCGCAGTTGTTGCACGCCAAACGGATCAGGAAAACGCCCTCGTCGAGGAAGTCGACGAGCTCTGTGGCGTTGACAAAGTCCCGCTCGCAGGTGGGGCAGTGGGCGGGGTTGTGCTTGCGGGCAGACGCAGGATGCTTGTGCTGCATGCTTGACACAACGGCGCAAAGTACCCAGACCTGTCGTGTCGTGCGCCGGTTCTGGACACCTGTCCGGCGCCCGGTAGTACAAGCGTCTAGACGGCCAGTGCGAGGCTCACGGCACGCGGCCGGCGAGACTGATTGACGCCAGTGCGCCAAGCAGCAGCACGAGCAGTCCCGCGGCAGCAAACTGCTCAGTGATATCCCGCTTTTCAGAGCGTGTTGCGAGCGACGAGCCGAGCGACTCGTAGATCGATGTCAGCCGGTCAGCGTCCGATGCGCTGAACGCTCGGCCACCCGTGATGGACGCTATCTCCCCGAGCGTCTCGGGGTCCGGAGGCACGGCGATGCGTTCAGTCGGGAAGTTCGGATTCGGGATCGTTGCTCCCGGGGTGCCGAGTGCCACGGTGGAGATAGGCACGTTCTGCGCCCGTGCCTCTCGCGCCGCGATCAGCGGGTCGGACCCGACGGTGCGGCGCCCGTCAGAGAGGAGCACGATCGCAGACGGAGGCCGCGCGCCGTTCTTCTTCGGTTCGTTCTGCAGCATCGTCAGTGCCACCTGTAGTGCCGACCCGGTCGCCGTAGCGCCGTCCGGAGTCAGTGCCCTGAGTCCCGTCTTGATCGCCCCGCGATCGACGGTTGGCTGCAGCGCCTGGTCGGGACCATCGGAGTAGGACACAAGCCCGATCCGGGTCTTCTCAGGCGTCTTCTCGATGAAGCGCTCGGCAGCGGAGACAGCGGCCTCCAGGCGCGTCGGCTCCACGTCGGTTGCCGCCATCGAGCCCGAGTGGTCGAGCACGAGCACAACCGTCGCACCCTCGATCGGGACCTTCACAGTCCTCTGCGGCTTCGCGAGCGCTAGGCCGAGCAGCGTAAGTCCGAGCAGCACCAGCGCCACGGGGGCATGCTGGATCACCGAGCGCGAGTCCGCGGCGGCCGCCGCGAGCGTGTCTGCGGCTGGAAATCTGATCGCGTACCGGTCCTGACGGCCGCGAAGCTGCACCGCGAGCAGTGCCAGCAGCGGTATAGCCAGCAGAACCAGCAGCCACCAGGGGGAGGCGAAGCTCATCGTCCGAGCCCACGTCCGAGCGCGGCGAGCCAGTCGTCACCGGTGGAAAGCGGCACGTGGCCAACGTGCAGTCGCCGTAGCTCGTCGGCCAGCAGTTGCCTGCGAGCCGCCTCGAGCGCGGCGAACTTGCGCCGCAGCTTCTGGCTGGAGGTGTTGACCCGCACGCGCTTGCCTGTCTCCGGGTCGACAACGGCAAGTCTTCCAACGTCGGGCAGCTCGGCCTCGCGCGGATCGTGCACCTCGATGGCGACCGCAGCGTGGCGTGTTCGCAGTGCCCCGAGCTGCTGGATCCAGGCAGCGTCGTCTCGAAAGTCGGAGATGATCACGATCAGAGTCGCGGGGCGAGCGATCCTGCCGAGGCGAAGTAGTGCGCCTGCAAGAGCGTGCGAGTCGTCGATGCCGTCCTTTGCCACGCCCTTCTCGAGCGCTCGGCGCAGCGCGATGATGCCCGCGCGTGAGGAGCGTGGGGGCAGCAAGAGTTGCTCCTCGCCAGCGCCGAAGGTCAGGATGCCGAGCTGACCTGCTCGCTTGAGCGCCATGCGCCCGATCGCGAGGGCGGCACCTTCAGCGACGTCTGCCTTGAGGCGGTTTTCGGTGCCAAACGCCATCGACGAGGACACGTCGATGACGAGCCACGTGGTAAGCGCGCGCTCGGGCACCTGCATCCGCACGTGCGGCACACCGGTACGTGCAGACGCGGCAGGATCGAGCGACCGTACGTCGTCACCGACGTGGTACGGCCGGATCTGTGCCAGCTCTGTGCCGATACCGACGCCGGTGGCGCGCCGATCGCCGATGAAGAGGCTGGAGATCCGCCGCTCGACGGCAACGTCGAGCGCCTCCATCATCGCTGGAGGCATCGGGCCGGGGCCCTGCCGCCCCGCGGGCGGCTCGATATTTGACGGACGCCCGTCCATCGCTCCTGGCTAGTTGCCGCGGCGGCGTCCGCCGCTCACAGATGCGGGCGGAGCCTGAGGCGGCGGGACAGCGGCGAGCACCTTGGTCAGCACGTCGTCGGAGGTCACGCCCTCGCTCAGCGCGTCGTACGTAAGCACGATGCGGTGGCGCAGCACGTCCGCCGCGAGGTCTGAGATGTCGGTCGCCGCGACGTAGCCGCGTCCGCGCAGCAGCGCCAGCGCGCGAGCGGCCTGCACGAGTCCGATCGGGCCACGGGGGCTCGCGCCGTACTCGATCATCCGGCCCATGTCGCGCAGCCCGTAGCGCTCGGGGTGGCGCGTGGCGTCGGCAATCGCAACCGCGTACGCGATCACGTCGCGGTCGACGAGCACGTCCTCCACGAGCTCGGTGAACTGCTCGAGCTGTTCGAGGCTGAGCAGCTCCCGCACGTCAACCTCGGGGCTCAGCGAGCGGCCCACGATTGCGGCCTCCTCACCGGTCGACGGGTAGTCGACGATGATCTTCATCAAGAAGCGGTCGACCTGAGCGTCAGGCAGGGGGTAGGTGCCTTCGGACTCGATCGGATTCTGCGTCGCGAGGACGAGGAACGGCTTGGGCAGCAGGAACGTCTCGCCGCCGATGGTGACCTGGCGCTCCTGCATCGATTCGAGCAGCGCCGACTGCACCTTGGCGGGAGCACGGTTGATCTCGTCTGCGAGCAGAAAGTTGCCGAAGACCGGGCCGAGCTCGGTGTCGAAGTTGCCTGTATCTGGGCGCCATACGCGGGTACCGATCAGGTCCGCTGGCACGAGGTCGGGGGTGAACTGGATGCGGCTGAACGACCCGCCAAGCACCTGGGCGAGCGTCTTGACGGTGAGAGTCTTCGCCAGTCCCGGGACGCCCTCGAGCAGTACGTGGCCGCTGACCAGCAGCGAGACCAGCAGGCGCTCGAGCATCGCGTCCTGGCCCACGATCACGCGCTTGATCTCGTGCAGCGCGTCATCGAGCTGGTTACGCGGCTCGTTGGCGCCACGGATCATCGGAGCGGGCTGGTCGTCGGGGTGGGTGAACTCCACGCGCCCAGGGCGCTCGGGGCGGATACGGCCGGCGTCGGTGTCGTCGTGGGCAGTTTGGGTGTCGTCGAAATCGCTCATTGGGGTCCTTGGGACGGTACTTCGATCAGGCCAGTCGGCCGAACCATTTCAGTGAAAGTGCAGAGGCGCAAAGCACCAGCAGTCCGGCAAGCCCGGCGATGCCCGCCGTCATGTCGCGCTTCTCGTTTCGGCGGCCGAGTTGAGAGCCGAGCTCCTTGTACACGCCGGAGAGATCGGCCGAAGTGGGGGCATCTGTGAACGTGCCGCCGGTTATCTCGGCGATCCGCTTCATAGTCTCGGGGTCCGGCGGCACCTTGCGGGTCTCAAATCCAGGTGCCCCGCGCGGGCGCGGCACGCTGATCGTGCCCTCCGGCGTGCCGAGAGCGACGGTCGAGATCGAGACGCCGGCCTTCTTGGCAGCCTGCGCGGCCTCTACCGGGTCGCTGCCTTTGGTGGAGACTCCGTCGGAGAGGAGCACGATCGCCGACGGCGGGCCCTTCTTGCCACCCGTGGTGGTGCCGCTCGTCTTGCCCATCGCGCGCAGCGCACCCATGATCGCGTCGCCTGTCGCTGTGCCGCCGCTGGCCTGGTACTGGTCGATCGCTGAGCGCGCGGCTTCGCGGTCGGTCGTAGGGCTCTGCAGCACGCGGGGGATCTGGTTGAAGACCATGATCCCCACGTTCACCTCGTCGGGCACCTGATCGAGGAACTTCCTCGACGCCGACTGAGCAGCCTTCAGCCGGTTGGGGGCAACGTCGTCAGAGAGCATCGAGCCGCTCACGTCGGTCACGAGCATGATCTGCGCGCGCTCGACTGCCACAGCGACGGTGCGCTGGGGGCGTGCCATCGCCGTGAGCAGACACGCGATGGCGGCGATCAGCAGGATCACCGGCACATGCCTGCGGAATCCTGGGGTCACCGGCGTCACAGACGCCGCCAGCTCAGGCGCACGGAACGCGTTTGCGACCTTGCGACGACGTGCTGAAACGGCCACGTACCAGAGCACCAGCACAGGTACTGCGAGAAGGCCGAGCAGGCCAAGCGGTGAGGCGAAGCTGACGTCCATCCGCTACCGCTGGTTAGGGCGTACGCCGAGGGTCACGCGAATGTCCTTTCGCGCGGATCCACGGAGTACAGAAAGGGTGATGTCGTCGCCTGGAGAATGGTTGTTGATGATCTCGGGCAGATCGGTCGGCGACTTGAGTTCCTGTCCATCGATTGCCGACACAACGTCGCCGACCTGGAGCGCCGACTCGCTGGCCGGGCCGCCCGCGACGAGCTTGCCGATCCGCACACCGCTGATCGATGACGACGTGGTTTCGGTCGGACCGGTCTCAACTCCAAGCCACGCGTGCTGCACGCGCTTGCCCACGCGTAGCTGCGGTACGACTATCCGAGCCATGTTCGACGGGACAGCGAAGCCGATGCCGACGTTGCCCTGGCTGTACTGAGAGCCCGTTGCGATCTGCGTGTTGACGCCGATCACGTTGCCGGCCGTATCGAGCAGCGGTCCGCCCGAGTTGCCTGGGTTGATCGCCGCATCGGTCTGGATGACGTTGTCGATCTGGTAGTTGTTCGGCGCTGTCAGCGTGCGGCCGAGCGACGAGACAACTCCGGTCGTGAGCGTGCGGTCGAGGCCGAACGGGTTGCCGATCGCGATCACCTGGTCGCCAACACGCAGCGCGTCGGAGTCGGCGAACTTCAGCGGCTTGGCGCCCTTGGGCACGAGCCCGGGGGAGATCAGCACGACCGCGAGGTCGGTAGACGGATCAGCCTCTGCGACCTTTCCGGACACGATCTGGCCTTCGGTGCCGAACCGCACCTCGACCTTGCCGCCCTGAGCGTCTTCGATCACGTGATCGTTGGTGACGATCGTGCCGCTGTTGTCGATCAGGAAGCCGGTGCCGCTGCCGTCGGCAGTGCGGATCGACACGACCGCGGGAGCCGCTGCGTTGTAGACCGACGTCGCGATCGTCTCGCCGGTGGTGGGCTTCACAGCGCTTGTCGTGGCGCTCGGGAGCGCGTTCTTGCTCACCGCAACCGGGCCGTCGTCGTTGTTGTCGAGCAACGCGACGGTGCCGGCCGCCCCGCCTACTCCTGCCACGAGCGCGATCGCTGTTACTGCGATCGGACCCAGCGTGCGCTTGGCCTTCGTCGCCGCGACCGGCTCGGCAACGACCGTTGGCTCCTCAGCCAGAGCGGGCTCCTCGGTAGCGATGTAAGCCTGCTCGGTTGGCAGCTCTGGAGTGCCGCGATCGCGCGCGTCAGCCTCGGACTGCTCGCGCCAGTTGCCACTCCAGATGTGCTTGGGAGGAGTCATGTGATTCAGCAGGATGCCGTATCTGTCTGAACGTTCTCCCAGACGTGGCTAACGCCCGTCTAAGCGGGGTCTGTGATCGCTCTCATTTTTGAGCTCAGTACTCGGCGACTACCGGCGTGGTGCCTTCGCCCTCGGCGACGCCGCCCTCGAGCGGGTCCTCGTCGAGCTGCGGTGTCCCGAGGCTCTCGGCGACGACACGCGGGTCGCGCGGCGAGTCCTTGATCAGCTCGTCCGGGCTGGTCTCGGCTGCTGGCTTGAGGCGGCCCTGCTTGGTGCCGAAGTAGAACGCCTGCGGGTGGTGTGCCACTACGGCCAGCGTCGACTGCTCAGGTGTCGGAGCAAAGCCGCCCGACAGGCCCATGCCGATCTGGCTGAGGTCGAGCAACTGGTCGACGTTCGCATGCTGTGCCTGGTCGGGCACGGCGGGGTAGCCCCACGAGTAGCGGCGGCCCTGGCCCGGCTCGATACCGAGGTCCGAGCGCACCTTGGCATGCAGCCACTCAGCGAGGCCCTCCGCGGTTTGTACGCCGATGCCGTGAGTGAACAGCTGCTCTGCGAACTCGCCTTCTGCCTCCAGCTTGGCCATCAGCTCGGTGACTTCATCGCCGACCGTTACGGCCTGTACGGCCACGACGTCGAGGCCGTCCGGATGCCCCTTGGGCCGGTAGAAGTCGGCCAGGCACACGCGGTCGCCCTTGGGCTGGCGCGGGCAGGTGAAGCGGGTCAGCTCGGTCTCGCGGTCCTCGGGGTCGAGCACGACGATCTGGTTGCCCTCGCTGTAACACGGGAAGTAGCCGAGCAGCGCGCGCGGGTGCAGGTACGTCTGCTCCTTCCACATGCGCTGCAGGCGGGGGAGGAAGTCGTCCTCGAGCAGCTTGCGCCACTCCTCGCCTTTTACGCCGCGGCCGCCCCAATGGAGCTTGAACAGCACGTGCGTGTCGAGGTAGGGGTAGACCTCTTCGATCGGCACCTCGATCTCGCGCACTCCCCAGAACGGGGGCTCCGGGATCGGGTTGTCGGTCACGGCGGCGCTGCGCACGGTGTCGTCGGAGGTGTCGAGCTCCTCGGTGTCGTCGCCCTTCTCGCGGAAGGCGTTGGCCTCGTCGCGGAGCTTGGCTACGAGCTGCTCACGAGCCTCGCCCTCAACCAGCTGGTCCATGACATTGAGGCCCTCGAAAGCGTCCTTGCAGTAGAAGACGCCCGGGCCGTAGAGCTTGTCGTCGTCGAGGCCGTTGAGGTGCGCGGCGCGGTAGCTGAATGCTCGGTTGATCGCGGCGCCGCCGATCAGCACCGGGTATTCGAGTCCTTCGCGGTCGAGCTCCTGAAGGCAGAGCGGCATCTGCTTGGAGGTAGAGACGAGCAGCGCGGACAGGCCGATCGCGGTCGCGTCGTGCTCCTTTGCTGCCTCGACGATCGTCGAGACGGGCACCTGCTTGCCGAGGTCGACGACCGTGTAGCCGTTGTTGGTGAGGATTGTGTTGACGAGCGACTTACCGATGTCGTGCACATCGCCAAACACGGTCGCGAGCACCACGGTGCCCTTGGTGTAGCCCTCGATGCGGTCGAGGTAGTTCTCGAGCTGGGCCACGGCCTTCTTCATCACCTCGGCGCTCTGCAGCACGAAGGGGAGGATGAGTTCGCCGGCACCGAACTTGTCGCCAACTTCCTTCATCGCAGGGAGCAGCACGTCGTTCAGCGTGGGGACGGCGCCGATCTTCTCCACCGACCGGTCGATCTGGGCCTCCACGCCGTCCTTCTTGCGGCGCAGGATGTGCCAGTGCAGAGCCTCTTCGGGCTCCATGTCGGAGGTCGGGTCGGCCTGCGACTCGTCCTCGGCAGACTCGCCCTTTGACTCGAAGTGCTCGATCAGGCGCTGCAGTGCGTCGTCGCGCTTGTTGTAGACGAGGTCGTTGGCGAGCTCGCGCTCGACCTCGTCGATCTCGCCGTAAGGGGTGATGTGGTTCGGGTTGACCATCGCGAGGTCGAGGCCGGCCTCGACGCAGTGGTGCAGGAACACCGAGTTGATGACCGCACGCGCAGGCTGGCCGACGCCGAAGCTCACGTTCGAGACGCCGAGCGAGGTCTTCACGCCTGGGAGCGCTGCCTTGACGTCGCGGATGCCGTTGATCGTCTCGATCGCCGACGGCTTCCACTCGTCGTCGCCGGTGGTGAGCGTGAACGTGAGCACGTCGAAGATCAGCAGCTCGCGGTCCAGGCCGTGGGCCTCGCACAGCTCGGTGATGCGCTTGGCGATCTCTACCTTGCGCTCGGCTGTCTTGGCCATGCCGACCTCGTCGATCGTCAGCGCGATAACGGCAGCGCCGTGCTCGACGGCCATCGGCACGACCGTGTTGAGCTTGTCCTCGCCGGCTTCGAGGTTGACCGAGTTGACGATTGCGCGGCCGGATGTCTGCTCCAGCGCCAGCTTGATCACGTCGGGCTCGGTCGAGTCGATCTGCAAGGGCGCGGGCTGCGAGAGCTGCACCTTCTTGGCGACCATCCTCATCTGCTCAGCCTCATCTGCGCGCTCGGTTAGCGCGACGCAGAGGTCGAGCACGTGTGCGCCGCCTTCGACCTGGTCCTCTGCGATCTGCACGAGGCCGTCGTAGTCGTCTGCGAGCAGCAGCTCCTTGGCCTTGCGCGAGCCCTGCGAGTTGACGCGCTCACCGACGAGGGTGGGGGCGGGCTCTTGGATCAGCGGCGTCGCCGCGATCATCGAAGAGAGGTGCGGCTCGCGCGGGGCGGGCCGTGGTCCCGGCTTGATGCCTTTGACGCGGTCGGCGATCGCGCGGATGTGGTCGACGGTGGTGCCGCAGCAGCCTCCGACGATCGACACGCCGTGCTCCTCAACGAACTCGCCGAGCACCGTCGCGAGCTCTTCGGGGCCCTCAGGGAAGATCGTCTCGCCGTTGCGGCCCTGCTGCGGAAGGCCGGCGTTCGGGATGCAGTGGATCGGGGTCGACGAGTTCTCGCCGAGGAACCGCACCGCGTCACGCATGTCTCCGGGGCCGGTCGAGCAGTTGAGGCCGATCACATCGACCTTGAGCGCTTCGAGGGTTGTGAGCACCGCGTTGATGTCGGTGCCGAGCAGCATCTTGCCGCCGTTGGGCAGCAGCGATACCGAGACCTGGATCGGCACTTCGCGGCCTTCGAGCTTGAACGCCGCGCGGGCGCCGAAGATCGCTGCCTTGACCTCGAGGATGTCCTGCGCCGTCTCGATGATCAGCAGGTCGACCCCGCCTCGTACGAGGCCCTGGGCTTGCTCGGTGAACACCTCAACGAGCTCGGCGAACGTGATCGCGCCGAGCGTCGGATCGTCGGAGGCCGGGAGGTGGCCGGTCGGGCCGATCGAGCCCGCGACAAACAGGTCCTCGCCGACAGCCTTGCGGGCGATCTCGGCGGCCTTCTGGTTGATCTCCAGGGTGTGCTCGCCGAGGCCCCACTCCTCGAGCTTCAGGCGGCTCGCCTGGAACGTGTCGGTCTCGACCACTTCGGCACCGGCGGCGACCATCGACTCGTGCAGCTGCTGGATCACGTCGGGGCGGTGCAGCACGAGCGCTTCGTGGCACTTACCTTCGAGGCCGCCGTAGTCGGCGGGGGTGAGGTCGAACTCTTCGAGCGTGGCACCCATCGAGCCGTCGAAGACGACGATGTGATCACGGACCGCGGCTAGGAAATCACGCATTAGAGGGCACGATAGCGCAACCTTGACACGATCGTGTCAAGGTGCAGGTGCATCCCTTTCGCTTGCTGCCGATTACCCGGGCGTATGGAGCTTTGGATCGTCGCTGCCGCAGAGTCGACGACCGCCGTCAAATCGTCGATGGCTGTCTTGGCGATCCTCGCCTTGGTGCTGTTCCTCCGCATCGCCGGCTCAGGCAAGCGTCGACGCAGGCGGCGCGTGGAGCCGGTGTCGACCCTCAGGTCCCGTCCGCCTCGCGAGATGCGCGGCCGCAGCCGGGGCGCCTCACGGCACGACATCGCCGCCGAAGATCTCCGCGAGCGCCAGCTCGAGCGTCTGCACGCCAAGGGCACGATCAGCGACGAAGAGCTCCAGCGCACGCGCGATGCGTTCGAAGCGCTGCGCTAGGCGTCCCAGGAACGACAACGGGCGCCCGCTGAAGCGAGCGCCCGTGACGTTTACCGCTGGTTCCTGATCAGAGGGTGATGATCGGGAAGATGATCAGCAGCTGCTGACGGGGAACGATGCGCAGTGCTCCTCGGAGGATGCATGCGCTCGCGCCTGATGTGTCGACCGATAGGTATGCGTCGATAAACACCACAGCGTTAGTAGTCCGGATTGTGCCGGAGACGTGGCCCTTGGTGCCAACGGTGCCGGACCAGTTGGTCGTAATGGATGTGAATGTCTTGGCTCCCGCCGCAAGCGTGTCGTACCAGCTGTAGGTCTGCGTGCTGCCGGTCGGGAATGTTCCGTCGGTCTGCGTCCAGAACCCGCCTGCTTGGAGGTTGCCGGTACCGCCGGTGACGGAGATCGTGGCCACGTTGGCGAACAGGATCGTCCCGCACTTGTAGTCGATCTGGGCACCATCAACGGTTGCGAGCGTGTCGGTCGTGCTGTTGTTGATGTTGCGGCTGATGTTGAACGGAACGGCGTAGCGCGGCTCGCCGTCGTCGCCCTTGTCGCCCTTGTCTCCCTTGGCACCGTTGGTTCCGTTCGTGCCGTTGGTTCCGTTCGTGCCGTCCTTGCCGTTCTTGCCGGCCTTGCCCTGGGTGTTCCAGCTGACCTTCTTCTCTGTCTTCTTGTTGCACTTCTTTTTCTTTGTAACGACAACGATCGCGCCGGTCTTCTTCTTCTGGCAGGCGTAGATCGTGGCGGCGGAGGCCGAGGATGCGACCCCGACGAATGCAATGGCAGCGGCGAGCGCTGCGATCACCACCGCTACGAGGCGGCGATGGGTGGAACGATTGGACACTGAGGACTCCTTGAAATCGAGATGAGACGGCGGCCGGGGTGCCGGGCGCAGCCGCGACTCTATTGCTGTGAAACGTCAGAGGGAAGGCCGGCATGCCCTCAACGACGAGAGGCCCGCTTGAGCGGGCCCCTCGGGAGCTGCAGTCTCCTTCGGCGGACTACCCGATAGGTAGCTGAAATGCGGTGCCGCTCACCGTGCATGCGTCCGCGCCGGGGAGGGTCTTGATGTACGTGTTGACGTACACAACGCCGGACGCGGTGGTGATGCTTCCGGTCACGTGACCCTCGTTGCCCTGTACGCCCGTAGCGTTGGCGAACAACGACGCGAACGCCTGGAAGTAGTCGACGCCCGTCGCATAGCTCCACATCGGGAACTGCTTCGTGCTCGGCTCACCGCCCTCAATGTTCCGGTACTGAGCACTGCTCACGTACCGGCCCTTTGCGGCTCGGACCTCAATCGTCGTGCCATTCGTGAGGTCGTTTGCGCAGAACATCTGCAGTTCGACGTCGTTGAACTTCGCAAGCGGACGCGTGTTGCCGACACCGACGGTCACGTCGAATGCCTTAGCCGACGGCGAGATGCCGTCCTTTCCGTCTTTCCCGTCTTTGCCATCCTTGCCGTCCTTCCCGGGAGCGCCCTTGACGGTGACAAAAACGCGCCTCTCGGACTTTCGGCAGCTGGCGTGCTTGGCTACCAGCCGAATCTTGCCGCCCTTCGTCTGTTGGCAAGCGCGGGTCGGCGCGGCCGATGCGGCAGAGGTCAGTCCGGGTGCAGCACAACAGGCTGTGAGCACGGCGACCACCGCCACGCGGGTTGTACGGGACATGCGAGTTCTCCTTGAGTAAGTGCAGTGAACGCACCTAGAACGCATTGCGTCGAGAAAGGTGACGCCGCACAACGACGGGAGGGCGGGCCAACCTGCGACGTGATGCGTCACTGGTCGGGCCGCCCTCCCGGGGACCTTCGGATGTCGTTGTCGCGTTAGCGGATGAAGAGCATCTCCGAGTACTTCGGCAGCGGCCACAGGTCATCGGCGACCTGCTTCTCGAGGCCGTCTGCGATCTCGCGCACCGCGTCCATCGCCGGGATGCCCTTGTCACGCATGTACTTGGCCCACGCGATCGGCGGTTCGTCGACCTGGTTCTCGGCCTTGTTGACGTCCTCGAGCTTGACGATCGCCTTGTGCAGCTCGCCGACTGCCGGCTCGAACTCTTCGACGAGCGCGTCCACGCCCGCTGCCTTCAGCTGCGCGAGGTGACGCGTCGCTGCCGGGAGGATCATCGTGCGAGCCATCGATGCGGCCGTCTCGCACTCGATGTTCAGCTTGACCGCGTACTGCTCGGAGAACACCTCAAAGCGAGCTTCGAGCTCACGCTCTGAGAGCACGTCGTAGCTGCTCAGCGTCTTGATCGTCTGACGGCTGGTGATGGCCGGCAGCGCGTCCGGGGTCGTGCGCAGGTTCTTCAGGCCACGCTTCTTGGCCTCCTCGTGCCAGTCGACCGAGTAGCCGTCGCCGCCGAACACGATGTTCTTGTTCTCGCTCCACACGGCCTTGACAACCTTGGAAACGGCGGCGGTGATGTCGCCCTTGCTCGTCTTGAGCTCCTTGGTGAGCTGCTTGGACAGCTCGTCGATCGACTCAGCGACGATCGTGTTGAGCACGGTGTTTACGAAGCCGAGCGACATCGACGAACCGAGCGCGCGGAACTCGAACTTGTTGCCGGTGAAGGCGAACGGCGAGGTGCGGTTGCGGTCGCCGCCGTCCTTCGGCAGGTTCGGGAGCACTTCAGCGCCGAGGCCAAGCAGCCCCTTGTTGACGCGCTTGCCCTTGCCGGTCGCGACCTTCTCGAACGCGGCCTGCAGCTCGGCGCCGAGGAAGATCGAGATGATCGCGGGCGGAGCCTCGTTGGCACCAAGGCGGTGGTCCTGTCCGACGTTCGCAACCGAAGCGCGGAGCAGGGCCTGGTGCTTGTTGACGGCCTTGATGACTGCCGAGCAGAAGAACAGGAACTGAGCGTTCTCGTCCGGAGTGTCACCCGGGTTGAGCAGGTTCTCCCCGCCGTCGGTACCCATCGACCAGTTGTTGTGCTTGCCCGAGCCGTTGACGCCGGCGAAGGGCTTCTCGTGCAGCAGGCATACGAGGCCGTAGCGGCGAGCCACGTTCTGTAGCACCTGCATCGTGAGCTGCTGGTGGTCGGAGCCGACGTTGGAGTTCTCGAAGATCGGCGCGAGCTCGTACTGGCCCGGTGCGACCTCGTTGTGACGGGTCTTGACCGGCACGCCAAGTCGGCGAAGCTCCTCTTCCACGTCCATCATGTACGCGAGGACACGCTCAGGGATCGAGCCGAAGTAGTGCTCGTCGAGCTCATGCCCCTTCGGTGGCTTGGCGCCAAACAGCGTGCGGCCGGTGGTGTAGAGGTCAGGACGCTCGAAGTAGAACTGCTCGTCGATCAGGAAGTACTCCTGCTCGGGGCCGACCGTGGTGAACACGCGCTGGGTCTCAATGTCACCGAAAAGGCGCAGCGCCTTGGTCGCCGACTTCGAGAGTGCGTCCATCGAACGTAGGAGCGGGATCTTGTGATCCAGTGCCTCGCCCGTCCACGACACGAATGCGGTCGGGATGCACAGGAACGTGCCGTTGGTGTTCTCCAGCAGGAACGCCGGGGAGGTCGGGTCCCACGCGGTATAGCCGCGTGCCTCGAAAGTGGCGCGAATGCCGCCGGTCGGGAAGGAGGAAGCGTCGGGCTCGCCCTGGATCAGCTCCTTGCCAGAGAACTCAGCGATCGTCTTGCCGTCGCCCGTCGGGTTGTAGAAGGAGTCGTGCTTCTCAGCGGTGAGGCCGGTCAGCGGCTGGAACCAGTGGGTGTAGTGCGTGGCGCCGTTCTCCATCGCCCAGTCGCGCATCGCCTGAGCGACTGCCTCTGCGAGCACCGGCTCCATCGGCTTGCCCTCTTCGAGAGAGGCCTGTAGTGCCTTGAAGGAGTCCTTCGAAAGGCGTCGGCGCTGCTGCTCGACCGTGAAGACGTTGGAGCCGTATTGGGCGGCGTCCGGAGTGGTGCGGTCGATCGGACCGAGGCCGTTTGTCTCATCGGCCACCCACTGGGCGGCGGTGACGTTGTGGCGGCGTGAACGGGTCGTCATGGCGTAACGGAATCTCCGAGTCTTGTGCGTGAGCGAGCGGGTCCGGGAGCGGACCGCCTGCGAGAAGAGTAAACCGGCACCGCTGACCCCTGCTGTACGCGTGTCCAAAGATCGCCACCGGCGGTTGTACGCGCTGTCGTACACCGTTCCCCGCGCGCGTTGTAGATGGCCGAGCGCCCCGGTACCCGGGCCCTGCTCCACCGGGCCAACAGCGCGGCCTGATGTTTGAACATCGGGACAGTCGAAGCGAGCCCGACTGCCTCCAGACTTTCCGGCACCAACCAATCAGGAGGTTCTCTTGCGACGCATTAAGAAGGGTCCGTTCGCGCTTGGCGTGATCGCGGCCGCACTACTCGCCCCAGCCACCGCGCTGGCACAGGACGAGCCGGCAATCGGTGATGTGGCCGGTCAGCTGGACAACCTGTGGATCATCGTGGCCGCGTGCCTCGTGCTCTTCATGCAGGCGGGCTTCCTCCTGCTTGAGATCGGCTTTTCGCGCCAGAAGAACGTGGGCGCTGGCGTTGCCAAGATTCTCGTCAACCTGTCCGTCGCCTCGATCGCATGGTGGGTCGCTGGCTTCGCAGTCGCTTTCGGCGGCGCTGGCTTGCTCGCTGGCGACAGCGGGTTCTTCATGCAGCACGGCACGTCCTACACGGACGGGTTCTCCGGCGAAACCGTCGTATCCGACGGCTCTACGGCGACGTTCTTCGTGTTCCAGTTCATGTTCGCAGCGGTCTCGCTCGCGATCGTGTGGGGCACGACGCTCGAGCGCATCAAGTTCATCGCGTACCCGATCTTCGGATTCGTGTTCATCGCGCTCATCTACCCGCTCGTAGCCCACTGGGGCTGGGTCGGCACTGGTCTGCTGAGCAAGATCGGCGAGGTCCAGGACTTCGCAGGCTCATCGATCGTGCACCTCACCGGTGCGACCGCTGCGCTCGCAGCGCTGATCGTGCTCGGACCGCGTAAGGGCAAGTACGGCCCTGACGGCAAGCCGCGCGTGATCCCGGGGCACAACATGCCGCTGTTCGGCCTCGGTGCCGTGATTCTGTGGCTCGGTTGGTTCGGATTCAACGGTGGCTCGACGCTCGGCACCGGTGGCAGCACCTTCGCCGAAGTCATCGCCGTCACGAACCTCGGCGCTGCAGGCGGCGTCGTAGGTGCCTCGATGCTCGTGTACTTCCTCACGGGCAAGCTCGATGTCGGTATGTCCGGCAACGGCGCGATCGCCGGTCTCGTTGCGATCACCGCTCCGTCGGGCTACGTCGAGTTCTGGGCAGCTCCGATCATCGGACTCGTAGGTGGTCTGATCGTTGTCGGGGGTGTCTACCTGTTCGAGCGTCTCCGTCTCGACGACCCGGTCGGCGCGCTTTCCGCTCACGGCCTGGCAGGCATCTGGGGCACGCTCGCGTGCGGTCTCTTCACCTCGCCGCGGCTCGCAGAGTCGGTCGGCATCGGTGATCCGGGGCTGTTCTACAGCGGCAGCTTCAATCAGCTCGGTGTGCAGGCAGGCACGGTGCTGGTCGTATTCACGTTCGTGCTGCTGTCATCGCTGCTCGTTTTCTTCCTGATCGACAAGACCTTCGGTCTGCGCGTCAGTGAGGAAGAGGAGATCGACGGTCTCGACATCTCCGAGCACGGCATGTACGGATACCCGGAGCAGTTCATTCCGGAATCCGAGCTGGTCGGATACGGTCTTGCCGCTACTCCGCAGACCGGTGGTAGCGCGCAACCTGCAACCGCGACTAGTGAGGTGACGGCATGAAGATGGTCGTAGCGTACGTACGGCACGAGGCGTTCGAGCCGATCCGTGCGGAGCTGTTGGGCCTGGGATTCCCGTCGCTCACGATCAGTGAGGTGAAGGGGTCAGGTCGCCAGAAGGGCATCACGGAGCGATACCGAGGTGCCGAGCTGACGAACTACCTCCGGCCCAAGGTCAAGGTCGAGTGCGTCGTCTCTGACGACTCGGTCCAGACCGTCGTCGACGCCGTGCTCAAACACGCGCGCACCGGAGCCGTCGGTGACGGCAAGGTGTTCGTGATGCCGGTCGACGAGGCCTACCGCGTTCGTACCGGCGAGTCGGGTGAGGACATCACCCAGGCTCATCACGACGACTGAGCCGCGGCTTAGTTCTCTCCAAGGGAAGGCGTCGGCCAATCGGCCGGCGCCTTTTCTTTTGCCCAAACGCCTCGGGCGAGGAGAGCGTCAGTCGCCGATCTCGACGTCGAAGCGGCCTTCGATCGGCTCGCCTGCATCGTCGATGACCGTCTGCTCGCCCTTGAGGTCGGCGCCGATCGCCCAACGGATCGGGTGCTTGCCGGTGCGGACCGGCGTGACCTTCCACTTGAAGGCGACGGTCTTGCCCGCTTCGATCGGGCCGAGGCGTGTCACAGCTGGGTCGGCGGTCACGCCGTTGAGAGGCGCCTCGTCGACGATCCAGATCGGCCTGCTCGAGTCAGACGCGTCGGCGCCTCCGACCGGCGCCTGGAACGCAGAGCCTGTCTCGCCGGTTCCGCCAGGGCTAACGGTCGCGGTAACCATCTGCACGGGCTCGTCGCCGGGGTTGCGCACAACGATCGACATTGTTGCCTGCTTGGCAAGCTCTTGACGCTCGGGGAAGGTGGCGCTGACGAGCTGAAGGTTGACCTTCGTGTTCTCGCCGGTCGATTCATCGTCGCCACATCCGACGGCAAAGACGGTTGCCGACAGAGCTACCGCGACTAGCGAGCTCCTCCCCAAGGCATGCACGCGCCCAACGTACCACCTGAGGGTCATTTGAGACGACCGTAATGCTGGCGCAACATTTCGGGGTGGCGCATTCACTCCAAATTCACGTATGCTGCCGAACGCGTGATGTGTCGTGTGTCGGCCGTCACGCATGCGCATCTCTCAGGGGAGAAACCAGGAATCAGTGGCCGCCACAGTCGCCGAACGGGCTCTTCAGCCCGCTAAGAACCTCCTAGAAGAGGTAGGGGACATGATGATCTTGACGGGGAAGACCTTGGTCTCCGCCGTCAAGCCGCCGTACCCGTACGGCGGCGAGTTCATGGGCCAGTTCCTGTTTGTGCTGCGTCTTTGCTGGCTGCCCCTGATGATTTCCACGGTGGCCGTTACCTACGGCGCACCGGGCCTCCAGGCGCTCGGGTTCCTCACCGTGCTCGGTGCTCCCGACCGGCTCGGCAGCTTCTTCAACCTCGCGGTCACCCGCGAGTTCGCGCCGTTCATCTGCGCCATCATCGTCGCGGGTGTTGCCGGCACCGCGATCACCGCTGACCTCGGTGCCCGCAAGGTGCGCGAGGAGCTAGACGCTCTCCAGGTACTCGGTGTCGATCCCGTCAAGAACCTCGTCGTCCCGCGCTTCCTGGCGCTGATGATCGTGACCGGCCTCTTCGACGTCTTCACGATCATGTTCGGCATCTCGGGCGGCGTGCTCGCCTCGCTCGTCTACGGAGAGCCGCTCGGGCCGTTCTTCGCAACCTTCTTCCAGCAGTCGTCGATTACCGACCTCTGGGCCTCGGTCATCAAGTGCATCATGTTCGGCGCGATCACCGCGATCGTCTGCTGTTACAAGGGCATGACCGCATCCGGCGGTGCTGAGGGCGTGGGACGCGCGGTCAACCAGGCGGTCGTGCTCACGTTCATCGCCGTCTTCGCCTTCAACTACGTCTTTACGCAGACGCTGCTGGCGACCAACCCCGACATGCAGATCATCCGCTGACATGCCGGTAACTCTCCGCTCATGGCTCACCACCACAGGCGAAATGGCCAAGTTCTTCGGCCAGATCCTGTGCAACGTGTACTCGCTCCGCGTGCTGCGGTTCTCGGGCGAGGTGCTGCGCCAGTGCGGCCTGCTGATCCTCGGATCGACGCTGGTGATCTGGACGCTGGTGTTCTTCGTCGGTCTGCAGTGCGGCATCGAGGGCGCGTACCTGACCAAGGCGCAGGGTGCTTCGGCGTACGCCGGCGCGTTCACGGCGCTGTGCGACCTGCGCGAGATCGTGCCTTACGGCTTCGGCTACATGATGTCGGCGAAGGTCGGCACCGGAATCGTCGCCGAGCTCGGCGCCATGCGGATCTCGGACGAGATCGACGCGCTCGAGGTCATGGGCTTCGACTCCGTGCTGTTCCTGTGCTGCACCAAGCTGCTCGCTTCGTGGCTGGTCCTGCCATTCATCTACATCGCCGCTGTCGGTGCCGGCTTCTTTGCCAGCTACCTGGCGGTGGTCGTGCAGGTCGGCGAGGTTTCGTCGGGCGGCTATTCGCTGATTTTCTGGATGTTCCAGAACCCGCCTGACCTGTTCTTCAGCGTGATCAAGGCGATGACGATGGGCACGGTCGTAGTGCTCGTCGGTTGTTACTACGGCTACCACGTGACCGGGGGACCGGTCGGCGTGGGTACTGCTACCGCGAAATCGATGGCGTTGAACATCGTGCTCGTGCACATCATCGGAATGCTGGGCACCCAGATCTTCTGGGGCACCAACCCTCGAGCCCCAATCGGAGGCTGAGCAAATGTCAGAGACACCAGAGAACCGTCCCGAGGACGAAGTCGACATGAGCGTGGTGCGCGAGGCGCCGCCTGCTCACGACGAGGAGGACGAGTACCGCTGGCACACGGGTATGAACCGCCCGACCGGCGTGCAGGACGCGGTCGAGTTCGTCGACGTGCACAAGGCCTTCGGTCGCAACAAGATCCTTCGCGGCCTGAACATGGGCCTTCCGGACGACAAGATCTCGATGATCCTCGGTCCGTCAGGTACCGGTAAGTCCGTGTGCATCAAGCACATGGTCGGCCTCCTCTACCCCGACGAGGGCGACGTGCTCGTGCACGGCGAGTCGGTGCCGCACATGCTCGACGAAGAGCTCTTCGCGATGCGCAAGAAGTTCGGCGTGCTGTTCCAGGATGGCGCGCTGTTCGGTTCGATGAACCTGCTCGACAACGTCGCCTTCCCGCTGCGCCAGCACACCGACAAGAGCGAGGAGGAGATCCTCTCGATCGTCCGTCACCGTCTCGCCGAGGTCGGCCTAGCGTCCGCCGAGGACAAGATGCCCAACGAGCTCTCGGGCGGCATGCGCAAGCGCGCCGGCTTCGCTCGTGCTCTGGTGCTCGACCCGTCGATCGTGCTCTTCGACGAGCCGGACTCTGGTCTTGACCCCGTCCGCACCGCTCTGCTCTGTGAGCTGATTCAGGAGATCCACGAAGAGAACCGTGGCTGCTACTGCGTCATCACCCACGACATCATGAGCGCCCGGCGCGTCGCTGAGTACATCTGCGTGCTGTGGAAGGGCCGCATCGTCGAGGCAGGTCCCGCTGAGGAGCTGTTCGACTCAGACAACGCCTTCGTCCGCCAGTTCCTCTCAGGAGAGTCACAGGGCCCACTGGGCATGGAGTAATGGCCTGCCGCACTGACAACCCCTCGACCACAGGCGCATCCCGCCTGTGAAGGCGACCCGCACACTGGTCGTCTCAGCGCTCGTAATCGTGGCGCTGGTCGCGGCGTGGCTAGTCACGCGTAACAGCACCCAGGAGTACACCTTCGTCTTCCAGAACGCCGGGCAGCTCGTCAAGGGCAACCAGGTGCGAGTCGCCGGACGGTCGATCGGCAAGGTCAAGAGCATCGGCCTCACCGATGACAACCGCGCGGCGATCAAGGTCGATGTCGAAGAGCCCTACGCGCCGCTCCACGCGGGCACGACCGCGACGATCCGAGCCGGGTCGATGTCAGGCCAGGCAAACCGGTACATCGCGTTGTCGCTTGGTCCGGACAACGCTCCGGAGATCAAGGACGGCTCGACCATTGGCGTCGACAAGACGACCACGATCGTCGACCTCGACCAGCTGTTCGCGACGCTCGACGAGAAGACTCGCAAGGGTCTCCAGGACGTTATCCGGGGCTCGTCGACCCAGTACGGCAACGACGGTGACAAGGCCAACGAGGCCCTCAAGTACTTCAACCCGGTTGTCGAGTCGTTTACCCGGGTCTCAACGGAGCTCACCCGCGACCAGCAGGCGTTCTCCGATGCGATCGTGAACGCCGCGAAGGTCACGACAGCTCTCGCCGAGCGCGGCGACGACGTTTCAGGGCTCGTCAGCAACACCGCGTCTGCGATGGGCGCGATCGCAGACGAGGGCGACTCGCTCGACCAAGCGCTGGCCGAATTCCCGGCGGCGCTGCGCAGCGGCAACACCACGCTCGTGAGCCTGCGTGCCGCATTGGATGATCTCGACAAGCTCACCGACGCTTCAAAGCCGGTGGCTCCGAAGCTCGAGCCGTTGTTCCGCAAGCTCCGGCCGCTTGTTGAGGATGGCGAGCCGACGATCAAGAACCTTCGTCTGCTGATCAGCCGTCCGGGCGCTGCAAACGACCTCACCGACCTGCTGAAGAACCAGCCCAAGCTGACCAAGATCAGCGGCCCGGCCCTCGACAACACGGTCGACTCTCTCCGGCAGAGCACGCCGGTGCTCTCGTTCCTGCGGCCTTACGCGCCGGACTTCATCGGCTGGTTCCGCGACTTCGGCCAGACGACCGCCAACTACGACGCGAACGGGCACTACGCCCGCGTATCGCCGGTCGTCGACGCGTTCGCCTACGAGCGCACAGGCCCGGACTCGGCCAAGTTCACCGCTCGCAAGGCCGCTGACCGCAAGACCGCGCTGCAGCAGCGCCAGGTCAAGCGCTGCCCCGGCAGTGCCACAACACCGCCGGCCGACGGCTCGGCGCCGTACGCACCCGACGGCCTCGACTGCGACACGAGTTCGGTGGTGCCCGGGCCATGAAGGCACGCTTCGCACTGATCCTTGGCTTCCTGGCGCTGTTTGTTGTCGCCGCGATCGTCTACATCAACCGCGAGGACAGCGGCAGCGACTACCAGGTGCGCGCGATGTTCTACAACGCGTTCACGATCATCCCCGGCGAGCAGGTGAAATCTGCCGGCGTGCCGATCGGCACGATCAAGTCTCTCGACGTCCAGGATCGTAAGGCGGCCGTGGTGCTGGACATCACCGACCCTGCGTTCCAGGACTTCCGGCAGGACGCCGAGTGCCAGATCCGTCCCCAGTCGCTGATCGGCGAGCGCTTCGTGGAGTGCTCGCTTACTCAGGACAAGGCACCGGGCGAGGCGGAAGCTCCTGCGCTGAAGAAGATCGAGGACGGCCCAGGCAAGGGTCAGCTTCTGCTGCCGGTTGAGAACACCGTCAACCCGATCGACATCGATCTCGTCAACAACACGCTGCGCCTCCCTTACCGCCAGCGGCTCACGATCATCCTCAACGAGCTGGGTGTCGGCCTCGCCGGTAACGGCAAGGCGATCAACGAGGCGGTCCGCGCAGCGAACCCGACGCTGCGCTCAGTCGAGAAGGTCCTCGCGGTCCTCGCTGAGAACAACAAGCAGCTCGTGCAGATCGCCGAGGACGGCGACAAGGCGCTCGCACCGCTGGCGGCGAAGAGCGACAACGTCGCCAGCGCGATCGATTCGATGAACCAGGTCGCCAAGGCATCGGCCGAGCGCTCCGAGCCACTTGAGAAGGGCCTTGAGACCCTCCCGGCAGCACTGCGGGAGATCCGGCCGACGATGGCAGCCCTCAGCGATCTCGCTGACCAGCTGCAGCCGGTGGCAGACGATCTCAAGACATCCGGCAAGGACTTGAGCCGCGCGATTGTCGGTCTCGGTGGACTCGGCGAGGAGGGCACCGCCGCCGTCAAGGAGCTCGCCACGACGCTCGACCAGAGCAAGGACGCGCTGCTGACCGCAAAGCCGGTGCTCGAGGATGCTCAGACGTTCGCAAAGGACGCCAAGCCTCTGGCCGACAACGTGTCGCAACTGCTCGTCAGCCTGCGCCAGACCGGTGGGTTCGAGCGCCTGATGGACTTCTTCTACTACAGCGCCGCGGCGGCTAACGGCTACGACGAAGACGGGCACTATCTCCGCGCGCAGACCGTGCTGAACGTCTGTCTGCCTTACGTGGACGTGCCGGCCGGGGGCGACTGCAACGCCAACTTCGTGGAGCCCGAAGCGTCCAGCGCTAGCACCAAAGAGCCGACGATCGGGCGTAACCGTGACGGCTCGAAGGTGCAGCCGTCAAAGGTGCAGCGTGCTGCGCTACCTAGCGCGATCCTGCCGGGTGCCAAGACTGACCCGGTCAAGAAGACATCTGTTCCTGGCGGCCTCGGAACCGACAAGTCTCAGCCAACGGACGGGCAGTCAGCCGTCCTCGACTACCTGATGGGCGACTGATGCAGCGCCGATCGATAGCCGCGAACCCGATTCTGATCGGCGCCGCCACGACCCTTGTGGTCGTGATCGCCGTGATGTTGTCGTACAACGCCAACCGCGGGTTGCCCGGCGTTCCGACCTACAACTTCAAGGTCGAGCTGCCGTCTGCGGCGAACCTCGTGGCCGGTAACGAGGTCCGCATCGGTGCGAACCGCGTCGGTCTCATCAGCGACGTCAAGGCCAAGCGGCTCGACAACGGTCAGACGGTGGCGCTCCTGTCGCTCAAGATCGAGGACAGGCTGCGCGAGCTGCCGAAGGACACGACCACGCTCGTTCGCTTCAAGTCGGCCCTCGGCCTCAAGTACCTGCAGCTCACGCGAGGCAAGTCCGACGAGGGCATTCCTCAGAACGGCACGATCCCGCTCGCGCAGTCCGATACTCCGGTCGAGTTCGACGAAGCGTTCGCGTGGGCCGACGAGAAGACGCGCGCCGCACAGCAACGCCAGCTAACGGGTATCGGGGATGCGCTTGCCGGCCGCGGCGAAGCACTCAACACGGCCATCGCCGGCTTTGCGCCGCTGCTGAAAGACCTCAAGCCTGTCGCCGACAATCTGTCGGATCCAGACACGAACCTCTCCGGCTTCGTCAAGGGCCTCAGCAGGATCAGCGCAGAGGTCGCGCCGGTGGCCAACGAGCAGGCTGAGCTGTTCGTGAATCTCGACCGTACCTTCACAGCGCTCGCATCGGTCGCCCGCCCATACCTCCAGGACTCGATCACCGAGTGGCCGGTGCTGCAGGAGGCGCTCATCGAAGAGCTGCCGAAGCAGCGTGAGTTCCTGCGGGACTCGACCGAGCTGTTCGCTGCGCTCCGTCCCGGCACCCGCGCCGTCGCCAACAACTCGAGGGACATCGGTGACGCGTTCGAGGGCATCGGTCCTGCGCTCGCCGATTCGGTCACGCTCAACAAGCGGCTGCGGCCCGTGCTGGCTGAAGTCAAAGCGACAGCGGCTGATCCGCTCGTCAAGCTCGGCGTGCGGGATCTGAAGCTCACCGGCGGTATCGCCAACCCGCTGCTCGCGTTCCTGACACCGGCCCAGACCGTCTGTAACTACGGCTCGCTGCTGCTCGATCGCGCCTCCTCAAACCTCAGCGTCGGCGACTCCGTCGGTACGGCGCAGCGCTTCCAGATCGTGCTTCCCGGCGATGGGCCTAACAGCGAGGCCGGCGTAGCGGCCGCTCCCGCTAACGGCGGCGGTAGCCCGCTCAACTATCTGCGGCGCAACCCGTACCCGAACACCGCGGCCCCCGGCCAGGTCAAGGAGTGCGAGGCCGGTAACGAGACCGTGACGCCGGGCAAGTCGGTAATCGGCAACGTGCCCGGCAACCAGGGCACGAACACCGAGCGCAAGGCCTCGAAGGTGTTTGCGAAGGAGGCGAGCAAGTAGTGGCTCGCAAGCTCAAGCCAGGTGAGCCACGCCCCGCGCGCAAGGACCGCCGCGGCATGGATCCGTTCAAAGCCGGCCTGATCCTGCTGGCCGGGCTGGTGATCTTTGCCTACTTCGGTTTCAAGAAGGAGATTCCGTTCAAGAGCGGCTACGAGCTGCGCGCGGTCGTAACCGACGCAGTAGCCATTCGCAAGAACTCGCCGGTGCGCATCGCCGGCGTGAACGTGGGCAAGGTCCTCCGAGTGGAGCCTTACGGCAACGGCAACGACGACGGGGCCAAGCGTGCGTCGGTGGTCGTGATGGAGCTCAACGACGAGGCGCTGCCGATCCACAAGGACGCCACCATCAAGATCCGCCCGCGCATCTTCCTCGAGGGCAACTGGTTCGTTGATCTCAAGCCCGGTTCGCCTGCGAGCCCGCGCCTCGAGAGCGGCGACAACCCACTGCCAGTCACGCAGACGAGCGCCCCGGTGCAGTTCGACCAGATCCTCACGATCCTCCAGAGCGACACGCGGGAGGACCTCAAGGAGCTGCTGACGGGTTACGGCACCGCGCTGACGCGTGAGCCGACCGCGGCCGACGACGCCGACCAGGACCCGATGGTTCGCGGCAAGACTGCTGCAGAGGCCCTGAACATGTCGCTGGAGGATGCGGCCCCCGGCTTGCGCGGCGCCGCCCAGGTCAACGAAGGCCTGCTCGGCGAGAACAATCGCGACCTCTCGCGCCTGATCGCCGCCACCTCGAAGGTCACGGCAGCCATCGGGCAGGACGACAACGCGCTCAAGGGCTTCGTAACCAACCTCAACCGCACAACCGGCGCACTGGCCGCTGAGCGCGACAACCTGCGCGCCAGCATTGCGTTGCTAGGCCCGACGATCAGGAACGGCCGCGAAGCATTCGACGCACTCGAGACCGCGCTTCCTGACGTGCGTGCGCTGGCACTTGAGCTCATTCCAGGCGTCAAAGAAAGCGGCGCGACGATCGACGCTTCTCTGCCCTGGATCGAGCAGGCCACGAAGCTGGTCGGCAAGCAGGAGCTCGGCGGAGTTGCCGAGCAGCTCGCTCCGACAACCCGCTCACTCGCTCAGCTCGCGGATGAGAACAACCGCTTCCTGCCGCAGGCTGATCGCGTTGCCCAGTGCATCACGGACTACGTGCTGCCGCTCGGCAACATCAAGGTCGATGACGGTGCGTTCTCGACCGGCGTCGAGAACTACAAAGAGTTCTGGTACACGCTCGTCGGCTTCAACGGCGAGGGGCAGACGTTCGACGGCAACGGCTACTACCTGCGCTTCCAGGTCGGCGGCGGCGACTGGGCATGGTCCACAGGCCCGTACGGCACCAAGACCGCCAAGGAAGGCACGTTCCGCCAGTGGGCCCGCTCGAACAAGAAGCCGCTCGGTACCCGCCCTGCGTACCCCGGCAAGCTGCCGCCGTACGTCTACGACAAGGCCTGTAAGGACCAGAAGCTGCCTGACGTCAACGGCAAGCCCGAAGGTCCCGCCGACGGCTCCGGTCCAGACGGCACCCCTGCCGCTCCGTACGTACCGCCGGCCGGTGCCACCGGACTGACCACCAAGCTGACCAGCTCCGCGGACGATTCCGGTGATGTCGCCGGGGCGCTCATGGGCAAGCTGAATCCGTTCCAGGAGGAGCAGGAGCGGTGAAGAACGCGATCCGCAAATACAAGACGCCCTTCCTGGCTCTAGTCGGCACGATCGCGCTCGGCCTCGCGGTGGGCGGGTACATCCTGTCCAACCAGCGGTTCTACCTGCCCAACTGGGTGCCGGTGATAGGCACCGACTTCGTCGACTACAAGGCGGAGTTCTCTACGGCTCAGGCGGTCACGCCGGGCCAGGGCCAGACGATCAACATCGCCGGGGTACCTGTTGGCGAGATCGCGTCGGTCAAGCTCGTTGACGGCCGTGCCGTGGTCGGCATGAAGATCCGCAAGAAGTACGCCCACATCTACAAGAACGCGACCGCGCTGCTTCGTCCGAAGAGCGGGCTCAACGACATGCTCGTGCAGCTCGACCCCGGTACGCCCAACGCTGGCGAGCTGGGCAAGGACGAACCGATCCCGGCATCCCAGACCGAGCCGAACGTGAACTTCGACGAGATCCTCGCCTCGGTCGACGTGGACACGCGGAACTACCTGCGCCTGCTCATCCAAGGCGGCGGGGAGGGACTGAAGGGCCAAAGCGAGAACCTGTCTGAGACGTTCCGCCGGTTTGCGCCGATCAACCGGGACGTCCGCAAGATCACCGAGGAGCTCGGAAAGCGCCGCGCGAACATCAGCCGCTCCATCACGAACTTCAAGACCCTGATGGAGGCGGTCGGTACCAAGGACAAGCAGCTCGCCGAGCTGATCGACGCATCCAACAAGAGCCTCAAGGCGTTCGCCGACCAGGATCAGCGGATCCAGGAGGCACTGCGTGAGCTGCCGAGCACGCTGAAGGAGAGCAACGACGCGCTCGGCAAGGGCACGAAGCTCGCCAAGACGCTCGGCCCGGCGGCGCGTGACCTGCGGCCCGGTGCGCGCGCACTCGCAGATACTCAGCGCAAGCTGCGTCCGTTCTTCAAGGAGACGACGCCGATCATCCGCGACGAGATCCGGCCCGATACCCGCGAGATTCTGCCTGTCACCAAGATCCTGCGCCCGACCGCGCGCAACCTCGCAGACGCTGCGCCGAACCTGACCTCCGGCTTCAAGGCCGCCAACCAGCTGCTCAACATGCTGGCCTACAACCCCGCGGGCAGCGAAGAGGGATACGGCTACTACCTCGCCTGGGTCAACCACATCGGCCCGCAGGTCTTCGCAGGACAGGACGCAAACGGCCCGATCCGCCGTGGCGCGCTGCTGCTCGACTGCTCGGCCATCACCTCTGCTGAGCAGGTGATCCTCGGCGGGAACCAACTGCTCTACGCCATCCTGGGCGTTGCCAACCCGGTCAACCGCAAGATCGCCGCGACCGGCGATCCGAAGGTCTGTGCGCGCTACGTAAACCAGCCTCCGGGGGTCTTGGGAAGCCGATGAACAAGCAGATCCCAAGCGTCGGCAAGATCCTCACGATGGTGTCGTTTGCGCTGCTGTGCTTCATCCTGCTGCTCTGGCTGTGGCTCACCTTCGGTGGGTCGACGCCGATGAAGGCGCAGGGCTACCGGTTTACGGTGCCGTTCGGTGAAGCCACGCAGCTTGCGCGTGAGGCCGACGTCCGGATCGCGGGTGTCAACGTCGGCAAGGTCAAGGACCTGCAGACCAACAAACAGAACGGGCTCTCGATCGCCACGATCGAGATGAAGCCCGACTTCGCACCGATCCCGGCGAACACGCGTGCGACGCTGCGCCAGAAGACACTGCTCGGCGAGACCTACATCCAGCTCACTCCGGGCAACGCTTCAGGGCCGGTCGTCAAAGAGGGCGGAGCGCTCGCGCGAGCACAAGTCTCACCAACGGTCGAGCTCGACGAGATCCTGCGCACGTTCGACCCGAAGACCCGCAAGGATCTCTCGAACTGGATCATCCAGCAGGCCGAAGCCTTCGACGGCCGTAGCCAGGACGTTTCGCAGCTGATCGGCAACCTGCCTGGGTTCGAGGAGGAGGTAGGCAAGGTCCTCAAGACGCTGAAGTCGCAGTCGGCAGCGACGAAGCAGTTCTCGAGCTCCACGGCGGAGGTGCTGGCGGCGCTCACCGAGCGGGACGGCCAGCTCACCTCGCTGATCACGAACTCCAACCGCGTGTTCGCCACGACCGGCAGCCGAAACACTGAGCTCGCAGATGCGATCAAGGCGCTGCCGACCTTCGAGCGTGAGCTGACCGCGACCGTCAAGCGGCTCTCGGCATACGCCAAGAACACTGACCCCCTGGTCAAGGAGCTGATCCCGGCCGCCAAGCAGGCTTCGCCGACGCTGCAGGCCGCAGCGCGCAGCGCGCCGGACATGGCCGCCCTGGTTAAGGGAGTTGGCCCGCTCGTGGACGCATCGGAGAAGGGACTGCCAGCCACCACCGAGTTCGTAAAGCAGCTGCGGGCCTTCTTGCCTGAGCTCAGCGCGCCACTGTCGAACCTTGCGCCGGTGCTTGACCTGGCGAACCTCTACCGCAACGACATCACCGCCGTGCTCGGCAATGCGACCGCTGCGCTCGGCACAAGGGCGTTGATCGGGGACAGCAACGAGCTGTCTTTTGTCTTACGCGTCACAAACCCGCTGACCCCCGAGAGCATGTCGCTCTACGAGCACCGCCTCCCGACAACCAGGCAGAACGCTTACACGCTCCCAGGAGCCGGGCTCAAGCTGGCAAGCGCCGGTGGGCTCGACGTCTACGACAGCCGCAGCTGTGGCGGTCCGCTCAACGTCACGCTCGATGCCGATGGGCAGATGGAAGACGCTCTGATCCAGTCGCTGCTCAAGTACGCGTTCAGCGGTGGCACAGTGCCGTCCGGCAAGTGTGAGCAGCAGCCGCGTTTCGACATCGACGGCAACATCACTCGCTTCCCGCAGGTCAAGGCGAATCCCGCCGGTCTGCACGCGGGTCTGCCGGTGCCGTAGGCCCAAGCAGCGCCGATGTCGCTGATCGCACGGCTCGTCACGTGGACCATGCGGGTCGCCGTCAGTCGGGCGCGGCTCGTGCTGGTCGTTGCCGGTGCGGCGGTGCTGCTCGCTGCGCTCTTGACCACCCGCCTGGAGCCCGATACGAGTCCGCGCACGCTGCTCGGTGACGGGAGCCCGTCGTATCAGGCGACAGAGCGTTCACAGGACCTGTTCGGCTCGGACGCCATCGTCGTGCGCATCGGGGGCAAGGTGGCGAACCTCGTACTGACGAGCGATCTCGAACGTGTGCTCGGGCTCGAAGGCTGCATCGCCGGCAAGCAAGCGACGGCGGGGCAGAGCGGCCCGTGCGCACGGCTAGCAGTGCTGCAGCCTGCCCAGTCGGTGATCGGGCCCGGCACATTCATCAACACCTCTGCCTCTCAGATCGCCGACGAGTTCGACCGGCGCGTGGCTCTTTCCCGAGAGCAGGCATCCGAGGCCGCAAAGGACGCTCGTAAGCTCGCTCGCGCGCAGGGCCTGCCGGAGGACCAGGTGCAGCGCGCAGGGCAGGCTGCATCGCAGGCTGTCCAGCAGCAGGCGCTCGTGCAGCTCGGCACCTTGGGTCTGCAGTTTGGGATCCTCCAGAAGCCGACGATCAACGATCAGACGTTCGTCAGCAAGCTCGTCTTCGAGAACGGGCAGGTCACTGGGCCGCCCAAGCAGCGGTTCGCCTATCTGTTCCCGACCCGCGATACCGCGCTGATCACCGTCCGTCTGCGCCGCGGCCTGACCGAGCAGCAGCAGAAGGACGCGATCGCAGACATACGCGCCGCCACACGCATGAGCCAGTGGCAGCTCAAGAACGGCGGAACCTACGCGGTCACGGGTGCCCCAGTCGTGCTCTCAGACCTGACAGGTTCGATCAGTGACGCACTGCTCGTACTCGGCGCTTTCGCGATCGTCGTGATGGCGTTGGTGTTGGCGCTCATGTTCCGCACTCGGCGCAGGCTTGTTCCGCTGCTTGTCGCGCTGGCAGCCGCAGCCGTGACCTTCGGCCTGCTCGCGTTGGTCGGCGCGTCGCTCACCGTGGCGGCCGTGGCCGTCGCCCCGATCATGATCGGCCTCGTCGTCGATTATGCGCTTCAGCTTCAGGCCCGTGTCGCCGATAGGCGGGCGAGGGGAGACGAGCTCGTGCCCGCCGTCGCTGCGGTCGCACGAGACGACGCGCCCACGATCGCAGCCGCCGCTCTGACAACAGCTGCTGGCTTCTGTGTGCTCGTGATCTCGCCTGTGCCGATGGTGCGGGCGTTCGGGCTGCTGCTCGTCGTGGCAGTGCTCGTCGGGCTGGTGACGGCGCTTCTGCTTGGGCCGGCGGCCTTGGCGGTGCGTGGGCGCAGCTTCGGGCCGAGGGCGCTCATTGGCCGACTCGGCGCTGCGGGCAGCGGAGCATCGCTGCTGCTGCGCGACAACCCGCTCACGCGCGCAGGTGCTCGCTTTGCCCGCAGGGTCAGCGATGCGTCGGCGCGCGCGGCGGAGGTGCGTCCTGATCGGGTGCTGCTGCTTGCCGGTCTCGTGGCGTTGGTCGGCTTCGCGGCAGAGACTCAGATCTCGGTCGAGTCGGACGTGACCAAGCTCGCCCCCCAGAACCTCGACTCGCTCACCGCCTTGCGTGGCCTGCAGGAATCAACCGGGGTCGGCGGTCAGATCGACGTGCTTGTTGAAGGCAAGCGAGTCACGGACCCGGCGGTCGTCAAGTGGATGTCGACCTACCAGCAGCGCGTGCTGAAGTCGGTCGGCTACTCCGAGAAGCGCGGCTGCGGCAAGGCCGACCTCTGCCCAGCGTTCTCGCTGCCAGACTTGCTCTCGGGCTTCAAGAAGCCGACGCAGGCGCAGATCGAAGGGCTGCTGAAGGTCATCCCTGACTCCTTCAGCCAGAACGTCATCACCCAAGATCGCCGCGCCGCAACGGTCGCGTTCGGCATCAGGCTGATGTCGCTCGAGCGCCAGTCGGAGGTGCTCGACCGGATGCGCGACGAGCTCGATCCTCCGGAAGGCGTCAAGGCCACGGTGGTCGGGCTGCCGGTACTCGCCGCAGATGCCAACGAGGCCATCAGCTCGCCCGTCCGCCGGCTGCTTACGTTGCTCGCCGGCCTGCTTGTCGTCGGCGCTGTGCTGCGCCTGCTCCTGGGCAACTGGCGACGGGTGCTTGTTCCGCTCGTGCCGATCGTGATTGCGACCGGTTGGGCACCCCTGATCCTGCTCGCGACGCGCGTCCCGCTGAACCCGATGTCCGTCACCCTGAGTGCGCTCGTGATCGCGATCGCCACGGAGTTCAGCGTGCTGCTCTCAGAGCGCCACCGGCGAGCACGACAGAACGGTGCCAGCTTCGCTGAGGCCTTGGCTGAAACCTACGGTTCAACCGGTAGGTCGGTCGTCGTGTCTGCAGTGACGGCAATCGCCGGGTTTGCGGTGCTCATCGCGAGTCAAATCAGGATGCTGCGCGACTTCGGCCTGGTGACGGTCATCGATTTGGCTGTCGCCGTGGTCGCCGTGCTGGTGATCCTTCCGTCGGCGATCGCCATGTTCGCTTCAGATCGCCAGGTAGGCGATGACCGAGCATCCTGAGCCGCAGGAGTCAGAGGCGCCTCAGCGCGCGTCCTGGACGTGGCTCCTCGGGCTTGTCGTCGTGGTCGGCGTCATCGCAGTGCCGCTGCTGCTGATGACAGGCGGGGCGGGGGATGCAGCACGCGGCCTCAAGGTCGGCTCGGTAATCCCGCCGTTCGCCGCACCTCTGGCTGCTTCGGACATCGACGGCGACGTGAACCTGGCCCGCCGAGCAGACTCCGGCGAGGCAGGGGCGGTCGCTGCCTGCTCAGTCCGCGGTCCGGGGATTGTCAATAGCTGCGACCTCGTGCGGCGCAAGCCCGCCGCGATCCTCTTCATCACCTCGCGAGACCGCTGCGAACGCCAGCTCGACGTACTCGACAGCGTGCTCACAGCCGGGGGGCCGGTGAATGCGCTGGCGGTTGCTGTGCGGGGTGACCGCGATGAGTGGAGGAAGCAGGCACGGCGGTGGAACACTCCTTTGGCCTTTGACCGTGACGGTGCGCTGGCCGCCAGCTTCGGAATCGAACTGTGTCCGCAAATCACCGTCGTGCGTCGCGGTGGGCGTGTTGCGGGCACGATCATCGGCTCGGTCGACGCCCGGCAGCTGCGCGCGCAGCTTCGACGCATGCTTGGCGGCCTCTAGCATCCCTGCAGATGGCTGGCGACCGCCCGAGCATCAAGTCCGACCCCGAGGAGGCGCCCAAGCCGCCTTGGCACCCTTTCCCGCTGACAGAGCTGGTCAACCTGATCGGCATCGTGCTCGCGATCGTGGGGATCGTCTGGGGATCGGGTGACCGGCAGGTCGCGCTTGTCGGGGGCGGCTTCGCGCTCATCGCGCTCTCGTCGGCCGAACTCGCCCTCCGTGAGCACCTCGCCGGGTACCGCTCTCACACACTGATCCTGAGCGGCATCCCGTCTGTCGCGGTGGCAGGGATCTGCTGGGTGCTTTGGCACGAATGGGCCCTCATTCCCAAGCAGGTAGCCCCGATCGCGCTGCTCGCGGTCTTCGGCTTTGCGTTCTGGCAACTGCGCGAGCTCTTCAAGCGTCGCAGCGGCGGCATAGGCTTCAGGGTATGAGCGATCAGGAGATCAGCCCCGCACCGGCGGCCGAAGAGCCGCGCAGGATGCGTCTCCAAGGCCTCCACCACCTCACAGCGATCGTCCGCGACCTCGACCGCACCACGGAGTTCTACCGCGACGTTCTCGGGCTGGCGCTCGTCGAGGCGGGGCGCAACGACGACGACCCAGACGCACGGCTCTTCTGGTTCGGTGACGCTGCTGGCACACCCGGCACGCTGATCTCGTTCATGGAGTACCCCTCGATGGAGGAAGCAACGCAGGGGCGCGGAGGCGTCCACCACTTCGCGTTCCTGGTGAGCGGTCGGGACGAGCTGCAGGCCTGGCGCAGCTACCTCGAGGACCACGGCGTCGCGGTCTCAGAGCTGTACGACCGCAGGCAGTTCAGCTCGATCTACTTCCGTGACCCAGACGGGCACCTGATCGAGCTCGGCACACCTCTCAACCGGTGAGCTAGTCCCACGGTCAACCCCAAATTGACCGTGGGCTGTAGCTCAGGCCCACTGGCCGGCGACCCCCCGGTGCCGGCGCGTGGGGTGGCTCACCCTAGGCGGCGAGCCGCGGCGCGAGCTCGCGACGCTGGCGGTCGGTCATCGCGCCGACCGGCTTGTTCTCAGGCACCGGGATGGCCTGGAGCACTCGGCGGCAGCGGTTGACGCCCCACCGGCGCTGGCTCATCAGCAGTTCAGCGATCGGCATCGAAGCCGCTTCCCACGGGCAATCCAAGACCAAGTCGGCCACTGCAACGTCACCATCTGCGACACGGCGCTTGAGCTCAGCGCGTGCGAGGCGCACCTCGTTTGCGCGAGCAAGTGCGCGCAGGTGCTGCGGGGCATCGTTGGCAGGGGTCAGCGTGGCTGTTGCGGACATACATTCTCCTTCCGTCCTGGCCGGGGACCAGGCGGCTCGGGGGTTATTGGGGAATTGAGGGGTGCAGCAGAGGGCTCGCAATCGCGAGCGAGAGATCGCTCACCCCAACTTCCGCTCACGCGGTTGTTCGGGTGGGTGGTCCCTCTTGGCTCTCCGCCGTCAGCGCCGTCCTACGCGCCTGGCGCAACCTAGGCCAGCCCGCTGGCGACCGCAACCGCATCTGCGCAGAACATGCGCTCAGAGCATGAATTTCTTTCACACGCTCTCAACATCTCCCCAAGCTTGGGGAGGGTCAATCGTGGCTAGTGGGGAGGGGGCCGTGTTCGGCTTCGAACGTCGTCTTGACCTGTGCGAACACGTCGAGGGCGCGGTCGAGCGTCTGGTCGTCGTGTGTTGCCATCACGCTGGTGCGCAGCAGAGCACCGCCAGGCGGCACGGCGGGGTGCAGAGCGACGTTCACAAACACCCCGGCGTCGAACAGCGCGCGCCACAGCAATGCTGCCTTCCAGTCGTCGCCCACCAGCACCGGCACGATCGGGGTGACGATGTCTCCGCCGTCGGGCAGCTCCTGGGGCGCAACGACTGCGAGCCCGAGATCGGCGAGGCCGTCGCGCCAGCGGCGCGCGCGGTCGAGCACGTCGGCGAGCAGCTGCCTGCCTTCGTCCGTGCGGACGATGCGTAGGGCGGCGAGTGCTGCGCCTGTGGCAGCCGGCACAGCCGATGCCGTGAACAGGAACGACCGCGACGAGAACCGGAGGTACTCGATGACGTCGGCGGGACCGGCCACGAAACCGCCACAGGATGCGAGCGACTTGGAGAACGTGCCCATCCGGAGGTCGGCCTTGCCTGAGACCCCGAGCAGTTCGCTGGCGCCGGTGCCATTGGCTCCGAGCACGCCCGCGCCGTGTGCCTCGTCGACCATCAGCCGGGCGCCGTAGCGCTCACAGAGCGCCGAGATCTCCCTCAGAGGGGCAATGTCTCCCTCCATCGAGAACACGCCGTCTACGACGACGAGAACGCCGCCACCGTCGCCCTGAGCCCGCTCGAGCTGCTTTTCGAGCTTGTCGAGGCGGTTGTGGCGGAACGGCCGCAGCTTCGCGCGGCTCAGCAGGCAGCCGTCGAGGATCGAAGCGTGGTCTGCGGAGTCCGCGATCACGGTGTCGCCTGGAGCGAGGATCGTCCCGAGCGTGCCCACGTTTGCCTGATGGCCCGTGGTAAAGACCAAGGCATCGTCGGTTCCCATCCATTCGGCGATCTCGCGCTCTAGCTCCAGGTGCAGCTCAAGCGTGCCGTTGAGCAGCCGCGAACCTGTCATTCCAGTGCCGTACTGGTCGAGAGCGTCGCGCGCTCCCGCGATTACGCGAGGATCCTCGGTGAGTCCCAGGTAGTTGTTGCCTCCGAGCATGATCCGCTCGGCGCCCTCCATCGTCACGACCGGTCGCGCAGGCGATTCCATCACCCTGAAATAGGGCAGCAGGTCGTGCTCCTTGGCGGCTGCAAGCAGCTCGACTCGGTCATGCGTGCGCGCCTTCTCAAAGACGTCGGACTGGGCCTCGGCCGTCATATCCCCGAGCGTATAGGGTGCTTTGACCGGTGCCAGACACGATCGAGATCCGTCCAGCCCGCTCCTTCAGAGAGGTTGGAGAGTTCATCGACCTTCCGTACCGGCTGCACGCCGGTACGCCTTGGATCCCGCCGCTCAAGGTCGAGCGCAGGATGTTCCTCTCGCGCCGCTTCGGCACGTACGCCAAGCGCATGGACTACGAGCTGTTCTGCGCGCACCGCGGCGGTGAAGTCGTCGGCCGCATCAGCGCCCACATCGATCGCGCCTACAACGACCATCACGGTGCCCGCTGGGGATGGTTCGGCTTCATCGAGGCAGAGGACGACCCCGCGATCGCCGGTGCCCTGCTCGACGCCGCATCGGACTGGCTGCGCGAGCGCGGCATGGAGCGGATGGTCGGCCCGGCCGACTTCACGGTCAACGACGAGTCCGGCATCGTGGTCGAGGGTCACGACATCGAGCCGATGATCCGTGAGCCCTGGCACCCGCGCTACTACCAGGGCCTGATGGAGCAGGCGGGCCTGGAGAAGGTCGTCGACCTGTTCATGTACCACCTCGATGTCGGGGACCGTGGCAACGTCCTGCCCGCGCTCGTTGAGGTTGGCGAGAAGGCCGTGAGCGAGCACGGCGTAAAGATCCGCAAGATGTCGCGGCGCAGGCTGCGCAAGGACCTCGACGTGTTCGCCGAGACCTACAACCAGGCGTGGAGCAAGAACTGGGGCTTCGTGCCGTACGGCAAAGAGGATCTCGATCAGTACGGCCACGAGATGCAGCTCGTTTACGCCAAGCCGTGGTTCATGGTCGCCGAGATCGATGGCGAGCCGGTCGCAATCGCGATCACCGTCCCCGACATCAACATGGCGCTCAAGCACATGAACGGACGGCTGCTGCCGTTTGGCTGGCTGAAGTACCTGAGGCGCAACAAGTACATCACCGGTGTGCGAGTCGGGTTCCTCGGCGTGAAGCCCGAGCACCAGCACACGGGCGTCGCCGGCGCGCTCTACATGGAGCACTACGACGTGTGTGAGCGAGACCCGCTCGTGCACTACGGCGAAACCGGCTGGATCCTCGAAACCAACGAGCCGATGAACCGCGGGATGGAAGCGATGGGCGGCAAGATCATCAAGCGCTATCGGATGTATGAGCGGCTGCTCGACCCGGCGGCAGAGCCGCAGCGGCTCGGTCAGCCCGCGGACAGCTGATGCACACCGTCGGGCCGATGCGCGACAATCAGCCCGTGGCAACCGAAGACACGCACGTCGCCTTCGTCGAGGAGGTCGACGCGGTCGAAATCGTCGACGTTGACGTCGAGCCCGTCGTCACGCGCGTCAGCGACTCTCACGCGGTGGTGCACACGCCCCGATTTGCGGCGCTTGCGCTGTCTCCGGAGGTCAAGCGTGGCGCCGTGCTGGCCCTCTCGAGCTTTGCCGCGGGTGCGATCACGACTGTGCTGCGGGCGCGCACAAGCTCGTCACGGGCGCCGCGCCGGCTCTTCCGCAAGCGCGTCGCCGAGCCCAAGGTCGTCGCCACGCGCTCGTTCAAGATCGACGTTCACCTGCTCGACAAGCCCTGATGGCCTGCGGCTGGGCCGAGGAAGTCAGAGAGGAGGCGCGTCCAGTCTGGACGTTCAAGCTGCCACGCGGCGGGGGCCTTGATGGCGTGCTCAAGCGCCGAGACGGCGGCGTGATTGAGCGCGGACTGTCGATCAACGGACACGCCGTCGCCATCCGGGTGGGGCAGCCCTCAGCCGACCGTGTCGTCTTCGGGGCGCGTTCCAGTGACGGCGACGCGGCCCGCGCAGCGATCGCTCAGATGCGGCGTGCGCTCGGTGTCGATGTAGACCTGCGCCCGTTCTACGAGCGTTACTGCAGCGACCCGCTGATCGGCCCGTCGGTGCGCAGCCGGCCGCACCTGCGTCCGAACGGCCGTCCGGTTGCGTTCGAAGCGCTTTGCTGGGCGATTTGCGAACAGCTGATCGAGTACGTGAGAGCCGCTCAGATCGAGCGGAAGATCACCTACCGGTTCGGGACGCGGATTAGGTCGTGGGACGGTGCGGACGCACTTTGGGTTCCGCCCGATGCAGAGACCGTGGCCGGACTCGCGCCCGCCGAGCTCGAAGCGCTCGACCTCGCGCCGTCCCGGGCGATCTCGATGGTCAGGGCGGCGCGCGAGGTCGCTCGCGGAAGGGTCGTGCTCGACGGTGACGCGGTGCCGGAGGACGGATGGCGCCGTCTGCGCGCGATCGGAGGCATCGGGTCTTGGACGGTCGCCGTCCTGGGCCTGCACGGTCAGCAGCGCTACGACCAGCTCCCCGCTGGGGACCTCGCTTACCTGAAATTCGTCGGCCGGTACCTGCGCCCGGAGCAAGGTCCGAGCGCGCGCGCGGATGAGGCCGAGGTCCGGGCCTTCTTCGGTCGCTACGAGCAGGACGGATGGGCCGGACTCGCCGGCCTGCATGCCCTCGGTGTCAAGGCTTCAGGCGGCGGCGCGGGCGTCCGTTTCGCCGCTTAGACACCTGCGCCCGGCAGGTACTCGTTGGTGAGCGATGTCGGGGTCGGCTCGGTGTCGATCAGCCCGTTCTGAAGCATCCATTTGCCGTAGCGCTCCCACTTTCGGGTGTCCATGTAGCCCCAGGGGAACTCTGAGTCCTCCGGCATGAAAACGGGGAGCGTGGCGTCCAGCGAGGCTTCGGTTGCCTTGCGGTCGAGCCCTCGGTCGGCCTCAAGGAGAGCGTCGAGCGTTGGTTCTGTGTCCTGCTGCAGGCTCCGAGTGCCTTCGGACATCGCCTGCATGAACCGCCGCAGCTTCGTGCCGTTCTCGCGCAGCGCGTCCATCTGGCTCACGAACACGAGCTCCTGGTACTCCGGGATCCCCGCTTCGTCGACCGGCAGGATCCAGGGGTGCTTGCCTCGGCGGCGCAGCTCGACGCCTTCGACGTTCCAAAATGCGCCCAGCGTCGCGTCGACCTTCTTGGTCAGCATCGCCTGCGAGAGGTTGAAGCCGACCCCGATCTCCTTGACGCTGCCGGCAGGCAGGCCCGCTTTGGCGACGATCGCCTTCAGGTAGGCCGACTGGTACGGAATCCCGGCTGTGCCGACCGTCTTGCCGCGTAGGTCCTTGACGCTCTTGATGTCCTTGTCCAGTGACATCAGCGACGTCAGCGGCTTTTGTACAAGTGCCGCGACAGCAGCAATTCGCGCGCCCTTGTCACGCGCGAGCAGCAGGTCTGGCTGGTAGCTGATCGCGAGGTCCACCTTGCCGCTCTCGACCAGCTTGAGCGCGGCGGTCGGGTCACTGGGGGTCTTGATCTCGACGTCGAGGCCGGCGCGCTCGAATGCGCCGCTCGCCTTTGCTGCGTAGATCGGCGCGTGGTCGGCGTTCGGGGTCCAGTCGAGCAGCAGCGTCAGCTTCTCGGTCTTGCCTGGCTTGCCCCCAAGGTCTTCCTGACGCTCTCCGCAGCCGGTCGCGAGTGCGGCGACGGCGATGAGGGGGAGCACGAATAGGCGTCGGATCATCTGGGAGGGTCCTTTCTGGGGCTGGCCCAGGGGGTGAGGCGCCTTTCGAGCGCCGAGAGGGTCACGAAGCACGCGAGCGCCAGGGCAGCCAGCATGAAAACGGTAGCCCAGGCGAGGCTCGTGCGCAGCTGCGGTCCAGAGGTCATCAGGAGGTGGCCGAGCCCGCGGTCAGAGCCCGCGTACTCGGCAAACACTGCCGCGATCGCTCCGATCGTCACAGCCACTTTGGCGCCCGATAGGGCAGCTGGAAGTGCGGAGGGCAGTTCAACGCGCCTCAGCACTTGCAGGCGTGATGCCCCTAGCGAGCGAATCATTCGAAGCTGCACCGGGTCGGTGCGCTGGAGGCCGTCGAGCGTTGTGACGACCACGGGGAAGAAGCAGACAAGCGCGATGATCACGATCTTCGGCAGCAGCCCGAAGCCCAGCCACGCGATCAGGAGCGGTGCGACTGCGACGATCGGGACTGCTTGGCTGGCGATCAGCAGTGGGTAGGAGGCCCGGCGCAGCCTGCCTGACAGGTGCAGCGCGATTGCGATGAGCAGTCCGGCAGTTAGCGCGACGGTGAGCCCAAGCACGATCTCGCCGCCGGTCACTAGAGCGTTCTCGGCCAGCACGGAGCGGTCGGTCCAGAGCGCCTGGGCGATTTCGGTCGGCGCGGGCAGCAGCAGCGGATCGACGCCCCCAGAGCTGGCGTAGATCTCCCATACGGCAAGCAGAGCAGCGATCAGCACGAGTGGTGCGATCATCTGGGCACAACCTCGCTGAGTGCGGCGCGCAGAGTCCGTGTCGCCTCGATCACTGGAGGGCTGTCGACGGCATCGTGCACCCGTGCGCCCGGAACCTCGGCTGCCACGCTGCCTTGCTGTCCGAGTACGTACACACGGTCTGCGAGCAGGGCCGCCTCGCTGGCGTCGTGGGTGACGAGTACGGCAGTACGGCCGCTGCGCGCCAGCGCGCCTGCGAGAAGCTGCTGGGCCGACTCGCGCGTGATCGCGTCGAGCGCTGCGAACGGCTCATCGAGGCAAAGCACAGGAGCACCGCTGAGCAGCGTGCGAGCGATTGCCACTCGTTGCCGCATTCCGCCCGAGAGCTGGTCGGGTCGCAGCGCTCCGTGGTTCGGCAGCCCCAGCTGAGCGAGAGCGTCTTGTGCGTTGGCCCGTGCTTGGGCTTTGGGCGTGCCGTGGAGCACGAGGGGGAGCGCGGCGTTGCCCGCTGCATCGAGCCAAGGCAGCAGCGCATCGGTTTGAGGCATCAGTGCTGCGCGGCTGCACTCGACCGTGCCGGTATCCGCGTGCTGCAGGCCGCAGATGAGGTCCAGAGCGGTCGACTTGCCGCACCCGGACGGGCCGAGCAGCGCGATCACCTCGCCTGGGCCCGCCTGCAGCGTCAGCGGACCGACCGACGCGCCCCCAGCGAAGTGCCGCTCGGCTGCGTTTAGTCGTACACCCCCTGGCTGCGCTACTTGCTGCGGCATAGCTCCCTTCGCGGGCATTACCCCGACAGGTTCATCCGGTCGCGGCCCGCGTGGCCGCATCTCAGCCGGGCGTCTCGCCCCAGCCCCCGTGTGCTCTTGTGGCAACCCTACCGGTCGAGTCAGCGGGTCGCGACGAGCGCGGTGACGAACCGCTCTAGCTGCGGCACCGTCCAGCATTCGTACGCCTCACAGAACTCGGCGTACTGCGCGATCACCGAGTCGCCGTAGTTCCAGTAGAGCTGAGGCTCGGGGTTCAGCCAGAAGGTGCGGCCCGCCTTTTCAGTGATCGCAGCGAACAGGTCGGCGCGGGGAGGGCGGCCGTTCGAGCGTGCGTCGCCGAGCACGATCACCGTGGCGCGCGGGTGCAGCTCGTCCACGACCTGGTCGTAGAACTCGGTCCATACGCGGCCGTAGTCGGTGTACCCGGAGATGTCGGCCACACCGGACTGCTGGGAGATCGCGGTGCTGACGGCCTTGAAATCACGCTCTGACTCGAAGATCTCGCTCACTTCCGCGACGCGCTCGATGAACACGAACGAGCGCATCTTCCTGAACGAGTCGTGCAGCGCATGCATGACAGACAGGAAGAAGACCGATGCGCTCGTGACCGAAGTCGATACGTCGCAAAGCACGAAGATCTCCGGCCGGCGCGGCTTGATCGGCCGCATCTTGATCTCCGCCGGCACGCCCCCGTAGGCAAGCGATGCGCGCATCGTGCGGCGCATGTCGACATGGCCGCGGCGGCGGTTGCCCTGGTTCTGCTGCCCCTGAGTCTTGAGCTTGCGCTTCAGCTGCTGGGTTACGCGGTGTACCGCCGCGAGGTCCTGCAGTGGCCCGGTCGGCAGCGTGCGCGCCAGGTCGCCGAGTGGCCGCGCAGGAGGCAGCTCCCCGACGCGCTCGATCTGAGAGCGCTCCAGCTCCCGCCGGAGCATCTGCTCGAACTGACGTAGGTTCTCGCGCGGCAGGCCTTCGCTGCGCGGGTCCTCGGGCGGGTGTTCGGGCTGGGGCTCGGAGCTGAGCGCGAGCTGGCGGCGAATCCGCTGCACGTCCACGCCGACGACGCCGGTACCCACGCCTTCCTGGCCGAAGGCCGAGATCGCAAGCCGCGCCAGCTCAGCCATAGCCGCCTCGTCGCCTTCCGCGATGGCTCTGGCGATCGCTTCGCGGAGCTTCTCGGAGTCGACTTGCCCTTCGGACTGGTCTCCGCCCGCAGCCTGGCTGTCATCACCACCGCGTTCACGGATGCCCTCTTCCAGCGCGGCCAACTCAGTCGCACGGAAGAAGAAGCGATCGAACACCGCGTCGAAGATCACGCGGTCCTCGGGCGACTTGGCGAGAGTCGCCTGCAGTGCTCCGCGAAAGTCTTCGGGCACGATCCAAGGCACCAGCTCCAGTGCCGCGAGTCCGTCGAGCAGCTCGGACGTGCCGATCGCAACGCCCTCGCCTCGGAGCTCCTCGGTGAACTCTGTGAGCTTGCCCGCGAAACCCGCCTCGCGGCCGAGCCCGTCGGAATGGACGCCTGCGGTGCGCCTCGCTACTGGTCGGGGCTCAGGCCGTAGCCCCGCCATCGCCCACAGCAGCCGGTGTGAGGGTCGCGCCGATCCGCTCGCTGACCAGGTCGAGATCCGTGCGGTGCTTGACGATGATCGACATCGTCTCGCGGAAGACATCCTGGTCGAGGTCGGCAGCACCGAGCAGCAGCAGTGCACGTGCCCAGTCGACCGACTCGGCGACCGATGGCGGCTTCTTCAGGTCTAGCTCTCGGATCCGCGCGACAACGTCAACGAGCTTGTTGCCCATTGACGCGCTGAGGTCCGGGACGTGCAGCTGCACGATCTCGAGCTCTTGCTCGAGCGCGGGGTAGTCGAGCCAGAGGTAAAGGCAGCGACGCTTCAGGGCCTCTGTCAGCTCTCGGGTGTTGTTGGAGGTCAGCAGCACCACTGGGTGCGTACGAGCGCTCACCTGCCCGAGTTCGGGGATCGAGATCTGGAAGTCGGACAGCACCTCCAGGAGCAGGGCCTCGAACTCCTGATCGGTCTTGTCGATTTCGTCGATCAGTAGGACGACAGGCTGCTCGGAAGCGATTGCCGTCATCAGCGGGCGCTGCAGCAGAAATTGCTCGCCGAAGATGTCGTCCTGCACGTCTTCCCAGGACGTGTCGTCGCTTTCGGCCTGGATGCGAAGGAGCTGCTTGCGGTAGTTCCACTCATACAGCGCCTTGGCCTCGTCAAGGCCCTCGTAGCACTGCAGCCGCACGAGGTCGCGCTCGAGTATGCGAGAAAGGGCCTTGGCCAGCTCGGTCTTGCCGACCCCTGCTGGGCCCTCTACGAGAACGGGCTTGCCGAGCGAGATTGCCAGGTAGGCGACCATCGCTGTGTGTTCGGCCGCCAGGTAGCCGCTCTCGCGGAGCTTGGTGCGGACCTCTTCGACGCTCTCGGGCAGCCGATCTTCCATCGGCCGGAGTCTACGGTGCGTCGGGCTCGGGTTCGGGCTCGGGCCTGTGCAACGTCAGCCCGCTGGCAAGCACCGCGGCAGCCGCGAGTAGCCCGAAGTAGATCCCCCAGGACAGCTCGTACTCGACGGTGAGGCCGGTCGCCGACTGTGCGCTCGGCTGATCGACCAGGCGCCAGAACACGAGCAGCAGCAGCCAGCCGCCTGCGGCGATCACAAGCACGCGGTCGCTCAGCGGGAGAAAGAACTTTGCGCCCAGTCCGCGGGCAAGCATCAGCACGATCACGCCGACGGCAACAAGCATGATCGAAGCCTCGATCAGAGAGGGCACGAAGATCGCGAGCTTCTGGTCGCGCACCGAGTCCGGCGAGGTTGACGGAAAGCCGTTGGAGAAGTCGATCGACGCAGTCGTGGTCACCTTCGTGTACCAAGGCAGCAGCAAGGTCACGAGGAGTGCACTAGCGGCAATCAGCACTCGCCGCTCGTCGGCTCGGAGCTGCCGATAGGCGGCTTTAAGGCGGTCGACCATCTCAGAGGATCGGGATGTCTTCGGCTTCGTCGGTCGTGCGTTCGCGCGGTGCGACAAGCTCGCCGTGCTCGAGCCGGTCCAGCGCGAGATCAAGGATCCCGCGGATCAATAGGAGCACGTTGCGGATTGTCTCTCGCAGCTGGTCCTGGAGCTCCTCGGGCAGCAGCTCGCGCAGCTGGCGCAGTGCGGTGAGCAGCGCTTCGATCTCATCGGCGTTCGGCTGGTAGTCGTCGCCGTGTGCGGCCCAGCCTTGAGGCGGCACGTCACCGTCAGCGAACTCTTCGGAGGCGCGTGCCCGCTCGCCTCGGGCAGCCATCCGTTCGGCCGCCTCCTGGGTGGCCTTCAGGCGCTCACGCAGCTCGTCGTAGATCTCGGACTGGAGCGTCACGCGAACGCCACCTCCAGCACTCCTTCTTCGAGCCGTGCGCCAGACGGCTGCATGCCTTCGAGTGCCGGTGGCAGCAGCATCGTGCGCCGGTGATCTGCGACACCCACGATCAGCTCAGGGCCGATCCGCTTGAGCGTCAGCTCGCCCTTTTCTGCGAGCGGCAGAGCCAGCCGCAGGGTGGCGTGGCCGTCCTCGTGTAGTTCCAGGTTCTCCGCGATGGCATCGTGCAGCATCGCTTCGGGCTCCATACCTGAGAACACTTCGCCCGCGAGGCGGTCGAGCATCTGCTCGCCGCACACCTCCTCGTCGAAGTACGGCGCTTGGAGTACCGGCACGGGGGAGAACCCTTGAGTCACCTCGGTCAGCTGCTCCTGCTGGCGCTCACGCCAGGCCTTGAAGTACTTGCCGGTCTCGGGACCGAACACCCGGTTCACGACCACCGCGTCGGTGAGGTAGCCATAGAGGTTCAGATACGTGAAGGTGCGGCGGGCCTCATCGACGACCATCTTGTCCGGGGTCATCACGAGCCGGACCGACGAGTTCTCGGTGTCGGCGAGGATCTCGTGCATCGCGATCAGGTTGGTCATCAGCCGCTCGACCTCGGCGACGGCCTCGCTGCCCGGCAGGCTGATGTCGAGCATCGAGCGGGCGAGGGGCCGCACCGCGTCCAGCAAGCGGCCCTGCTGTGGGAACACTCGATCTAGCCACCAGCGTGCGACGTCCGGGAAGGCGAGCAGACGCAGCGTCTCCCCGGTCGGCGCGCAATCGACCACGATCACGTCGAACTCGCCAGAGCGGTGGTGCTCTTGGATCGCGAGCAAGCTGAACAGCTCGTCCATGCCTGGGGGCACCGAAAGCTCTTCCGCGCTGATCCGGTCGACTCCCCTGGCGATCAGCAGCTCTGACAGCCAGTCCTGCACCGCTGCCCAGTTACGAACCATCTCCGCACGCGCCGAGACCTCTTTCGCCCAGAGACTTTCACCGATCTGCACGAGATCAGGGCCGATCGGCCGCTGCAGCGAGTCGGAGAGGCTGTGGGCCGGGTCGGTAGACAGGATCACGGTCCGCAGACCGTTCGCCGCGCAGCGCCGAGCAGTGGCCGCCGCGACGGACGTCTTGCCGACGCCGCCCTTTCCGGTGTAGAGGATCGTCCGCGGTGACACCCTCACAGATCGTAGAGGACCGCTGTCAGCCAGCCCGCGCCCGTACCCGCAGCTGCATCGTCTTGCTGGTTCGGTTACCGGCGAGGTCCGTGGCGGTGACGTGCACCTTCACACGGCTTCTCCCCGTGGGCGAGACCCTGAGACGGTGGGTGCCATATGACATTTGGCGGCTCTCTGAGGCAAGAGTGCGCGAACCCTGGCTCACCGCGAGCGTCACAAACGAGACCTTGTCGACCTTCACGAAGACCGTGCCGCGCTTGCGCTGGGTGAGGGTGCGCTTGGTGATCTTCAACGTCGGCTTCTGCCGCAAATACGACTTAAAGCGCGTCGACGCGTCGCAGTAGCGGGTCGGGCTGGTGCGTCCCGCGACGTCCGAGCGGTCCGGCTCGGACGTAGAAGGCGAGGGGGCGCTTCCAGGGCTCGCGCCCCCGCTCGTCTTCGCAGCCTTGGCCCCGATCCGCTTCTGGTCGTCCGTCAGGCGGCTGCACAGACCGGTGAGGAACTGGGCGAAAAGCTTGTGGTAATCGAGCGTCGACTCGTTCCCAGGCACCGTCTTTGAACCGGATGCCGTGCGCTGGTAGAGCGTCCAGGCACCGGTGTCGAACCGTGGTAGCTCACGCCGGAGGTTCTTTTCGCCGGATGCGAACAGGTTCCAGGCCTTGTCGTTGTTGGCGAAGAGTGCGAAATCGTGAAGCCCGTTCAGCGCCTGCACGAAGCCGTTCCCGACCCGCTGTGCCGGGGCGTACGAGTACTGCAGATAGTGAACGCCAGCTCTAGTTGTGACCCGCACTCCGGCCGGTGGCTTGCGCTCAAAGATCCCGAGGGCTGCTCGTGCGTCGTTGAAGTAGTCGCTCTTCTTCAGGCGGAGCGCGCCACGGGAGAAGGCAGTTAGCGCAGTGCCCTGGGTAAGCCCGCTTACCCACGGCGGCTTGCCGCTACCGAACTTGAAGAGGTACTCGTACGCGATGCCGCCGGCCCGCGAGGCCGCCAGCGCTCGAGCTTCCGTCAGTAGCTCGTCGAGCTCGTCATCTTTGCCGCCGAAGCTCCAAAGCGCGTTGGCCCGGCCGAACGTGCCAAGCCACTGGATCTGCAGGCCCTGGCCCGCGTAGTACTGCCACACGAGCTGGCTCCCGCGGAACCGGGTGCGACCGCCGGCGCGCAGCGACGGACCTTTCATCCACCAGTCTCTGTTGCGGACGACGGTCAGCATTACGGCCGGCAGGCGGCTAGCCGTGAGCTGCTTTGAAGCGGCCATGGCCCGGGTGTTTGCGAGCACCGCATTGAGTTCGGCCCGGCGCGCGCGGCTCATGCGCTTGGTCGCGCGCACACTTGTGCTCCAGTCCTTCTTGTAGGAGCTCGCTTGCTTCTTAGTGATGTCCCCGCGCTTACGCAGCCGGTCGATCGCACCCGGCACCGACAGTCCGCCTGCAGCCTGCGCGGTTGGGGCCTCAATGCCCTGCGAGCCCATGGGGTCGTCACTGGGCAGCGCAGGATCATCAGCGAGCACGGCGTCGCTGCCGTCAGGATCGGCGATGACGATCGGCGCCGCCCACGCGCTGCCAGAGGTCAGCAGCGTGAGCGCCGCGAGTGCGGCGACCCAGCCAATACGCATCTGGGCGATGTTACGGCGCATTTTCGTCCCGCGCGCAGCTACCGTTGCGGGCGATGAGATACCGCTTCCTCGCTGCACTCGCCCTAGTTTTGGCTGTCGTCTTCGTCGGCGCTGGCTGCGGAGATTCAGGCTCGGGCGAAGCGCGCAAGGTGCTCGACGAAACGTTCGGCGATCAGCACCCCATCGATTCGGGCAACCTGGACCTGTCGTTGAGGGTCACCGGCAAGGGGGCGGGGCTAGAGGACTCGCCGATCGAGCTGACGGTGAGCGGACCGTTCATCACCACCGACAAATCGCAGTTGCCGAAGTTTGCGCTCGAACTGGGCACGGTCGGCAGCGGCGACACGAAGGGCGGGTTCGTCTCTACGGGAACCAAGGGTTACGTCACGATCGGTGACCAGGCCTTCGTGCTCCCTGACAAGAGCTACAAGGAGCTGCGCGACAGCTACGCAAAGACCCAACGCGAGAACGAGGCCCAGCAGAAAGACTCCACCGGGCTTTCGGCGCTTGGGGTCGACCCCGCGGAGTGGCTCGGCGACGACACAACGGTCAGCGACTCGGAGGTCGGCGGACAGCCGACGACGCGGGTTGCGGGCCCGATCGACGTCAAGGCACTGCTCGACGACGTAGGCAGCCTGATCGGACAGGCTGGCACTGCGGCGAAGGGAGCAACGGGCGCCAACACTCCTACCGAGATCGACGACGAGCAGAAGGCTGCGATCGCTCGCTCAGTCAAGACGGCCAAGGTCTCGATCGACACGGGGCGCGAGGACCGCACGCTGCGGGCGATCTCGCTCCGCCTGATCCTTGAGGTCGCGGAGGAGGACCGAGACAAGCTCGGAGGGCTCGAAAAGCTCGACGTCGATCTCACCCTCTCGATCTCCCAACTCAACGCGGTCAACTCGATTCCCGTGCCAAAGAACCCGCAGCCGATCGACGATCTCCAGAAGGCGCTCGCGGACGCCGTGGCGCAGTCAGGGTCGTCGGGCGGCGGTACCGCGACGACGCCTAGCGAGACCGCGACGACCCCAAGCCCGAGCACTGGGACAGGCGACAAGCAGCAGCAATACGCCGACTGTCTGCAGAAGGCCGGCGACGATGTCGCGGCAATTCAGCGCTGTGCAGATGTGATCAACCGCTAGCCCACTAGGGTCAGCGATAGATGTTGTCCTTCCTGCGCTCGAGCCAGGGGTGGCCTTACCTGCTGCTGCCGTTCATTCCGGCTGCGATCGCGTTGGATCTGGCAGGTGCCGACCCGGTGGCAATCTTCTTCGTGTCCGCTGCGGGCGTGATCCCCACGGCCGCGCTGATGGGGCAGGCGACCGAGCACCTCGCGGCCCGGTCAGGGCCTGGGGTAGGCGGACTGCTCAACGTCACGTTCGGGAACGCCCCAGAAATCATCATCGCGCTCTTCGCCCTCAACGCGGGGCTACACGAGGTCGTAAAGGCCTCCCTGGTGGGCTCGATCCTCGGCAACATTCTGCTCGTCATGGGCGCCGCGATGTTCGTCGGTGGGCTCCCGCGCGACCGGCAATTCTTCGATCGCACCGCAGCCGCGGCCCAGTCCTCGATGTTGCTCCTGGCGGCCGCCGCGCTGGTGATGCCAGCGGTGTTCGAGCTGATCGAGGGGCAGGGGCTGCCCTCTCCGGGGGCGGAGCGGGTCAACTACGACTCGACGGTCGAGCACCTATCTCTGGCCGTCGCGGTCGTGCTGATCCTTGTGTACGTCGCAGGCCTGTTCTTCTCGCTCAAGACGCACCGCTCGCTCTTCAACCCTGTCGACGCCGAAGAGGCGGAGTCCGAAGACACATGGTCGGTCCGGCGGTCGATCGGGCTGCTCGCCTTGGCTGGCGTCGCGGTCGGCGTGATGTCCGAGATCCTTGTGGGATCGATCAGCGAGGCCGCGGAGGGGATAGGGCTGAGTGAGTTCTTCGTCGGCGTGATCGTTGTCGCGATCGTCGGCAACGCTGCGGAGCACTGGGTCGCGGTGCTGATGGCTGCGAAGAACAAGATGGATCTCGCCGTCAACATCGCGGTCGGGTCAAGCGCGCAGATCGCGCTGTTCGCGGCGCCCGTCCTCGTGATCTGCTCCTTCTTCATCGGACCCCACCCGATGGCACTCGTGTTCAACGGCTTCGAGCTGGCCGCGATCGTGTTGGCGATCATCATCGCCAACCACGTGACCAACGAGGGTGAATCGACCTGGTTCGAAGGCCTGCAGCTGCTGGCCGTCTACGCGGTACTAGCGCTCGCCTTTTTCTATGCCTGATATCTCCACCGGCTCTGTGCCAATCGCGCTGATCGAGGGCACGCTGCCGCTCGTCATCCTCGTAGCGGTGGTTGTCGCGCTGCTGCTCGTCGACCTGCTCGTGTTCGCCCGCGGGCGCCAGCCCGACTTCCGCGAGGCGGTGTGGTGGTCGATCGGCTGGTTCGTCCTGAGCCTGGTCGTGGCGCTGCCGATGTACTGGCTCGGAGGTAGCGACGCGGCCGTCGAGTACACGACGGTGTACCTGATCGAGCGCACGCTTTCGCTCGACAACCTCTTCGTCTTCCTGCTGCTGTTCACCTACTTCGGTGTGCCCGTCCAGGACCGCACGCGTCTGCTGTTCTGGGGGATCGTGCTCGCGCTGGTCATGCGCGGCATCGCGATCCTCGTCGGCGTAGAGCTGCTCGATCGCTTCGAGTGGCTGATCTACGTGCTGGGAGTGATGCTCATCGTGCTCGCCTGGAGGATGCTCAACACCGACTCCGAGCACATCGACCCGAGCGACAGCGTGGTCGTGCGAACACTCACCAAGGTCCTGCCGGTTACAGAGCAGCAGGATCGCGGCAGGTTCTTCCTCAAGGTCGACGGACGCCGGATGGCAACCCCGGCGTTGCTGGCGTTCGTCTCACTCGGCATCGCGGACGTTGCATTCGCGATCGACTCGATTCCGGCGGCGTTCGCGATCACCGACGACACGTTTGTGATCTGGGCGGCCAACGCGTTCGCGTTGATGGGCCTACGTGCCCTGTTCGTGCTCGTCGAGGGCCTGATTGAGCGCTTCCGCTACATGGATCAGACGCTCGCAGTTGTGCTCGCGCTGGTTGGCGTCAAGCTCCTGATCGAGCACTGGGTGCACGTGTCACCGGTCGCGAGCCTGCTCGTCGTGCTTATCGCGTTCGCGATCGGGATCTGGGCCTCGGTCAGGGCCGAGAAGAAAGAAGCGCCGCCAACGTCATAAGGCGGCTGGGCAGCCCAAACCGTCCTTATTCGTCGTCTTCGTCGGGGTGCGAGACGTCGAAGCCGTCGAACTCCTCTTCCTCGTCAGCTTCCATGAAGCCTTCGTCGGTTGCGGAGTGACGTGTTTGGAACTTCTCGAGGATCTCGTCGCGAACGTGCTCTTCGACTGGGGACTCGTCGGAGACGAGCACCCAGTCCGCGCCCTCGAACTCCTCCATGTTGAAGATCTCGTTGTCCATATCGGGCGAGTCGTCGACGATCAGCAGGACCTCGGTCTGCGGATTGAAGTAGGTGCCTGGGCGATTGACGAGATCGTCTAGTTCGAAGCGGCGCATAGCCATAACTCAGGTTCTATCGCAACGTTCGCGAGCTAGGCGCAGACCTTGAACGTGGCCTTGATCGACTTTGTCGGCGACTTGCCCTTCTTGACCTTGATGAAGGCGCGTGCCCGGACGGTCTGGGTGGAGCCGCGCTTGGTGCTCGCTGTGACGGTCAGGGTCTGGGAGAACGGCGCCTTCTTGTCGATCTTCACCCGCTTGGTCCCGATGTAGAAGTCGGAGCGGCGCACCTTCACGAACAGGTTGCCCTTGCGCTTCTTGCGAGTCCACTTGAGCGTGACCTTGAAGGTGGCCCCGGGGTTGATGCATGCCTTCGGGACGCCGCCCAGCTTGTAGGTGGCCTGCTTGTCGGTGACTGTCTTGGTCGCCGTCTTGCCGGTGTACTTGCCGCCGGTCGTCACCAGTGACGACTGGCTGAAGTCGGTGACGCGTACCGACTTGTCGCTGCCCTCCCAAACGGCCCAGCCCTGCCCGTCATCGGCCGGTGACACGTCGAGATCGTTGTAGATCTGGTCTGAGAGGTCGATCGTCGTCTGCTGCCAGGAGCCGCCGTTGTCCTTGGTCACTGCTACGCGCAGCTTGTTCGGCGAGCCTGATCCGTTCACGCGGTAGCCGAATGCAACCGCGGAGTTGCTAGCACCGCTGCCCGGGATGTAGCCGGATTCCGTCTCGAGCGCCTGCGCAGCTCCGAAGGTGCCGCCGTTCCATACGCGTACCGACACATTGTTGTCCTTCGTCGACCAGAGGATCGGCTGGCCCGTGGGAGTACCCACGAGCTCGCTCACCCCGGCAGGTCCGATAGGTGTGGAGATACCCGACCAGTTGCCCACGGTGTTCGGGTCCACGGCTGGGTTCAGAAGCCAGAAGTAGGAGGAGCTCAGGTCGTTCGCGACGGTAAGCAGACCACCGGCCGGAGTGCGTGCGACCTGGAAGTCGTAGGCAGAGAAAGGGATCGGCGAAGGAAGGTCCGAATAACTATTTGTGCCTGCCTGTGATCCATCGAGCGAGGCCGTGCGGACGTATCGGCTCGGGTTGAACACCGATGTGGTCACCTTGCCAGCCTGTGGTCCGAGTACTGCACCCGTGAAGTCCGTGCCTGAGCCGCCGGAGCTGATCTGCGTCGGCGTGAACGTGGCTCCGTTGTTGGTCGACTTGAGCACCCAAACGGAATCATTGACGTAGCGGTGCATCACCACGTAGAGAGTGCCGTCCGTGTCCCGCAGCAGCTGCGGGGTGCCGACCTCGTTCGGGTTCGAGTTGCCGGGGTTCCAGATCGTGGCCGGCGTGCAACCGGTCCCGCCGCGCGGAATCGCGCAGAACTGCAGCGTGAAGTCATTCGCCGTCCAGGCGAAGTAGCCGGTGCCGGTCGCTGGATCGGTAACTACGGTGGGGTTGCCGTCGAACGTCAGCGAACCGATCGTGAACGGAGTGCCGGCCGATGCGGTGGCCGGCAGGAGGGCCGCTGCGCAGCAGGCCGCGATGAGAAACAGACGTGTCTTGATAAGCACATCCGCGATTCTGCCACTTGGGGGCAGCGGAACGCGAACGAGTCAGCGAAGTTCCGAGAGCCGACGCGCGATCTCGGCTTCGACATCGATCCCCGGCTTGCCCGCACCGAGCAGTCGCGCGTTGCGTGCCTCGACATGGGCGCGAATCTCAGCCTCCAGCTCAGAGTCTCCGGTGTCAGGAAGTGGGGCCGACAGGCGAGCGAGTTCTTCGCTGACGTCTAGCTCGGGCTCGCCCCGGAGGCGCCGACGCTCGTTGCGCGCATCGATCAGAGCCTTGAGGTCTGCCTCTCGCTCGGCTGCGCTCTCACCGCCCGCGCCGCCGTACATCGTCTTCTCGTGGTCCATCGACCACGTGCCCGTGCCGATGTCGCGCCACGCGTCTCGTGTGCCGGTGACGATCCACAGGCTGGCTCCGATCCAGATCAGGACCACCAGCACGATCACGATCAGCGCCGTTTCGGGGGTGAAGATGCCCACTGCCTGCACAGTCTGCCCTCTTGACGGCTCCGGTGCGGGCGCTACCCTTCAGAAGCTCGTTGACTGACGAGTCAATCGATACCCCTCAGGGTGCGCCAGCCGCCGCCCGAACCCCTTCCAAGGAGCACTGAAGACCGCATGGTCGACTTCACGCTTACCGATGAGCAGCAAGCGCTGCGCGAGATGGCCCATGACTTCGCCGAGAACGAGATTCGTCCGGTTGCATGGGAGTACGACAAGGACGGCACGTGGCCGGCTGACGTCTTTAAGAAGGCCCATGACGTCGGGCTAATGAACACCCACATTCCCGAGGCCTACGGCGGCCCGGGCCTCAGCTACCTCGACGGCTGCCTGATTGAGGAAGAGACTTCGTGGGGCTGCTCCGGCATCGCTACCTCGCTCGGCGCCAACGGCCTCGCGAGCGCGCCGGTCATCCTCGCCGGCTCCGAGGAAGTCAAGAAGAAGTACCTGGGCATGCTCACCGAAGAGCTCAAGTACGCCTCGTTCTGCCTGACCGAGCCGGGTGCCGGCTCCGACGTCGCCGGTATGCGCACGACCGCCAAGAAGGTCGGCGACAAGTACGTCATCAACGGCTCCAAGTGCTTCATCACCAACGGTGAGTACGCCGACTGGTACACGGTCTACGCAAAGACCGACCCCGAGGCCGGCCACCGTGGCATTTCTGCCTTCGTCGTTCCGCGTGACGAAACGATCGTCATCGACAAGAAGGAAGACAAGATGGGGCAGCGGGCATCGAACACCGCGACCGTCACCTTCAACGACACAGAGGTTCCCGCCGAGAACATCCTCGGCGAGGAGAACGGCGGCTTCAAGGTCGCGATGATGACCCTCGACCGCACCCGCCCGGGCGTCGCAGCCATGGCGACCGGTATCTCCCAGGCCGCCTTCGACCTCGCCAAGCAGTACTCGATCGAGCGTCAGCAGTTCGGCGTGCCGATCGCGATGCACCAGGCGATCCAGTTCATGATCGCCGACATGGCGACCAAGGTGCACCTGTCGCGCATCGCCACCTGGAACTCGGCGGTACTGCTCGACCAGGGCAAGCGCAACACCCTCGAATCCTCACACGCCAAGCGCTTCGCGGCCGACTCCTGCATGGAGATCACGACCGACGCAGTGCAGGTGCACGGCGGCTACGGCTTCATCAAGGAGTACAAGGTCGAGAAGTTCATGCGTGACGCAAAAATCATGCAGCTGTACGAAGGCACGTCACAAATTCAGCGCCTCGTGATTGCTCGCGAAACCCTGATGCCGCG
>CAZLKZ010000005.1:0-10485 GCA_964560235.1 uncultured Conexibacter sp. | reverse complement strand
GCGAGGATTGCCTCGATTTGGCCGAGGGCTTGGGTCATGCCTTCTTCCATGCCCATTTCCAGGACTTTTTGGAGATCTTCGGTGGATGCGTGGCGGCTTTCGATCGTCATGGTTGTGACGCCACCGGACTCGGAGATGGTGAGCGTCATGCCGCCGGTGGGCATGTCCGTGTTCTTGGTGCCGTCTTCGTTGGCGAAGTAGTCCTCGACAACTAGTCGGTTGGGGGCCTCGACCTCGATGACGTCCCAGCCTCCGTGGAACTGTTGGCCCTCGGGGCTCGTCATGTAGTAGCTGACGGTGCCGCCGGGGCGAAGCTTGTGCGTGGTGAACGTGGCCGGGTAGCCCGGAGGGCCCCACCAGCGCTCGAGCTGCCGCGGGTCGTCCCATAGCTGCCAGACGCGTTCGGCAGTGGCGTTGAACTGGGAATCGATCGCCATTGTCGCTGCTGGGATGTCCTTACGGACGTCTGTGACGGTCACTGATTCAGTCGCTTTCTTCGAGTATCTGGGTCATGCGATCGATGCGTCCGCGCCAGAGCTCTTCGAGCTCCTCGAGCAGCGCACGTGCGCTTTGGATCTGTTCTGGCCTGCTGATCACGATCTGTTCCCGGCCGCGGCGCTCTTTACGCACGAGGCCTGCTCGTTCGAGGACCGCGACGTGCTTCTGGGTCGCTGTGACGCTGATCGGGTAGTTGCGAGCGAGCGCGGAAACCGAGTGCTCGCCGCGCGCCGCCCGGCGCACGATGTCGCGCCGGGTCGGGTCTGCGAGGGCGTGGAGTGCGCGTTCTGCGATTTCGTGATCTACAACCATCTGGTTGTAAGTTAGCGAGTCGTGAACGACGAATCAAGGCGCGGGGCGCGGTCACGGCGCCGACCAATACGCTGCGGCCATGTTCGTCTTCAAGGCTGCGGTTGCGGGATCAGAGGAGCGAGTCGCTGTCGTCAGCGCAGCGCTGTCAGGTGCTGGTGTGGAGCTGACCGGCCTTGCCGCGGCCGACCTCGTGGTCATCACAGGACTTGGCGACGATCTCGGGGAGGCACAGGAGCTCGTTTCGGCCATCGACGAGCAGTCACGAGGCATAGCGCTGTTTGCCATCGACTCTGCGGACCTTCCCGTGACCGAGCTGGCCGACGCCACGATGCGACCGGGCCTCGTCGTGGGGTTCCATCTCGGAGCAGAGGGATCCGGCGTTGTCGAGGTCGCCGCTGGCGAGGACACCGACCGTCAGGCGCTGCAGACCGCCGTTGCGTTCGCCCAGGCGATCAAGCGCCAGCCTGTCGTGTGCGCAGAATCCCCGGGACTCATCGCTACCCGCATCGCTGACGACGCAAAGGAGATCGCCGGGGAGGCCGGCGCCGACGACGCGGGAGACCTGCCCCTGCTCCTTGCGGCCTGCTCGGTCCTGGAAGAGGGCATTGCCACACATCGAGACATCGATCTCGCGCTGATGCGCGGCGCAGATCGCCTCGCACCTCCGTTCATGACCGCCGACACCGAAGGCCTTGATGAGGTGCTCACTCGCATCGCGGATGCAGAGTCCCGATGGGGCGCGGCCTTCGCAGCTCCCTCGGTCCTTCTGCGTCTGGTCGCTCAGGGCCGGCTAGGCAAGAAGGCCGGGCAGGGCTTCTACCCGTACGCTCGCCCTGACTCCGAGCAGGTCGGTGAGGTCGTGGCGGTCGAGACGCGCGGCGACGTTGCTATCGCGTGGCTGCAGAACCCGCCGATGAATGCGGTGTCCCCACAGCTCGTCAAGGACCTCAATCTCGTATACGACCAGCTCGAGGCGCAGGGGGTCCGTGCCCTCGTGATCACGTCTGGCAACCCGATGGTGTTCTCCGCCGGGGCAGACCTGAAGGCATTCACGACGCTCGACGAGCAGGCCGGCGCGCAGTACGTGCTGGACACGCAGAACCTCTTCACGCGCCTGGGCGAGGGGCCGATCGCAACGGTCGCCGCCGTCAACGGGCTGGCTTTCGGTGGAGGTAACGAGCTCGCGATGGCATGTGACGTGCGCATCGCTGCTGAGTCTGCACTGTTCGGTCAGCCGGAGATCAGACTTGGCTTGATCCCCGGCTTCGGCGGCACGCAGCGGCTCGCAAGGCTGGTCGGCGAGAGTCGGGCTAAGGAGCTCAACCTGATCGGCGATCCAATTACTGCCGACGACGCCCTCGAATACGGTCTCGTCACCCGTGTCGTCGCCGACCACGAACTCTTTGATCTCGCCCTAGCATGGGGCAAGAAGCTCGCCAAACAGGCTCCGCTTGCGGTCGCAAAGGTCAAGCAAACGCTGATGGCCGGTGAACTGTCCGAGGGCATCGAGCGCGAGATCGCCGCATTCGGCGAAGTCTTCAACTCCGAGGACGGCCGCGAAGGCGTGTCGGCGTTCCTCGAGAAGCGCGCGCCCACCTGGCGCGGGCAGTGACCGCTAGCGGATGAGCCGCTAGTCGGTCTTACGCGTCGACGACTTGACGTCGGTCGCGTACTTCGACGGTGACTTCAGGACCTCGGGGTTGTCGATCTTGCCGAGGCGGTCGATGAGCTTGATCCACTGCTTGGGCTTGAGCACCCGGGCGACCTTCCGGCCCTGCTTGGAGTTCGGATCGAACTCGGGGCGGAAGCCAACGTGGATGTGATCGGCGTGGTCGGGCAGCGAGATCGTGTTGTCCGCGCCGTCGAAGGTCATCAGCGAGATGATCTGGTGCGGCTTCATCGTGCCCTGCAGCGTGAGTAGGCGGCGGATCGTCATCTCGGTGATCGAGCCGGAGCCCTGGTGGCCGAGGATCGGCACGCCGTTGATCGCCGCGATGTCGAGCGCGCTACCTGTCGAGTGCTCGGAGACGTTGCCTGAAGCCGTGTAGTAGCCGTGGCCGCACTGCAGCGACGTGACGGTGGGGCGGAGGCCGGACGCCGCGAGGAACTCGAGCGTTGCAAGCGCGCGACGGTCGATCGCGCCACCGCGGATGTCCTGACGGCCGCACTTGTAGATCTCGATGCGCGGGTTGGAGAGCACTGCGCGCTGCAGCGACTCCTTGCTCATCAGCAGGATCTGACCGATCGTCGGGTTCTTGGCGTCGGGGCCGAAGAATGGGTTCTTGCCAGAGGCGCGGTAGATCGCGGTTGCCTCAAGCAGCTTCCAACCGTCGAGGATCGGCTTGGGGTCGATCCGCGGCGCGTCGTCGCCGACGGGGCGGATCTCGAAGGCGAGGTGCGGCGCCTTGCCGTCCTCGGGCTCGCCGATCTGGCCGATGACCGTGCCTGCGGGGATCTTGGCGCCTTCACGGAAGCGCTTGACCTCGATGTCTTCAGGCTTGAGGTCGAGGACCTTCGCGTACGCCTCGACGTCATGGATGCCAGCCGGCACGGTGCCGCGCAGCTCATCTTCAGCGATCTGCTGGTCGCCGCCGGCCTCGAGTGCGGCGGGGCGGCCCGGGTTGGCGAACACGCGCTGCTTGGTGACCGGGACGTCGTCGCTGGAAGACGCGACGGGCTCCGGAGATTCAGTTTCGTTGCCGGACTGCGTGCCGCTCGATGCGGCCTGCTCAGGCGTCGGGTCCTTCGGCAGCTCGAGCTCCTTGCGGACCTCGTCCTCGCTGACCTTCGACTCCTTGGCTGCGCCGTAGCCCTCGGCGATCGAGCCCAAGTTGCCGTAGGTGTACGTGTTGCCGTAGACGTCGCGGATCTGCACGAAGCGTCCGAGACGCTCTGACTCGCCGATGTTCACGACCCGCGCGTCCTGAGTGGCGACGACGGGGGAGCCGGCCTTGGCGTAGATGTTGATGCCGCGGCGCGTCTTCTCGGGGTCGACCGTTACAGCGGCGTTGTCGCCCTGCTTGACCTTCTTCTCGTACTCGGCCTCTGAGAGGTCGTCGGCGTAGATGGCCTTTGCATCAACCGGGAAGCGGCCCTGCGTGAGGCCAGTCAGCGAGCCGATCAGATCGGAAGGCAGGCCGCCGATCAGGCGGGCGCGCATCAGGACGGAGTCCACGTACCAGTCCGCGTGGTTGTAGGCCCAGATGGCCTTGCGGATGTCCTTGTCGGCGTCTGCTGCCTTGAGGTACCGGGCGGCAGAGAAAATCGCGTCGACCGGGTTGTACGGGTCCTTCTTGCCGTCGCCATTGGCGTCGGTGCCGTAGGTGTCCCAGGTGGACGGCATGAACTGCATCCAGCCGAGTGCGCCTGCGGACGAGACGTTGAGGTTGCGGCCGTAGTTGGTCTCGATCTCGTTGATCGCCGCGAGGATCTCCCAGCGGATGCCGTACTCGATGCCAGCCGCCTGGTAGATCGGCAGCAGGAACGGCGGGATCTTGAACGAGTCGATGAAGAAGTTCGGAACACCGATCGGCGCTGCGCCGGGGAGTGCCTCGGTGTAGGTGGGGTTGGCGAGGGTGGGAGCGCCGCCGTCGGTGCGGATCGCGCCATCTGCGGCGTCGCGCTCGCGCTCGCCCTCAGTACCGCCACCTGCTGGATCGCTGTCGCGGCTGTCGGTGCGGAGCGTCTTGCCAGAGGTCGTCTGGTCGGTCTTGCCGCCCTTGACGGCAACCGGGCCTTGGGGTGCCGGGGTGGTGCTCGTCGTGGTGCCCGGAGGCGTGGTGGGCGTTACGGGCGCTGTCTCGGTCCCAACGGGGGCCGGCACCTCGGCGGTGCTAGTAGAAGTCTCGGTCGTCGACGCTGTCGTCTCAGCCGGCTGCTCGCTCGTGGTCGTCTGAGCGGCCGTGTTGACCTCCGTCGCGCTCTGGATCTCGCCTTCGACAGGCAGAGAGAGCTGATCGAGCGGCGTGTCGGCAGGGGCGTCGACCTGGACGGTGACGGTCTGACCGCCGACGAGCGTCACGGTGATCGTGCGCAGCTGGGCGGTCGCCGGGAACACGGCGGCGCCGAAGCCTGCAGTGAAGGCTCCAGCAGAAACCAATCCGATCAGAAGTTTGCGCTTCGTCATTAGCGGCGATTCAGCGCTCCGGACCCCAACAGCTCCCCGTCGCGAAACGGGACAGTACCAGGAATTCTGGGCATTTGAAGGGGAAACAGAATCATTGAAACGTTATTTGGTGTGGGCCGGCCACTGGTCGACTGCGGTATTGGCCCTAGAGTCGGCCGGTCACCCACTGGACTTGAAGGTCAGTAGTTGTACTTGACAAGTGTTGAGGCGCTGTTACGCGCATGTTGCGTTGCAATCGCCACCCTGCAGGTGCAAACGCAACCTGGTCCGAAAAGTCGCGCCGCACTGCTCCTATGTAACTTTGCGGACATGGCCGCAAGCGATGACAGCATCAAAGGCAAGATCCAGCGTCAGGGCGAGGAGGCACTTGGCAAGGTCGCCAAGGAAGTCCTCGAGAACCCGATCGTGACCGGAGCTGTGGGGCATGCGTTCACCGCGCGCGAGCGCGCGAGCGCGGCGCAGGAGATGGCGATGGGCGCGCTCAACCTGCCGACGGCCGCTGACATCGAGCGGCTTACGCGCCGAGTGCGCTCAGTGGGGCAGCGCCTTGAGGGCATCGAGGATGCGATCGACAGGCTTGATGAGCGCTTGGCACGGCTCGACGCGGCTTCGGCAGCCGCGGCCGCTAAGCCGGCGGCAGCGAAGAAGAGCCCGCCTGCGAAGAAGAGCTAGCTGAGCGAGAGGGGCCGATCACTCGGCCGGCGCGGATGCCGGCCTGTGCGGTCGCCTCGGCGACGCCCTCGTGGTCGAGTGCGTTGCTGATCGCGAGCAGCGCGCCGAACTCGATGCTGAGTTCGCTCGCGCATCGAGCGAGCTCTGCGGTCTCGAGGTCGGCGACGCCATCGGTCGGGGTGGGCAGTGCTGTGGAAGTCACGGTCACCATTCCGTCGGCGACGCCGGTCAGGGCAGGGCTCAACCTGGGGTTGAGGGTGAAAGTCCCTTCAGCATCTGACGCGACAGTCACGGCGACCACAGAGCCGGGCTGATGAGCGGCGCTACGTGCGGTCCCAACCCGGATCGCTAGCTCGAGGCCCTCGGTAGCGAGCTGCTCAAAAACGAGTCGGGCTGACGCGGCGCCGACCCCAGTGCTCTGAATGGTCAACGGGCCGTGCCCGTCACGAGCTGTTCCTACATAGCCCCAGAGGCCACGGTGGTGGTTTGCCATCTTTCGGTCGTCCTCGAGCAGCTCGGTCGCGAGCCGCAGAGCGACTCCGGGGTCGTCGGGCAGGATCGCGCGGGGCGCGAGTGCGGTGACGGGAACGATGACGGGCGGATGGTGGACCACGGGCCCCGGGAGGATAGAGTTGCCCACATGGCCAAGAAGAAGAACAAGCTCCCTGGCGTAAGCCCCGATCAGATTCGGGCAGCGGTTGAGGACGCGCTTTCCAACGTGGTCGTTCGCGACCGCGCGCAAGAGGTTGCCGACGAGTTCGTGACTGCTGCGGCGAAGGTCCGTGAGCTGTTCGAAGGCTCGGTCGACGCGGCGAAATCAGGGCTTGAGGCGGCCGAGTCCGGCCTTCGCGCGCAGCTCGCGTCGCTAGAGAAGCGGATTGAGGTACTCGAGAAGGCGGGCCTTTCCCAGCGAGTGCCTGCCCCGGCTCGTAAGCCTGCCGCCAAGCCCGCAGCGGCCGCCAGCACGGCAGCTAAGCCTGCGGCGGCGGCTAAGAAGCCGGCGGCCCGCAAGCCTGCCGCCAAGAAGCCAGCGGCCAGCAAGCCGGCTGCGAAGAAGCCCGCCGCGAAGAAGCCCGCAGCCAAGAAACCGGCTGCGCGCACCACCGCGGCTCGTAAGCCCGCGGCCAGCCGTTCTACTGCTGCGAAGAAGCCGGCGCCCAAGCGCTAGCTCGATCTAGGAGGTAACCGTGAGCTCCCGCTCGACAGCGGGCGTTGCTAACGAGCTGGGGCTCGCGGCCTCGACCCTTCGCCGCTGGATCGACGGCGGGCTGGTCGACACCGACGCGACCGGTGCCGTCACCGAGCGCGGCGTCGCGCAGGCGCGCGTCATCCGTCGACTGCGCGCCAGGGGCTACTCGCTCAAGCAGATCGCCGACGCGAGCGAGCGGGGGATGCTCGCCTCCAGTCATCTGGAGGCCCTGCCCGACAGCGGACTGCGCTGGTCGATCAAGAAGGCTGCGCGTGAGGTCGGCGTCAACCGCAAGCTCGCTGCGCAGCTGCTGACAGCGGCAGGCGTCAGCATCGGGGAGGACGAGGAGATCGGTGAACTCGAGCTCGAGCTGCTGCGCGCAGTAGCGACGGTGCTCGAGAGCGGCGTTCCGCTCCCGGTTGTGTTGCAGCTCGCCCGCGTGTACGGACAGGCGGTCAGTCAGGTCGCCGACGCTGAGGTGCGGCTGATCCACCACCACGTCCACGAGCCGTTGATGCGGTCGGGCATGAGCGGGCGGGACGTTGTCGATCAGATCCAGTCGCTCGCTTCCGAGGTGCTTCCTCTGACTTCGCCGGTGCTGGGTTTGATGCACCAGTACTACTTGCGGGTGTTCACCGAACAGGACGTCATCGGACACATGGAAGAGCTCGCTGCCGGGGCCGGCGGTGGTGAGCAGCCGAAGGAGCGCGACGAGCTCACGCGCGTCCGTGTCGCCGTCGCGTTCGCCGACCTAGCCGGGTACACGAGGCTCACCGAGGAGCTGGGCGACGCACGTGCGGTAGACACCGTCGAGCGCTTCGTCGCCTCGATCGCGTCGTCGCTTCCGAGCGAAGCGCGCGTGACGAAGACGATCGGCGACGAGGCGATGATCGTGAGCCCCGACATTCCTGCCCTCGTGCGCTGGGCAGTGTCGTTCCAAGCCCAAGAGATCGAACCGAGCGCGCGGATCGGGCTGCACTGCGGACAGGCCCTGTTCTACGAGGGCGATTACTACGGACGCGAGGTGAACCTCGCATCGCGAGTGGCGGCGCGTGCCGCAGCGGGCGAGGTTGTCGTGACCGGCACGGTGGCTGAGCTCAAACCACCAGGTGTCAGCTTCGACCGGCTGGGTGAGATCAAGCTGCGAGGGTTCTCGTCGCCGACCGAGATCTTCCTCGCGGTACCTCGTGCGAGCGAGGACAAGACACGTGGCTGATAGGCCACCGGTCGCCTCTCGTGTAGCCGCTGCCGGGCTCATTGCTCCGGGTAAGCCGGTGACCGTGCTGCTGTCGGGCGGCCGCGATTCGGTCTGTCTGCTTGATGTTGCGGTGCTGGTTGCCGGCGAGGGGATGGTCGAGGCTCTGCACGTGAATTACGGCTTGCGTGGCGACGAGTCTGAGGGCGACGCGGACCATTGCGGGCAGTTGTGTGAGCAGCTCGGCGTCCCACTGACCGTTCACAGAGCCGAGCGGCCAGAAGGCGCGGGCAACCTTCACGCCTGGGCCAGAGACGTTCGCTACGCCATTGGGTCCGGTCTCGTGGAGCGGTCGGGCGGCACGCTCGCGGCGGCACACACGGTCGACGACCAGGTGGAGACCGTGCTGTACCGGCTCGCTACCTCCCCTGGCCGCAGGGCGCTGATTGGGATGCCCCATCAGACGGGACGGCTCGTCCGGCCCCTGCTCGCCGCCGAAGTAACGCGAGCGGAGACCACAGCATGGTGCGAGGCCGGTGGCCTTGCGTATCGCGATGACTCCAGCAACGACGATCCGCGCTTCGCGCGAGCTCGAGTACGGAGCGGACTAGCAAGCTCGTTCGCTGAGATCGACGATCGGGCGGTCGGCGCACTGCTTCAAACGATCAAGCTGCTGCGCGAGGAAGGGGAGGCACTCGATGTGACCGTCTCCGACCTCGTGTCCGGAGGCCAGCTCTCGCACAGCGAACTGCAGGAGATGCCCGTCGGGCTTGCGCGGCTTGCACTGCGAGCCCTTGCAGAGTCGGCGACTGGGCGGCCCTGTCCACGGGTGGGCGCCCGCCTCGACGACGTGCTCGGGCTCACGGACGGCAGCCTCGACCTGGGAGACGAGGCTCGCATCACCGTCACGGGCGACGTGGTCACAGCAACGCGTACTCCACCCCTTCCGGCGCTCGACCGCGACCGCTGCTAGCTTGCCGCCCGCATGTCAGCTGACCTGATCGGCGAGACGCTTGTCTCAGAAGAGGACCTAAAGCGACGCGTCGCTGAGCTCGGCGCCGAGATCAGCGCGGACTACGACGGTCGAGACCTGCTGCTCGTCTGCGTCCTCAAAGGCGCGGTGCTGTTCCTCTCTGACCTCATGCGGGCGATCGAGGTGCCCTGCGAGGTGGACTTCATGGCCGTCTCGTCATACGGCTCTGCGACCGACTCTTCTGGCGTGGTCAGGATCCTCAAGGACCTCGACCGCGCGATCGAAGGTCGCCACGTGCTCATCGTCGAGGACATCGTCGACTCGGGTCTCACGCTTCAATACTTGCTGCGCAACCTCGGTGCACGTGACCCGGCGTCGCTTGAGGTCTGCTCACTGCTGACCAAGCCCGAACGCCGCCGCGTCGAGCTGCTGCCTAGGTATGTCGGTTTCGAGATCCCCGACACGTTCGCGATCGGTTACGGCCTCGACCACGGTGAGGCGCTGCGCAACTTGCCGTACGTAGCTGCCCTCAAGCGCTGACACACTCAGCAAGTGCGCCGGGTCTGACCCCGGTCGCGGTACCCTCCGTGCCAGCGCCTGGCGCTCAAAAACCTCATGAACCGGTTCTTCAAGAACGCAATCGTCCCGATCACGCTCGTGATGCTGCTGGCTCTGCTGGCGACATCACTGCTGCCGAACTCGGGGCGGGACAAGAAGTACGAGTACTCGGACTTCGTAACCCAGCTTGACTCGGGCAAGCTGCAGAGCGTCGAGCTCCGCACAAAGGACAACGTCCTAGTCGCCCAGCCGCGCAAGGTTCCGAACGACGAGGACGCATCGCGCAAGCAGGAAACCGGCTTCGCGCCAGAGGCCGCAGCCCAGCTTGAAGACAGGCTTCAGGCTGCCGTCAAGGCAGGCAAGCTCGAGAGCTTCAACATCGAGCCCAAGCGCTCAAACGCATGGCTGAGCATCCTTTCGCTGCTGCTCCCGGTGCTCCTGATCATCTTGTTCTGGATGTTCATGATGAACCAGATGCAGGGCGGCGGATCGCGTGTCATGTCGTTCGGCAAGTCGCGCGCCAAACGCATGGCCGTCGACGCACCAAAGATCACTTTCCGGGACGTCGCAGGCGCTGACGAAGCCGTCGAGGAGCTCCACGAGATCAAGGAGTTCCTGGAAAACCCGAAGAAGTTCCAGGCTCTTGGTGCCCGCATTCCCAAGGGCGTGCTGCTCTACGGACCTCCCGGCACCGGCAAGACGCTGCTCGCGCGCGCTGTCGCAGGCGAGGCCGGCGTGCCGTTCTTCTCTATCTCAGGCTCTGACTTCGTCGAGATGTTCGTCGGCGTCGGCGCCTCGCGAGTCCGCGACCTGTTCGAGCAGGCAAAGCAGAACTCGCCTTGCATCATCTTCATGGACGAGATCGACGCCGTCGGCCGTCACCGCGGCGCCGGCATGGGCGGCGGCAACGACGAGCGCGAGCAGACGCTCAACCAGCTGCTCGTCGAGATGGACGGCTTCGA
>CAZLKZ010000004.1:71007-85635 GCA_964560235.1 uncultured Conexibacter sp. | reverse complement strand
GGTCTCGGGGTAGTGAACGATGTACTTGGTCTCGCGGTTGGTCGGCCACGGCACGTCGGCCTGGCCGTCTTCGAGCGGAGCACCGATCGAGTGAACGCACGGCACGAAGTCGCCGTCGGGGCCAAGCAGGTCGAGCACCTTCTGGCCCATGCGGGTCATGATCCGCATCTGCACGACCACGTACGGCGAATCGCTGATCTCGACGCCGATATGCGACTTATCAGAGCCGAGCGGACCCATCGAGAACGGGATCACGTACATCGTGCGGCCCTTCATCGAGCCTTCGAACAGGCCGTTCAGCTCGGCGCGCATCTCGGCGGGATCGCGCCAGTGGTTGGTCGGGCCCGCGTCCTCCTCGCGCTCGGAGCAGATGAAGGTGCGGTCCTCGACGCGGGCGACGTCGGAGGGGTCGGTCCAGGCGAGGTAGCTGTTCGGACGCTTGGCGTCGGAGAGCTTGCGGAAGGTGCCCGCGTCGACGAGCTCCTGGCAGAGGCGGTCGTACTCCTCGGCCGAGCCGTCGCACCAGTAGACCGAGTCTGGCTGGGTGAGGGCGGCTACCTCGTCAACCCAGGCAGTGAGCTGTGCGTTTTCGGTCGGGACAGACATTTCGACGGGAGCCACTTCTTCCTCGCTTTGTAAAAAACGGAATGGGCCGCCACTTGAAGCGACGGCCCGATGTCAGGAACGGTACAGGTTCCTGCGTACGCCAGTGTGCGAATCGCCCCAATCTGCGGGATTTCCGCAGCCGGAGCGACTTCGCCCTACTGAGGCTTCTTGGGGACCAGAACCAGGCGCTTGAACTCAGCGACCAGGACGCCGTCCTGATTGCGCACGCGCGTGTGGACCTTGACGACTCCGCGGTCCGGCTTGCTCTGGGACTCCTTCTTCTCCAGCACCTCGGTCTCGCAGAACAGCGTGTCGCCGTGGAAGACCGGGGCCGGGTGGCTCAGCTCCTCGGTGGCGAGGTTCGCGATCGCCTTGCCGGAGACGTCAGAGACGGTCATGCCGAGGGCGAGCGAGTACACGTACGGCCCCACGACCACGTTTTTGCCCTGCTGGCTCTTCGACGCGTACACGTCGTTGATGTGCAGCGGGTGGTGGTTCATCGTGATCAGGCAGAACAGGTGGTCGTCCGCCTCGGTCACGGTCTTGGCGGGCCAGTGCTGGTAGGTGGCGCCGACCTCGAACTCCTCGAGGTAGCGGCCGTAGCTGTGTGCGCCGCTGGCCTCGCGCTCAGCCTGGTCGGTCGTGAAGGTGGTCTCTGACATAGGCGCGACAGGATGACAAAGCGGGGGCCGGAACGCGTGTTCGCGTGACGATGGTTAGCGTTTTGTCTCTATGCGCAGCCCCCGTGACTTCTTCAAGCCCATGGCCGTCGGTGCCCCGGACCCCCTCACCGAGGTCCCCTTCCCGCCATCGCGGATGATCCACTTCGTCGACTGCTCGAACGAGAAGATGGTCGCGAAGCTTCCGGGCATGATCGAGGCCTCGGACATCATCCTCGGCAACCTCGAAGATGCCGTGCCCGTCGACCGCAAGATCGCGGCACGCGAGGGTCTCGTGAAGGTCGGCAAGGAGTTCGACTTCGGCGAGACGCAGCTGTGGACCCGCGTCAACGAGCTCGCCTCGCCTTGGGTGCTCGACGACCTGCGCACGCTCGTCTCCGAGATCGGCGACAAGCTCGACGTGATCATGGTTCCGAAGGTCGAGGGCCCCTGGGACATCCATTACGTCGACCGCCTGCTCGCCCAGCTCGAGGCAGCTGCCGGGCTCACAAAGCCGATCCTCGTCCACGCGATCCTCGAGACCGCTCAGGGCGTGGCCAACGTGGAGGAGATCGCTGCGGCCTCGCCGCGCATGCAGGGCATGTCGTTCGGTCCGGCCGACCTCGCCGCCTCACGCCGCATGAAGACCACCCGCGTCGGCGGCGGCCACCCCGGCTACCTCTCGATGTCCGATCCGGAGATCGACGGCGACGGCAACATCGTCGAAGGCCAGACCCGCATCACCGCACAGCAGGACCCGTGGCACTACTCGATCGCGCGCATGGTCGACGCCTGCACGATGAACGGGATCCTCCCCTTCTACGGCCCGTTCGGAGACATCAAGGACCTCGACGCCTGCGAGGCTCAGTTCCGCGCAGCGTTCCTGCTCGGCTGTGTCGGCGCCTGGTCTCTGCACCCGAACCAGATCGCGCTCGCCAAGAAGGTCTTCTCCCCTGACCCAGATGAGGTCAAGTTCGCGCTGAAGGTCATCGAGGCGATCCCGGACGGCCGCGGCGTGCACATGATCGACGGCAAGATGCAGGACGACGCCACCTGGAAGCAGTGCCAGGTCATGGTCTCGCTCGCTAGGCAGCTCGCGGCTAAGGACCCGGAGCTGCGCGAGGCGTACGGGCTGTAGCGCTTCCTTCTGCGCAAACGCGCGTAGCGCCTCAACGTCTCGTGCGGTTCCATCGCTTGGGTGCCCAGAGGACCCGACGAAACCCGCGGTAGTCGCGTATTTCGTCGAGTCGTCTGGCAACTGGCGGCCAGACAGGACGGGCTGGTCACCACTCGGCAGCTAATCGACTGCGGACACAGTGACGATCAGATTCGCCACTGGCAGGACGCGGGCCGCATCCACCGTTTGCACCGCGGCGTTTACGCGCTCGGACACCCTGGTCTGAGTCTGAGAGCGGAGCGGCGGGCTGCACTTCTCGCCCTCGGATCCGGCGCAGCCCTCACGCACCTGACCGCAGCGCATCTCCACGGGCTCATACGAAGACCACCGGACCTCGTTGACGTTGCGCCGGTGCGCTCCGTCCGCCCCAGGCACGGACTCCGGGTCCGAGATGTCCGGGTTCCGGAACGCGACCTGACCGAAGTCGACGGACTCCGCTGCACCACGGTTGCCCGCACCCTCGTTGACCTTGCAGGCGAAGTCGATCCGGCCGAGCTCGAACAGGTCTGCCGGCAGGCCGAGTACCGCAAGGCGCTTGACATCCCGCAGGTGCTCGCCGCGCTGGACCGCGCAGGGCCCGTCACCGGCGGCCCGGCGCTCAGGAGAATCCTTGCCGCCGAGTCACGCAGACCCACCAACACAGACAGTCACCTGGAGGCGACCGCTCTCACAGCTCTGCGCGCGGCCGGGGTACCGGAACCTGTCCTTCAGCAGCGGTTCCGGCTACCCGCGCTCGGAGTCATCAGGGTCGACATGTGGTGGCCCGACCGCCAGCTGGTCGTCGAGGTCGACGGCCCTCACCATGAACGGCCCCTTCAAGCTGCGCACGACCGGCGCCGGGACGCGGGGCTGCGGGAGCTCGGGGTCACTGTGCTGAGGCTCAAAGCTGCCGAGATCGACCGGGACCCAGGCGCCGCGGCCACACGCGTCAGCGCGGCGCTGAGTTAGCCACTGCACACTCCGTCTCACTGGATCCCGGGTAACTTTGACGGCATGTCGACCATGCCCGCAATCGAGCACCTCACCAACGGCAACGTCCCAGGCGACATGCCGCGTATCGAAGGTGTCAGGCATCAGTTCGTGAGCGCGCGCGGCGTCCGCTTCCACGTCGCTGAGGCAGGCGACCCGGCTGCCACACCGGTCGTGATGGTGCACGGCTGGCCGAGCCACTGGTACTGCTGGCGCGACGCGTTCGGCCCGCTGGCCGACGCAGGCCTGCGGCCGATCGCGATCGACCTGCGCGGGTTCGGCTGGAGCGACAAGACCGAGAAGGGCTACCGCAAGGATGAGCTGACCGAGGACGTGCTCGCGGTGCTCGATGCGATGGGCGTCGAGAAGTTCCACGTGATCGGTCACGACTGGGGCGGCTTCGTCGCGTTCCTGCTCGGGCTCAACCACTCAGACCGCGTCGAGAAGCTGATCCTGACCAACACCGGCCACGGCTACGCCCCGCAAGACTTCAAGACGATCCGTGCGCTCGGCGGCTTCTACTACATGCCGCTGATCGGCAACCCGCTGTTCGGCCGGCGCCTCGCCGCCAGCAAGCGCGTCCGCAGCGCGATCAAGAAGACGTTCATCGACGACGGCAGCTGGACACCGGAAGAGGCCGAGATCTTCATGAACAAGATCGACCCGCACGTGACACAGCAGGTCTACGGCACGTTCGTCTACGGCGGCGAGTTCTTCGGCAGCCTGCGCGAAGAGAAGCGCCGTTTCCCCACCCCCACGCTCTTCCTCTACGGCGACGCCGACCTGGCGATCAAGCCAGCGATGGTGCGCGGCATGGAGGACTGGGCCGACGACTACCGCCTCGAAGTCATGCCGGGCCTCGGCCACTTCTGCTTCGAACAGGCACCGGAAGTGGTGGTGCCGAAGTTCGTTGAGTACCTGAGCGCTAGCTAGAGCTCCCAGGAGCAGGACGTTTCGTCCGCAAGCCCGGTAATCTCCCCCGCCGCCGCGCGAGCAACTTCCGCGCTCGCCGCTGGCGTCGACTCTTGCCCCACGGAGGCATAAACCCTTGAGATTCTTCGAATTCGAAGCCCGCGAAATCGTCAAGCGCGCGGGCATCCCCGTCACCGACTACGGCTTCACCACCGATGCTGCCGAGGCCAAGGAGATCGCGGCCCGCATCGGCGGCCCGACCGTGATCAAGTCACAGGTCCTCTCGGGCGGCCGCATGAAGGCCGGCGGCGTGAAGTTCGCCGACACTCCCGAAGAGGCCGAGGCTCACGCAGCCGACATCCTCAAGCTGGAGATCAATGGCCACGAGCCGCGCGGCGTGCTCGTCGACCCGAAGGCCGACGTCGACCAGGAGTTCTACGCCGGCGTCGTCTGGGACCTCACCAAGAAGCTCCCAGTCATCATCTTCTCCCCGGTCGGCGGCATCGACATCGAGCAGGTCGCAGAGGAGCAGCCCGACAAGGTCGGCCGCCGTCACTTCTCCACGATCAGTCCCTTCAACCCGTACATCGCCAAAGAGGTCATCGCCTCGACCGGCGTGACCGGCAAGGACCTGCAGCGCCTCACCCCGATCGTTGCCAAGCTCGCAGAGCTGTTCATCGAGAAGGACATGACGCTGGCGGAGATCAACCCGCTGGCCCGCATGAAGGACGGCACGTTCGTCGCCCTCGACGCGCACATGGACATGGAGAACGAGGCCCGCGGCCGCCACAAGGCGCTGCTCGCAGACCTCGGCGTCGGTGACGAAGAGACCCGCGCCGCTCGCGAGCCCACCCCGCTGGAGATCGCTGCCGAGGAGAATGACGCGCAGGATCACCGCGGCATCGCAGGCAACCTCACTGAGTTCGACGGCAACATGGGCCTGATCATTGGTGCCGGCGGCGGTTCGCTGACGCTGTTCGACGCGGTCCTCGCACACGGCGGCAAGCCCGCCAACTACTGCGAGATCGGCGGCAACCCGACGGCCGAGAAGACGGCCGGTCTGGCCAAGCTCGTGCTGCAGAAGCCGGGCGTGGAAAAGATCGCCGTGATGATGTCGATCGTCTCCAACACCCGCGCCGACATCATCGCCGAGGGCGTCATCAACGCGTGCCTCAAGCTGGGCGTCGACCCGGCCGAGAAGATCGCGTTCTTCCGGATCCCGGGCGCGTGCGAAGAGGACGCCTTCGCGCTCCTCGAGAAGCACGGCGTCGAGTACGCCGACCGCACCGTGTCACTGACTGAGTCCGCCAAGAGAGCGGTTGAAAAAATCCAAGGTGGAGCAGCCGCATGAGCATCCTTCTGACAGAAGACACAACGTTCATCGTCCAGGGGATCACCGGCCGCGAGGCCATGAACCTCACGCGCGAGTGCCTCGATTACGGCAAGGGCGCGAAGGTCGTCGGCGGCGTGACCCCCGGCAAGCTTGGCGAGGAAGCCCACGGTGTGCCGGTGTTCGACACCGTCGCCCAGGCCGTCGAGGCCCACGGCAAGCCGATCGATGGCTCGGTGCTCACCGTGCCGCCGGCGTTCACCAAGGATGCGGCTTTCGAGGCGATTGAGAACGGCATCAAGCTGCTCGTGATCGTCACCGAGCGCATCCCGCGCGGCGACGTCGCCCAGATCGTCGAGTTCGCGGGCGTGCACGGCGCTCAGATAATCGGCCCGAACTGCCTCGGCATCATCGTCCCCGACGTCATCAAGATGGGCGGCATCGGTGGTCCTGCCAAGGACGCCGCGAAGTCCTACACCCCCGGTCCGATCGGTGTGATCTCCCGCTCCGGCGGCATGACGACCGAGATGAGCTCGGCGCTGAGCGCAGCCGGCCTCGGCCAGTCGACCGCTGTCTCGATCGGCGGCGACGCGATCATCGGCACGAGCTACGCCGAGCTGATGCCGCTGTTCGAAGCCGACGAGCAGACCAAGGGCCTCGTCATCTACTCAGAGCCTGGCGGCACGATGGACGCCGAGCTGGCCAAGTGGGTCACCGAGAACAACTCGCGCCTGCCGATCGTGGCTTTCATGGCCGGCTTCTTCATGGACGACATGCCCGGCATGAGCTTCGGCCACGCTGGCGCAATCGTCGGCGGCAAGGAAGACACCGCAGCAGAGAAGATCGCTCGCCTCGCCGAGGCTGGGATCACCGTCGCTGAGGACATCACCGACATCCCGGCGCTCATGAAGCAGAAGCTCGAAGAGCGCGGCATCGCGATCTAGCCGCCCGCTGCCGGTAGACACCGACCCGAGCAGCTCATAGGTTTCCGGGGCAATGAAGCCCCGGAAACTCGCGCTCCTTTCCCTCATCGTTTCGGCGGCCTGGGCCACACCGGCTCATGCAACCGACTGGCTCGTCACCGAGGTCCCCAAGCCGACCGATGAAATCGCGGTAACCGGAGCCGGAATGCCAGTGGTGCTCGTTTACACCGGGAACGACGACCGGAGCAGTCAAACGACGCTCCACACGATTGGCCCGATGAACCAGCTGACCGCAACCAAGCTCACGGGTTGGTCGGCACGCGTCGCGCCATTCGGCCGCGGCAACCAAGTGGCGGTGTCTTCGGACCCCCAAAAATGCACCACCCCAAGAAACGTCCGGGTGAGCACAGGGTCAGTGACCGCGAAAGCCACTCCCGCCACGCAGGAGCTTCCGGGCACCCGTTGCGAGCGCGTTTCGGGGCTCGTCGGCAATACCCGCGGCGACGTCGTGCTGACAACGATCTCAGCGCGCAAGACCGGTCCAAAGCGCGACAAGGTTTGGCTCAAACCTGCCGGGGCGAAGCGGTTCAAAGTGGTGCTCTCGATCCCCGTGAGAGGGCTCGACACGGAGATGGTGCCGGCCCTAGGACCGCGCGGTGATTTGATGGTCGTGTGGAAGCGATCCAGCGAGGTCGATGATCCGACCACCGCGGCTGACGACATTGCGACGATCTACACCAGATATCGCACGGTGAGCGGGCGCTGGGCAGACAGTCAGCTGCTCGGTAAGAACGCGACCACCCTGTTCACCCTGATCAGGCCGGCCATCGGGAAGGACGGCAGGCGTTACGTCTCGTGGCTCTCGGCAGGAGGAACGAAGTTCGCGACCGCCACGGGGGCGCGCTCACTCATGCGTCAGCGGACGATCAATGCGACAAGTGCGATTTCCATAGTTCCGACGAGCAACCGCAAGGCCACGCTCGCCTGGCTGTGGTGGGACGGCGTTGAGACCGCGGACGTCGTGAACGGGAAGCTCGGAAAGCGGCAGGAACTGCCACTCGAGCGTGTCAGGGTTCCGGTTGAGCCGCAGCTGGGAGTCACCTCTGCCGGCCTCGCGGTCATCACCTTCTACGACCTGTCTGAGAGCCGCGCCGTGAAGATCACGGTACGCCGGCCCGGCGAGGCAATGTTTGGCACTCCAGAGCTGGTGGCATCGGGAGATCCTGCCCCGGTGATAGGCAGAAGCGCCGTAACTCCCGACGGTCGCGTATTCGTAACGACCCATGCGGCGGACAAGCACTGGATCTCGAGCGCGAAGATCGGCGGCTAGCCTGAACGCATGGAGCTCGACGTCTGGTCCGACATCGCTTGCCCGTGGTGCTACCTGGGCAAGCGACGGCTCGACGCGGCGCTCGAAGCGTTCGACGGAGAAGTAACGCTCCGCTGGCGCAGCTTCGAGCTCGATCCGAACGCTCCGACCATGCCGGAGGGCACCGCGCCCGAGCGCTTGGCAAGCAAGTACGGCACCTCGCCGGACGAGGCCGCGGGGCGCATGCGGCAGCTCGAAGCGCTCGCGGCACAGGACGGGCTCGAGCTCGACCTCACCAACGCAACGGGCGGCAACACCTTCGACGGTCACCGCCTAGTGCACCTGGCCCGCGAGCACGGGCTCGACACCGAGCTCAAAGAGCGGCTGTTCCGCGCCTACCACTTAGAGCGTGCACCGATCGCAGACCACGCCGTCCTGCGCGCCATCTGCACCGAGGTCGGGCTGCCGGACGACGAGGTCGTCGCAACCCTCGAATCCGATCGCTTCACCGAGGAAGTACGCGCCGACGAGCTGCTCGCGCAGCAGCTCAAGATCACTGGCGTGCCGTGCTTCATCGTCGACAAAGAGCGCGGCGCGATGGGCGCTCAGCCTGTCGAAGAGTTGCTCGCTCTGCTCGACGGCTAGGCCGTCATCGCAACCCAGCCCGGCTGCTCGGTGATGCGCCGGTGCCACGCCTGCACGTTCGGGTAACCAGCCAGATCGATGCCAGCCTCACCCGCCACGTGGGTGTAGCCGTTGAGCGCGATGTCGGCGATCGTGTAACGGTCTGCCACAAACCACTCGCGGCCGCCCGCGAGGTGCAGCTCCATCGCAGACAGCGCCTTCTCCCCCGCGGCCTGTAGCTCGACAAGCTGCGCGGGATCGGGCTCACCGGGAGCGATCTCGAGCTTGAACCGCGCGACCGCGATCTTCGGCTCGATCTCGTACTGCTCGAAGAACAGCCACTGGGCAACCAATGCTCGCTCGTACCGGTCGCTCGGCAGGTACTCGGTGCCCTCAGCTAGGTACAGCAAGATCGCCGCTGACTCGCCGAGCGGACGCCCGTCATCGCTCCGCGATGTCGTGGAGTCGAGGACCAGAGTCGGTACGCGGAGCGCCGGGTTCAAGCCCCCGAGAACATCGGGCCGGTTTGACCGATCGATCACATCCAGCGTTTCGAGCTCGTATTCGACGCCAAGCTGCGCCAGAAGCAGCCGGACTTTGTAGCAATTGCCCGACAGGGCGTTCGAGTAGAGCTTCATGGGCATATCCTGACCACATGCCCGCCGCCCTGCACTACACCGACTCCGCCGAGGCCAACAAGCTGATCGCGAAGGACCCGATGGCCTTGCTGATCGGCTTCGTGCTCGACCAGCAGGTGACGGTCCAGAAGGCGTTCACCGGACCCTCAGATCTGCTGGCTCGCGTTGGCACTCTCGATGCCGCGAAGCTCGCAGACGCCGACCTTGAGTCTGTGTTTCGCGAGAAGCCTGCAATCCACCGCTACCCGGGCGTGATGGCCGACCGTACACGGCAGCTGGCCGAGCACATCCGCGACGAGTACGACGGCGACGCGGCGAAGGTGTGGAAGTCAGCCAAGAATGCCGACGAGCTGAAGGCAAACCTCGAGGCACTGCCCGGCATCGGTGAGATGAAGGTCAAGTCGATCTCAGCCGTGCTCGCCAAGCGCTTCAAGATCAAGAAGGCCGAGCCGCTCGTGCCGTGGCATCCCACGCTCGGCGACGTCGATTCACCTCAGGCGCTGCTCGAGTACCAGGCAGCCAAGCGCGAGCACAAGAAGGCCTGGTCCAAGAAGAAACCGCCCGCGGGCGTCGCCGGCTAGACGATCGGGCGCCTGCGCGACGGCAGGCGGTCAACGAAGCGTCCCAAGCGCTCGCTGGCGCCCTGGAGCGGAATCACTGCCTCTGCGAGCGCCTTGATCGCCCCGTCGAGGTGGCTGATGTTGGCCGAGAGGCGGGCCGCACTCTCGGTCAGCCCCGGCAGCGTGTTGGCCACGTCACCGAGCTGGTTGAGCGACGGAGCGGCGTCTGCGAGGTCGCGGATCGCGTTCGCCTGGTTGCCGAGGGCCTTGATCGCGTCAGCGGTGCCCGCCAGGTCGTCGACCTGAGGCCCCATCGCACCGATCTGCTCGATGGCGTTCGTGGCGGCCGCGATCTCGTTGATCGACGGCACGGCGTCAGCGAGCCGCGCGAGCGCCGGGGCGATGTCGCTCAAAGCCTGCAGTGCAGGCACCGCAGCACCAAGCTGGTCGATCGCCTCGCGGGCGGCTGCGAGCTCCTCGACCGCCGGGGTAATCCGGTCGATGACCTCTGGCGCCTCCGACAGCTTCACGAGCGCCGGGGTTATCTCTGCCAGCCGCTCCAGCGACGGCAGTACCCCCGCGATCGTCTCCAGCGCTGAGAGCAGACGCTGCAGAAAGTCGATCACCGCACCGATCAGCCCGCCAATGTTGAGCGGGCTGAGCTTCCACGCAAGGTCGGTCAGCGAAGGCGTATCTGCGAATGCCCTGTCGTTGAGCGTCGCGCCTACGTTCCATGGCATCAGCACAGGAATCATTGGCGCAATCTACCTGGACCGAAGACGGTTAGGGGCCCTACCTACAGGTTGTCGACTTAGGCCGGGTAGAACTTGCTCATCGCGGGCAGCAGCACCGAGCGTGGCGTGAACCGGCTCGAGGTGGTCGCGATCTTGATCGCCAGCCCCGGCACGACGTTGCGCCGGTTCTTCTCGAGCCCCTCGATCGCCTGGCGTGCCACGTCCTCCGAAGACACCATGCTGAAGCCGGGTGCGTTGTCGAATAGCCCCTCGGCGCCCGCGACCTCGGCGAACTCGGTCTCCACCGGTCCGGGACAGAGCGCGGTCACGGCGACACCCGGGCCCTTGAGCTCGGCGTGCAGCGCGTCAGACCAGTTCAGCATGAACGCCTTGGTGGCCGCGTAGGTCGCCTGCTTTGGAATCGGCTGAAAGCCCGCGGATGACGCGACGTTGAGGATCGCCCCGCTCCCCCGCCCCACCATCTCCTTGGCGTAAACGCTGGCCAGAGCCACAGGCGCCTCGCAGTTGAGCCGCACCATCTGGGCCTCTGCGGCTCCGTCCAGCTCGGTGAACTTGCCCGCGCTGCCGTAGCCCGCATTGTTTACGAGGATCGAAACTGTGAGCCCCAGCTCCGCGATCTGCTCTGGGAGAGCGTCGCGTGCAGCCGGATCGGCGAGGTCGCATGCGATCGTCTCGACCCGTACCGAGTCGCTGCGCAGCTCTGCAGCCACTTCGTCGAGGCGCTCCTCGCGTCGCGCCACGAGCACGAGGTTGTGCCCGCGCTGAGCGAGCTCACGGGCCAGGTCGATACCGATGCCCGATGAGGCGCCCGTAACGAGCGCTGCGCTGTCTGCCGAAGGTGCTGGAAGAGCCATAGGCTGAGCCTAATGGCTCTCGCGACCAGCGACCGGCTCCTCGCCCTCGATGCCGCCGATGCCGAGCGCCGGCGGGCACTGCGCCGGATGAAGCTCGTCGCTTCGTCTTTGCTCGTCGTGGCTGCGGTGATCTACGTGCTCACGCACGGACAGGACGGCGTGCTCGGGTACGTCAACGCGGCCGCCGAGGCGAGCATGGTCGGTGCGATGGCCGACTGGTTCGCGGTCACCGCACTGTTCCGGCATCCGCTCGGCATACCGGTACCCCACACCGCGCTCGTGCCCAAGCGCAAGGACAGCTTCGCGCTCAGCCTCGAAGAGTTCGTACAGGCGCACTTTCTCACAGGCGATGCGGTGCGTGAGCGCTACGAGGAAGCCGAGATCACCAAGCGTGCCGGCGACTGGCTCACAGACCGCGCGCACGCAGAGCGAGTAGTGCACGAGGGCTCACGCATCGCGCGGCGTGTACTCGGCCGGATCCGCGACGACGAAGTTCAGGCGCTGCTCGAAACCGTGCTGTTGCCGCGGCTGGCCGACGAACCAGCCGCCCCGTTGGCGGGCGCGATGCTCCAGCAGTTCGTCGCCGACGGCTCCCACCAAGACGTGATCGACCTCGGCTGCGACGAACTGATCGAGTGGCTGCAGGGCAACCAAGACACGTTCGAAGCGCTGCTCGTGGAGCGCGCTCCCGGCTGGACGCCAGACTGGCTCAACGCGATCGTCACCGACCGGGTGCACCACGAGGCGGTGTCATGGCTACGGGACATCCGCGCAGATCAAGGTCACCGAGCGCGCGTTGCGATCGGCAAGCTGCTGTTCGATCTCGCAGACAACCTGCAGCACGACCAGCGCACGATCGATCGCGCCGAAGCGCTCAAGCAGCGCTGGCTGAGCCACCCTCAGACGCTGTCGACGGCGATGTCGCTATGGGACATCGGCCGCACGGTAATGGTCGATGCATTGGCCGACGAACAAGGACATCTACGCACACGACTCGCCGACGAAGTGCAGGCAGTGGGCGCACGCGTGCGCGACGACGATCAGCTCCGCGCACGCCTAGACAGCGACATCGGCGCTGCGATCACGTTCGCGGTCGAGAACTACGCCGACGAGATGCTGCCGGTAATCACGCAGGTGATCTCGAGCTGGGATGGCCGTGAGGCGTCCGAGCGGATCGAGCTGCACGTGGGCCGCGACCTGCAGTTCATCCGGATCAACGGCACGCTCGTCGGCGGCCTGGTCGGGCTGATCATCCACGCGCTCAGCGAGGCGCTCTAGCCGAGCAGGTGGCGTCGCCCGAGAGGCACGCTCTCCACGGGCTCGATCCCAACCCGCTCGCCGTCGACCGTCACCTCGGTGCCGTCGGCAGACACGGCCACGTCGGCGAGTGAGGTGTTGCGGACCATGTCAGCGGCCGTCACGTCACGGCAGCCAGAGACCGCAGAGCGAGGCCGGTCCGTCGCGAGGTCGGCCTCCAGCGCAGCCTCGGCGACGAACGCGATCGACACCTGCGCCGGAGCGGCGCCGAGCGCGCCGACCTGCTGACCCAGGACCACCGGCTCGCAAAGCATCGTCACCGCGTTGCCGTCGCCCGCCGCACCCCACACGGGCATACCCATCTTGAGCGTCAGTTCTGGGCGTAGCGCGAAGTTCTCCGGACGCCAGAGCACGCAGTCGGCCACTCGTCCGACGGTCAGAGCGCCAACATCGTGCGAGAGGCCGTGCGCCACCGCGGGGTTGATGGTCGCCTTGGCGACGTGCCGCAGCACCCGCTCGTTGTCGGCCAGCCCTGTGTAGTCGCCTCTGCCCCGCGCTTGCTTCATCACGGCGGCGTTCTGAATGGCCCGCCGGAGCACCTCACCGGCTCGCCCCATCCCCTGCGAGTCAGAGGAGACCATGTGAATCAGCCCGAGGTCGTGCATTACGCCCTCAGCGGCCATCGTGGCTGGCCGCACACGAGCGTGGGCGGCCAGCCTGTCGCCGAGCACCCGGCCCGGTTCGAGCACGTGTACGGCCGCAACCATCGCCTCGTGCTCGGCGACCGTGTCGATGCCGAAAGGGATCGTCGGCGTAGTCGATGACGTGAGGATCCGCTCACGGCCCGCAAGAGACAGCAGGTCGGGTGCGTGTCCGCCGCCAGCTCCTTCGATGTGGAAGCAGTGCACCGTCCGGCCTGCGAACGCCGCGAGCGTCCCCGCCGCGTCGAGCACTTCGTTGAGCCCGTCGGTGTGGATCGCGAGCTGCACGTCAAACGCGTCACACAGCTTCAGGGCAGCGTCGATCTGCCCAGGCCCCGCTCCCACGTCCTCGTGGATCTTCAGCCCCGCACCGCCGGCTCGCAGGGAGTCCGCGACGGGCTCGGGGTCGACCGACGAGCCGCGCACCAAGAGAGCCGCGTTGAGCGGCACCGAGTCGAGCGCAGCCCAAGCGAGATCGAGCCCGGCGGCTGGTCCGGTACCGAGGTTCCAGACCGGCCCGTAGTCCTGGCTGACCATTGTGGTGACGCCGCCCGCGAGCAAGTTGTCTGCGACCTGCGGGCTCAGCCAGTGCACGTGAGTGTCGATGGCGCCCGGGGTAACGATCAGTCCGGTCGCATCGAACACAGCGGTCTGCGGCCCGAGCACCACGTCGACCCCGTCGGTGGTGTCCGGGTTCCCGGCCCGTCCGATCGAGACGATGCGGCCGTCGTCGATCCCGAGCGAGGCGTACCTGACACCGAGCAGCGGGTCGACGATCAGCCCGCCGACCACCGCGACGTCGACGCCGCCTCGCCCCGCCCGCACGCCGATGCCGTCGCGCATCGTGTTGCCGAAACCGGGCACCAGCTGGTCGGGGCCGTGTACGTCGTCGGCTTCGGCCACCAGCTCCAGGCCGGTGTCCGCAAGCTTGATCGGCTCAGCCATAGCCAAGTTCCCGCGCCTTCTTGAGCGCCGCTTCCTTTGCGCCATCGGCATCGAGCGGGCCGTCACACAGCTCACCGTGCCCACGGATCACTCGGGCACCCGCGATCGCCAGGAGCTTGACGGTGCGCGTCTGCCCTGGTGCCAACCACAACTTCGATCGTGCGGGCAGCGCGAGCCTCATTCCGTAGGCGGCCTCGCGGTCGAGCCGCAGGGACTTGGAAGCCTCGAAGAGGTGCAGATGGCTAGTAATCGCGAGCGGCACGCTGCCCGCGTTGTGCACCTCGAGCTCACCGGCCGCGTCAGAGAGCCACTCGACCTCAGGCTCTGGCAAGGACTCCGAACCGTTCTGCCCGATCGGATCGTCGACGACCACGAGGTGTCGTCCGTCTTCAAAGAGTGCCTCGACTTC
>CAZLKZ010000004.1:36525-70907 GCA_964560235.1 uncultured Conexibacter sp. | reverse complement strand
GGCGCCATCGACAGCCAGCCCTCGGTGATCACCTCAGCCAGCTCGGACCGGCTGATCTGCCCGAGATCTCGCGCGCGCATCAGCACCGCGCGTGTGCGATCGAAGTGCGGGATCGTGAAGAACGGCGAGTTGTCCTCAACGAGCGCAGTCTTCGCGGCCTCGTCGGGCACCCAGAACACGATCACGTCGTCCATCGGCTCACCGGTGTCTGGGTCGATCGCGTCCTTGCGCGGGCCGCGGTAGATGATGAACCCACGACCGCGCACCTTGTAGGTAGGCCGGTCTCCCCAGGAGGTGCCGAACTCGGTCTCGGGCAGGGCCATCGCGATCTCTTCGATGTCGCTGGGGCGTGCCGGCCTGTCCTCCACGCAGCGAGCGTAACCGGAGTCAGCGAGCTGGCGTCGTAGCATCTGGTCCGATGCCCGCCGCCCGACGGACCACGAAGGCCAAACCCGCTCCGACACTTCGGCAGCGCATGGCGGGCGCCGAGGACGGCTGGTTCTTCGCGCAGATCGCCGGGCAGGTAGTCGAGCAGCGCACCGCTCGCGGGATGTCTCAGACCGATCTCGCCCGCCTCGTTGGCACCACACAGTCCGCCATCGCACGCCTCGAATCAGGTGGACGTCCTCCCCGGATCGACACGCTCCTGCGCATCGCCGAGGCACTCGACTGCGAGCTTGCGGTCGAGCTGCGCCCACGCGACTAGGAAAACTTTCTCGATCGCACCTGTAACCGGTATCGCAATTTTGCGATATATCCGGCATGCGATCTGCTGAGGAGAGAATCGATCAACTGGAGCTGGAGGTCTCAAGCCTCCGCTCGCGACTCGCGACGCTTGAGGGCATGCGGGCACCGACCCCGCCGCCCCGGCCCGCGCCGACTCCCGTGGCTCCGCCGCGCCCTGCGGCACCCGCGACACCTGCTTCCCGCCCGGCACCGGCAGGCCCGGCTACTTCGTGGTCGCCCCCACCCTCACGGCCGCAGCGCCCTGCCAAGCCCGCGTTCGATCTCGAGGGGCTCCTGACCGGCAAAGTCTTGGGCTGGGCAGGTGCGATCGCAGTCCTTGCCGGCATCCTCTTCTTCCTCGTCACCGCCATCAACCGTGGCTGGATCGATGAGCCGACGCGTGTAGCGCTCGCGTACCTGGCATCTACCGGCCTGCTCGCGGGCGGCATGTTCATGCACGACCGGCGCGGCGCAGGGGTCGGCGCAGCGATGGTGTCCGCGGCGATCGCAGCACTGTTCGCAAGCACCACAGCCGCGACCACGCTGTACGACCTGATCACGCCCGAGACAGGCCTCTTCGCCGCCGCACTGATCGGCTCGGTCGGCACGGCCATCGCGGTGCGCTGGGAGTCGCGCGACATCGCAGCTATCGGCATCCTCGGCGCACTGCTCTCCCCCGTGCTCGTCGGCTCAGGCACGTCTGACGCATCCCTGCTGCTGATGGGCGTGGCGATGCTGTCAGCGACCGGTGTGCTGATCTGGATGCGCTGGGACTGGCTTGCTGTCGCCGCGTTCACCGTCAGCGTGCCCCAGCTACTGGCATGGCTGTGGGCATCGGACGCACCCGAGCTCGGTCTCGCACTGAGCGTGCTCGGCGCGTTCTGGCTCGTCTACCTCGTGGCCGCGATCGGCTTTGAGCTGCGCGCGCCTTCGACCGACCTGCGTGCGAGTTCCGCGATGCTGTTGCTCGCCGACGCCCTGCTGATCGCTGGCGCCGGGTGGGAGAAGCTTGCAGACGCAGGCCACGACGATGCCGCGACCGCCTGGGTGATCTCGCTGGCAGTCGTGCACTGCGGCATCGGTGCCGGAATCTTCGGGCGCAGGGTTTCCAAGGAGATCTCGCTGCTGGTCGGTGCCGTTGGCATCGGGCTCTCAGCCGTCGGCTTGGCGATGGCGCTGGAGGGCCCCGCGCTGGTCGCGTCGTGGGCTGCCGAGGCGGCAGTACTCGCATGGCTGGGATCCCGACTTGACGACCGGCGCGTGGACATCACGGCCGCCGTGTTCCTGCTCGGCAGCGCGCTGTACGCGGTGGCGTTCGAGACGCCGGTCGAGTCTTTGGGCGGCGCGACCGACGCCTCGGCGCTTGCGGCGATCGCGATCGTTGCGGTCGCGGGCGCGGCCGTGGCAGCGCTGTCGACTTGGCTCCGCGACCTCGCGGGCATCGTGATGCTCGCTGCAATCGCCTACTTCGTGCCGGTCGCAGTTGACGGAGTGTGGGTACCGGTGCTGTGGGCGCTGCTCGCGGTGCTGGCGACCGAGGTCGCCGTGCAGCGCCCTGCCGTGCTCGAGCGGATCGCTGCTGTTCCGTTCATCGCGCTAGCCCTTGTGCACGCGCTGATCTACGAGGCCCCGCTGCAGTCGCTCTGGGATGGAAGCGATCAGCTGCTCGACGCGTTGATCGCTCTCGTGGCGGTCGCTGGCGCGGGCTACGCGATGCTGCTGCACGAGAGCAGCGAGCGTCGCGACGCGCTGCTGCCGGGAGTCGCAGGAGTGCTGATCTACGCCGGGTCGGTCGCTGTAGTCGAAGTGTTCGCTGGAGCCGACGGGCCAGGCCAAACGTCGCAGCTGCTGCTGTCTGTCTTCTGGGCGGCAATCGGGCTCGGCGGCCTGATCGCTGGCCTCAGTACAGAGCAGCGCAGGCTTCGCATCGGGGGGCTTTCCTTCCTAGCGCTTGCCGCCGTAAAGGTCACGATCTACGACCTCTCTGAGCTCGACGAGATCTACCGCGTGCTGTCGTTCATCGGCCTCGGCTTGCTCCTGCTGGCAGGCGCGTACGCCGAGCAGCAGCTCAAGGGCCGCGGCGAGGTTGAACGATGAGCCTGGTCGCAGCAGTCCTGGCTGCGGTCAGCATCGCGGGAACGGCAGCTGACAGCTTCCGTTACGAGCGGCCGCTGCCAGATGTTGCCGCGACAGGGCAAGCCGCGTTCGAACCCGACGGGGCAATGCTCGCCCACACACGGGCCGGCTTCGCGGACCTGAGGATCATCGACGCCGACGGAGAGCGCGTCGCCTGGCGCGAGCGTCCCGCCGACGAGGCTTCTGCCGGTCGGCGGGCGACAGTTCTCTCGTCGGGGTTCCAGGGCTCCGCGGCTTCGGCGCTGATCGACACCGGTAGTCCCCGCGTGACCTACGAGCGGATCGAGCTGGACATCTCCGGACGTGACTTCACAGGCCGAGTGAGCGCCGAGGTCGCCGACCGGCGCGAGGGTCCGTACACCGCGGTCTCCACGACACGTGTTTACGACGTGTCGGGTGCTACCAACGCGCGGAGCACGACGATCGTGTTGCCTCCGACGGACGCTCGCTACGTGCGGGTACGCGGGGAGGGAATCGGACGGATCCGTGGCGCGACCGTGCTCGGTGAGTTCGAACGGCCGCAGCTGGTGCACCGTCCGGCGCGGCCTACCCGCCCGCCGTTCAACGGCAAGCGGCGTACCGTGCTGACGCTGGACCTCGGCCACGCCAAGACCCCGATCTCCGAGGTCGAGCTGACCGCCGGGGGCAGCGGTCCTTATGACCGCCCGGTCACGGTAAGCGGCTCAAACGACGGGCAGGTGTTCTTCCCGATCGCCAGCGGCCGCATCACGCGCGCGCCAGGAATCGAACGCCGATCGATCTCGGTGGACTCCACCTACCGCTACGTACGAGCGGAGATCGGCAACGGCGACGACACCCCGCTGCGCTCGGTTGACGCTCAGCTGTACGGCCCATCCCGTGCCCTGATGGTCGAGCCGGGCCACCCGCAGCCCGTGACGATGTACTACGGCGCGGCGATCCCGGCGCCTGATTATGAGTTCGCTCGGCTCCCCGTGGACGTGCCAGCGCGCGTGCTGCCGCTGGCCGCCGGTCAGCCGGAAAGACCGAACCCGGCGTTCTCCGCCCAGGCGAAGCCCCAGAGCTTCGGCGACCGCAACGGCTGGATCGTGACGGCAGCACTCGTGCTCGCCGCCGCCGTCGTCGCGATGTCGGGAGTCGTAGTGATGAGACGCAACAGCTGACGATCGTCCCGTCGGCGTGCGATGCTCACCGGGATGAGCACGCCCGCCGAACGCGGACTGCAGATGCCGGCCGAATGGGCGCCGCACGAGCGGACCCTGATGGCCTGGCCGTGCCGGACCAGCCTGTGGGGCCGCCAGCTTGATCGGGCGAAGGCCGAGTACGCGGGGGTCGCCAACGCAATCGCAGCGTTTGAGCCGGTGACGATGGCCGTGAACGGCCCGCGCGAGGCCGAAGAGGTGCACGAGGCCTGCGACGCCAACGTTGAGCCGCTGGAGCTGCCGACCAACGACTCGTGGATGCGCGACCACGGCCCGATCTTCGTGATGGACGAGGCGCGCAGCGAGCGCGTCGGAGTGCACTTCCGGTTCAACGCCTGGGGCGGCAAGTTCGCCCCCTTTGACCGCGACGAGCGCTCGGGCGGTGTGCTGGCAGCTCGCTACGGCGACGATGTTGTGGCCGCGCCGATCGTGCTCGAAGGTGGATCGATCGCGGTCGACGGGGCCGGGACGCTGCTCACGACCGAGCAGTGCCTGCTCCACCACGGGCGCAACCCCGAGCTAGGGCGCGAGGAGCTATCAGGCCACCTGCACGAGCTGCTCGGCGTCGACCGGGTGATTTGGCTCGGCAAGGGCCTCGTCGAAGATCGCGACACCGACGGCCACGTCGATCTGATCGCCGCATTCACCGCGCCCGGTCAGGTGCTCATGCAATCTGCGCCCGAGCAGAACCCGAACCACCACCTGCTCGCCGCCAACCAGCAGATCGCCGCGGCGGCCGGACTGGACGTCATCGACTTCCCGGTGCTCAGCTACCAGAAGGTCGAGGACGAGGAGGTCGTGTGCTCGTACATGAACTTCTACCTAGGGGACCGCTTCTGCGTGGTCCCCACTTTTGATCTGCCAGCGAAGGACAGGCAAGCGCTCGAGCGGATCGGCTCGGCGTTCCCTGACCACGAGGTAGTCGGCGTGCCCGCTACGACGATCGCTTGGGGCGGCGGCGGGCCCCACTGCATCACGCAGCAGGTGCCAGCCAAAGCCGCATAGAGCGTAGATAAGCTCGCCGGATGAGCTTGACTCGATCAGTCGCGACCATCGTGACCTGCGCCGTCGTAGTGGCCGCGGGAGCCAGCGACGCGTTCGCCGTGACCACCTTCTCGGGACCGGAATGCCCGGACCAGTCCGTGTAGCGAGTCGACTCGATAGGCGTCGTGCTGTTCAGCTCCAAACGGCGGATCAACTCGCCGACTCGGCTCTACTCGTGCTACTCGGTCTCAGCCAAGCGAGCACGCTTTACCGACCTCGGGCCGTGGAACGCGCGGAGCAGGCTGATCGTCGACTACAACAGCACGCGCGTGACCTGGACCGTGCCCAACGAGTCCTCCGCCATCGACGACCGTCTCTGGGTAGCCGACACCCTCACCGGCAAGAGGCTGCTGCGCGGGATCGTCGCGAGCCCCTCGACTGCAGCAGGCGCACCTTCCAATAAGGGGTCGATCGGTGGCATCAGCACCGATTCGAACGTGGTCGCGTGGAGCACTTCGGAGGGAGAGGTGTTCGCCGCCTCGTTCAACGAGCCGCCGAAGATCACAGCCCGTGCCGACGCCCTGCCCGCCCCGATCCAAACACAGGGGCGGATCACCCGCGTGGGCGCATGGGCTGATCGAAACCCAGTGATTTTGGGGAACTCACTGGAGGTGCGGACGGTCGGGATCGGCGTCGGGAGTTGTTCGAAGTCCGCCGACGTTGGCGTGTGGATCGATCCGCCCTACGCGCTCGACTCGCAGCTCGTGACCTGGAGCTACCTGTGGAAGACACCGAACGATCCTGGATGCACGGCGGCCTCACGCAACCGCGCGAAGTCTTAGCCGTGCGCGCGCTTTAGGCGGTTGCGCTCCTGCTGCTTTTCGACCACGCGGCCGATCAGCTGCAGGTACTCCTTCATGCCCGTCGCCTTGAGTCGGCCCTCGTGTAGGGCCTGCTCCCAGTCGGCGACCTTCGCGCCGTGCTCGACCATCAGGTTGAAGAAGTCGCGGCGCAGTTCGATGTTGACGCGCTCGTCGCCGTCAAGCCCCTTGGTGACCTTCACCTCGGGCAGTTGCAGCCTGAATACCTGCACATCGCCCCGCCCGTGCAGCTCTATCCCGGCGACGAGCTTCATCGGCTTGAGCGCCGGAACCTCCTCAAGGACTCGGGTCACGGCTGCTTCGATCATCGGAGGCGCATCGGTGCTCATTTGGCTGGCAGGTTACCCGGGCGGCCGTTGTCGTTCTCTTCTCGGATAGCGAGAAGAAAACGACAACGAGCTACGAGGCGAGGATGAGCCGCAAGCGCTTGGTGACTCCCTCAGGGTCGCGGTGGATTTGGCGCCACGTGATCCTCACCACGGTCCAGCCCTCGCTGGCGAGCCGTTGGGTGCGGAGAGCGTCCCGCTCAAAGGCCGCCCGGGTGCGATGGAACTGCCAGCCGTCCGTCTCGACAACGGTCTTCGTGCTCGGCCAGCGGAAGTCCACCTCCTGCGTGCCGTCGTAGCGATTCACCTGCGGGCGCGGTAACCCGTGCCCAATACAGAACTCGATGAACTCGGCCTCAAGGTACGAGCGGGTCTTCGGCAGCCCGTACTCCGCGGCATCGAGGAGGAGCTCTTCGAGCACCGCGACACCCGGTCGACCCCGTCGCCGCTCGATGATCGGCCAGACCGCGAATCCGTCGAACAGCTCGAGTTGCTCGGCCCGCTCGACCACGCGCCGGAGCTTCGCTGATGAGACCAGCGCGCCGAGATCAACCAGGGTGCGTGCGACCGAGGTCACCGGAATCGACCTGACAGAGGCCCGCTCGTTGGGCCCCAGGTCCGACACGCGCACCACGCGCTCGCCGTCGCGTTTGGCCCGCGGTCCGGCAAGAACCACAACCGTCGTAACTCCGCCGTCCTTGATGTGAAGGTCCCAGAGCGAAGCTGCGCTCAACCCTCCGAGGAGCGCTCCCGGCCCACGCGCAAGAACAGCGGCATGCCAGCGCGCTAAGTCTCCGGTCGGCCGGTGCCCGACCGCGTAGACGCCCCGGCGAACGCGAACCAACCGGCAGCGCTCGGTCCAGCGGCCTACCCGCGCCGGAGTCAAGCCAAAACTGAGCAGCTGGCGGTGGGCCACCAGGCCGTGCTGCGCCTCTGCGAGCGCCAGCACCCGAGCCTCGATGTCGTCTTCTTCTCGGATAGCGAGAAGAAAACGACAACGGCGCCCACCTGGGGCGCCGTTGGTGCAATTCCGGCGCTAGTGCGCCGCAAACGCTCAGCTAGCTGGAGTGGCGCTGCAGCAGCTTCTTGCCGATGACCATGCGCTGGATCTCCGAGGTGCCTTCGCCGATCAGCAGCAGCGGTGCGTCGCGGTAGATGCGCTCGATCTCGTACTCCTTGGAGTAGCCGTAGCCGCCGTGGATGCGCAGGCACTCCTCGGCACAGAAGCGGGCGGTCTCAGAGGCGAACAGCTTGGCCATGCCGGCCTCCATGTCCGAACGCTCGCCGGCGTCCTTCATGCGCGAGGCTCGCAGCACCATCAGGCGAGCCGCGTCGATCTGAGTAGCCATGTCGGCGAGCTTGAACAGGATCACCTGGTGCTCGTTGATCGGCTTGCCGAACGTCTTGCGCTCTGACGAGTACTTGATGGCGAGCTCCAGCGCGCGCTGCGCAAGCCCAACGCCGCGGGCAGCAACGTTTGCACGGCCCACTTCGAGCGCGTCCATCATCTGCGCGAAGCCCTTGTTGAGGCCGGCCTCCTCGCCACCGAGGATGTTCTCGGCCGGGCACTTGTAGCCATCGAAGACGAGCTCTGTGGACTCGACGCCCTTGTAGCCCATCTTCTTGATCTTGGGCGGCACGGTGAGCCCGGCGTAGTCGCCAGTGTTCTCTGAGGCACCGCCCTCCTTCTCAGCGATGAAGCAGGTGAAGCCCTTGTGGCGCGGCGATGCGTCCGGGTCGGTCTTGACGAGCACGAACACCATGTCGCTCATCAGGCCGTTGGTGACCCACATCTTCTGGCCGTTGATCTCGTAGTAGTCGCCCTGCTTGGTGGCCGACGTCTTGATCGCCTGCACGTCGGAGCCGAGCTCGGGCTCCGACAGTGAGAACGCGGAGCGGATCTCACCGGTGGCCATGCGCGGCAGGTACTTCTGCTTCTGCTCCTCGGAGCCGTACTTGAGCAGCAGGTACGAGCCGATGAAGTGCGTGTTGATGACACCGGAGATCGAGATCCAGCCGCGCGAGAGCTCCTCGACGACCATCACGTAGGTGGTGAGGTCGAGGCCGAGGCCGCCGTACTGCTCCGGAATGGTGATGCCGAAGAGGCCAAGTTCCTTGAGCTGCTCGACGATCGGCTCGGGGTACTCGTCCTTGCCGTCGTAGTGCTCAGCGTTCGGAATGATCTGGTCGTCGACGAACTCGCGAACCATCCCGAGGATGGCTTCCTGCTCGTCGGTCAGAGAGTTGAGTGAGGCGGTGGCGGACAAGGTGTACTCCGAGAGTGCGTCGAGGGGTTAGGTGACCCTAGGATACGGCCTCGGAGCCAATTTCGGTTGCCCAGGCGATCCTGTTTCCCGCGGCGGCGGCCACATCGCCTGACCGTGTCCGCCGTGGCCCGCGAGCCGCTCCGCAGCGCGAGCGAATGGGCCCGCTGATAGTCTCCGTGCATGCGCGCTTCTGTACGGCACCTCGCCACTCTCGCGGTTCTCATAGGTGCTGTGGCCGCCCCGACGGGCGCTGGCGCGGCAACCACGACATTTGGCGTCGACCTAAGCCTGGTGGCAGCCAACAGTGACCCCGCCAAGACCTGCGCGGGCGGGGCCTTTTGGTACGCCGAACAGGGTGTGCTGCTCAACCCTGTGGCTGGTAGCGGCTCCTGCCAGTTCACCTCGTCCGGGATCTACAACGGCCAAGCATTTGGCCTCTATGTACCGGCGTCGGGGACCGTCACCCAGGCACGGATCAAGATCGGCAACACCACCGGACCGATGCGGATCAATCTGGTCCGGACGCTTTTCCAGCAGACCGGGAACGTCGGCAGCCCGTCGATAACCACCCCATTCCTCCAGGAGTACGGACCGACGTTCACGCCGCAGGCAAACGCGATCACCACCGTGCCACTCAACCTCAAGGTCCGCTCGCAGGCGACGCCGGACCCCACCGACACATCCACGATTGCCGGAACCGACTGGCTAGCGATCGAGCTACTTTCGCCCGATACACCGGTGCCGATGTCTCAGTACGGGGGCGGCACTTTCTTCGCAGCGTTCCCGGGTCCGACCGCGGCGAAGTTCCCGGCGCCGAGCCCCAATCCGTTGCCGAACTACGGCCAAATCGGCTACGTGGTGAACATGAATGCCGACCTCGAGACCGGCTCAAAATCCGGTGACGATGGTGGCGGCGGGGATAAGACCGGACGTGCGCCGAGCGTTGCGCTCAACGCTGCCTCCGCCAAGGTCGCGAAGGGGCTCGCGAGCCTCGCGCTCCGATGCTCTAACGCAGACTGCTCTGGCACGGTCACGCTGCGGCCCGCAACCGGGAAAGCGAGTCGGGCAGCTGTCACGACCTACGGAAGCGCCAAGTTCTCCAGCAAGGCTGGCAAGCGGTTCACCGTCAAGGTCAGGCTCAACACGAAGGGCAAGAAGCTGCTCGCTCGTAAGCGCACCGCGAAGGTGCGGGCCGTCGTTGCTCTAAAGGGAGCTGCCGCGGCGAAGACGCTCTCGGTAACGCTCAAGCGCTGACCGCGATCTACGAATAGGCCTGCGACAACGCCCGGACGTTTGTCCGGTCCCGTGCGGATCTGACAAGCCGGCCACGCTTTGAGCCGATCCTTAGGTCCAGATTCCCCTGTGACCGATCCAAGCACCAGCCAGGCTGCTGCGGACCGTCTCGGCCCGCTGACAGACAGCCTCCAGCAAACCACCCTGCCCGCATGCGTCCGTGATGCCGGTGGCCGGTATGTGGCCGTCAACCCGGCGTTCGCAGACCTCGTCGGTCTTGAGGCTTCGCGCGTGGTCGGCAAGACCGACAATGCGCTGCAGCCCGCCGACGTCGCGCACAAGGTCGCCGAGCTCGACGCACTGGTGCTCGAAGCACACGGCCACCTTGACGCCAACGAGACGGTGCTCGCCCGCGACGGCCGTCGCACGGTCCGCGCCTGCCGCTTCCCGGTCTACACCGACGGCGAGGCCTGGGGCATCTGCGTCGTCATGTCGCCCGGCGACGACCCGGAAGCCGGCCGCGAGGCACGCGAGCGTCTGCAGGCTTCGGTCGGCCAGATCGGCAGCAGCGGCGTAACCGCACCTTCGGAAGAGCTGATGGCCGAGCGCGATCGCGCCGCCGCAGCAGACGCAGAAGCGTTCTCAGCACGTGAGGCGCTGGCAGTCGAGCGCGAAGCCCGCCTGGAGGCCGAGATCGCCGCCCGCGCCGCAGCCGACGAGCTCGACTCAGCAACCGAGGCTTTGAAGCGCGCCTCCGAGCGCGTAGCCACCCTCGAGTCAGAGCGCAACGCCGCGGCCGACCGCGCCCAAGAGCTCGACCAGAGCCTCGGGCAGGTTGGCGAGCGCCAGCAGCATCTCGACGAGGAGCTCGCCGAGGCGCGGACACGAGCCGAAGCCGCTGAGGCCGAGGTCGCCGCACTGCAGGCAGCTGGAGAGGCCGGCAACGCAGAACTGAACCGCGAGCTCGAAGCGCTCCGGGCCGCCTACAACGACCTACAGGCCGCGGGCGAAGACGCCGAGCAGGCGCGCGAGCGCTACGGCGATGACCTGGCCAAGGCGCTTGCAGAGCAGAAGGACCTGCAGCGCCTGTTCGACGAGGCCGTCGCTTCACGCGACGAGATGGCTCGCGACCTCGAGGGCCTGCGGCAGCGCTTCGATCGTGCTGAGAAGGAGCTCGAAGAGGAGCGCTCCCGTGGCGAATGGCTTAGCGTCGAGCTGCAGGCCGCTCAGCATCGCGAGCGTGACGCCGACGAGGCTGTCGAAGACGCGGAGCTGCGTCGTCGCCAGCTCGAGCAGTCACTGCAGTCAGCCAACGACCGTGCCGAGGAGCTGCAGAACGAGATCCTCGAGCTGCGTGCCGCGGGCGAGATCGCCGAGGCATCTCAGGGCGAGCTGGAGCGGGCACTGCAGCGAGCAGACGACGCTGAGGCCGCACTGGAAGAGGCACGCGCACGGACCGAGAGCGGCGGCGAGCAGCTCCACGTCACCAAGCAGGCGCTGGAGTCCGCAGAGGCGTCGCTCGCAGACGCGCTGCGCAGCCGCGACGAGGTCGCAGCGAAGCTCGACGAAGCGATCGCCGCCCGCGACAGCGCGCTAGCCGATCGCGACGAAGCAGTCGATGCGCGCGAAGTCGCCGTTCGCGAGAAGATCGAGGCGACCGAGCTGCTGCAGCACGCAGGCGCGACGACGCACGCTGAAGTTGCAGTGCTTCGCGAGGAACTCTCTGCGGCACACCAGACGATCGACGAGCTGCGCGCAGCCCTAGAGGCAGAGCGCGCGACCCGCGAGGCACTCGCCCGCCAGCTCGCCGAGGCCGAAGCGGCCCCTGCCCCGGCTCCCGCGACCGTTTCGATCGAGGTGCCGAGCGCCCTCGAGTCGAGCACCGCGCTGCCTTCGCTGGCCGTCGCGGCCGAGCAGGCGAGCCAGTTCGCGCATGCGGCTGCAGACATCGAGGCCGGGCCGCCTCCCGGCCTCACCGACGAGCTCGTCAGCGAGTTCGACGGCAACCTTGATCGTGCATCGAGCCCGCGCTCCGCAGGACGCGCGGCCCTCAACGTCATGGCCACAGCCACCGGCTGGGTCGGCGGCGTGCTCTGGCTGCCGGGCGACGCGGACGGCCGCGTCTTCACCTGTCAGGAGACCTGGACCGAATACGGCTCAGCGCTGCAGGCATGGGAGACGATGGCCTGGCGCGCCCACCTCGAGGACGGCCTTGTGCCCGCCGCGGCCGGCTCAGGCGCCGCCCACTGGGCGGAGACCGAAGAGATGCTCGCCTGCCCGCGCTCTCGTGCCGCGGACTGGGCACAGCTCGGCACGCTCGTGACGATCCCGGCGGTCGGCGCCGAGGGCGAAGTGCTCGCGGTGCTCGAGCTCGTACGCAGCGAGCGCCAGCCGGCTGACGAGACCCTGCTGACGACCCTGATGGGTATCGGCCACAGACTTGCCGCGCGTCTCGCGGAAATCCAGGGCGAAGTCACCGACTCCGCCCCGGCCGGGCGCATGTAAACGGGGAAACGAAGGACCAGGGGCTGCGGACGCCGGTCGTTTGTTGACCGGCGTCCGCTTCAGCCCGCCGAAGCCGCGCCCTGTAGCTAGGAAGTGATGTCGGCGGCGAGCTCAGCGAAGACTTCTACGTAGCGGTCGATCGACTCGTCGGTGTGGGTAACCGACAGCGTCCACTCCTCTTCGCGACCGGGCGTCATGAAGATGCCGCGGTTCATGTTGTAGAGCCAGGCCAGGTCGGCCATCTCGGCGTCCTGCTGCACCTTGAACGTCTCGTAGTCGACGATCTTGGTTGTCGCGAACGTCACGCAGCCCTTGGAGCCGATGCCGACCGCGTAGCCCGGCAGGTCGTGGTCTTCGATGACCTTCGTGCAGCCCGCGAGGATGCGCTCGTTGAGGTGCGCCAGGTGGTCGTAGGCATCGTCGGTGAGAACCTCAAGCAGGTTGGCGCGTGTCGCCGCCATGCCGAGCGGGTTCCCGTTGTAGGTGCCGACTTGGTAGACGGTGCCGTCCTCGACGCATGCGGCGAGCTCCTCGCTCATGCCGATCGCGCCGGTCGGGAGGCCTCCGCCCAGACACTTTGCGAGCGTGACCATGTCTGGCAGCACGCCGAACTTCTCAGTTGCACCGCCGGCGGCGATCGCGAGGCCTGTCTTGACCTCGTCGAAGATCAGGACGATCCCGTGCTTCTGCGTGATCTCGCGCACCGCCTCCAGGTAGCCGGGCTCGGGGAGCACGACGCCGAGGTTCATCATCGCCGCCTCCATGATCACGCAGGCCGGCTTGCGGCCTTCGGCGTCGAGCTCGGAGATGCGCTGCTCCATCGCGTCGGCGTCGTTGAAGTGCACCGCGAAGACGTGGTCGACCGTTGACTGCGGGATACCGCCGCCGTAGGGAAGCGAGGGCAGGTGAACTCGGTCTGTGCCGATGTTGTCGTACTCGACGCCGATCGAGACCATCACCGTGTCGTGGTGGCCGTGGTAGGAGCCGAAGATCTTCATCACGTCGTCCCGGCCCGTGTGGGCGCGCGCGATGCGGATGGCGTCCATCGTCGACTCAGACCCCGAGTTCGTGTACCGCCACTTAGGCAGGTTCCAGCGACGCGCGAGCTCGTCGCCCACCACAATCGAGTCCTCGGTCGGCGCCGCGAAGTGCGTGCCCTCCGAGTAGCGATCAGCGATCGCCTTGCCGATCGCCGGGTGTGCGTGGCCCTGCACCATCGAGCCGAAGCCGTTGTGGAAGTCCCACATCTCGTTGCCGTCGACGTCCCAAACCTTCGGGCCCGATCCCCGCTCGAGATAAATCGGCCAGGGCTCGCGCACCTGGTAGGAAGACGCAACGCCGCTGGCGAGATGCTTGCTGGCGCGGGTGAACATCTCCCCGCTGCCCTTCGTCGCCTCGTTGAGCCGCTCTTCCTCGCGAGCGGTGAGCTCGGCGATGCGTCCGCGGTCGATAACGGTCTGGTTCGTGGCAGCCATGGTCACCTGATCCTCTCGGACCCCGCTGGCCGATGCAACCGGCTCACCGTGACAAGCGGGGCGGCCACGGGATAGCGTGCGAGCCATGACGCTCGACGAGTTGCACGCCGCCGCCGATTCAGGCGAGATCGACACGGTCCTGATCGGCCTCACCGACATGCAGGGCCGCCTGATGGGCAAGCGCATGCACGTGCGGCACTTTCTCGACGAGGTCGTCGACCACGGTGCCGAGGCCTGCAGCTACCTGCTGGCAGTCGACGTTGAGATGAACACGGTCGACGGCTACCCCCTCTCCTCCTGGGAGGGCGGATACGGCGACTTCTGCATGGCACCCGACCTCAGCACGCTGATCCGCGTGCCCTGGCAGGAGGGCACGGCCGCAGTGCTGTGCGACCTGCACTGGGACGACGGCACTCCGGTCAACCCCTCCCCACGCCAGATCCTGCGCGCCCAGCTGGACCGGCTCGCCGAGCGCGGCTGGATGGCCAACGCCGGCTCCGAGCTCGAGTTCATCGTGTTCGAGGACTCCTACGAGTCGGCATGGGACAACGGCTACCGCGGCCTCACGCCCGCGAATCGTTACAACGTCGACTACTCGATGCTCGGCACCGCCCGGGTCGAGCCGCTGCTGCGCCGGATCCGCAACACGATGGCCGAGGCCGGCATGAAGGTCGAGGACTCCAAGGGCGAGTGCAACTTCGGCCAGCACGAGATCAACTTCCACTACGCCGACGCACTCACGACCTGCGACCGGCACACGATCTACAAGAACGGTGCCAAAGAGATCGCCGCAGAGCACGGCGTGTCGCTGACGTTCATGGCCAAGTACGACGAGCGCGAAGGCAGCTCGTGCCATCTGCACCTCTCGATCGGCCAGCTCGACGGCAGCGGCAACGTGTACGCCGCAGACGACGAGGTGTTCGAGCAGTTCTTGGCGGGCAACCTGGCCTGCGCACGTGAGTTCACGCTGTTCTTCGCGCCGAACATCAACTCCTACAAGCGCTTCGCCCACGGGTCGTTCGCTCCCACGACGATCGCGTGGGGCGACGACAACCGCACATGCGCGTTCCGCGTTGTCGGTCACGGACAGGGCAAGCGCATCGAGTGCCGCGTGCCCGGCGGTGACGTGAACCCCTACCTGGCGATCTCAGCGCTGATCGCCTCCGGCCTCCACGGCATCGAGAAGAAGCTCAAGCTCCAGCCGATGCTCGTCGGCAACGCCTACGAAGACACCGAGCACGAGCGCGTCCCGACCACGCTGCGCGAAGCACGCGAGCTGTTCGCCGCCAGCAAGGTCGCCAAGGACGCCTTCGGAGACGAAGTCGTCGGCCACTACCTCAACATGGCCGACGTCGAAATCGCGGCTTACGACGCTGCAGTCACAGACTGGGAGCGCGTCCGCGGGTTCGAGCGGCTCTAGCGGTCCTCGGGGGTCGGTGGTGGGCCACGCCCATCGGTGCACCCCTTCGCTGCTCACTCCGCCTCCGGCTCCGCTCACATACCGCTCCGGGGTGCACCGATGACCGCGCCCGACTACCGACGTCGGGCACCGCTCACCTCGAACCCGCGGCGTAAGCGAACTGCTGTTAGGAAGTTTGCTCAGCGGCGTCCGTGGCCACAGCGCCGAGGACGGTGCGGAGCCAGGCTCGTTCTTCTGCGGTGACTGCGCGCTGGCGATTTTCGATCCAGCGCATGATTTGGGAGCGTGAGCCGATCGCGACGGTTGAGCCGCAGACGGCGTAGCGGCCGTCCTCGAGTACTACGAGGCAGCCGGGCGAGTCGCGGCGGAAGCGCAGGTGCTCGATCACCTTGCTGCCCTGGACCGACTCTGGCCGTGTCGCGTCGCCGTCGCGATCGTCCCACGGGCGCACGGAGAAGACCGAGGTTGCGCCGCGCAGCTTGCGGCGGGGCCGCTTGGTTGCACCGACCGGCCCGTCGCGCCACGTGTTGGCGAGCGACATCAGCTGTTTGGACGCCTCCTCGCGGTAGAGCACGTGCAGCTGGTCGCCGACGAGTACGCGAGTCGACCCGCGCGGCGGTATCGCTTGCTCGTCGCGCACGATCACGTTCACGACGGCGTCGCGTGGCAGCCCGAGTTCGCGCACGGCGACGCCGACGATCGCGTCTGACTGGCGCACCGGAAAGGCCAATATCTCGCCACCGAGTCTTCGGATCGCAGCGGTGTCGGCGAGCGGGTTCGGAAGCGCAGGCTCAGTCGTGGTGACCTTGAGCCGCCTCGCGAACATCTCGAACGTCGGCCCCTGCAGCAGCGTCGTAACCAGCACGACGAAGAAGACGATGTTGAACAGCTCGACGCTGCCCTGCACCTTGTCAATGACCGGGAACGTGGCGAGCACGATTGGGACGGCGCCACGCAGCCCGGCCCAACCAAGCACGGTGCGCTCGGCCCAGGTGAAGCCCTGCCCGATCGTCGAGACGTAGGTCGCGATCGGGCGTGCAATGAACGCGAGCACGAGCGCCATCGCGGTCGCTTCCAGCGCCACGGGCAGTAGATCTGCTGGCACCACGAGCAGCCCGAGCACCAAGAACATCGCGAGCTGCGCGACCCAGGCGAGCCCCTCGTGGAATGCGTGGATGAGCCTCATCTGGGGCAGCGGCGCCGTTCCGATCCACAGCCCCACCATGTACACGGCGAGGAAGCCCGACCCATGCACAGTGGCGGCAGCTCCGAAGGCAACCGCGCCAGCCGCCACAGTGGCCACTGGATAGAGGCCCGCTGTGTCGAGATGCATCGCCCGAAGCAGCGACACGGCAGCGCGCCCGACCAGGAAGCCGATCGCGCCGCCGATCACCAGCTCCTGCGCGAAGGTCCACGCGAAATCGCCGATGCCGTAGCCGGGGTGCGTGATCCATTCGACGCACCCGATCACGAGCAGGATCGCCATCGGGTCGTTGAGGCCGGACTCGGCCTCGAGCGTGCGTGCAAGTCGTCTGCGCAACGTAGATCCGCGCAGCAGCGCAAACACAGCGGCGCCGTCGGTGCCGGCTACGACCGCGCCCAGCAGCATCGCCTCTTTGACCTCGAGTCCGAGCACGAGCATCGCGCCGGCGCCTGTCACGACTGCCGTCAGCAGCGTGCCAAGGATCGCGAGCAGGATCGCGGGCCTGAGGACCGGGCGAATCTCCGGCAGACCGGCCGCCAGACCACCCTCAAACAGGATCGTGGCGAGCGCGATGACGCCCACCGTCTTGGCCATGTCGAAGTCCGAGAAGGCGATCAGGCCGGTCCCGTCCCCCGCGAGCATTCCGACCGCGAGGAAGAGAATCAGCGCTGGAACTCGAGCCCACGACGCGATCACCGACGCCGTCACACCTAAAGCGAGCAGCACGCCGGCGATGAGAATCGGCTCGCCAACGTCCATCCGTGCACTCTGCCACACGCTGCGGCGGGTCCTGTCTTGACCTACGACCGACGGCAGGCGTAGATTCGCGCAGCCGGGGTCCAAGCCCGGCCACTGTGTCCGCTCTCCGGAGGAGGAAGTGAAATGGCAGCAGGTACCGACGAACAGCGACTAGCTGAACTCGGATACAAGCAGGAACTCGAGCGATCCTGGAGCGGCTTCCAGAACTTCGCGATCTCGTTCACGATCATCTCGATCCTCGCCGGGTGTTTCACCACTTACGGCCAGGCTTGGAACAACGGTGGGCCCGTCGCGATCTCTTGGGGCTGGCCGCTGATCTCCATCCCGATCCTGATCATCGGGTTCTGTATGTCCGAGCTCGTCTCGGCTTACCCAACCGCTGGCGGCATCTATTGGTGGGCCGCAAAGCTCGGCGGTCCGGGCTGGGGCTGGTTCACCGGCTGGTTCAACCTCGTCGGACTCGTCGGCGTGTCGGCGTCGGTCATCTACGGCTCGGCGACGTTCATGAACACGCTGTTCGGGTTGTACGGCTTCGACCTGTTCCAAGCCAACGCCGACAACGCGAAGGACTTCGCTGTCGGCACGTTCATCTTGTTCCTCGTGATCATGGTGATCCACTCCGTGATCAATATCGCGGGCAGTCACTTGGTCGCGCGAGTCAACGGCATCTCGGTGTGGTGGCACGTGATCGGCGTCGCGATTGTGATCGCGATCCTGGTGTTCATCCCCGACAAGCACGCAAGCGCGGACTTCGTTTTCACCGAGCGCTTCAACAACTCGGGCTTCGGAGATGGAGCCAATAGCGGCAGCACCTACTGGTTCTACGTGCTTCCGCTCGGCTTCCTGCTGACCCAGTACACGATCACCGGCTTCGACTCGTGCGCGCACGTGTCCGAGGAGACGCACGGTGCGTCCGACGCCGCCGCCAAGGGCGTGTGGAAGTCGATCTTCTACTCAGCGCTGTTCGGCTGGTTCCTGCTGCTGGCGTTCACGTTCGCAGCGGTCGACGTCGATGCCATCAATGAAGGTGGCGGCAGCTCGATCGCGGTGTTCGAGTCCGCTCTGAGCACGGCATGGGTCAAGACGATCCTGATCATCGCGAGCGTCGGCCAGCTGTTCTGCGGCATGGCATGTCTGACGAGTGCGTCACGCATGACGTACGCGTTCAGCCGCGATGGCGCGATCCCGGGCTGGCGGATCTGGTCGAAGGTCAACCACCGGCGCATGCCGGTAAACGCCGTGCTGTTCATGGCGGCTTGGTCGGTCATCATCACGATCCCGACGCTGTTCCCGAACAAGAACGGCGTGCCGGTCGCGTTCTACGCAGTAGTGTCGATCGCCGTCATCGGTCTGTACATCGCGTACGTCATCCCGACGTACCTGCGCTGGCGGATGGGTGATGACTTCGTACCCGGCCCGTGGACACTCGGCAACAAGTACAAGTGGATGAACCCGATCGCGGTGATTTGGACAGCGATCATCACGATCATCTTCATCCTGCCGACGGTGCCCGCAGGCGTGCCGTGGAACGATGAGTTCGACTGGAACGCAGTCAACTACGCGCCGATCGTCACCGGCGGCGTGTTCCTCGCTGTGCTGATCTGGTGGCTGGCCGGTGCGAAGAACACGTTCACCGGGCCACGTCACACGATCGCCGAGATCGACGAGGAGCTCGGCGGCATCGATCCGGACGATCCGCACCCAGGCGGTGTCTCGCCGTAGGACTGTCCAAATAGGATGGGGACCGTGAGCGAACAACTTTCGGTCCTCGAACCCGCAACAGAGCAGGAGCTGGCGTCGGTCCCCAGGGCCGACGCCAGTGCAGTCGACGAGGCCGTCGCCCGCGCCAAGGCAGCTTGGCCAGCATGGGCGGCGGTCTCGCCTGCTGACAGGGCCAAACTGCTGCGCCAACTGGTCACCGTGATGGAGGACCACCACGAGGAGCTGTCGCTGCTCGAGGCGCGCAACGCGGGCAAGCCGATCGGCTCAGCCCGCGGGGAAATCGGCATGGCGATCGAGACCTTCCGCTACATGGCCGGCGGCATCGAGCGCCCCCACGGCGAAACGATTCCGGTCGCCGGCGGGATGGCCTTCACGGTGCGCGAGCCGATGGGTGTCGTCGGCCTGATCACCCCCTGGAACTTTCCGCTCGCTATCGCATGCTGGAAGCTCGCCCCCGCGCTAGCCGCAGGCAACACGGTGGTGCTGAAGCCAGCCGAGCTGACGCCGCTGACCGCTGTGCGATTCGGTGAGCTGGCACTCGAAGCGGGCATCCCCGAGGGCGTCGTGAACGTTGTGGTCGGCCCCGGCCGCACGTGCGGCAATCGCCTGGTCGAGCACCCCGACGTCGCAAAGATCGCCTTCACCGGCTCCACCGAGGTCGGTGCGTCGATCGCCCAGGGCGCGGCCAGCACCATCAAGCGCGTCACGCTCGAGCTGGGCGGCAAGTCGGCGAACATCGTGTTCGCAGACGCAGACATCGAGGCTGCTGCTACCGCAGCACCGTGGGCTGTCTTCGACAACGCCGGCCAGGACTGCTGCGCGCGTGCACGCATCCTCGTCGAGCGCAGCGCCGTCGACGACTTCCTTGCCGCGCTGAAGCCAGCTGTCGAGGCGATCAAGGTCGGCGATCCGCTCGCCGACGGGACCGAGATGGGGCCGCTGATCAGCGCCGCCCAGCGCGAGAGCGTCGGCGCGTTCGTCGACGGCAACGCCGAGGTCGCGATCCAGGGCACCGTGCCAGACGGCCCGGGCTTCTGGTTCCCGCCGACCGTGCTGCACCCAATCGACGCCGGACACCCGGCGGTGCGCGACGAGATCTTCGGTCCGGTCGCGGTGATCGTGCCGTTCGAAGGCGAGGACGAGGCACTGCAGATCGCCAACGACACGATCTACGGGCTGTCAGGGTCGATCTGGTCGCGCGACGGCGCCAAAGCGTTGCGCGTGGCGCGCGGAGTTCAGGGCGGCAACCTGTCGATCAACTCCAACAGCTCGGTACGCGTGAACACCCCGTTCGGTGGTTTCAAGCAGTCGGGCTACGGGCGCGAGCTCGGGCCGCACGCTGCGGACGCCTACAGCGAGGTGAAGACGATCTTCATCTCGACGGCGAGCTGAACGGGCGTGCCTGCGGTGGAGATCCGGGACGCCGAAGACCGCGACGTCGACGCGATCCTGAGCATCTCCAACGCTGCGATCCTCGAGACCACGGCCAACTGGGACATCGAGCCAGAAACGGTGCAGCAGCGCCGTGCGTGGCTCGCTGAGCGCACGGCGGCTGGACTACCCGTGCTCGTCGCCGAGATCGGCGGCGAAGTCGCCGGGTTCGCGACCTACGGACCTTTCAGATCGCGCGCTGGATACGCACTGACCGTCGAACACAGCGTGTACCTCGCCCCTCGCCATCAAGGACACGGTGCGGGCACAGCACTGATGCAGGAGCTGATCGGCCGCGCCCGCGCAGCAGGCATTCACGTGATGATCGGCGGTATCGATGGCGCCAACGCAGGCAGCCTGCGCTTTCACGAGCGCCTCGGGTTCGCCGCCGCGACACCCCTGCGTGAGGTCGGCCGCAAGTTCGGGCGCTGGCTCGACCTCGTGTTCGTTCAGCTGGTCATCGCAGACGCTGCGTCTCCGACGCCCAGCGAAACCTCGTAGCCCGCAGAGCGCAGCGCGTTCACGACGCGAGCGCCGTGTTCGGCTGAGCGCGTCTCGATCACGAACTGCAGGCCGGTCTCAGCGACGTGCAGCCCCAGCCCTTCACGGATGTGGGTCACGTCGACCACTCCGGCGCTTTCGGCTGCGATCAAGTCCAGGACCGCGGCGAGGCTGCCGGGCCGGTCGGCGATCTTGGTGAAGAGCACGTGACGGCGCCCGGCCTGGCTCTCGTTGCGGCGCGCGAGGGCCGAGAGCAGGCCGGGATCGACGTTGCCGCCGCTCAGCACCACGCACACCGGGCCCTTGTCGTGCGGCGTGAACGCGCCGGAGAGGAGTGCTGCCGCCCCCGCTGCTCCCGCGCCCTCGACAACGAGCTTGGTCTTCTCCATCAGGATCACCATCGCTTCGGCGATCTCGTCCTCGGTGACCGTGAGCATCTCGTCGACGCAGTCAGCCGCGAGCGACAGCGTCAGCTCACTCGGCTCGCTCACGGCGATCCCGTCTGCGATCGTCGGGACGGGCCTCACAGTGTTGGGGCTTCCGCCGGCGAGCGATGTCCCGAAGGCGGCCATCACGCTCGCCTGCACCCCGATCACCCGAGTGTTTGGGCTCAGCGCCTTGATCGCGGTACCGACTCCCGCCACGAGGCCGCCGCCGCCCACCGGCACGAGCACCGCGGACATTTCGGGTACCTGCTCGAGCAGTTCGAGCCCGAGGGTGCCCTGCCCGCAGATCACATCGGGGTCGTCAAACGGGTGCACAAACAGCAGCTGCTCGGACTCGGCGATCTCACGAGCACGCGCGACGCAGTCGAGCACTGTCTCGCCATCTAGGAGCACGTTGGCGCCGAGGCTCTCTGTGGCCTCGGCCTTGGCGACGGGGGCCCCAACGGGCATGACCACGTCACAACGAACGCCGCGCTCACGTGCCGCGAGAGCGACGGCCTGCGCGTGGTTGCCGGCGCTCGCGCACACCACTCCCCCGGCCGCGGAATCACCAAGCGCAGTGAGCTTCGCCAGCGCGCCGCGCACCTTGAACGAGCCCACCCGCTGCAGGTTTTCGGCCTTCAGTACGACCGGTACGTCCATCCGGTCGCTGAGGGTTGCCGAGGTGATGACGGGCGTGCGGCGAGCGATGTCTGCGATCTGCCCGCGTGCGTGCTCGATGCGATCGAGCGACACCGCCGCCTTGCGTGTGGCCAGATCGTCAGGCATCGCCGGGTACAGCGATCACCGCTTCGATCTCAACCTTCGCGCCGAGCGGCAGGCCGGCCACCTCGATCGTCGAGCGCGCGGGCGGCGAGTCACCGAAGTAGCGGGCGTACACCTCATTTACAGCGGCGAAGTCGCCGAGGTCGGTGAGGAAGATCCCGCAGCGCACAGCGCCTCCAAGGTCGCCTCCAGCGGCACGCGCGACGATTCCCAGATTTCGCAGGCAACGCTCAGCTTGGGCTGCCACGTCACCGGGCACGATCTCGCCAGTTGCCGGGTCGACCGGCACCTGACCTGAGATGAACACAAGGTTTCCGGCCCGCGCGGCGTGCGAGTAGGGCCCGAGGGCGGGCGGTGCGTCGTCTGCGTTGATGGTCTTGCGGTCGAGCGACATGCGGTCTCCTAGCGGCTCGTGGGCTCTCGCCCCACGCTACCTTCCGGGCCGGGATGAGCGCTACCGCAACAGCCCTCAGGCTCGTGCTCGCAACGGCTGCTGCGTGCCTGCTTGCCGGGGCCTCGGCGCAAGCGGCGACGCTCACGTGGAGCAAGTGCAGCGGAGGGTTCGACTGCTCGGACTTCTCGGTGCCGCTCGACCGCTCCACGCCTGCCCGCGGCAACCTCAGCCTCTCGGTGCAGCGGCTTCCCGCAGCGAGCAACCCGCAGAAGACGGCGGTCGTGGCGCTTGCCGGCGGTCCTGGACAGCCCGCACTACCGCTCGCCTCCGTTTTTCAGTCGGTGCTCAAGGCCGGGCTCGACACTCGCGACCTGCTGATCTTCGACCAACGTGGGACCGGAAGCTCCAGCCCGCTGAACTGCAACGCGCTGTCGACCGCGCGCACGCTGGTGTCGGCTGAGCAGGGCTGCGCATCGGAGATCGGCGTGGCGCGCGGCTTCTATCGCACGGTCGACACCGTGCGCGACATCGAGGATCTGCGGATAGCGGGCGGCTACGACAGGCTCGTGCTCTTCGGCGTCAGCTACGGCACCAAGGTCGCACAGGAGTACGCGGCCACGTACCCCGTGCGCGTGGAGTCGCTGATCCTCGACAGCACGGTCAAGGTCAGCGGCATGGACCCGTTCACGAGGTCGTCGCTGCGCGCGATTAGCCGCGTGCTGCGGTCCGCGTGTGCCAGGAACGCTTGCCGCCGAGCAACCCCGTCCCCGACCGCCGACCTCAGCGCGGTCGCCAAGCGCTTGAACGGCCGTACGGTCACCGCATCGGTGGTGTCGAGCAGCGGCCGCAAGACCAAGTACCGGCTGTCACAGACCGGCCTGCTCGGTCTGTTGTTCGCCGCCGACGAGAACCCGGTGATGCGGGCCGAGATCCCCGGCTCGCTGAGGGCCGCGCGGCTCGGCGACTGGGCTCCAATCATGCGCATCGCGGCACGCTCGTTCTCGGCCAGCGCGTCGTCGCGCACAGCGGCGCTGTCTGACGGCGTGAACCCTGCGCTCTACCTCTCGACGCTGTGCGAAGAGTCGAGCTTTCCTTGGAATAGGCGTGCGGGCGCCGTGCAGCGCTGGACCGAAGCGACTTCGGCAGCTCTTAACGTTCCGAGTCGCCAGCGGGCACCGTTCTCCGCTCGAACGATGCTCGAGAACGGGTCTTCCGGCAGCTGCGTCGGCTGGCCGGTTGTGGGCGACCTTCCGACACCGCCCGCAGCGCTCGCGCAGGTCCCGACCTTGATCCTCAGCGGCGAGGCGGACCTGCGCACTCCGCTTGAGGACGCCGAGGCGATCAAGGCGGCGGTGCCGCAGGCCACTCTCGTAAGAGTCCGGCTCACGGGCCATTCGGTTGTAACAAGCGACCTCAGCTCGTGCAGCACAAACGCGATCGCCGCGTTCTTTGCGGGCTCTGCTGTTTCGCAGTGCGCAGCGTCTGACAGGTCGTACTCCCCGACTCCCCGACCCGCCACCTCGTTTAGGCGGGTGTCCCCCGCCTCGGGCCTCAAGGGCACACCTGGCCGAGCAGTAAGGCTCGTGCGAGACACGATCAGGGATGCGTTGCGCCAGTCGATTGCCGTCGCGATCGCCAAGGATGAGCTGCCGCAGCGGGTCGGCGGGCTGCGTGGCGGCACGGTCAGCCCGGTGCGCATCGGGGATTCGCTGACGCTCGTGTTCAGCCGTTACCAGTACGTGCCCGGAGTTAGAGTGAGCGGCCGGTTCGGCGACGAAGGCGGCGGCAGCCTGACCCTCCGCGGCAGCGGCGTACGCGCCAACCTGCGTGTCTCGGCCGGCGGTGCCGTGAGCGGCACGGTGAACGGCCGGTCTGTGAAGTCGGCGAGCGCGTCCTCTGCGTTCGCACAGGCCACCAATGAGCCGAGCGTGCTCGAAATGCTCTCTCGCGCCCGCGAATCCGCGGCCCTCGGCCAGTAGCCGTCGTCACAGTCTTTCGTCGGCTCACCACATAGGCTCAGCGGCGATGTCTCTGTCTGCTCGCATCCTCTCTTTCCCTGCCGGCCGCCGCAGCAAGTGGGTCGTGCTGCTCGCCTGGGTACTCGTCATCGGCGTCGTGTTGACGCTGCAGCTTCCAACCAAGTTCCAGGATGCGGAGAAGAACGAGACGAACTCGTTCCTCCCGAGCGGCACTGAGTCGACTCAGGTGCTCGAGAAGGTCAAGCGCATGCAAGGCGACGAGTACATCCCCGCGGTGGTCGTCTCCCGGCGCGAAGGCGGTTTGACCACCGCTGACAAGGCACAGATCGCGAAGAACCGCGAGCGGCTCAACGATGTCAAGGCATCGGGCGTGCAGCCGTTCGGCATGCCGGTGTTCTCCGAGGACGGCACAACGGCGCTGCTGACAAACAGCGTCGTCGCCGAGGGCGACGCGGAGCGGCTCACCAAGCTCGTCGACGACTACCGCGCGGCCGTCACAAACCAGCCGGATGGCTTGGAAACGAAAGTCACGGGCCCGGTCGGGATCAGCGCAGATGCCGTGAAGGTCTTCAAGGGCATCAACGGCACCTTGATCCTGGCGGCAGGCCTGCTCGTGATCGTGCTGCTGATCCTGATCTATCGCAGCCCGATTTTCTGGCTACTTCCGGCGTTTGCAATCGCCTGCGGTGAGATCACCGCGAGGGCCCTCGGCTACGGGATCACTGAACTAGGCGCCACAGTGAACGGCCAGACGTCATCGATCATGTCCGTGCTGGTGCTGGGCGCGGGCACCGACTACGCGTTGCTGCTCGTATCCCGTTACCGCGAGGAGCTCCGCCATCACGAGGACCGGCACGAGGCGATGCGCCTCGCTCTCGTCAACGCGGGCCCAGCGATCGTCGCCTCGGCCTTGACCGTTTCGGTCGCGCTGCTCTCGCTGATGCTCGCCGAGGTCAACGGCACCTCCGGCATGGGCCCGCTCGGTGCACTCGCGATCGTCGCGGCGCTGGCGTCGCAGCTAACTCTCCTTCCGGTCCTCCTGCTCGTGTTCGGCCGCCCGGTCTTCTGGCCGTTCATCCCCCGAGTCGGCTCGGTTGGCACCGACGCGGACCACGGCATTTGGCATCGCGTGGGTGACTGGATCGCGGGCAAGCCGCGCAAGGTCTGGGTCGGCACGACCCTGCTGTTGGCCGTCGGCGCGTTGGGCATCACGAACCTCTCCACCAACCTCGACCAGTCGGACACGTTCCGTGACAAGCCTCAGTCGGTGGTGGGACAAGAGATCATCGCCAAAGCGTTCCCTGCTGGCGTCAGCTCGCCGGTCAACATCCTTGCGACGGATGAGTCCAAAGCAAAGGCAGTTGCTGCGGCGGCGGAGGCCGTAGACGGGATCGCTTCGGTCACCCCCACCAAGGTCAGCGGCCCCGAAGGTGTGCTGCTCCAGGGCGCGATGAAGGAAGACCCATATTCGACTGAGGCCTTCGCCGTCATCGACCGTCTTCGTGATGCAGTCAGGAAGGTCGACCCGGGTGTCCAGGTCGGAGGTGACACCGCTGTTCAGCGCGATTTCCAGAAGGCGTCCAACCGCGACACCGTCCTGCTGATCCCGGTGATCCTCACGATCGTGTTCGTGATCCTGCTGTTGCTGCTGCGCTCGGTGTTCGCGCCGATCCTGCTGATCGCGACCGTCGCGCTCAGCTTCGCTGCCGCGCTTGGCATTTCAGCGGTCGTGTTTGACGTGATCTTCGGCTTCAACGGATCCGATTCAAGCCTCGTCCTGTTCGGCTTCCTCTTCCTCGTAGCGCTGGGAGTCGACTACAACATCTTCCTCATGGCCAGGGTGCGCGAGGAGACCGCGATCCACGGCACACGCAAGGGCATGCTGCGCGGGCTCGCTGTCACGGGCGGCGTCATCACGGCTGCCGGACTCGTGCTCGCAGGTACCTTCGCGGTGCTCGGCGTCCTGCCGCTCGTGTTCCTCACCCAACTTGGGTTCCTCGTCGCGTTCGGCGTGCTGCTCGACACGTTCATCGTGCGCTCGATCCTGGTGCCGGCATTGGCACTCGACATCGGCCCACGCATTTGGTGGCCATCTCAGCTGTGGCGCGCTGAGGCCGCCCAGTCTGCTGACGCGCCCGCAACTGGCGATCAGCAATACTGAGTTGATGCTCTCTCGCAAAGCCCCGGTCCTGCTCGGACTGGCGGGGTCTCTTTTCGCCGCCAGCACCGCAAACGCAGGCACCATCACGCTCGATCGCACCTGTTACATCGAGCGCACCGCGATGGTCGTCTCGGGCTCTGGGTTCACCCCGGGAGGCCGGATCGTGCTTTCAGGTGACGGGGCCTTCGGCACAGCAGATGCCGACGCGACAGGCGCCTTCGTGACCACGCTCCAGGTGCCGTACAACACGAACCTCGGTGCACGCAGCTCCGACATCCGTGTCTCGACGCTCAAGGCAGAGAACTACTCCGCAGTCGCCGACAACACTTCGATCAACTACCAGATCACGAACTTCGCCTACTCGGTCTCAGACAACGCAGGCGACCCACGCAAGAAGCGCACGTTTTACCTCGCGGGATTCCCGGAGAACTCGAACGTGTGGGCGCACTACCGCTTCGGTAGCAAGACCCGCGGCAACGTCAAGTTCGGCAAGGCAAAGGGCGCCTGTGGCCTGGTGAAGACCCGCCAGGCACTGCTGCCGAGCTCGATCAAGATGCGCTACGGCCAGTGGAAGGTCCAGTGGGACACGAAGAAGAGCTACAAGGCGACCACGAAGCCGCGGCTCACCACGGGTCTCACGACCTACCGCACCTTCTCGCCCCGCTAGGAAGAGCCCCAAGACGACGGTGAGTCCGTCGCAAGGCTCGCAACCGTCTCGGGACCGACGGGCCGAGAGAAGTGCTCGCCCTGCCCCATCTGTGCACCCATCGATCGCAGCGCCTCAGCCTGCTCTGACTGCTCGATGCCCTCGGCGACGACGCTGAGTCGTAGCCGTTGCGCCAATCCGATGACGCCCTCAACGAGCTGCGCGCGCTCTGGGTCGACGTGCAGCCGTTCGACGAACGAGCGATCGATCTTGAGGTGGTCGATCGGGAACTCCTGCAGGTACGAGAGCACCGAGTAACCGACGCCGAAGTCGTCGACCGCGAGGCTCACGCCAAGTTCCTTGAGCCGCACGAGCTGGGCCATAGTCGTGACGCGGTCCTCAACCAGCATGCTCTCGGTCAGCTCCAGCACGAGCTTGTCGGGGCTCAGACCGGTCTGATCGAGCACCGTTGCTACCTCACGAGGGAACGCGGAGTCTTCAAGCTGCTTACTCGAGACGTTGACGCTCACGTAGGGCCCGCAGCCGCTCTCGCGGTCGAGGGCCACTCCCTGCTCACATGCCTTGCGCAGCACCCATGCGCCGAGCCCGACGATCGCGCCGTTCTGCTCGGCAAGCGAGATGAACGAGTCCGGCTCGAGCCGTCCGCGTGCCGGGTGTTCCCAGCGCACCAGCGCCTCCAGGCCGGCCAGGCGGCCTGTGGTCAGCTCGACGATCGGCTGGTACTCGAGGAACAGCTCGTCGTTCTGGATCGCTCGGCCGAGCTCGCCACCGAGCTCGAGGCGGTCGACGGCGCGGCGGTGCAGTTCCTCTTCGAAGAGCCTGATGTGGCCATTGCCCTGGGCCTTCGCGGCGTACATCGCGAGATCGACGTTGCGCATCACTTCGGTGACGGTGCTCGATCCCGAGTCAACGACCATGCCGACCGACGCTGTGACCGACAGGCGCCGGCCTGCCATCACGAACTCCGGCTTGAGCACGTCGACGAGGCGCTCGGCTACCGCGAGAGCGGCACGCTCGTCGTCGACCTCGCGGAGCAGGACTGCGAACTCGTCGCCGCCCGGTCGCGAGGCGAGATCACCGGGACGCAGCACCGATGCGACACGTCCGCCGACCGCTCGCAGCAGCTCGTCACCTGCGAGGTGACCGAGGGAGTCGTTGATCGTCTTGAAGTCGTCGATGTCGAGGTACAGCACGGCGGCGCTGTGCGTCGATGTGGCAGCCGCGTCGAGCGCGGTCTCCACGCGGTCTTCGAGCAGTGCGCGGTTTGCGAGGCCGGTAAGTGAGTCGTGGTAGGCCTGGTGGCGCAGGCGATCTTCGAGCCGCTTGCGCTCAGACACGTCGCGGATCGAGAGCAGGAGCCCTTCGACGGCCGGGTCAGAGGTGCGGTCCTCGGCGACGGTCTCGACCCAGATCCAGCTGCCGTTGCGATGACGACAGCGGCACGAGATGAGCTCGCGGTTGTGGTGGCTCACGCAGCGCTCCAGCGCAGCGCGCACCATCCCGACATCGTCGGGATGCACGATCTCCCAAAGCGACCGCCCGACAGCACGCTCGGGGTCGAGGCCGAGCATGCGCTCAACCGAAGCGGGCAGCCACTGCACCGTGTGGTCCTGAGAGGACACGACGGTCACGACGTCACCAGAGTGCTCGACGAGTGCGCGAATCCGTTCCTCGCTGCGGCGCTCGACCATCCGGACGCGGTTGGCGACCTGTGACCGGCGGCGGCTGCGACCGAGGAGCAGCGCCATCAGCAGCAGCACCAGTGCGCCGACGATCGAGCCGAGGATGATGGCGGCGGTTGCGCGAGTGTTCGCGTCCTTGGCCTTGCGGTCCTGAATGCGAGAGAGCTGATCGACGGAGCGATCGAGCTCGTCAAGCACCGGGTTGAGCTCGCTGCTGTCACGAGCGACCTGCTCGGGCTTGCTCGTCACACTGGGCCGCTGGGTACGGATCTTGAGCTGCTGCGAGAGCGCAGCAGCCTTGAAATCGTTGACCTGCTTTTCGACCTTGTCGGCAAGCTCGCCGGGAGCAAGGCGGCGGATGCCGGCCATGTCGCGGCTCATCTGCTTCCAGATCTCATTGCCGCGATCAAATGACGCGTCAACGGCGCCGCGCGGGGTAGCGCTTCCCACCAGCACGCTGTTCGCCGCCTCGGCGCTTAGCAGTCGGAAGGACTTGCCTGCGACGCGCAGGTCGGCAACGAGGACCTGCACCTGCCGGGCCACGTCAGCGTCCCTGCGGGCACGCTCCGACACGTAGACCATCGACCCAACAACAGCGCTCAGAGACACAGCGACAAGCAGCCAGGCACGGAACCCACGCAGCCCACCACGGATTGGATCCGATTTTGTCGGCATCTCTTCCCCGCGTGATCGGCCGCCCCGAGCGCAAATTCACTCGAAACTGCAGCTTTTCACGCAGGGTCAGAGTACCGGTAAATAGCGCTGGTGTTCCCAGTCTGTGACCTGCACGCGGTACTCGCGCCACTCGCGACGCTTGAGCTCCACGAACCGGTCGAGCATGTGCTCGCCGAAAGTGCGCAACATCAGCTCGGAATCGGCGGTCAGCTCGATCGCGTCACCGAGGCTCTCTGGGAGCGGTTCTACGCCCAGGCGGCGCCGTTCTCCGGCTCCCAGGTGGTACAGGTTGCGGTCCATCGCCTCGGGCAGTTCGTAGCCCTGCTCGATGCCCTCGAGGCCAGCCTGAAGCATCGCCGCGAACGCCAAGTACGGGTTGCAGGCCGGGTCAGGACAGCGCAGCTCGATCGTGCCGTTGCCCTCCGCTCCGGCGACGCGCAGCAGGGCGCTGCGGTTGCGCTTGCTCCACGCGACGTACACCGGGGCTTCGAATCCGGGCACGAGGCGCTTGTAGGAGTTGACCCACTGCGCGAACACCGAACTCATCTCGCGTGCGTGGCGCAGCTGGCCTGCGACGAACGCACGGCCGGTCTCGGTTAGTGACCCCGCGTTGTCGACGAGGGCGTTCTCGCCGTCGCGCAACAGCGTGAGGTTGGTGTGCATGCCCGAGCCGTTGGCTTCGGCGAGCGGCTTGGGCATGAAGGTCGCGTGCCAGCCGTGCTCCATCGCGATCTCTTTGACCGTGATGCGCGCGGTCATGCAGTCGTCGGCGGCCTTCAGCGCCGAGGCGGGCCGCATCGCGACCTCGTGCTGCGACGGGCCGCTCTCGTGGTGCGAGGTCGCAACCTCAACCCCGAGCTGTTCGAGCGCGATGACGGTGCCGCGACGCACGTCGGAGCCGGCATCGAGCGTGGTTAGGTCGAAGTAGCCGCCCTGATCGAGCACCTCGGTGCCCTCGCTGCCGGCAAAGAGGTAGTACTCGAGCTCGGGTGCGACCAGCAGGTCGCTGAACCCCATGTCGTGCATGCGGGTGATTGCGCGGCGCAGCACATGGCGCGGGTCGCCCTCGTAGGCGCGGCCTTCAGGTGTGCGGACGTCGCAGATGATTCGGCCGACACCTTGGTCGGTCGGCCGCCAGGGAATGGTCGCGAACGTTGAGAGGTCGGGCACCGCGACCATGTCGGACTCTTCGACCGCGTTGAAACCGGTGATCGACGAGCCGTCGAACGGGATGCCGGACTCGATCGCACGCTCGAGCTCTGAGCTGTTGACCGAGAAGGACTTCAGCTGGCCGGATACGTCGGTGAACCAGAGCCGCAGGAAGCGCAGGTCCTGGTCCTTGATCTGACGCAGGATGTCGTCGGCGCCGGCGCTCTGGTCGCTGCTCATTGCTGCATTGTGCCGCGTTGCGGTGCGGCTATGCGGAGAGACGCGAAAGAACGATCAGCGTCAGGCCGAGCATGACCACCCAGAAGGCGATCCGATCGGGGTGCGGGCCGATGATCTCCATCAGCGTGCGCTCACGCTGGCGGGCGACGCGACCCTTGGGGTTCAGCTCCGGGTGACCGGTGATGCGGACGGTCGGACGCTCCAGCACTGCCGGCACTTCCAGCACCGTGTCTTCGATCGGAGCGAGCGTCTCGGTGGCGACCAGCGTGCCATCGTCGCCGAGCACTACGTCGAACGAGTCGGTGTTGCCACGGCGCGGCGGGCGCGTGACCATCTCCACCACGTCGTCGCCGAGGTCGTCGAGCGCGTTGAGCACACGGTTCTCGGCGTCGGTGCGAGAGGCGCGGCGGGAGCGCCGCTCGATCGCGATCTCCGTCTCTTCCAGCACGATCGTGTCCGCGGCAGGCTGTTCGCGATCGAAGCGACGGCGCGGTGCGAAGTCGATCTCTTCGCTGAGCCAAGAATCGATGGCGTCAGCGGACAGCTCGTCGCGGTCCTGCTGAACCTCGTCCCACCACTCGGGTGTGCCGGGCTCGTCGCTGATCGTGGGTGACTGTGACATGAAGAGTCGCATCGGTCAGACGCCCTTTCCTTCGGACGCCCCACCGGTGTTTTCGGCAGGAGAATCGTACCAGTGCGGCGAAGGAGTCTGTTGCCGCATTTTGCTGGAAAGTCCGGGCATGTCCGGACCTTCTCCGTGCGCTCGGACGGAATCGCGAGCAAATCGTATGGTGCCGAACAGACGTTCGCGTGTCTGTGCGCCCGCGCACAGATCGACGTTATGGCTACCGCCTGCGTCCGGACGCGAACGACTGCACCGGCGGGGCGACCGCTCTGAAGTCGCCCGATGCCGCTGCCGGTTCCCGGCGTAGGTCGGTGACGTCTGCAGCTGGCTGCGGCACCAGTTCCAGGCGCTCGATCGTGCGGGACACCACATTGATCCCGCCCCCTGCTGCAGGGTGACGCTCGAGTACGCCTTCGACAACGAGCAGCGGCTCGGTTCGCACCAGCGTCCGGTAGCGCTCGTACACCGGTGCTGGAACGACCAGATTGACCGTGCCGTGCTCGTCTTCCAGCAGCACAAAGCACACGCCGCTTGCGGTCGCCGGGCGCTGCCGGGCCAGCACCAGCCCTCCCACCTTGATCCTGCGCCCGTGGGGAATCCGTGCGATGTCGTCGACGGACACACAGCCGCGTGCCCTGAGACCCGCTCGACCAAGAGCGAGCGGATGGGCCCTCGCTGTCATGCCGGTGCTCTCGTAGTCGGCGATCATCTGCTCCCAGTCGTCTGAACGCTGCAGCTCTGGGGTGTTGCCTGTGTCGAGCGGCAGCGCGAGCTGCGTACCCGAGCGACCGACCGGCTTCGCGATCGACGCGACCCCGAGCCCCCAGAGTGCTCTTCTGCGATCACCGCCCGCGAGCGCGTCGCAGGCACCCGACCAAGCGAGCCGCTCCAGCGCGGGCCGGCCTGCACCGGCACGAGAGGCCAAGTCCTCCAGCGATTTGAACGAGCCGCGCGCCTCACGCTCTTCGACGAGTGCCTGTATCTCTTCGACTTTGACGCCCAGCACGTAACCGAGGCCGACTCTGATTCCAGCTGGCTTGCCTTCGTGCTTGGTGACGGTGCAGCCCGCCTCGCTGAGGTTGACGTCGGGCGGAGAGACAGTGAGTCCGCGGCGCTGCGCCTCGTGGATCAGCGCGTCCGGCGGGTAGAAGCCCATCGGCTGCTCGTCGAGCAGCGCCGCGAGGAACTCGGGGGCGTAATGAACCCGCAGCCACGTCGACTGGTAGGCGAGCAGACCGAACGCGGCGCTGTGGGCCTTCGGGAAGCCGAAGCCGGCGAACCCTTTGACCATCGTCCAGACCTTCTCCCCCAGCTCCTCGGTCACGTCGTCCCAGCGCTCCATCGCGCGGGACACGAAGCGGTCGCGATAGGCGTCGATCGCTGCCTGCGAGCGCTTGCGGCTCATCGCGCGCCTGAGGCCTTCAGCCTCACCGGGCGAAAAGCCCGAGAAGGCCATCGCGGCTTCGATCACCTGGTCCTGGAAGATGATCGTGCCGAGCGTCTCCGCGAGCACCGGTTCGAGCGACGGGTGGTCGTAGGGCACCTTGAAGTCGGGATCGACGCGCAGCCGCTGCAGGCGCTCGATGTAGGGGTTGACCGCCCCGCCGACGATCGGCCCGGGCCTGACGATCGCCACCTGGATCGTGATCTCGTCGAGATTGCGCGGCCGGGTGCGAAGCAGCGATCCAATCTGCGCGCGGCTCTCGATCTGGAATACGCCGACCGTCTCCCCCTTCTGGATCGCGTCGAACGTGGCGCGGTCGTCGATCGGGATGCGCGAGAGGTCGACGCGCTCACCACGGGCGACTTCGATCTGGTCGACGCAGCGCTCGACCGCCGAGAGCATCCCGAGGCCGAGCAGGTCGATCTTCAGAAAGCCGGCGTCTGCGCAGGAGTCCTTGTCCCACATCACCATCTGGCGGCCTTCCATCGCTGCGGGCACGACGGGGCAGCAGTCGATCAGCGGGCGTGTCGAGATCACCATGCCGCCGGAGTGCTGACTGAGATGGCGCGGCAGGCCGTGGGCCTCGGCCGACATCAGCGCAAGCCAGTCCCACCGTCCTCGCTCGGCGTTGCTGCCCGTGAGCCGGTGCTCGCCGAGCGCGTCAACGATGTCTTGACCGACCTTGGCGCCTTGCCAGCCCTCCGATGACCTTGCGACTCGCTCGATCTCACCGGCAGGCAGACCGAGGGCCTTGCCCAGGTCACGGATCGCTCCTCGGGCGCGATAGGTCGGGAACGCGGCGACGAGCGCCGAATGCGATTGCCCGAAGCGCCTGTGGACTTCAGGGATCAGCGCGGCACGCACGTCGCGCGGGAAGTCCAGGTCGATGTCCGGCAGGGCTGTGATCTCTTCGTTGAGGAAGCGCCCGAGGAAAAGATCTGCCTCGATCGGGTCGATGTGCGAGAGCCCGGTGAGGTAACAGACGATCGAGGAGACCGAGGAGCCACGCCCACGCCCCGGCGGCAAAGTCGCGCGCGCCGACGAGGTTCCCCTGACCTTTACTGCGATCTCGCGGGCGAGTTCAAGCAGCTCGTGGTGCAGCAGGAAGAACCCGTCGAGCCCGAGACTGCCGATCAGCTCTAGCTCCTGGTCGAGGCGCTCGCGGGCTTTGCGGTGGTTTCGGTGACTGCGCGGGTAGCGCTCTGCGAAGTTGCGCTCGCAGGCCGCAGCGAGTTTGCGACCGGCTTCGTCGTCCTCGGCGCCGGGGTAGCGGTAGCCGAGGTCGCGCGTGAGGTCGAACGTGAGCGACTCGGCAAGGCTCGTCGCCTCTGCCACTGCCTCCGGGTGCTCGGAGAAGCGCGCCGCCATCGCCTCAGGGGTCGTGAGTACGTGTGTGTGGTTGCC
>CAZLKZ010000004.1:13850-36425 GCA_964560235.1 uncultured Conexibacter sp. | reverse complement strand
CCTGAGCGAGGCCTCGTCCTCTACCCCTTGGCGTGCGCAGCCGCTCAGACATACGAGACCCTCTGCGTGGCTGAGAACGTCGGTCAGCGCGAGGATCGGATCGCGTGCTCTGCCGGTGTGATCGCGCGTGTCGCGATGAGCGAGCGTGAGCAACCGGCAGAGACTGCGCCAGCCGCGCGTATCGCGCACGAGCAGCGTGAGGTGTGAAGGTGAATCGGCGTGTTCGCCGGGCAGCACCACGTCGATCTCGGCACCGTGGATTGCTCTGAGCCCGAGCCCTGCGGCAGCCTGCGCGAACTCCATCGAGCCTGAGACCGTGTTGTGGTCGGTTAGAGCGAGAGTCGTGTGCCCACGGTCGAGTGCCGCCACCACGAGCTCTTCGGGCAGCGACGCTCCGTCAAGGAACGAGAAGGCCGAATGGCAGTGCAGCTCGGTGTAGGCGGGAGTAGACGGCAATACGAACATATGTTCGCATGGCCGTCAAGGCCTCGATCTTGGCCCTTTACGCAGCGGAGTGGGTGATCTGCACGCTGCCCACCGGCACCACTACAAGCTCTGGCTTGCCGGTCTCGGCACCAAATTCGACCAGCAGAACATCTGGCTTCGGCGGGGCGACAATCGCCCCCTCCGCGCCTGCCGGCCAACCGTCGACTGGCTCCAGTAGTCGTATGACGTCGTGTTCGCGCATGCTTTCAGTCAGCGTACTCAGGAGGTTGCGGGTCTTCCACGTATGCAGCTTCCTCGATTCGATCACCGCCTGACCGTGATTCGGTAGTGGGTCTCCGACCCTAAGCACGACCGGATCAAGCTCCGCTCACTGCCCGGGCAACACAGTCGTCGCGCGGCAGCCAGTTGCCCGCGGCGTCACGAGAGCCAGCCGCAACAAGCGTCGTTGAGCGCTCGGACTCGCTGCGCTTGACGCCCGCCTCAACGCCTTTGATCACTTTGACCTTGAGGCTCAGGTCATGCTCGTCGGCCTCCTGTTCGTAGGCCCGGACGGAGATCACGCCCTTCTCTTGTACAAGCGCACGCACACGCCCCGCGGCATCCCTGAGCCTCTCCGGCGAGGGATTCCGGAGTGCGTCGACGAGCTTCGTCGCCGCCGAACGACTGGCGGGCTCAGTGAGGTCGAGGTGAGCGGTCAGCTCGTAGGTGCGCGGTTTGGCCGACTTCTCGGCATCGATCATCCCGCCGAACGGCAGCGCCAGCTCCGGCAGCCTGCTTGACGTGGTTGTGACGCGGAGATCGAGCAGCCTTCCCCCCGCGTCGCGCTCGATCGCGTACTGCTCGTCCGCGGCAACCTTGCTCGACTTCTCAAGCGGAGTCTTTCCGAGCACCGTCACTTTCCCCGAACGTTCCGCACCGCTCGAGAAGTGGAGGATCTCGTTGCCGGTGCGTGCGTTGCGCTCGATGCCCGCGGCGCGCTGCACACCGAGCCCGCCGCCCGCCGCCAACTTCACTTTTCCTCGCTGGGCGACGGTGTTCACCCGCGCATCGCGCGACATGCCGAGGCGGTTGTAGGAGATGTCCGGATCGGGCACCTGTTCACCCGCTTTCAGGCGCCTAACGATCTCTGACGCTTGAGCAGCGTTGGGAGCCAGCCAGCTGCGGGCACCGTCGGCCGACGCCGACAGCGTGCCGCTGAGGTCTGCCCCGAGCTTGATCCCGCCGCCCGCACTACCGCCGACGCCGATCTTCATCTTCGACGCGATCGCCCCGTGAGTCGTTTCGGTGACCTTCACCGACCCGTCGGAGAGGTGCTCTACGACCGCGACCTTGCCCCTCCCCATCTCGGCGACGAACAACCTCACGGTCCAGCCTGTGTTGCGCTCACTTGCGGCAACGACACACGGCTCCCTGTCGCGCTGACAGTCGCCGTGCCGCATGACGCAGTAGGCGCGCTGCATCTGCCGGTCGATCGTGCGTGCGACGAACGGTGCTTGCGAGAGTGCCCCGCCGGTGAAGATCACGCCAGCGAGCGCCAGGACTAGCCCAAGCCATTCCACCGTGCCCTGCCCGCTGTCGCGCGCCATGACAACGAGCCTGCTGACTGAGCCGATGAGCCTCTACGCGTGTCTGCGGCGGAGCTGTCAAGAGATCGTGCCGCGCTGGCGAAACCAAGCTCCTGTCATGCCGAGGTCGCGAAATACGACGACGTGCTCACCTTGCTCGGTGACGATCTCCCAGTAGCGCCGCCTTAGCGGCGAAGACGTCCACCAGCGATCTTCGACGAGCCACGACTCACGGACCGCACCCACCTCCCGGCCTGCGACCTGCCGCGGGCGACCCTCGGGGCCTGCTCTGACCGCCACCGGCTCAGGTAGGTAGAGCCGCCGCGGCCCGCTCATGCTTCGCGGGGAGTCAGTGCGAGCCGGCGCTCAGGTACCCGTGATCCCGCTTCCAGTGCCATTACGCGCAGCGCGGCATCCGGACCACCGACGGCCCGCACGCGCACCACCGCTTCACGAATCCGCTCTCGCCTGCGCGCTGCGTCATCACCGAACAGCGCCTCGGTCTCCATGTAGACCGGGCCATAGGAGTCCGCTCGCAGTAGCAACGTCGCGGCGGGCGCCGGAATGCGAAGCAGGTGCTGCTCGAGCGCTGTGCGCATCCGCAGCCTGTCGCCGAGCGGCTCGCGAAACACGACTCGCGTGCGCCAAGTGCCGCCTTCGACCAGTCGGGCACCGAGCACGACGCTGCGAAGCGTGCGCCCACGACGCTCGCGCCTGGCAAGCATCCGGTCGATCAGCAGCCCGAGCGCACGCGTGAGCTGTGGTCCGGATACGGCCTCCGGCAGTTCAAAGCTCTCTTGCAGCAGTTCACTGGGATCGCGCGGAGAAACCGGATCGTCGATACCGCGTGCGAGCTCATGCGCCACCTGCCCTTGGATGCCAAAGCGATCCGAGAGTGGACCGGCACCGATGTCGGCAACGTCTCCGAGCGTCGTCAGCCCGAGCCGCTCGAGAGCGGGCACGATCGGTGCAAGCTGCTCACGAGTCGCCAGCAGCTCTGTCGACTCGGTACGTAGGGCGTCAGGACCGCCGATGAAGTCCGCCGCGCGCGCCCGGGCTTTGAGAGCAGCCGCGTGCGCAACAAAGCGAGACGAGCCAGCACCGACACGGGCTGCCCGATGGAAGCTGTGCCCGGACTCGAGCGCGCCACGCAGCACGGCAATCACCCCGCCGAGCCAAGGCGGCGCGACCCCGCCGCCCGCGCGAACTGCCGCGGGCGGCGATGTACGGCCGTGCAACCGTGCGAGCTGCCCTGCGTCGAGCCAGACCACGCCTGGGCGTGGTGACTCGACGGCTGCCCCAACGGCCTCCAGAGACGTCAGGACCCGCTCCCATTCGTCAGCTACAGCCAGCGGATCGGCCGGGAGCAGCATCAGTTCGGGACAGCGGGCGAGGGCCTCGCCGAGCCTCATGCCGGGACGCAGGCCGTAAGCCTCCGCCCCGGGCGAGATCTCGCCGATGGCTTGTGCCCCTGAGTGCGCGAGCTCAGGCGCGAGGGCCGCAGGCCTCCCAATCAGCGCAGTGCGCTCGGCGCCGGCTGCGACGACGAACGAAAAGCGTGGGATCAGGATGCAAACGACAGCCATACGACGAATCGAACGTATGTTCGCATTGCTGTCGGCGGACTGCAACAGGTGTTGCGCGGCGTTTTCCGCTACGAGCGGGGATATCGATGTCGCTTTTGTCTCGCTATCCGAGAACAAAACGACATCGACATCCGCGGTAGCCTGCTGGCGCGCGCTGGGCGACCGCGGCGGGGAGAAATCCCGTCGAGGAAAGTCCGGACACCACAGGGCAGGGTGGTCGGTGCAAGCCGACCCGGGGTGACCCGCGGGAAAGTGCAACAGAGAGCAAACCGCCGATGGCAGGACCTCGTGTCCCGCACAGGTAAGGGTGAAACGGTGCGGTAAGAGCGCACCAGCGTCACGGCGACGTGGCGGCTCGGCAAACCCCACCCGGTGCAAGACCAAGCAGGACCGCTTGAAGGCTGCCCGCCGAGGTCCAGGTAGGTCGCAGAGATGGATGGTCGTCCACGACAGAATCCGGCTTACAGGCGCGCCAACGGTCGGGGCTCACGCCTCGGCCGTTGCTACTCCTAGCCAGCTAGTCACCGACAAGGGTCTGGCCGTCGTCGGTGACGGTCCAGAAAGGGTTGTGCGCTACTTCCCACGGGTGGCCGTCGGGGTCGACGAACACCCCGGAGTAGCCGCCCCAGAACGTTGCGGCAGGCTCGCGCCCGATCGTGGCGCCAGCGCCGCGCGCCTGCTCGATGACCTCATCGACCTCGGCGTCAGAACGTGTGTTGTAAGCGAGTGTCACCCCGCCCCATCCCCCACCGTCAACGACGGCAGAGTCTTCGGCGAGCTTTGCGCGATCCCAGATCGCAACGACGATCCCGCCGGCTTGGAAGAACGTGACGTCTTCCAGATCTTTCCCTCTCCAGCCGAGCGAGCCGTAGAACTCTCGCGCGCGCCCCAGGTCCGCCACACCGAGAGTCACAAGACTTAAACGCTGATCCATGGTCCGACCGTACCCGCAACTCAGAGAGGTACACGGGCAAAGCAGGTCGTGACGAGGCGAGCGAGCGGCGAGGGAGCGTGCTCATGCACGTGACCGAGGCCGCGAGCGACGCATCGTCGCGAGATGCGAAGCCCGTGGGCCTCTCAGGAGAGCTCGGTGGCGCAGGAGCCACACTCGCCGCGGCGCACGAGCGCGCCGCCGGCGCCGCCGGTCGTGCGGCGGGGCGCCATCGCCCCACCGCACGCCGGACATGCAACTGTGTGGCAGGCCGACAGGCCCTCCCAGGCCCCGACGAGTACATCGTCGAAGGTCGCCCGACTACCACAACGTTCGGTGCGCCCAAGCACGCTCACTGCGTCCTCAGTCACTCGCCTACCGCTGGTAGGCGTCACTCCCTGCGTCCGTGTGAGCGAGCCCGGTCGCTCCCTCACACGATCCAGCACCGCGGCGCCCATCAGGCGACGCTCCTGAACAGTCCGACTACGCGTCCAAGTATTTGAGCCTCCTGCGTACGGATCGGCTCCATCGTCTCGTTCTCCGGCTGCAGACGGATGTGGTCGGACTCCTTGAAGAAGCGCTTGACCGTCGCTTCCTCGCCGACAAGCGCGACGACGATGTCGCCGTTCGACGCGTTCTCCTGGCGGTGGACCACCACGAAGTCACCCTCGAGGATGCCCGCGTTCTTCATCGACTCGCCGCGGATCTTCAGGACGTACTCACCCTTGTCACCACCGGCGACCGGCGGGACGTCCACGTACTCCTCGATGTTCTCCTCAGCGAGCACCGGCTGACCGGCCTGCACCGTGCCGACGAGCGGGAGACGCCCACCGGGGCGCACGAACGACTTGACGCCGTCGACCGCGTCCTCAACGGCACCGGTGACAGCTGACTGTGCGCGGTCGAGCAACTCGAGCGCGCGAGGCTTGGAGGGGTCGCGGCGCAGCAGGCCGAGCTTCTCCAAGTTGGCTAGATGTGCGTGCACCGTCGATGACGATGTGAGACCGACGGCCTTGCCGATGTCGCGCACCGTCGGCGGGTAGCCGTGGCTAGCCGAGTATCGCTTGATGTAGTCGAAGATCTCCTGCTGGCGCTTTGTGAGGTCCACGGTTACTGCCTTCCGTTCTTGATCGACGATGCGAACATGTGTTCGGCACAGTAGCGCCGCCGTCTGACGGAAACAAGTAGTTGCGACGGGATCGCTAATATCCCCGCTCGCTACGCGCCGGTGGCGGAATTGGTAGACGCGCAAGGTTGAGGGCCTTGTGGGCTGAATGGCCCGTGGAGGTTCGAGTCCTCTTCGGCGCATTGCACATAACGGGCCCGGGGATCCCCCGGGCCCGTTACTTTTTGCGCATGAAGATTCGCGGCATCGAGTACCTGTCGCTTGCACTCGTCGCCGCCGTCGTCGTGTACGCGCTGACGATCGGCAAGCTCGGCTGGGCAATCGCTTTTGCCACCGCGCTCGGGTGGCAGGTGCTCAGCTACCGACGCGGGGCCAGTATCACGCTGCAGGAAGCGGTCACGAGCGGACGATGGATCTGGTGGATCGGCCTTTCCTTCAGCGCGTGCCTGATCACGGGTCTAATCCTGGCGACCACGCCCATCAGCGACGACGACGTGTTTCCGATCGCCATCGCAGCCGGCGTAGCCACGTACGCACTGCTGACGGTATACGCGCCCCCGCGCCCAGCGGCCGCCGCCGAGGACTCAAAGCCCCAGTAGCTACGCCGCCGCCAACGCCTGACCCTGCCGCCCGCTGAACTCTTCGCCGGCGGCCACCAGCTTCTCCACCATCGCCTCGCGTGCAGGCGAGCAGAACGACTCGGCCATCGTCGCGGCCATGATGCGGCGCACGGGTGGCTTGCCGGCGATCGGGCGCACAACGACGTCGTCTCGGATCGCCTTCAGGGCGACCTCGGGGATGACGGCGACGCCCATCCCGGCCGCCACGAACCCCTGGATCGCGTTGTAGTCGTCGAGGTCGAACGGCACGGACGGCTCGAAGCCCGCCCTGCGGCACGCGCCCCAGAAGAGCGAAGTGTCGGGGCAGTCGCCGCCGACGCCCATCATCCACTGCTCGTCAGCGAGCTCGGCGAGCTTCACAGGGCCGCCCGCCACGGCACTCGGGTGATCGATCGGCAGCACCACGTGCATCGGATCCTCGAGCAGCAGCACCTGGTCGACAGCAGCGCCGCCAGCTACCGCGGGCGTCCCGTCCAGGATCAGCGCGATGTCCGCCTCGCTGGCACGGAGCATCTGCAGCGCCTCGGGCGGCTCTGCCGGGAACATCTGCACCTCAACGCCGGGGTACTCGCTGCGGAACGCAGCAATCGCCACCGGCATGATCGAGGCCGCAGCGCTCTGGAAGGCAACGATCCGCACGCGCCCGGCGCGGATACCCGCGATCGCGTCGAGCTCTAGCTCGGCATCCGCGAGCCTCTGCAGCACCACGTCGGTGTGGGCGACCAGGGCACGGCCAGCGTCTGTGAGCGTGACTCCGCGCGCCCCGCGCTCGACCAAGCGCGTGCCTGCCTCGCGCTCAAGCGCGGCGATCTGCTGGGACACCGCGGACTGCGTGTAGGTCAGCGACTCGGCCGCCGAGGAGAACGATCCACAGCGAGACACCTCACGCAGAACCTTCAACCGCTTCACATCGAGCATTAGTACATCTTACACGAGCCGAAAGGGACTTTCGTTTGTACTAATGGCTCATGTCGCCGACAATATGAACATGTTCAGCCCTAACCCACTCGCCCACGAGGCCATCATGATTCGCACCTCGCACGTCGGCGATGAGGCCGCGCTACTGCGCCTCGCCTCTCTCGACAGCACCCAGCCGCTTGCCGGCCGTGCAGTTGTCGCTGAGCGCGCTGGGTCGATCATCGCCGCACTCTCCCTCGACGACGGCCGCGAAATCGCCGATCCGTTCGAGCCCACCGCAAACACCATCAAGCTCTTGCGCGTGCACGCCGAAGCGCAACCGGCCCCGCAGCGCACACGGCTGCGTCCGCGAGCGAGCGCTCAGCTCGCAGACGGACGCTGCTGAGAGGTCGTAGCCTCGGCGTCCATGTCCACCTTCACGTGGCGGGACGCCGAGCGCACGATCATCTTTGGAGTAGGTAGAGCGACCGAAGCGATCGCCCTCGCCGGCTCCCCCTACCGCCTGCTGACGACCGAGCGCGCGCAGGCCACGTGCCCCGAGATCACAGCACAGGCGACCTCGGTCCATCACGTCGCCCCGGGCGCGGTCGATGAGGCTGCCCGCGCCGTAGAAGCAGAGCTCCCCGAAGAGCCCCTGCCGCTGATCGCACTCGGCGGCGGACGTGTCGTCGACAGCGCAAAGGCCATCGGCTCGGCCCACGGGCTGAAGGTAATCGCAGTGCCGACCACGCTCTCCAGCGCGGAGATGACCCCTTATGGCCGCAGCATCGGAGGCCCGCCGGTGAGACCTCAAGGCGTGGTGATCGATCCGTCGCTCGCCGCCTCACAGCCTCACGCGGAGCTGGCTGCGAGCAGCGCGAACATGCTCGCGCACGCGATCGAGGGCGCGATCACCAAGGAAGCGTCTCCGGTCCCCTCACTGGCCGGGCGTGAAGCGCAGCGGCTAATCGACTCAGCCTGGTTTGCGCCGGACGAGGAGATCCCCAACTCGGCCCGGGGACAGCTAGCACTCGCATCGATGCTCGCCGGCTACGCGATCGATGCGGCCGGGTACGGCCTCAGCCACGTGCTTTCGCAAACGCTGCGAGCCATCACAGGTATCCCGCACAACGCCGCCAACGCGATCGTGCTCCCCCACGCCATCCCGGCCTTGGAAGAGCGCTCTCCGGGCCAAGTGGACCCTGACGGCTCACTGGCCGCGCTTGCGGTGCGCCTGCGCACCGCGGCGGGCTCGCCGACCGTGCGCGGCTTCGGCATCACCGACGACCAGCTGCAGACCTGTGCGCGTGCTGCCGCCCAGCGCGAGGACCTCGACAGCACACCGCCGCGTGCGAGCGAAGAAGAGCTGCTCGCGCTCTACCGCGCGATGGACTGAGCTACGAGAGCTTCAGCAGGATGATGGTGTTCAGGAAGAACAGAACACCGAACAGGACGGTCCAGCGATTGAGGTTGCGCTCGACCAGTGAGCCGCCGCCGAGCGGCCCGGCACCGGTGCCGACGCCGAACGCGCCCGAGAGGCCCGCGTCCTTGCCGGAGTGCATGAGCACCAGAAACACCAGGACAACGCAGATGATGACCTGGGCTACTTGGAGAATCGCTTCCATCGCGGGCGAAATGGTAGCCGGTCAGCTGGACTCGCCGGCGCCAAGCCGGTCGATCTCGTGCAGTATCCGCGCGGCATCGGCACGCAACTCGCGGTCGAGCCGCTCCCAGTCCTCCTGCGTGAGCTTGCCCGTCTCCCGATCGAGTTCGGCGTCGCGGATCTCGCGGTAACGGGCCTCCTTCTGGGCTTCGAGGTCAGCGATCTGCAGCGAGCTCCGTCGCGCAGACTCGCCGCGCTCGCGCGCCGCTCCGACCTTCCGTGCACGATCGCCGCCGGGCCAAAGGCAGATCAGCCCGCCGAGCACCACGATGAAGCCGCCGATCCACACCCAGCGCACCATCGGCGACACGATTGCCCTGAAGCTGGCGGGCGGGGTGTTCCGGGTGTAGCTCCCAGCCACGATCCCGATCGCGCTGCCGAGCACGTTCGGGTACTCGTCGCTTCCGCGAAGGGCGGCAACTCGCGGGTCGCCCTCCTTGACCGCCTCTAGCACCTTCGTGGTGTCAGGCGAGAGTGCGATCCACACGTCACGCACGGGGCTCGTCCGCATCACGATCTCGCTCGTGGACTCTCCGTCGAAGTAACGGCTGAGGGGAGCGTCAGGCGACGGCGCGGCCATCGGGTAATAGCCGCGCTCAGGATGCATGCGCTCGACGACCTCGCCATCGCGCTTGAGGGTCACGTCAGCGCCAAAGGTGATGCGCTCGACCGTGCCGCTGCGGGTGTCGACGCGCACGGTCGGGCGGTCGTAGCGCATCGAGTAGCCGGCTCCGATTGGCACCTCATCTCCCGGCTTCAGCCTCACGTCGTTGACCTTCTGGAACGCCGAGGACGCAGCGACTCCGACGAGGAGCACCACCATGCCGAGGTGCACGATGTAGCCGCCGTAACGACGCCGGTTGCGCTGCAGGAGAGACAGCAGCGCGCGTGGTGGGCGCTCGCCCGCGATCGTGTTGCGGGCCTTGATCCCGCGCCAGAACTCGACGACCACGGTGGCAATCGCCGCCGCGCTGACGATGAAGAACACATAGGCGAGCGGCCTCTCACCTGCACCTAGTAGCAGAGCACCGATCGCGGCCGCTAGAGCGGCGACCAGCAATGGTCGCATCTGCTTGAGCACAAGCGCACGCCCCGCCCTACGCCAGGGCACGATCGGCCCGACGGCGGTCAGCGCTACGAGCAGCAGCGCCAGCGGCGTGATGTAGCGGCCGTACCAGCTCGGTCCGAGCGTCTGTTCCTTACCGGTCAGGATCTCCGAGGTGAGCGGGAAGAACGTCCCCCAGAACACCACGAAGGCCATCGCAACGAGCACCAGGTTGTTGGCGAGGAACATCGCTTCACGGCTCAGCAGCGAGTCGAGCTTGTGCTCTGTGGCGAGCGCGTCGCGGCGCGAGACGACGAGCCACACGGCACCAACGACCATCAGCACGATCAGGATCAGGAACGGCCAGCCGAGGTCCGAGCCGGTGAACGCGTGGATCGACTGGATCACGCCCGACCGCACGAGGAACGTGCCGAGGATCGCCAGGATGCCCGTCGCCAGGATCAGCGAGGCGTTCCACACCTTCAGCATCCCGCGGCGCTCCTGCACCATCGCTGAATGGATGAACGCGGTGCCGATCAGCCAGGGCAAGAGCGACGCGTTCTCCACTGGGTCCCAGGCCCAGTAACCGCCCCAGCCCAGCTCGGCGTACGACCAGCGAGCCCCGAGCATGATGCCGATGCCCAGACAGAGCCAGGCTCCGATCGCAAAGCGGCGCGTGATCAGCAGCCACTCCGCGTCGACCCGCCTCACGATCAATGCGCCGATGGCGTACGCGAACGGGATCGTCCACAGCGTGTACCCCGCGTAGAGCATCGGCGGGTGGGTCATCATCGACGGGTATCGCAGCAGCGGGTTGAGCCCTGCGCCTTCGGTGGCCGCTACAGGCAGCTGCGTGAACGCAGGAACCTTGAAGACGAGCAGGCCCGAGAAGAACGCGATGAAGAGCATCAGCACCGCGTTCGCCCATGGCTGCACGTCGGGCATGCGCCGCTGGCTGCGCCAGAGGATCAGTGCACTCCACCCGCTGAGCAGCCACAGCCAGAGCAGGAGCGACCCCTCCTGCGAGGCCCACGGAGCGGTCGCGCGGTAGAAGAGCGGCGTCGTGGTCGACGAGTGGCTCTGCACGATCTCCAGCGACAGGTCTGTGCGGATGAACGCGACCTCGAGGATCACGAACGCCACGGTCGCCATCGCGAAGATCACGTAACTGGCCCGGCGGGCAGCGGTGATCGCCCGCGAGTCGCCGGTCACGCCACCCCGGATCGCGTTGAACGCGCCGAAGAGGGCGGCGGCGAACACCGCCGCCAGCATCACGCTGCCGACGTCAGCCACGCGTCACTGCGACGTCGTCGTGGTGGTCTTGTCGGTGAACTTCGACGGGCACTTGGTGATCAGGCTGTCGTGTTCACCGATGTAGACGTCGCCGCGCTGCTTGACCGTGATGATGATCTCGCGGCCGGCTCGGAACGTGTCAGGGATCGCCCCCTTGTAGCGCACGGCGACCTTGGCGTCGCCCGTACGATCTCGCACCTCGAATGACGTGACGTCACCGTCGCGCTTGATCGAGCCATCGACAACCTTGCCCGTCAGCTGGTAGCTGCGATCAGGCGAGGCTGTGGTCTGCAGGAGCTGGCTCGGCGTCTTCGCCTCACTGGAGGCGTTGAAGCTCGTGTAGATCAGAGCCGTGGCGAGAAGTAGTGCCGCACCGAGCGACACTACGAGCCGGATCCTGCGCTTGCGTGCGGGGTCCATCACGACCAAGTATCGCACGCGCCGTGTCTGAGAGATCCGTAGACCAAACGTCCAGGGGATTTCTCAAGACAGGTTCCTGGTAAGTCGATGGACTGGCTAGACGGTCCCCATGCCTAGTGTCCAACCAAATCGACTCGTTCCCGGTCGCCTCGGCCTCGCTACTGCTGCGGGAGCAAACACATTTGCTCCCGCCCGCCAGCCTGTGCCGTTGAGGCTCGTACCGCCGCTTGAGAGCGGCGAAGGGGTGCGTGCCGCACGCCGGCACCGCCAGACGGTCGTCTCCCAGGATCACGCCTGCTACCAGTGCGGTTGCGGGAACGTCTTCACAGCCCCGGTGTCGACCACGGTCGACTGCCCGGCCTGTGGTGGCGAGCAGGCTTGGTGAATCACCCCCTGGCCCCGCGCTAGCGTCCCGGTCGATGACCGAGGATCGCCGCGAGTACCCGCAACGCCCGTTCACACTGCCTGACAACGCGACCGAGATCGTGATCGTGCGTCACGGCTCCTCGGCAGCACACGTTCCGGGAGAGCGCTTCGAGGTGATCGAGGGCGGCCACTCCAATCCGCCACTAGCGCCCGAAGGACTTGTGCAAGCCGAGCAGGTCGGTGCGCGCCTGAAGTCAGAGGACCTACACGGCATCTACGTCACCCCTCTGCAGCGCACCCACCAAACTGCGGCACCGCTCGCGGGTGCAATCGGGATCGAGCCGGTGGTCATCCCCGAGCTGCGAGAGGTGCACCTCGGTGACTGGGAGGGCGGCGAGATGCGTGTGCGCGTCGCCAACGGAGATCCCCTGTTCGGTGAGCTCGTCGAGAAGCAGCGCTGGGACGTGATCCCGGGCGGCGAGAACATGGATGCCTTCGCCGACCGCGTACGCGCAGGCGTCGAACGGATCGTTGAGCAAACCGGCCCCGGTCGCCGGGCGGTTGCCGTACTACACGGCGGAGTGATCGCCGAAATCTGCTTCCAGGCACTCGGCGGCGGACCGCGACTGGGCTTCGTGCTCGTTGAGAACGCGTCGGTGTCGAGCCTGATCGTTCACGGCCCCGGGCAGTGGCGCCTGCGGTCCTTCAACGACACCGCGCACCTCCGCTGAGGCGGGGATACGTCGGGCCGGCTGCTCTAAGGACGCAGCTCAGCCCGGCCGCTCCGCACGAGCGCGGAATCTCCCTGGCTTGCCTCGCAGTCGATGAGCACGGTGCCGTCGTACAGCACGTCGGCGACCGAGCTCGACACGACAACCTCCTGCTCTGGCACGCCCATACCGCGGAACTGCACCGAAAGAGAAGCCAAGGCGGCGGGATCGCCGGCGGCCTCTGTCTGGGCGCGCGCGACCTGCGCCATCGACCACAGACCGTGGAGGATGCGCGACGGCATCCCGACCATGCGGGCGAAGTCGTCGTCGAGGTGAATTGGGTTGAAGTCGCCTGACGCGCCCGCGTAGCGATAGGTCAGGAACCGGTCAGGGGTCACGCGCAGCTCCGGCAGCGGCGCCCCTGGCTCGAAGGTGGTCATCAGGCTGCTCCTCTCACGATGTTGGTCCAGCGTCCGCGTACGACTTCAGCACCTGACGCGTCGGTGGTCACGGTCTCGAACGTGAAGAACGTCATCGGGCCCTTCGCCTCGTGTTCGGCGAACGTCGCCACGGTGGTCAGCTCGTCTCCTGCGACCACGAGCCTCTCCCACTTGAACTCCTGCGCGCCGTGCACCATCCGCGCAAAGTCGATCCCTACCTCGGGATCGAACAGCGCCGGACCCAGTGCGGGTGTCGCGTAGACGACTACGAACATCGGTGGTGCGACCACATCGGCGTGGCCGGCGGCGCGGGCCGCATCCACATCGAGGTAGAGCGGGTTCGTTTCCCCTACGGCCAGCGCGTACTCGCGGATCTTCTCGCGGCCCGCGACGTAGGTCGCGGCGGGCCATTGCTTTCCGATCGCTTCGTGGCTCATGCGCGGCCGTCCTGACGGATGCGATGCACGCCCGGCTCGCGTCCTCGCGGATGAGTGACCGGTTCGTGCACGGGCGGTGGCGTGAGTTCCCTGGTGATCGCCTGGCCGGAGACGAGCTCGATCGTCTCGCCTTCGTGCGAGATCGCGAGCGGCCCGCCCTCGCAGACCTCGTACTCAACCTGCCCTCCCCCAACGGTGACGACCAGCAGCGCGTCCCTGATAGTCAGGCGGAAGCGCAGCTGCTTGATCTGCTCAGGCAGCCGCGGGGCAAAGCACGGGACGAGACCCTGGTCGCGGAATCCACCAAAGCCAGCCACGAGCGCCAGCCAGCTGCCAGCGAGCGACGCCATGTGAAGGCCGTCCTTGGTATTGCCCGCCAGATCGTCGAGGTCGACACGGGCCGTCTCGGCGAGGTAGGTGTACGCGAGGTCCATGTGACCTGTCTCCGCGGCGACGATCGACTGAATCGCGGCCGACAGTGAGCTGTCTCTGACCGTGATCCCCTCGTAGTACGCGAAGTCCTTGGCCTTCTGCTCGGCCTCGAAGTACTCGCCGCAGGCGTAGAGCGCGAACACGAGGTCGGCCTGCTTGACGACCTGCTTGCGGTAGAGGTCGAAGTAGGGCGCGTGGAGCAGCAGCGGGTAGTTCTCGGGCGGGGTGTTGTCGAAATCCCAGCGGTCGTGATGGGTGAACGCATCGGACTGCTGGTGCACTCCGAGCACGTCGTCGAACGGGATGTAGATCGCGTCGGCGGCCGTGCGCCACTTCTCTTGATCGTCGGCGCTGACGCCGAGTTCGGACGCCTCTTCGGGGAACCGATCTACGGCTTCCGCCGCACCGATCAGGTTTCGCGCGGCCATGAGGTTCGTGTAGACGTTGTCGTCGACGAGCGCGCTGTACTCGTCCGGCCCCGTCACCCCCGAGATGCGGAAGTGCCCCTTCATGTCGAAGTGGCCCAGTGACTCCCAGAGGCGCGCCGTACCGACCAGCAGCGGCAGACCGACCTGCCGCGCGAACTCCTCGTCGCCGGTCGCCTTCTGCAGGCGCAGCACCGCGTCGGCGATGTCTGCGTTGACGTGGAAGCCGGCCGTCCCCGCTGGCCAGTAGCCCGAGCACTCCCGTCCGGTGATCGTGCGCCAAGGGAACGCGGCTCCGTCAAGGCCGAGCTGATGGGCGCGTTCGTAGGCCGCGTCCAGGCAGTCGTAACGCCAGCCGAGCGCGTCGGCCGCCGCCTGCGGAGCTGTGTACGTGAGCAGCGGCAGCACGTAGGTCTCGGTGTCCCAGAATGCGTGGCCGTCGTAGCCCGAACCGGTGAGGCCCTTTGCAGCGATTGCACGGCGCTCTGACCGTGCACCGGCCTGCAGACAGTGGAACAGGGCGAAGCGCACGGCCTGCTGGAGGTCCGGATCGCCCTCGATCTCTACGTCGGCCCGGTACCAGAATGCATCGAGGTACTCGCGCTGTGCCTCGCACAGGCCGGTCCAGCCTGTGTGCCTTGCCTCGGCCAGCGAACCGAGCACCTGCGCACGCACCGAAGGCAGCGACCGGTGCGCAGACCAGCCGTAGGCCATGAACTTCAGCACGCGCAGCTTCTCACCCTGAGGCACGTCGGCGGCGATCGTTACGCGGCCGACGTTGGACACGACGTCGGTGTCGACCTCCATGCCGTCCGGCCCCTCGACTGCATGAGCCATCGCGGCAGCCATCCGGATCTTGCTGCGACGGGTGCGGTGCACGAGCAGCACGGTGTCACCGTGCTCGAACTGCTCCTCAGGCACGAGAGCGTCACGCAGCGTCGCAGCCTTGCGGGGATCCTCAACGCCGGGAGAGTCCTCGGGATCCTCGGAGCCGTCCTCGTTGGCGACCAGCTCTGACTGCACGACCAGGCGCACGTCATCCGAGACGGCCTCGACCTCGTACAGCACGGCCGCCGCGCCGCGCTGAGCGAACGACACCAGGCGCGTCGAAGTCACCTTGACCACTGGACCGGCCGGTGAGCGCCACACCGCGCTGCGCCGCAGCACGCCGTCACGCAGGTCGAGCACGCGCTCGTGCTCGAGCAGCTCTCCGTGCCGCACGTCGAACAACTCGTCACCGACCAGCAGCCGCAGCGGCTTTCCGTCGGTGACGTTGAGCACCGTTTCGCCCGCTTCGGGATTGCCGAACGCGGTCTCGGCGTAACCAAGGGGGCGCGACTCGTGCACGCCATTCAGATAGGTACCGGGGATCTCGCTCGGGTCACCCTCGTCGAGATTGCCGCGCATGCCGATGTGCCCGTTGCTGAGCGCGAAGATCGACTCGTTCTGTGCGAGCTTCTCCAGGTCGATGCCGTTCTCGCGGACGGCCCAGGGCTCGATCGGGTGTTCGGGTGTGACGTCTTCGATCACGCTGCCTCCAAGAGCTCGGTGAGTTTGGTCACGACCTTGTCTGCCCCGGCCGCCTTGAGTGCTGCTTGTGCTGTGGGTCCGCCGCGCGCCACGCCGATCACGGTTCCGAATGCACCCGCGCTACCTGCCTGCACGCCAGAGATCGCGTCTTCGAACACGGCAGCGTTGACGGGTTCCACGCCGAGCGCCTCGGCTGCGTGCAGAAAGCCGTCCGGGGCCGGTTTGCCTCGCAAACCGAGCTGACTGACGACGAGTCCGTCGACGATCAGCTCGAACCTGTCGATCAGGTCCGTGAGCTCCAAGACACGGCGGCAGTTCGCGCTCGACGACACTACTGCCAACCTCAGGGTGGTCGTTGCTGCCGCGTCGAGGTAGGTCACGGCATCGGGGAATGGGTCGACGCCGTCGCGGTCGAGGATCTCGAGGACCAGAGCGTTCTTGCGGTCACCGAGCTCGGCTACTTCGGCGTCGCTGAGCGAGATGCCGCGCGATGAGAGAAACGACCTGACGCCATCGGGGCGCGGGCGTCCGTCGACGAAGTCGAGGTAGTCCTGATCGCTGAAGGGAACGAACTGTGTGCCAGTCTCCTGCGCGCGCTGGGAGAGGTACGCGTCGAACATCTCCTTCCAGGCGCGCGTGTGTACAACCGCGGTCTCGGTCAGCACCCCGTCGAGGTCGAACAGCAGTGCGCTTGTACCTGTGGGTACACCGAGCATGGAGCGCCGCACGCTAGCGACGGGTGCGGATCAATGCCGCGCGGCGCTCACGCGCTGCGCTTCGCGGTGACCGTGCGAGTCGAGACCTTGGCGCCGCTGAACCTGACCTTCACGGTCTTGGCGGACTTCGCCTTCGCGGGCAGCTGGAGGGTCGACGTGAGGATGCACTTCGTGCCCGACCTGCGCACCTTGAGTCTCGCCGTCTGCGCACGCTTGTTGCCCGGGATCGTGACCGTGATGCGCACCGTCGCAGGACAGCCCTTGCCCTTGACCTTGACGACGAACTTGGAGAAGGCGAGCCTGGCTCCCGTGAGCCTCACCGTCGGCACCACCGGCTTGGTCGTCTTCGGCGAAAGGACCGTCGGGGTGGTGTCGTCGTCCTCCGGGTCGCCCGTGTCGGCCGGCGTGTCGGTGACGCCGGGGTCGACCGGCGGCGAATCGTCGCTGTCACCGCCGTCGCCCTGGTCCTCGCCACCCGCGATGTGACCGGCGCGCGGCGCCAGCACGCCGGACAGGGACGGAAGCTGCACCGCCGAGAGACTGAGTCCGGCATCGGTCCCATCGCCGAGCTGGTGATTGGCGTTCTGCCCCCAGCACGAGACGGTTGCGCTGGCCAGCACCGCGCAGCTGTGGAAGAAGCCGCCGAACACGGTGACTGCGTTGCTGACCCCGGATTGCAGGGTCGGCGAGAAGCGCAGCGCCGAAGGCTCCTCGCCAGGGTCGGCCGAGAAGTCCCAGGCCCAGCAGTACGTCGCGCCGGTGTTCGTGATCGCGCAGGTCTGGGTCAGGCCGACGTACAGACGAACGACGCCGGTGAGGCCGGGTACGTCGTGCGGCGTCAGGTGGTCGTCGGTTGTGCCATCGCCCATGAAGCCGTACCCGCCGTAGCCCCAGCAGGTGACGGTGCCGCCCGAGCGCAGCGCACAGCTGTGGTAGTAGCCCGCGCCGACCTGCACGGCATCGGTGAGCCCGGATACGGGCACCAGCGTCGTACGCAGCTCGGTGGTGCCGTCACCGAGCTGACCAAAGGTGTTCATTCCCGCGCACTTCACACCGCCATCGGCGAACACCGCGCAGGTGTGGGTCGCACCGACGCTCACCTGCACCACGCCGGGCGTCTCGAGCTCGGTGGGTGAAGGTGCCCCGAACCCCGAGCACCGGACCACGCCGGCGGCCCGAATCACGCAAATCTGAGACACCCCGACCGATACCGCCTCGGCATCGGTGAGATCGTCCAGCACCACAGGTGTAACCGAGGTGGCGCCAGTGCTGCTGCCGATCTGGTTCGCGCCGTTGTCGCCCCAGCATTTGACCGTGTGGTTCTCGAGCAGCGCGCAGCTCGAGGCGCCCCTGGTCGAGACGTCCACCGCGTTGGTGATGCCGTCGACCTGCACCGGCGCCGGCACCACTGCCTCGGCTGCGGCGTTCCCGATCTGCCCATGGTCGTTGAGCCCCCAGCACCACACGGTGCCGCCGCTCTTCACGACGCAGCTGTGCTGACTCATCATCACGTCGTCCTCCGCGCTGGCGGAGGGCGCGAATCCGGCGAGCAGCACCACGGCGGCGAGCAGCACGAAGATCCCGGAGCGGGATCGCGACAGGGACGGGGAAGCCCAGGACAGGACGCTCATGTGTCTGTCATCGGCAGCCGGGAGCCTGTCGGCGGACCCGCCTGGACGCCCGTACTAGGGCAGGTCGCGCTTTGCGGTGACCGTGCGCTTGACGACCCTGGTGCCCGAGAACTTGACGGTCACCTGCTTGACCTTGCCGGCCTTCGCGGGCAGCTTCAGCTTCGCGGTTACCAGGCAGCGCGTGCTCGCCTTCTTGGACTTGACGTTCGCCGAGAACTGCTTCTTGACGCCGGCGATCTTCACCGACACCTTCACCTTGGCCGGGCAGCCCTTGCCCTTCTTGCCGTTGGCCTGCAGCGCGTACTTGGCGAAGACGAGGTAGCGGCCGTTGAGTCGCAGCGTTGCGACCGGCTTGCTGGTCGGCACCGGCGGGAGCGTCTCGGAGATCTTCTCCGGGGAGAGCGGGATCGGCACCACGACCCCCGGATCGCCGGTGCCGGTGTCCGGATCGGGTTCGGGCTCGTCCGGTGCATCGTCGAGGTCGCCGGACTTGACACCGCTGAGGCCGAGCACCGCGGTGGGCGTCCACGATCCGAGGCGGCCGGCCCCGGTACCGAGCTGGCCACCCGTCGCCTGTCCCCAGCACCGCACAGTGCCTCCGTCAAGCAGTGCACAGCTGAAGCTCTCGCCGGAGCCCACCTCGGCGACCGTGGAGAGTCCCGCCACCGCCACCGGCAGTCCGCTGTCGGTACCTGCTCCGTTGCCGAGCTCGCCGGACTCACCCTCGCCCCAGCAGTAGGCGGAACCGGAGGTCGCGGCCGCGCAAACGTGCTCACGACCCCAGCTGTTCGAAGCAGCGAGGCCCTTGGCCACGATGCTCGGGGGCCCGACCTGCGCCGGCACGTGGCTTTCGGGCCCGCCATTGCCGAGCAGTCCACCGTCCGCGTAGCCCCAGCAGTACGTGGCAGTCGAGTTGGCAGCACAGGCGTAGTACGTGCCGAGCGCCAACGCCGTGACACCGGTCAGTCCCTGCGCCTCGGCCGGCGGGTCGTTGAGAGACACCGAGTCGGTGGTGCCGTCGCCGAGCTGGCCGTAGGAGTTCTCGCCCCAGCACTTGACGACCCCCGCATCGACGAGGCACAGGTTACGGTCGCTCATCGCGACCGGCCCGACGTCCGTCCCGTCGTACACGTGCACGGGCGCTGTCCGGACCGTGCCGTCGCCCGGGATCACACCCCAACACCAGACGTCGTCGGTTGCCGTGATGGCGCAGCTGGTGCGCTCGCCGACGCTCACGTCGACCGCGTCGCTGAGGCCCGCGACCTCGCTCGGCGGCCCGTAGGTGTTGTCGGAGAGCCCGTTGGCGAGTTTGCCGTAGTAGGAGTCACCCCAGCACCACACCGTGCCATCGCTCTTGACCGCGCACGTGTGATCGTGGCCGGCGGACACCTTGTTGAAATGGCCGCCCGTGGCGACGACCCGCGGCGACCAGGCGTTGCTGAGGTCGTTCGGTGAGACGCCGAGCTGGCCTCGCGAGTTGGAGCCCCAGCAGGCGATCGTGTCGTCCGAGCGGATGACGCAGATGTGCTGCCTGCCGACGGAGAGATCCTTGGCACCCGAAATGCCCTCGACCGGTCCGGCGGGCTGCAGCTCCTGGCTGCCCTGTCCGTTGCCGAGCGAGCCCTCGCTGTTGACGCCCCAACACACCACGGTCTTGTTCGCGCGCACCGCACAGCTGTTCAGAAACGAGCCGGCCAGCAGCCCGGTTACGTCGGTCAACCCGGCTCTGAGGACAGGCACTGTATGCATCTGGCCGATCGCATCCTCGAAGCCGCTCGCGAAGTCCACATCGATCAGCCCCCAGCACTTGACCGTGCCTCCGGCCAACCGTGCGCAGGTGCCGTACGCAGATGCCGCGACCTCCGTCGCGGTCGAGATGCCCACCACATCGACCGGCACGAGCGAGCCGCCGGCCTGCCCGCTGCCGAGCAGGGAGATCCCGTTGAAGTCACCACCCCAGCACTTGACTCCACCGGAGTTGAGCACCGCGCACGTATGGAAGTAGCTGGCCGAAACGGACCGGACACCGCTCAGGCCGGCCACGGGGCCGAGCGGCGTTGGGTCCTCGCTCTTGGTGCCGTTGCCGAGCGCACCGCTGAAGTTGAGGCCCCCGCACTCGACGGTGTCGTCATCGAACACCGCGCAGTAGTGGCCGACACCCGCACTGACCGAACGTGCGCCGGTCGCCACCTGCGCAGGGGTGGCGGAGCCCATGCCCCAGCAATAGAGGGCACCGCTCCCGGTCACCGCGCACGCTGTGTAGTAGCCGATCGAGATGTCCACGACGCCGGTCAGCCCAGAGACCTCGACCGGCGTGACCGAGCCGCCGGAACCGACTCCCGGGTTGCCGAGCTGGCCCACGTCGTTGGCACCCCAGCAGTAGGCGTGTCCGTTGCCGCGGATCGCACAACTGCCGCCCAGCCCGGTGCTGACCTTGACCGCATCGGTGATCCCCGTCACCTGCACCGGCACGGCCGACTCGCGAGCGGTCAGTGACGAGTTCCCGAGCGCGCCCCCGAAGTTCGAGCCCCAACACCACACCGTCGCGTCCTCTTTGACCACGCACGAGTGCGGGGCCATGGATTCGGCGCGCGCGTCGACCGAGCCCAGCGCGAGCAGACCGAGCAGGGCGACGGCGCACAGCAGCACGACCGTACGGGATGCGGGGAACGGCAGACGGGAAGTCACGTCTCAGTGATCGGCCGTGCGCGCCGCCTCCGTTGCCGGACGCTGGACGGTTGTTCTAAGCGCGCTGGGCGCGCAGCGCCGCCCGCATGACCTTGCCGCTCGCCGTCTTGGGCAGCTCGTCGGCGAAGTCGATGATGCGCGGGTACTTGTAGGGCGCGGTCTGCTCGCGCACGTGTGCCTGCAGCTCCTGTACGAGGTCGCCGGAAGCGGCGAACCCGTCGCGCAGCACCACCACGGCGCGCACCACGGAGCCGCGCTCCTCGTCGGGCGCCGCGACCGCGGCGGCCTCGGCGACCGCAGGGTGGGACACGAGCGCGGACTCCACCTCGAACGGGCCGATCCGGTAGCCGGCCGAGATGATCACGTCGTCGCCCCTGCCCTCGAAGTACAGCCAGCCGTCGTCGTCCTGGGTGACGCGATCGCCGGTGTGCCACGGCTGGTCTGAGGGCGGCGGGGCCTCGCCGAGGTAATTGAGGAAGAAGGTCGGCACCGTCGTGGGATCTGCGACAAGCTCGCCGTCCTGGACCCACAGCTTCACGCCGTCCAGGGCGCGGCCCATGGAGCCCGGGCGCGGCTCCTGCCCGAACGGCACTCCGGTCATCTGCCCGGTCTCGGTCTGGCCGTAGCCATCCCGGATGCTCACGCCGGTCGCCTCACGCCAGAGCGCGAGCACCTCCGGGTTGAGCGCCTCGCCCGCGGCGACCATCGACCGCACGCTCGGCAACGGCCTGAGCCCGGCACGCTTCGCGATCAGCCGGTACTCGGTCGGTGCCATGCACAGCACGTCGACCTGTTCGCGCTCGATGATGTCGAGGCGCTCGTGCGGGTCGAAGCGCCCGTCGTGAAGCAGCGCGGCGGCGCCGCAGATCCAGGGCGCGATGAACACGTTGCGCGCCGATTTCGACCAGCCTGTCGAGGCCGTGCACCACACGAGGTCGCCTTCGCGGGCGCCGAGCCAGTGCTGCGCCTGGGCACGCTGCCCGCTGAGGTAGCGCTGGCCGTGCAGGACCGCCTTGGCCTCCCCGGTGCTGCCGGAAGTGAACGTGATCAGCAGCGGGTCCTCGGGCGCGAGCTGGGCCACCGGCGCCGGCGCCAATCCGGCGCCCCAGTCGCTCGTTGTCGAGTTCTTCTCGCATACCGAGAACAATTCGACAGCGGGTGCTGCGGCACGGACGGTCTCCGCGTTGCGCTCGTCGCACAGCACCAGCTTCGGCCGCGCGACGGCGACCCGGTGCTCGATGTCGTGTGGGCGCAGCTGCTCACTCAGCGCCAGCACCACGGCGCCGAGCCGGAAGCACGCGACCATCGCGAGCACCCACTCCGGCCGGTTGCCGATCGACGTCATCACGACGTCGCCCCGGCCGACCCCGCGCGCGGTCAGCTCTGAGGCGAGCGCCGACGCGCGGTCGGCGACCTCACCGAACGACCACTCACGCCGCGAACCGTCTGCGGCAAGCTCGACGAGCGCCACCTGCTCACGCGGGCGCCGCTCGACGACGTCGGTCCAGAAGTTCACTCAGGCGAGACTAAGGCCTTGCCGGCTACGCGACGGCCGCGGGCTCTTCGGCCTGAGCGGCCTGCTGCGCGGGCCGCAGGAAGTCGACCTG
>CAZLKZ010000004.1:9279-13750 GCA_964560235.1 uncultured Conexibacter sp. | reverse complement strand
GCGGTGATGATGATGTCCGCGTCGATCTGCTCGCCGCTGTCGAGCTCAATGCCCGTCTCGTTGAACGTTTTGATGGTGCCGGTGACGACGTCTGCCTGACCGCGGCGGATCGTCTTGTAAAGGTCGCCGTCGGGCACCACGCACAGCCGCTGGTCCCACGGGTCGTACTTCGGGTTGAAGTGAACGTCGACGGGATAGTTCTCGGGTAGCTGACGCTTCGCGGCTCCACGGATGATCTTGCGCATCAGCTTCGGCTGCGCGCGGCTGAACTTGTACATGCCACTGGACAGACCGAGGTTCTTGCGCCGCATCACCCCGAACATGAGGTTCTCGGGCACCTTGGCTTTGAGCAGCGCCTTGTGGATCGGGTCGTTGCCCGGGATCGCCATGATGTAGGTGGGCGAGCGCTGCAGCATCGTGACGTGAGCAGCCTTGTCCGCCATCGCCGGCACAAGCGTCACAGCGGTTGCGCCAGAGCCGATGACCACGACGCGCTTGCCGGTGTAGTCGAGGTCCTCAGGCCAGTGCTGCGGGTGAATCACTTCTCCCTTGAAGCTGTCGCGGCCGGGGAACTCGGGCAGGAAGCCTTCGTCGTAGTTGTAGTAACCGGCGCAGGCGTGCACGTAGGAGGCAGTGATGCTTTCGGTCTCGCCTGACTCTGTGTCCTCGATCGTCACCGTCCAGCGCTGGTCGGCACTCGACCAGTCGCCGCGCAGCACCTTCTTGTGGAGGCGGATCTTGTCCGACACGCCGTACTTCTCGGCCGTGTCGCGCATGTAGCTGAGGATCGACGGGCCGTCGGCGAGGACTTTGGAGCCCGGCCACGGGCGGAACTTGTAGCCGAGCGTGAACATGTCCGAGTCAGAGCGGATGCCGGGGTAGCGGAAGAGGTCCCAAGTGCCACCGGTCGCCCCGCGCGACTCGAGGATCAGATAGCTCTTGTCCGGGCACTCGGTGCTGAGCTGACACGCAGCCCCGATGCCTGACAGCCCGGCGCCCACAATCAGCACATCAACGTGGTCGGGCAGGGGTGCGTCGACGGTGGCGATCTCGCTTCTCTCCGTAGCCATGGAGTGAATATGACACGGTGTCGAACCCCCTGCTGTGGCACGTGTCACATTCAGATACCGGGTGGTATGTGCACCGGGTTTCGAAGCGGGCGACGGGGGTCGAACCCGCGACCTTTGGCTTGGGAAGCCAACGCTCTACCAACTGAGCTACACCCGCTTGGATCGCCGAGTCTATCCACCACCCCACGCTCGCGACCGCCGCTCTAACCTGTGCCACCGGTGCCCGCCGGTCGCTCATACGTCCCCGTGATCGCCGCCGTGCTGACGGCCGCCCTCGTGCTGCTCCTCGGCTACGGACTGATCGCGGGAGGCACAGACGACACACTCGACGACGCCGTCAAGCGAGGAGAGTTCCCGGCCGCTCCGGGCGCGACGATGGCGCGACCCAACCTCGACGGCGGCGGCACAACCTCGCTCGTGTCGCTACGCGGACAGGTCGTGGTGCTCAATTTCTGGGCCCATTGGTGTGTGCCGTGTAGCGATGAGGCCCCGGTACTAGTTCGCGCCCAACGTCGCCTTCAGCGCGAGAAGCTCGGCACGGTCCTCGGGGCGACCTACGACGACCCGCCGGTCGATGCCCGCGCCTTCGCGAAGAAGTACTCACTCAATTACCCGTCGGTCAGCGACGTGGGCACCAAGCTCGCTCGCAAGTTCGGCACGAGCAAGCTGCCTGAAACGTTTGTGATCGACCGCGAGGGCCGCGTCGTAGCGATCTCGCGCGGGGAGATCAGCTGGGAGTTCCTCAACAACGCGATCACCGCGGCGGCGCAGTCGTGAGGGCAGCGGCGGTCGCGCTGTTGCTCCTGCTGGCCTTTGCCTCGCCGGCCGCAGCCGTCACCGCCGAGGAAATCGAGAGGGAGGTCATGTGCACCACCTGCGGCGTGCCGCTGCAGGTCGCCGAATCACCGGCAGCCGACGCCCAGCGCCGCCAGATTCGCAGGCTCGTCGACCAAGGGCTGTCCAAGCGGGAGGTCGAGGACCGGCTGATCGCGATCTACGGCGATGGCGTACTCGCCCAGCCGCGCGACTCTGATCTGTCGTTCTGGGCTTACGTGATACCCGGTGTACTCGTGCTGCTGGGCGCCGTTGGCGTCGGGTTCGCTGCGACCCGTTGGCGCCGCAACCGGCCCGCACGCGCCGAAGACGATGCCGAGCCCGTGGCGCTAAACGATCCCGACGCACAGCGCGTGCAGGACGACATCGACAGGTACGAGCGGTGATCGCACAGACGGGAGTCGACACGACCGTGTTCGCCGCGTTCGCGGTGGGCTTCCTGTCGTTCTTGTCACCCTGCGTGCTGCCACTCGTGCCTGGCTACCTGTCGGCTGTCTCAGGCGTCGGTGTCGAGTCGCTAGGAACAGACGAGCAGCGGTCACGCGTGGTGGGCCCGGCAGCGATCTTCTGCCTGTCGTTCACGCTCATGTTCGTCGCCCTCGGCATGTCTGCCACGAGCGTCGGATCGGCGCTCAGTGACCACAAGGACACGCTCAACACAATCTCGGGCTGGCTGATCATCGGGCTGGGCGTGTTCATGGCCGCAAGCGTCTTCGTCGCACGACTCAATCGCGACGTGCACGTCGACAGCCTCATGCGGCGAGCAGGCAGCGGCGGCCCAGTGGTCGCAGGCCTCGCGTTCGCGATCGCGTGGACGCCGTGCGTGGGGCCCACGCTCACTTCGGTGCTCGCCGCGGCATCCACATCGGACACGGTCGGCAAGGGCGGGCTACTCCTCGCGTTCTACGCGGCGGGCCTCGCTGTGCCGTTCATGCTCACCGCGGTCGCGTTCGAGAAGGCAACCAACGCCTTCCAGTGGTTCCGTCGCCACTACATGGCGATCACGCTGGTCGCTTCCGCGATCCTGATCGTGATGGGCGTGCTGATCGTCACGGGCGAGCTGACGAGGCTCAACTCAGACGCGCAGCAGCTGCTCGAGAACCTCGGGCTGGACTTCCTCTACAAGCTGTAGGTCACATCTCGGCGGGCGCCGACACTCCGAGCAGGTCCAGCGTGGTGGCGAGCGTGCGCTGTGTAGCGACCGCTAGAGCAATGCGCAGCGACTCGAGTTCGCGCGGCTCGGCACCGACGACCGGACAGTCTCGGTAGAACGCAGAGAACGCCTGCGCAAGAGAGAGCGCGTAGGTGGCGAGCCTGTGCGGCGCGCGGCGCTCAGCAGCTTCCGTGGCTTCGCTCGGCCAGTCGAGGAGCATCGAGATGAGCTTGCGCTCGGAGGCGGTGAGCTCGGGAAGGGCAGGCAGGGTCTCCCCACCGTCCTCAGCTGCACGCTCGACCTGCTCAAACTCGGCGACGGCCTCCGCGACCCGCTCCTCCCCCGCCTTGCGCAGGATCGCGGCGATGCGCGCGTGCGCGTACTGCACGTAGTACACGGGGTTCTCGGAACTCTCCGAGCTGGCGAGCGCGAGGTCGACCTCGATGGTCGTGTCGTGGCTGCGGTTGATCAGGTACCAGCGGGCCGCGTCCACGCCGATCTCTTCGATGAGCTCGTCGAGCGTGACGTACTCGCCGGCACGCTTGCTCATCGACACCTTTTCGCCGTCACGCACGAGGTGGACGAACTGCATGATGAAGAGCTCGAGGTCCTCGATCTGCCCGCCAAGCGCCTGGAACGCGGCCTGCATGCGAGCGATGTAGCCGTGATGGTCTGCGCCGAGCACGTAGATCAGGCGCGAGAAGTTGCGCTCGCGCTTGTTCTGGATGTACGGGATGTCAGAGCCGAAGTAGGTGTGCTCGCCCGTCGAACGAACGACGACACGGTCCTTGTCGTCGGTGAAGTCGGTCGTGCGCAGCCACAGTGCGCCCTCTGATTCGTAGGTGTGGCCTTCGGCTTTGAGCACGTCGATGCCGTGCTGCAGCCCGGTCACGCCCGCGCTCGCGTCCACGTCGTGCAGCGACTTCTCGCTGAACCACACGTCGAAGTCGACGCCGAAGGCGTGCAGCGAGTCGCGGATGCGGCCGACCATCAGCTCGACCGCTTCGGCAGCAACCTCCTCGACCGGCTTGGTCGCGGAGTCCTCGATCTCCAGCGCAAGCGATGCGACGTAGTCGCCGACGTAGCCGTCCTCAGGCACTTCCTCGCCGCGCGCGCGGGCTTGCACCGAGCGACCGAGGTTCAGCACCTGGCTGCCGTAGTCGTTTATGTAGTACTCGCGTGTCACCTCGTGGCCGGCGAACGAGAGCAGGCGGCTGAGCGTGTCGCCCACCGCCGCGTTGCGCGCGTGACCGACGTGCACGGGACCCGTCGGGTTCGCGCTGACGAACTCGACGTTGATCATCTCCTGGCGTGCCGCACCGCCGCTGCCGTAGTTGCGGCCCGCGGCCACAACGTGAGCGAGCGCCCTGCGGTACCAGTCGTCTGAGAGCTTGATGTTGAGGAAGCCAGGGCC
>CAZLKZ010000004.1:0-9179 GCA_964560235.1 uncultured Conexibacter sp. | reverse complement strand
GCGAGCTGGTGCGGGAGCGTCATCTCGCCTAGCGACAGCTTGTGATCTACACGCGGGAGATCGAGGTTGCCGAAGGCACCGCCGAGCACGAACCAAACGTCGAGCCCGCCCATCTGGCGATCCTCTATGAACTTGCTGAATCCTTCGGAGCTGTAGGTCTGCCCCTCTGCGTCGAGCAGTGACACGAAGGCGCGCTCGGGGATGCGTGCGATCGCCTGCTCGTCGGTCCGGACTTCGATCAGCTCGATCTTGGCCTTACCTCCGAGCAACTGCCGGTAGTGCGCCACGTCATCTGCGAACGGTGGGCGCAGGCGGCCGATGGCGAGCACGACGATCTTCACAGCAGGCAGTGTGCCGCAACCAACCTCCCATCCGGAACGGTTCTGCCAGCTAGCCTGGTTCGCCGCCACCCCGGGGTGGCGGCGAAACGATCATGCGCGTCGCGGTCATCTCCGACATCCACGGCAACCTCCAGGCTCTCGAAGCTGTCCTGGCGGACATCGAGCGCGCCGATCTGCACGACATCTGGTGCCTTGGCGACACGGTCGGCTACGGCGCTGACCCAAACGACTGCTGCCAGATCGTGCGCGACGAGACGCAGGTTGTGCTCGCCGGTAACCACGACCTGGCCGTGGCCGGCACGCTGCCGACCGACGAGTTCTCACGCGGCGCGGCGATCGCCGCTGACTGGACTCGCGAAGTGCTCGACGAGTCCCACGTGCGCTGGCTGGCCGGGCGCCCTTCGGCGGGCGAGATCATGGACGTCGGCCTGTACCACGCGAGCCCCCGCAATCCCGTGTGGGAGTACGTGCTCAGCGCCCTGCTTGCCGAACTGTGCTTCGACTCCGCCACTCAGCGGCTCAGCCTCATCGGGCACTCCCACGTGGCCCTGTCTTTCGTACGCCACGAAGGTGAGAGCGCAACCGGCGAGCGGCGCCGCAGCGGCGAGGTCGCAGACCTCTCCAAGGGCGAGTGGCTGCTGAACCCCGGAAGCGTCGGCCAGCCTCGTGACGGCGACCCCCGCGCGGCCTGGCTACTGCTCGACCTCGACCTTCAGCGAGCCGAATGGCGACGCACCAGCTACGACGTCGCCAAGGCACAACAGGCGATCCGTGCGGCACGCCTGCCAGACTCTCTGGCAGAGCGTTTGCACTACGGCCAATGATGCACTCCACACGACATCGCACCCTTGTCGCTCTGGCGCTCGCCGCCACTGTTTTCGTTGCAGGCTGTGGCGACCGCAAGGGCATGATCCCCAAGGCCGACGCCCAGACGATCCTGAGCCAGCTCGATCAGCTAGACCAGCAGATCTCGAGCGGCGACTGCGACAACATCGCTTCCACCGTCTCCGACCTGCAGGAGCAGGTATCGCAGCTCCCGACCTCTGTGGATTCGCGCCTGCGCGCCCGGATCGAGGAGGGTCTCGCGAACCTCTCGACCCAGGCCCCGCGCGACTGCCTCGACCAGTCGCTGACGACGACCGAGACGACAACCACGCAGACGACGGCGACGACCACGACAACGGTCCCCACGACGCCAACCCAGACGACTCCGGTCCCGACGACGCCAACGCAGACCACCCCACCGCCAACCCCTACTCAGACGACACCGGCTCCGACGCCGACGCAGACCACCCCGTCCGGTGGTGGCGGCACGCCGTCGCCTGACCCGGACACCGGCGGAGCGACTCCTGACACCGGCGGAGACCAGGCCCCGTGAGCGGCGGAGTAATCGCAGATCGCTACGAGCTCGGTGACCGTCTGGGTCTCGGCGGCATGTCGACCGTGCGCGTTGCGTATGACCGCAGGCTTGAGCGCGAAGTCGCCGTAAAGCTGCTGGCCGACCACTTGGCCGAGGACGAGCAGTTCGTCACCCGGTTCAAGCGCGAGGCGCTTGCCGCTGCCCGCCTCGTACACCCGAACATCGTTCAGGTCTTCGACTTCGGTTACGACGAGGCGACCCGCCAGCACTACATCGTGATGGAGCGCATCAACGGCCCGTCAGGCGCACTCGTGCTGAAGGAGCGCGGAAGCCTCGGCCCTGAGGAAGGCGTGTCCTGGATCGAGCAGGCGTGCAAGGGGCTTGGCCACGCGCACGAACACGGCGTGGTCCATCGCGACATCAAGCCCGGCAACCTACTTCTGAGCCGCGCGGACGGCGCGGTGAAGCTCGCCGACTTCGGCATCGCCAAGGCTGCGGGCGAAGAGTCAGGGATTACAGCGGTTGGATCGGTGCTGGGCACCGCCTCCTACCTCGCTCCCGAGCAGGCCGCTGGGTCACCTGCGACTCCGCAGACCGACATCTACGGCCTCGGCGTCGTCGCCTACCAGCTGCTCAGCGGGCGACTCCCCTACCAAGCCGATTCGCTCACCGAGCTCGTTGCGCTGCAGCAGCGTGAACTCCCTCCGGCGCTCCAAGAGCTCGACCCCCGGATCCACCCCGCACTGGCGGGTGCCGTTGAGCGCGCCCTCGAGCTGGACCCACGCGACCGCTACGCAACGGCTGCCGAGATGCGCTCCGCGATCCTCGATGGTCTGCGCGGCATCGGCGACGCCCCTTCTGACTCCGGCCCAACCACCGCCGCGACGACGGTGCAGCCGATCGCGCAGACCCAGCCCCGCGCCCCGCGCGAACCGGTCGCTGCGCCGGCAGCCGCCGCAGTCGCTCACGAACCCAAGAAGCGCCGCTGGGTCGCCCCCCTTCTCGCATTCCTGACTGTCCTGGTCGTCGCTGGCGCTATCGCGCTCGTGCTCAGCTCCCAGTCGGCTCCCCCACAGCTCCAAGACGTCACGCAGGACAACGCCACCGACGTCATCAACGCAATTCGCCAAATGGTGGAGGACAACACCCGCTAATCGCTGTTCGCTTCTGCACCCGACGCTGATCGAGCGCGGCGGGTGTGGGGACACCCCCTGCAGCGAATTGTGAGCGGAGCCGGAGGCGTAGTGAGCAGCCAAGGGGGTGTCCCCGCGGCCGTCGCGGCTCGCCCCAGCGGGCGGCGCTAAGGCATGGCGCCAGCGCGGAGCTGAGCAGCGTGGTCGGCGAGGCGGTTTTCGTTGATCGCGTCGCGCAGGCCGCGCATGAGGCGTTCGATGAAGGCGAGGTTGTGCAGGACTAGGAGGCGCAGCGCGGTTAGTTCTTTGCCTTGCAGCAGGTAGCGCAGGTAGGAGCGCGTGAAGCCTGCGGTACATGCGGGGCATGGGCAGCCTTCGCAGAGCGGGCTGTCGTCTTCGCGGAACTTGGCACCGGTGAGGTCGACGCGCCAGCGGCGGTCGGGGTCCGGGATGAGCGCCACGCCGTGGCGTCCCAGGCGGGTTGGCATTGCGCAGTCGAACGTGTCGATGCCGAGCTCCACGCCGCGGATCAGGTCATCGACGTCGCCAATACCGAGTAGGTGGCGCGGGCGATCTTCGGGCAGGACAGCAGTGGTCCAGCCGACCACTTCGTACATCTGGTCCTTCTCGGCACCGAGCGAGCCGCCGATGGCGATTCCTCCGCAGCGTGACGCACCGATCGTCTGGGCGGACTCGACACGCATGTCGTCGTAGATCCCGCCCTGCACGATTCCGTAGACGAGCTGGTCGGCGGAACCGTTGGCCTCGTGCCAGACCAGGCAGCGCTCGAGCCAGCGGTGCGTGCGCTCGGTCGAGCGGGCGGTGTAGTCACGGGTCACGTTGAAAGGCGTGCACTCGTCGAACACCAGGGCGATGTCGGACCCGAGCGCGTGCTGGATCTCCATCGAGGTCTCCGGCGCCAGGAACTTCTCGGAGCCGTCGACGTGGCTGCGGAAGCGCACGCCGTCTTCGCTGATGTCGAGGGTCTTGCCGTGGCGCGCTGCACCGTGAGATGCCCGCCCCTTGATCTCGTCGGCGACCGTGCCGTGCCCCATCGAGAAGACTTGGAAGCCGCCTGAGTCGGTGATGATCGGGCGGTCCCAGCGCATGAACTCGTGGAGTCCGCCTGCGTCCCTGACCCGGTCGTGACCGGGATCGAGGAACAGGTGATACGTGTTGCCGAGCACCATCTCGTACCCGAGGTCAGCTACCTCGCTCGGCAGCAGCCCCTTCACGGTGCCCTTGGTCGCGAGAGGCACGAAGGCAGGTGTATGAACCGTGCCGTGGGCAAGGTTCAGCTTGCCGGTGCGCGCCCGCGACTGCGGATCGCTAGTGATCAGCTCAAAGGGCGCGGACATCGAGCCGGGCTACTGGCTGCAGCCGCAGCCGGGCAGAGAGTCGCGTGCGACGCGATCGAGAGCGCCGACGATGATGTCGCGCTCCTGCTCGGTCAGGTGTGAGGTGAGCAGCGCCTCAACGGCTTCCTGGTAGGTCGACCGAGCAGCGACGACGCGCTTGCGGCCGTCGTCGGTGAGGCAGGCGAACGCGCCGCGGGCGTCGTCACAGCAGCGGTCGCGCGAGATAAAGCCGCCCTGCTCGAGCCGGTCGGCGAGCCGGGTGAGTCCGCTGCGGCTGAGCCCGGCAGCATCTGCGAGGTCGCTCATGCGCATGCGGCCGTCGGGAGCCTCGTCGAGGCAGATCAGCGCCTGCAGGGAGCTGAGCGACATTCCGTGCGCGGCCTCCACCCTGTGGTCCAGCTCCCGACTCATGCACACGTTGACCTTGAAGATCGCCCGCCATACCGCGAGGTCGGGGGCGCCTGCCGTCAGCAGAGAAGTTGAGTGGAGCTCACCGGGAATCACTAGATGGTTGCACACGCAACCTCGCAGTTCTAGAACTGCACAAAGCGCTTCAGCGCGTCGGCGGTGGAATTCCACGCCGTGTCGAGCTCGGCGAGTGCGCCGTCGACCGCGTCTCCCCCGCGTTCTAGCTGTGCGCTGACCTCCGCGAGCGCCGAGGCACCGATCGCGAGCGCGCCACCTTTGAGGCGATGTGCGGTGCTGCGCAGCTGTTCGGGGTCGGACACCGCGTCGCGCAGATCCGCAATGAGCACAGGGGTTGTGTCCAGAAACGTGCGCACGAGCTCGCGCACGTTGCCCTGCCCTAGCTCCTGCGCGAGCTCAGACAGCTGCGAGCGATCAAGCGGCTCGGTCATCGCTCGACCAGGCTCCGTCCGGTCATCTCGACCGGCTGCTGCAGGCCGAGCAGATCGAGCGCGGTGGGCGCCACGTCAGCGAGCACCCCGCCGCCGCGCAGGGACGGGATCGAGTCGTCGGTGACAACCAGCGGCACCGGGTTGAGCGAGTGTGCGGTGTCTGGCGAGCCGTCTGGCTCCAGCATCTCGTCGGCGTTGCCGTGGTCGGCGGTGACGATCAATACGCCCCCGGACTGCTGCACGCACTCCACGACCTGCGCGAGGCAGCCGTCGACGGTCTCAACGGCAGCGATCGCCGCGGGGATCACGCCGGTGTGGCCGACCATGTCGGCGTTGGCGAAGTTGATGATCCCGAACGCCGGTGACTCTTCGCGCCAGTGCTTGCAGAACGCGTCGGCTGCCTCATGCGCGCTCATCTGAGGCTTGAGGTCGTAGGTCGGCACGTCGCGCGGAGACGGCACCACCTCGCGCTGTTCCCCGGGCTCCGGCTGCTCTTCGCCGCCAGCGAAGAAGTACGTGACGTGTGGGTACTTCTCGGTCTCCGCCACGTGCAGCTGGTGCAACCCGAGGTCGGCAATGACCTTGGTTAGCGTCGTTGCGGGCCGCGCTGGCGGGAATGCCACGGGCCACTCCCAGCGCTCGTCGTACTCCGTCAGGCACGTGTACCTCGCCACCGTCGGCGCGATCGCGGCCGTGATCTGGCGCATGCGGTCGGGCCGGAAGTTGAACGCGATCACGGAGTCCTGCGGGCGGATCGTCGATTCGAGGTCACCGATGGTTGTCGGCGCGATGAACTCGTCGCCACGCGGGTCGCGTTCGTACGACTGGATCGTTGCCTCGACCGCCGAGGCGCTGTGGAACTCGCCCGTCCCGTTTACGAGCAGGTCGACCGCGGCCTGCGTCCGTTCGCTGCGGTTGTCGCGGTCCATCGCTAGGTACCTCCCGATCACACTGCCGATCCGCGCACCGGTCTCATCGCATACCTCCTGCAGCTCGGCCAGGTACTTCGCTCCGCCTTGCGGCGACGTGTCCCGGCCATCGGTGAACGCGTGCACGACGACTTCGGCTTCCGGGGCCCGCGCCGCGATCATCCGCAGCAGGGCATACAGGTGCTCCTGGCTGGAGTGCACGCCACCGTCAGAGACGAGGCCGATCAGGTGAATGCGAGAGAACCCGTCTACGGCGAGCTGCAGCGCTTCGTGGTCACCGAGCGTGCCATCGGCAACGGCGGCGTTAATGCGAGTTAGGTCCTGGTTGACGATCGCGCCGGCGCCGAGATTCAGGTGGCCGACCTCGCTGTTGCCCATCTGCCCGTCGGGCAGCCCGACGGCGAGCCCGCTGGCTTTGAGCTGCGTGTTCGGGTACTTCGCGAGCAGCCCGTCCATCGTCGGTGTCTGCGCGAGGTCGACTGCGTTGCCCGGACCGGGCGGGGCGATCCCCCAACCGTCGAGGATCACGAGTGCGACTGCGGGCCAGGTTTTGCTCACAGGCACAGTCTCTCACTGCGCCAGCCAGCTGGGCTGGCGACCTAGCGCGAGTTCGCTACGGGATCAGCCTTTGGCTGAATCCACGATCGCCGCGAAGTCCACGGGATCGAGTGCTGCGCCGCCGATCAGGCCGCCGTCGCAGTCGGGGAGCCCGAGCAGCTCCGCTGCGTTGTCGGGCTTCATCGAGCCGCCGTAGAGGATCCGCAGCTGCTCGGCCTGCTCTGCATCGCGGTCCGCAACCAGCGAGCGGATGAAGGCGAGTGCGTCCTGTGCCTGCTCGGGTGTCGCGACCTTGCCGGTGCCGATCGCCCAGACCGGCTCGTAGGCGACCACGACCTCTGAGAGCTGGTCGTCGGCTACGTCTGCCAGCCCCTCCTGGATCTGCACGCGCAGCCGGTTCTCGGTCTCCCCCGCCTCGCGCTCGGCCTCTGTCTCACCAACACACAGGATCGGCTTGAGGCTCGCTGCGAGCGCGACAGGAACCTTGGCGCGGAGTGCCTCGTCTGTCTCGCCGAAGTAGGCCCGGCGCTCGGAATGGCCGAGTACGACACCCTCCACCTCGAGCTCGGTCAGCATCGGAGCCGAGACCTCACCGGTGAAGGCCCCGTTCTCCGCCTGGTGCATGTTCTGTGCGTAGACCTCGACGGCGGAGCCGCGCGCTGAGTTGACCATCGCGTCGATAGCCGTGAAGGGCACGCAGATCGCAACGTCAGCAAAGTCGACGTCACCGACGCGCGGCAGCAGGCCGGCGATGCGCTCCTCTGCCTCGGCGACGGTGCCGTTCATTTTCCAGTTGCCCGCGATAAACGGCTTACGACTCATTTCCAACTCGTTTCTTCGTTGCCAACAACACGCGAGTTCGCGGCGCGAACTCGCAATGCTCGCCGCTAGGCGAGCACCTCCACTCCGGGGAGGGTCTTGCCTTCGATCAGTTCGAGCGACGCGCCGCCGCCCGTAGACAGGTGGGTGACGTCGTCACCGAAACCGAACTGCTGGAGCGCCGCAGCACTGTCGCCGCCGCCGACAACGGTCGTGCCGTCGCAGGCCGCGACCGCTTCGGCCACGGCACGCGTGCCAGCTGCGAACGGAGCGAGCTCGAACGCGCCCATCGGGCCGTTCCAGAACACGGAGCCGGCGCTGCGGATCAGCTCGCCGTAGATCTCGGCGGTCTTCGGGCCCACGTCGAGCCCCATGAGGCCTTCGGGCACGTCGACACCGTCAACGTCGGTGACGGGCGTGTCGGCCGAGAATGCCTCGCCACATACGAGGTCAACAGGCAGCCGCAGCTTGTCTGCGTGCTCGCCAGCGAGCACGCGCTGGGCGGGCTCGATGCCTTCGGCCTCGCAAAGCGACGCGCCAACTTCGTGGCCTTGCGCCTTGAAGAACGGGAAGCACATCGCGCCGCCGATCAGCACCACGTCGGCACGCTCGAGGAACGCGTCGAGCACACCGATCTTGTCGGTCACCTTCGCCCCACCGACAATCGCGACCATCGGGCGCGGCGGCGCCTCGAGGATGCCGCCCAGAGTCTCTACCTCGCGCTGCAGCAGCAGGCCGGCCGCTGACGGCAGCAGCTTGGCGATCGCATGGTTTGACGCATGCGCACGATGAGCTGCACCGAATGCGTCGTCGACGTAAGCGTCGGCGAGCGCCGCGTAGCGGGCCGCCAGCTCGGGGTCGTCCTTGGTCTCACCTTCGTGGAAGCGCACGTTCTCGAGCATCACCACGTCGCGCTCGGGCACGGCGTCGAGGTCCGGGGCCACCGGCACGTCCGTGCCGAGCAGTTCGGACAGACGCGCTGCCACAGGGATTAGGGAGAACTGCGGGTCGATCCCCTTGGGCCGACCCAGGTGCGCTGCCAGTACGAGCCGCGCACCACGCTCACGCAGTGCTGCGATGGTCGGCAGCGCTGCCTGAATGCGAGTGTCGTCGGTAATCGTCCCGTCGTCGGTGAGCGGGACGTTGAAATCAACTCTGACGAAGACCCGCTTGCCGCTCAGGTCTCCGAGGTCGTCGAGGGTCCTCACAGGACCTTCTGGACCACGTCAACGAGGCGGTTGGAGTAACCCCACTCGTTGTCGTACCAGGAGATGACCTTGACGAGCTCACCGTCGATCACGCTGGTGAGCAGCGAGTCGAAGATCGAGCTGTGCGGATCGGTGACGATGTCGGTCGAGACGATCGGATCCTCGGTGTAGGACAGGATGCCCTTCATCGGACCGTCCGCTGCGGCCTTGACTGCCGCGTTGACCTCGTCGACCGTGGTGGCCTTGCTCGGCACGAACGTGAGGTCGACTACCGAGCCGGTCGGCACGGGGGCGCGCACGGCCATGCCCGAGAGCTTGCCGTTGAGCTCGGGCAGTACGAGACCGACGGCCTTGGCCGCACCGGTCGAGGCAGGCACGAGGTTGGTGGCCGCCGAACGCGCGCGGCGCAGGTCCGAGTGCGGCGCGTCGAGCAGGCGCTGATCGCCGGTGTACGCGTGGATCGTGGTCATCAGACCGCGCTCGATGCCAACCGCGTCGTTGATCGCCTTTGCGAACGGCGCCAGGCAGTTGGTCGTGCACGACGCGTTGGAGATGACGTGGTGCTGGTCCTTGTCGTACTGGTCGAAGTTCACGCCCAGCACGACGGTGATGTCCT
>CAZLKZ010000003.1:98118-99585 GCA_964560235.1 uncultured Conexibacter sp. | reverse complement strand
CCAAGCGCAGCCGCGTCGTCTACATCTCGGTCGTCACGGGCGCATGCGAAACAGTCCGCCTCGTGAAGCTCCGTCAGGGACCCACGAAGATCGCGATCCGGGCCGAGGTCGGAACCAACGTGCCGGCGGGTACTGCCTGCCCAGCACTCGCACAGCTCGGCTGCTACCGCGTCACCCTCGCGAAGCCCCGCGGCGCCCGAACGATCAGCGACTTCGCAACAGGCAAGCGGCTGCGCGCCGCTCCGTTGCAAGTTCGCGCCGGCAAGCAGTGCGCGCCGCTGAGCGTCGTCGCCTGATCTTGAAGGCCTTCCCTAGCGCACGAGCTTGCAGGCGTTCCTGATCGGTCCGCTCCCGCGTTTGCGTGCCTTGACCGTGACCTCACCGAAGGGCTCCCCGGTCTTGCCTGTCTGTGAGCGCGACGCGAAGGCAAGGTCGAAGCTGCGGCCTAGAGGTACCGCCTTGTAGCTGATGTGGCGCGTGTAGCACTCGCCACCTCCCGAGCTTCCTGCGTCGAAGGCACGCTCGAAGGACCCGTCGACGGAAACTGAGACGCAGCGATGGAGTCGCGCTGGGGGACAGATTCGCTGCGACGTACGGAACACGGCATAGGTGCCTTTGGCGCTGGTGACGACTACTGGCTTGCCGGCAAGGCTGTCCTCTGTGAAGGAGGCCCCGGCGGCCGAGGCCGCGGCGGGGGCGACGGCCAGAAGTCCGAGCAGGAGACAGAGAGACCGGCGAGCGGCTGATGTTGGGAAGTTCATGGCAACCCAACGACCAACCGGTCCCAGAGGTGACGCGGCTCGCAGGAGAGCGCGACCTTGCCCCGTACCTATACTCGAACGCCCGTGCACGAGATGGTCATTTACGGCGTGAGCTTTGACATGGTCGGCAAGCAGCCGATCGTGTTGCTCAAGTCCGCCGACACCAATCGCTTCCTGCCGATCTGGATCGGGCACCCTGAGGCTGCCGCGATCTTGATGAAGCTGCAGGGTGCGAGCACCCCGCGCCCGATGACGCACGATCTCATGATCGACGCGCTCGGAGAGCTCGAGGCCAAGTGCACCCAGGTGGCGATCACAGAGCTCCGCGAAAACACCTTCTTCGCCACGATCACGCTGGCCGTCGACGGCCGCGAGATCAACATCGACTCTCGTCCGAGCGACGCACTCGCGCTCGCAGTCCGCTGCGGCGCGCCGATCTTCGCCGCCGACGACGTGCTCGAGAACTCGGCGATCGAGTTCGAACACGAAGTGGAAGACACCGAGCAGGTGGTCGACCGCTTCAAAGAGTTCCTCGACGACGTGTCGCCTGAGGACTTCGCGTCGGACAGCTAGCGCTTTTCCTCTGTGGACGCTCGGGGTGGGTGAAGACACGCTGCTCGGCGGCTGCGCTTCGCGGCACCCCTTCACGCCGCCTCACAGCGTGTCTTCACCCACCCCGGCTGGCCGCTGGCACTCTCACTAGCTG
>CAZLKZ010000003.1:82694-98018 GCA_964560235.1 uncultured Conexibacter sp. | reverse complement strand
GCCTCACAGCGTGTCTTCACCCACCCCGGCTGGCCGCTGGCACTCTCACTAGCTGTCCGCCGCGGTCCGGCGCTCGCATCGGCGGACAGCGAACTGCTGAAGGGCGTTCGCTGAAGGACCCAGCGCCGATCCCGCGGCGTCCCGGCAGGGCGTCGCGCGGGCGGGGTGGGATATCCGCATCCGGCACCGTGAAGGGGTATCGCGAAGCGCAGGTGCCGGAGGGGGATATCCCACCCCAGCCCCCGCACACGACCTACCGCAACGTCGCGAGGTGATCGGCGATGCGGCCGATTGCTTCGGTGAGGAGGTCCACGTCGGGAAGCGTCACGAGGCGGAAGTGGTCCGGTGCGAACCAGTTGAACCCGGTGCCATGGGTCACGAGGATCTTTTTGTCGCGGAGCAGGCCGAGCACGAACTCTTCGTCGTCCTCGATCGCGTAGACCTCTGGGTCAAGGCGCGGGAAGCAGTAGAGAGCGCCCATCGGCTCGACACAACTGACTCCGGGGATCTCGTTCAGCAGTCGCCACGCCAGCTTGCTCTGCTCATAGAACCGGCCGCCGGGGTGGATGTACTCCTCGATCGACTGGTAGCCGCCCAGCGCGGTCTGGATGGCGTGCTGTGCCGGCACGTTCGCGCACATGCGCATGTTGGAGAGCAGCGTGAGGCCCTCCAGAAAATCTGCAGCCATGTGCTGCGGCCCTGAGACCATGAGCCAGCCGGACCGGTACCCGCACACTCGGTACGCCTTCGACAGGCCGCTGAACGTCAGGCAGAGCACGTCGTCGCCCGTCGCCAACGCCGAGTGGTGGTGGACTGCGTCGTCGAAGATGATCTTCTCGTAGATCTCATCGCTGAGCAGGGGAATTTGCCGCTCGCGCGCGATCTGTGCGAGCGCCTCCACCATCTCTTTGGAGTACACCGCGCCGGTCGGGTTGTTCGGGTTGATGACCACGAGCGCGCGCGTGCGATCGGTGAGCTTGCTGCGGATGTCGTCGAGATCAGGCATCCAGCCGTTGCTCTCATCGCACCGGTAGTGCACGGGCGTGCCGCCGGCCAGCGCCACGGCCGCCGTCCACAGCGGATAGTCGGGCGCGGGGATGAGGATCTCGTCGCCGTCGTCGACGAGCGCCTGCAGCACGAGCGAGATCAGCTCCGAGACCCCGTTGCCGATGAAGATGTCGTCGACGGAGGTCTGCGTGAGCCCGCGCGACTGGTAGTACTGCGCGACCGCCGTGCGGGCCGAGTAGATCCCCTGCGATTCGGCGTAGCCCTGCGAGTCGGCGAGGCTGTGGACCATGTCGGCCACGATCGACTCCGGTGCCTCGAACCCGAACGGGGCCGGGTTGCCAATGTTCAGCTTGAGGATCTTGTGGCCCTCGGCCTCGAGCCGGTTCGCCTCGGTCAGCAGCGGACCGCGCACGTCGTAGCGCACGCCGCTGAGCTTCTTGCTCTGGCGGATCGGCTTCATCTACTTGACGGTATCGTCGTCAGCCAGCCGATGGACGTTCTGTTCGACATCCTGCAAGCGGTCGGCATCGCAACTGCCGCCGGCATTCTCCTCGCGTCACTGGTCCTGCCGTTGCCGTCATCAGCCGCACCGGTAGCCGCCGTGATCGCCGCGGTAGCTGGGGCATTGCTCGCGGGCGGCGACGTCGAGTGGTACGGGCGCGTCATTGCTGCAGCCGGCGGTGCAGTCGCGGCGGTCGCCGCGCACCAGGTGCTTTCAGGCATGCGCGACCGCTTGTCTGGCACAGGCGCTGCGTCCACGCTCCCGCTCTACGGGGTGGTGGCCGCGCCTATCACCGGCGCGATCACGCTTGTGCTGGCGCCGGTCGGCGCCGTTGTGTTGCTCGCCCTCATCTGGCTCTGGATCGCCGCACGTCGCCGCGCCGCCCAGAAGTACGAGGGCCTTCGCATCCTCAGCTGATGACCGATCGGCGCGCAGTCCTCGCGGTGATCGACGGCGCTGGCCCTGGCGCAACCCAGGACGCCATCGACACTGGCCGCGCTCCTGTGCTCGCCGAGATCGCGCGGCGCGGTCCCGGAGTCATGCCGCTGGCTGCCGCGTTTCCTTCGGTGACGCCGGTGTGCGCCACCGCGATCGCAACAGGGGTGCTGCAGGACGAGCACGAGATTCCAGGGATGAACTGGTGGTCGCGCCTCGGCGGCCGCTACGTCGAATACGGCAGCTCCTTTCGCGCCGCCCGCCGCCACGGCATCCAGCGGCAGCTGGTCGACACCGTCTACCGGCTCAACGGCGAACACCTCAGCCCAGATGTCAAGACGGTCTACGAGACGCTCGACGACGCCGATCTACGCACCGCCGGCACCACGTTTCTCGTGTACCGCGGCAGGCACGAACACCAAGTCTCCAAAGAGACTGCGCTGGCGCGCATCGCCGGAACCATCTTCAAGGAGTCCGTCCTCGGGCCCCGCGAGCTGTTCTACGCAGACATCTTTGCGAGCCGCGAAACGGGCTGCCGAAGCCAGCTCGGCAAGCCCGGTGTCCGAGACCGTCACGCAGGCTGCGTCTCCGCGTACCTGGCCGAGCGCGACCTCTACGACTTCCTGCTGCTTTCGCTGCCCGACAACGACACCACCTCGCACAAGTTCGGCCCCGAGGCCCAACGCGAGGCAATCGCCGCTGCCGATGACGAACTGCTGAGGGTCGCGGAGGCCCGCGGCGGGATCGAGCGCTTTCTCGACACGCACGCCGTGGTGGTCTGCTCTGATCACGGGCACGCGCTGGTCAGCACCACGGTCGACCTGCACGCCCACCTCGAAGGCTGGGAAGTGGCCCAGCCGAGCTCGCCCCTGAAGGAGAACCGCAAGGCGCAGCTCGCTCACGCCGAGCGTGCCGAGATCGCCCTCTGCCCGAATCAGCGAGCCGCAATGCTTTACGTGCTCCACCCGCCAGACCGCGACGCTCTGGTGCCGCGCCTCATGGCGACGCTGTCCGAGCTCGAGGGCGTCGACCTGATCTGTGCGTTCGAGGATGGCCGAGCGACCGTGGTCAGCCCGCGCCGCGGCAGGATCACGTTCGCTCCCGGGGGAGACCTACTCGACGACCGCGGCAACGGCTGGAGCGTCGACGGCGACCTGGCTGTCCTCTCGCTCACCGTAGACCAGGGGCGGCTCATCAGCCGCCGGTATCCCGACGCGCTGCGCCGCGTCTGGTCGGGACTCAGCTGCTCGACGTCCGGCGACGTGATCGTCTCGGCCGGTGAGGGTTACGAGTTCCTCGATTGGGGCGGCGTAGGGCACCAGGACGGTGGCAGCCACGGCTCACTTCACCAGAGCGACTCGACCGGCACTCTCCTGTTCAGTGGATGCGAACTGCTGCCTCCAAGCTCTGGCGCCGCAGCAGACTTCACACCGTCGCTGAGCGACGTCGCGCCGATGATCTATCGCCACTTCGGCGTCGCCTGACCCGGGACTACCTTCCAGGGTTCGTGATCGACCAGATCCCCACCGAGCCGCAGGGCAAGGCGTCGCTCCCCGACCGCCTGCGGCGCGCGTCGAAGGAGCCCGAGTCCTGGAGGCAGCTCGCACGGTTCGTAGCCGTGGGGGCGAGCGGGTACGTCGTGAACCTCGCCGTATTCGCGCTCATGGTCGAGGGGCTCGACGCAGACCACCGCCTCGGCGCAGTCGTCGCGTTCCTCGTGGCTGTCACCAACAACTTCGTGTGGAACAGGGTGTGGACCTTCAGCGCGCACGGCGGCCACGCGGGCAGCCAGGCGTGGAAGTTTCTGACTGTCAGCTGCGGAGCGTTCGCGGTGAATCTCGCGTTGCTGGAGCTACTGATCTCCGCGGGACTTGCCGAACTACCTTCACAGGCGATCGCTGTTGCCGCCGCGACACCGTTCAACTTCCTGGGCAACAAGCTCTGGACCTTTCAGCGTTGACCTCACTTCGCATCGCACTCATCGCAGCGCTGCTGTCGCTCTTCATGTTCGCCGCGCAGGCGTCAGCAGAGAGCACGCCGCCGCGCGGTCCGACGGACCCGAATGCGATCAGCAGCCCTGCAACGCTCGACGGGTATCCCGAGGGCCACCAGCTCAACGGCCTGATGGCACGAGCCATCGCGAAGCGCGAGCCGCGGATTCAGGAAGCCCTGCGCAAGTATCCGAAAGCCAAGCCCGAGGTGTTCCTCAAGGGCCAGACGCGTTGGCAGGTGAGCTGGTTCACGCCGGGAACAGGCGAGGACCGCAAGGAGATCGCACAGGTCCTGATCGACGACGCGAGCCAGAAGGTCACGGAGGCGTGGACCGGGCCCTACGTCGCGTGGACGATGGCCAGGGGCTATCCCGGCGCGTTCGGTCGCAAGGTCAACGACCCGTGGATCTGGATCCCGCTGACGGTGCTGTTCGTCCTCCCGTTCGTCACGCCCCGCAGGCCGTGGAGGCTCTTCCACCTAGACCTGCTGGTGCTCGCCGGGTTCGGGGCGTCGGTCGCGTTCTTCAACGACGCGCGGCTCGACGTGTCGGTCCCGATCGTCGCTCCGCTGCTCGTGTACCTGCTCGTCAGGTCGCTGATGGTCGCGTTCAAAAAGCGCGAAGACGAGCGCCCTCGTGAGGGCCTGCCTCTGCTCGTGCCGGTCAGCTGGCTAGCGATCGCGCTCCTCTTCCTCGTCGGGTTCAGGATCGGGCTCAACATCGAGAGCTCGAATGTGATCGACGTCGGCTACTCCGGGGTGATCGGTGCCGACTACCTGATGGCCGGAGAGCCGCTGTACGACAACTTCCCGAAGGACAACGGCAGCGGCGACACCTACGGACCTGTCGCGTACGCCTCCTACATCCCGTTCGAGCAGGCGTTCCCGTGGAAGGGCAAGTGGGACGACCTGTGGGCCGCACACGCGGCTGCGATCGCATTCGACCTCCTCACGATCTTGACGCTGCTGGCGCTCGGGTGGCGGCTGCGCGGGCCGGGCCTTGGCATCGTCTTCGCATACCTGTGGGCGGCCTGGCCGTTTACCGCCTACACGCTCAACTCGAACTCCAACGACGCCCTCGTTGCTCTGACCGTGGCCTTGACGTTGCTCGTCGCGGGGAGACCCATGGCCAGAGGCTTCATGGCGATGGTCGGCGGCATGACCAAGTTCGCCACGCTGATCTTGGTGCCTGTGATGGCCACCCACCTCTGGCACCAGCGAAGGGCGCGGACCCTCGTCATGTACTCCCTGGGCGCGCTCCTGGCGACGTTGGTGGTGTGGGCGCCGATCTTCCTGAACGGCGAGTCCCCATCGACGGTGTTTGACCGGACCGTGCGATTCCAGTTCGGACGCGAGGCCCCGTTCTCGTTCTGGGGTTACTACGAGCTCTCGACCCTGCAGCACATCTGGCAGGTGCTCACGGTCGCGTTCGCTCTCGTCGCACCGTTCCTAACCCGCAGGCGCGACCTGGTCGGGCTGGCCGCGCTGTCTGCAGCGATCTTGATCGCCGCAGAGCTGTCTGTCACCTACTGGTTCTACCTGTACCTCGTCTGGTTCATGCCTGCGCTGATCGTCGCGCTCGCAGGGTCGTACGGGCCGCCGCGACGTGAGCCGCTTCGGCGTCCCGCGCCGGCGCCGGCGCAGGTTGCTTAGGCGCCAGGGGCGGGCACGAGCAGCTGCTCGATCGCGGCCGCTGTGCGCGGCTTCTCCGCGCAAGTGATCAGCACGCCCATCAGCCACGGGTCTTCGTCGGAGGTTTCAAAGCGCTCGTGCATGTGCGTGCGCAGCGACTCGATCGCCTGCTCACGCTTGACGCCGATCACGCCGCCGCGGGGGCCCGTCATCCCGACGTCTGTGATGTAAGCGGTGCCCTTGGGCAACACGCGCAGGTCCGCGGTCGGGACGTGCGTGTGGGTGCCGACCACGGCCGTGACCTCGCCGTCTAGGTGCCACCCGAGCGCGACCTTCTCGCTCGTTGCCTCGGCGTGCATGTCGACCAGGATGTGATCGACATCTGCCGGTAGCGACGCCAGCACCGTGTCGATCTCCAGCAGCGCAACTCGGCCCGCCCGCAAGAACACGTTGCCTGACAGGTTCACCACCGCGAGCTTCACGCCGTCCTTCTCGACGACGACAGATCCCTTACCGGGCTGGGTGGCGAGATAGTTGGCGGGCCGCACGATCGGCTTGCCGGAGTCGAGGTACGGGTAGATCTCGCGCCGGTGGTAAGCGTGGTTACCGAGCGTGATCACATCGACGCCAGCTGCAAAGAGCTCGTCAGCGATCTTCGGCGTGATGCCTAGTCCTCCGGCAACGTTCTCAGCATTGACGACCACGAAGTTCGGGTCGTGGGCGCGCTGGAGTTCGGGGAGCAGCTTGAGCAGCGTGCGCCTACCGAGTCCGCCCACCACGTCGCCGATGAAGAGAATGCGGGTCACCGGTCCGCAGTCTGCCCGACTCGCCCACGGTTCGCAGCCCTCTCTCTCCCGCGATAGCGTGCCCCGCAGATGAGCTCAGGCATCGACGGCCAGCACCGCAGCGCCGCTCTCAGCGTCAGCGCCGTGTCTCACCACTACGGCGAGCTCACCGTGTTGGACGACGTTTCCCTGGAGGTTGCCCCTGGGGAACTCGTTGCGATCATCGGACCGAACGGGGCCGGGAAGACGACGCTGCTCAAGGTCGTCGCAGGAGCGCTGACCGCCGACCGCGGGGAGGTCACACCCGAGCCTTCGGGGATCGGCTGGGTACCTCAGCAGCCCGCCGTATACGGCCGGCTCACGGTCAGGGAGAACCTTGCGCTGTTCGCCAACCTCCAAGGAGTTGACGACCCGGCCACGGTGATCGATCGCATGCTCAAGCAGGCGGCGCTGCAGGATCGCGCGGACGATCTCGTCGCCACGCTGTCCGGCGGTAACCAGCAGCGCGTCAACATCGCCGCGGGGCTCTTGGGCGAGCCCGAGATCCTGCTGCTCGATGAGCCTTCATCCTCGCTCGATCCGCGGCAGCGGGGGCGCATGTGGGAGTTCATCGCGTCGCTCACAGGCGCCGGCACCGCTGTGCTGTTCACCACGCACGACGTTGCCGAAGCCGAGCGGCACGCCGACCGTGTCGTCGTGCTCTCCGCCGGTCGCGTCATCGCCGACCTTCCACCCGACGAGCTCCACGCGCTTGCGCGCAGGCGCGCCGGCGACGAGCAAGCAGACTTCGAGACCTCGTTCGTAGCGCTGCTCGACGCCTCGGACGCAGGCGAGGTGCCGGCGTGAGGTCGCTGCTGGGAAAGGACCTGAAGGTCCTGCGCCGCTCACCGGCGATCGTCGCGGTGCTGATCATCTACCCGGCCGTGATTGCACTGCTGCTCGGCTTGGCGCTCTCGCGTGCGCCCGACAAACCACGGGTGGCCATTTACAACGGCCTCAAGAACGGGGGCGAGACGCTCACCGTTGGCGGCACCAAAGTCGACCCTCGCGAGTACGCCGAAGAGCTCTTCAAGTCGATTGAGCCCCTGGATGTCGACTCGCGCGAAGAGGCCGTCAGCAAGGTCAAAGACGGAGAGGCGCTCGCGGCGATCATCGTCCCCGAAGATCTGCTCACGAGCCTGCAAGGCCTTGTAGGCCTCAACGCGAGCAGCACTCCGCGCATCGAGATTCTTTACAACGGCAGCGACCCGCTCAAGCGCGACCTCGCCGAGTCCGCCATCAAGGCGCGGGTCTCCGATCTCAACCGCGCGGTCGCGGGCAAGCTCACGTCGGTCGCGGCGGGATACATCGATCTGCTGCTGCGTGGCGGCAGTTTCAAGTTGCTCGGTCAGTCGTTCGATGTGGTCGGGCTCGAGCGGTCCAAGCGGGCAATCGACCGGGTAGCGGCCACGCTGCCCGAGGGCAGCAGTCGCCGCAATCAGCTCGAGGCGGTGTCGCGATTCGCTGGGCTTGCGATCGCCAACCTCGGCCTGTCGACCAAGGTGCTCGACAAGGTCGGGTCGCCTGTGGAGGTCAAGACGACGGAAGTGTCAGGCAGCAAGGGCGCTTCGCTTGACGCCTACTCGATAGCGATCGCCGTGACCCTGTCGTTGATGCTGATCGCGGTGCTGCTCTCTGCCGGGCTGCTTGCGATGGAGCGGGAGGAGAACACGCTTGAACGGCTACTCCGCGGACCGGTCAGCGTGGCGACCCTGGTTGCCTCCAAGGTGCTGCTGGCTGCTCTGCTGGCCGCCACTGCGGGCTTCGTGCTCACGGCAGGCGTGAGCATCTTCTTCGGCATCGACTGGTCGCGGGCCCTCCTGTGGCTCGTGGCGCTGCCAGCCGCCGGCCTCGCGTGCGCAGGCTTCGGTACGGGGCTCGGCGGGCTCACGCGTGACGTCCGGGCGGCATCGCTGATCGGCATCCTCGTCGCGCTTCCGCTCACGTTCCTGGCGTTGGTGCCGGAGGGCGCCGTCAACTCATGGCTGTTCGAGGGCATCCAGGCTGTGTCGGCGGTGCTTCCGTTCAAGCCAGCACTGTCGGCTGTCGACGCGGCGATCAACGGTCCAGCATCCGTATGGGGTCCCGCGCTGCAGCTGCTGGCCGTAGCGCTCGGATGGTCGGCGATCGGCGCCGCTGCGCTGCGCCGCTCCAGCTGACAGGCTGCGCGTGTGCTTGCGGCCGTGCCTGCGCGCAAACGACTCGCAACGGAGTCGACTGCGATCGTCCCGCTCAGTCCCGAGGCGGCCGAGCCGTTCGCGGCGGCGGTCATCGCTAATCGCTCTCACACCGAGCCGTGGGAGCCGATCCACAGCGAGGTGCACTACTCGGTTGAGGGACAGCGCGAGGTGTTGCGGCGCGATCGCGCAGCCTGGGACGTCTGCGCGGGTTACGCGTTCGCCGTCGTGGATGTCGGCGCGGGCGACCGCATCATCGGACGGATCACTCTGTCCAACGTCGTGTACGGAGCGTGGTGCAACGCGACGCTCGGTTACTGGGTGGCCGCGGACGCGGGCGGTCAGGGTCACGCCACCCGCGCGGTCGGGCTCATCTGCCACTTCGGGTTCACCGACGCCCGGCTGCACAGGATCCAGCCCGCAGTAATCCCCCGCAACGCTCGGTCTCGCCGCGTGCTCGAGAAGAACGGGTTCCGACTCGAGGGCCTCGCCGCGCGCTACCTCAAGATCGCTGGCCGCTGGGAAGATCACGACCTCTTCGCCTTGACCAGCGAGGAGTGGGACGCCGAGCACCGTTCGCGGAGCGAACGGTGAAGGACTCGACGGAGTCGAGTCCCGATCACGACCTCTTCGCGTTGACCAGCGAGGAGTGGGATGCAGAGCGCCGTTCGCGGAGCGAAGCTAGGTCGTAGGCTAAGTCCGTGACCGGGTACCCCCGCATCCGACTGCGCCGGTTGCGCCGTACCCCGGCGCTTCGGGCACTTGTACGTGAGACCGAGCTGTCGCCTGCTCACCTGTTGATGCCCGTCTTCGTTTCGGAGGCTCTCGGGGACGACGACTCTGAGCCGATCGAGGCGATGCCCGGCATTGCGCGCCATGGTGTCGCCGCAGCGGTGATCGAGGCGCAGCGCGTCGCGGACGCGGGCGTCGCCGGGGTGATGCTGTTCGGAATCCCGTCGGCCAAGGACGCGAACGGCACAGGCGCGTTCGACGACGACGGAGCGGTCCAAAGAGCAACACGAGCCATCAAAGGCGCTGTCCACGGGCTGCTCGTAACCACAGATCTCTGCCTCTGCGAGTACACCGACCACGGCCATTGCGGACCACTCGACGCCGAAGGCCAGGTCGACAACGACGCGGCGCTGCCCCTGCTCGCCAAGACTGCGCTCTCCCAGGCAGCAGCAGGCTCTGACCTGCTTTTTCCTAGCGACATGATGGACGGGCGGATCGGCGCACTCCGAGACGCGCTCGACGGGGCCGGCTACACACGCGTGCCAATCGCAGCTCACAGCGCGAAGTCTGCGTCGGCTTTCTACGGGCCGTTCCGCGATGCAGCAGGGTCTGCGCCATCCACGGGCGACAGGCGCGGCTATCAGCTCGATCCGGCGAACCGCGACGAGGCCGTTCGGGAAGCTCTGCTCGATGCCGGCGAGGGCGCGGACATCGTCATGGTCAAGCCCGCTCTCGTGAACCTCGACGTGATCGCCGCCGTGAAGGCGGCGACCCGCATGCCGGTCGCCGCGTACTCCGTCGGTGGGGAATACGTGATGATCAAAGCGGCGGCCGCCGCCGGACACCTCGATGAACGCGCGGCGACGATTGAACTACTTACGGCCATCCGGCGAGCAGGTGCCGACGTAATCGTCACCTACCACGCAGTGCAGGCCGCGGGGTGGCTGCAAGACCGATGATCTCGATAGCCGACGCAAAGTCCCAGGAGCTCTACGCCCGCGCCCGCAGCCGCATCCCTGGGGGCGTCAACTCGCCGGTGCGCGCAATGCAGGCAGTAGGCCGCGAGACGCCGCTCTTCATCGAGCGCGGATCGGGCGCACTGGTGCACGACGCCGACGGCAACCAGTTCATCGACTACATCTGCTCGTGGGGTCCGCTGATCGCAGGTCACGCTCACCCTGACGTCGTCTCCGCGCTGACCGATCGCGTGTCTCTCGGAACGAGTTTCGGAGCGCCGACTGCACTGGAGGTGGAGCTGGCTGAAGAGGTGAGCCGGCGAATGCCTCACGTGGAGATGATGCGGATGACGTCCTCCGGCACGGAGGCGTCGATGAGCGCAATCAGGCTCGCGCGCGCGGCGACCGGCCGCACGAAACTGCTCAAGTTCGCGGGCGCCTACCACGGACACCTCGATGGCCTGCTCGCGCAGTCAGGGAGTGGACTCGCAACCGGTGCGATCCCGTCGAGCCCTGGCGTGCCAGAGGCCGCGACCGCCGAGACGATCGTCGTGCCGTGGAACGACGGGCAGGCCGTCGCGGCGGCATGTGCCGAGCACGAGTTCGCGGCCATCCTCGCCGAGCCGTACGCGGCGAACATGGGGCTAATGCCCCCGCTCGAGGGATTCCTCGAGCTGCTGCGCAATCAAGCCGACGACCAAGGCGCACTGCTCGTCTTCGACGAGGTGATCACCGGCTTCCGGGTCGCAGCAGGCGGAGCCAACGAGCTGACCGGTGTGGCGGCGGACCTCACGGTGCTTGGGAAAGTCCTCGGCGGGGGCGTTCCGGGCGCCGCGTTCGGTGGGTCAGCGTCGCTGATGGAGATGGTGGCGCCGGCGGGTTCGGTCTACCAAGCGGGCACGCTCAGCGGCAACCCCCTGGCCACCACGGCAGGCCTCGCCACCCTGGCTCTGCTCGACGAGGCCGCGTACGCCAGGCTCAAAGCCACCACCGATCAGCTCGCCACGGGGCTCGTCGAGGCGGCCGCCGCCGCGGACGTGCCGGTGTTCGTGCATTCGGTGTGCGGGCTGCTCACCGTCTTCTTCGCGACGGAGGATCCCCGGGACTTCGAGTCCGCGCAGGCATGCGACCATGACCGCTACGGCGACTTTTTCCGCGGAATGCTCGCTCGCGGGGTGATGCTCCCGCCGTCTCAATACGAAGCATGGTTTCCGTCGCTCGCACACTCTCCCGAGCTCGTCGATCAGACCATCGAGGCGGCAGCCGCGACGCTGGCCGACCTGGCATGAGTAGCGAGCTGGAAGCGGTCCGAGAGGCCGTCACCGCGGACGGCGGACTGCTCGCCGCGGCCCTTGTCGAGGGCTCTGGAGAGCCAGTGACGACCGGCGCCGACCTCCGCGCACGCGTAATCGAGCTCGTCAGGGAGGGTTATTTGTTGCACCACGGGGACGCGCGCGTGGTGTCGCAAACCGACCCGGATCTCGCCCTCCTAGCGGGCGACCGGCTGTACGCGCTCGGCCTCCAGCAGCTCGCCGGAGCAGGCGACTTGCAGGCGATTTCCGTGCTCGCCGAGCTCATCGCCGCCGGTGCGCGTGCGCACGCGGCAGGAGAACCGGAGGTCGCTGAGGAACTCTGGAACAGCGCGATCGGCGAGCTGGAAGGCTGACCAGGAGACGGACAACCTGTCGCCCCGGTAGATTTCCGGTCCGGGTATTCGCCGCTCAGGGTCCATCCTGCGCCGCAACCGATACGTAGCTCTCACATCACCGTGTCCGAAAAGCCAGCAAAGTCCGATTACACAGCCGACCACGGCATCCCAGGTGCTTTCGAGGGGGAGACAATTTCCCGTCGCAAGTTCATGGTCAAGTCGGCGCACGGCACCGGCATGATCGCCACCTCGGCGATCCTGTTGCCGACCATTGGGTTCGCCGCAGGCCCGATCTTCGAGGATCGCAACCCTCGTTGGCAGCCGATCGGCGACGCAGACGAGTTCCCGGACGACACATACGTGCCCCGGGTCATCACGATCTCCGACGGCATCGGCCAGACCGGCAAGACAACCGTGTACGTCCGTCGCCGCAGCACCGAGCTCGATACAGACAAGCTGCCGAAGGGCTTCGAGTCAGAAGAGTTCGTCGTCATCTCGACGCGCTGCATGCACCTCGGCTGCCCGGTCCGCTACACGCCTCCGGCCCAGCGCTTCATCTGCCCGTGTCACGGCGGCGTCTACGACTTCCAGGGCAAGGTTGTCGGCGGTCCGCCCGTCCGGCCGCTCGACCGCTTCTACAACCGCATCAAGAACGGCAAGGTCGAGGTCGGCCCGCGCTTCTCGGTCAACAGCGAGCTCGAGCGCTTCTCACCGCGCCTGCCCGGTCAAGCCGTCGACGGCATCGGCCAGTACGTGTACCCGGCCCGTCCGAACGAGCGCAAACTCGACAGCCTCCCGACTGACTGATCGACATGCCCAGCCTGATCCCTTCATTCCTGAAGCCCGCTCCGCGCCGTCCTTCGAGCCAGTCCGGTCGTGAGACCGAGCCGGTCGGCCCCGCGACTCACGCCGTCGACTGGATCGACGAGCGCACACAGCTTTCCGGCGGCGCCCGCTGGGTGATGTTCCGCAAGGTGCCAAAGGGCACCAACTGGTTCTACACGCTCGGCACCGCGTCGATGTTCGCATTCCTGTCGCAGGCGGTGACCGGCATCTTCCTGGCGATGTACTACCGCCCGGACGCAGCGGGCGGGGCGTACGAGTCGGTCCGCCACATCAACGACGACGTATTCCTCGGCGAGCTCGTCCACGGCATGCACCGGTGGGGCTCCTCAATGATGGTGATCCTCGTGTGCCTGCACATGGCACGCACGTTCTTCTTCGGTGCCTACAAGTACCCGCGCGAGCTCAACTGGGTGATCGGCGTAGCGCTGCTGGTGCTGACGTTCATCATGTCGTTCACCGGCTACCTGCTCCCGTTCGACCAGCGCTCCTTCTGGGCGACGGTCGTCGGCAACAACATCAATGGCACCGGTCCTCTGGTTGGTCCGTACCTCGCTGACTTCCTGATGGGCGGCAGCGAGTTCAACCCGGCCACGCTCTCGCGCTTCTACGCGATCCACATGCTGGTCGTCCCGTCGATCATCGCCGCGATGATCGGCGCGCACCTCTGGCTCGTGGTGCGGCTCGGCACGACAGCACCGCCGTGGGTGAAGCCCAAGCCTGAGGACAAGCCGGACAGGGAGGTGTCGGCATGAACCGCCGCGAGAAAGAAGCCTACCTCCGCGAGTATTCGCGCCTGAAGGCCGAAGGCAAGCCGTTCTTCCCTTACGCCGTCGCCAAGGACGGCGTGGTGCTGATCGTCGTGATGGCGATCATCATCTTCATGTCGATCGTGCTCGGCGCGGAGATCGGTCCCAAGGCCGACCCGACGACCACGACCTACACGCCACGACCCGAGTGGTACTACTTCTTCAGCTTCGAGCTGCTGCGAATCATCAAGAACCCTGCGCTGCTTCCGCTGGCATCTGTCGGGATCCTGACGATCTGCATGATCCTGCTGTTCCTGCTCCCGTTCTACGACCGCTCGCCTGAGCGCCGTCCTGAGCGTCGCCCGGTAGCCACCCTGGCAGGTATCGCAACCGTCGCAGCGATGACCTACCTGACCTACATCGGGTCGATCGCAGGCCCGCCGAGCGAGATCACCCTCGAGCCCTCCAAGGAGGTGATGGCGGCTGCGGAGACAGACCCGACCGTGCTCGACCGGTTCAAAGCAGGCCGTCAGGTCGCAGCGCAGTCCGGCTGCCTCGCCTGCCATGTGATCGGTCACAACGGCAACCATGGTCCGGGTCCTGACCTGACCGACATCGGTGCCAAGTACAACGATCCCAAGGCCGCAGAGGCTGCAATTGGCGCCACGCTGATCAACCCGACCGCGCCGATGCCGTCGTTCGTCAAGCTGAAGGAAGAGCAGCCCGAGAAGTTCGCGAACCTCGTGTTCTACCTCGGCCGGCTCACCGAAAAGGAGCACTAGCTCCGGTTTGTCGGCTGCGGCCGACCCGCAAATAGCAGCGATCGTCGAGGCAGGCGGCGGTCACTTACCTGCGCTGCTCGCAGACGTCGAGCAGCAGCTGCTGGTGGTTGCCGATCTGCAGGGCGAGCCGCTCGGTGAGTACGCGCGCGCAACAATCTCCGCAGGCGGAAAGCGCCTGCGTCCGCTACTCGTAGCGCTGTCCGCAGGTCCGCCTCCGGAGGAGCGCCACGATCAGCTCGTAAGAGCCGCCGCTGCGGTCGAACTGGTGCACGTGGCCACCTTGGTGCACGACGACGTGCTCGACGACGCGAGCCTGCGCCGCGGCCGCCCGACGGTCTACGCGGAGGCCGGGCGAGAGGCAGCCGTGCAGACAGGCGACGCGCTCTTTGCCTCGGCGTTCAGCCAGCTGCTGGAGTCAGAAGACGAGCAGCAGGTCGCCGCGCTAGCAACCGCGGGCAGCGCGCTCGCCGAGGGCGAGCTAATGCAGCGCTCTGACGCGTGGGACGCAACGATCAGCCTCGACCGATACGTCGCTCGCTGCGAGCTCAAGACCGCGCGGCTGTTCGAAGCTGCTTGCGCGATCGGCTCCTTGGTGCGGGGCGAGGGAGCGAGCACCTTGCAGCCGTTCGCTCGCGCGATCGGCCTCGCGTTCCAGATGCTCGACGATGTGCTCGACGTTGAGGGGCCAGCCGAACGCACAGGCAAGCACCGGGGCACCGACCTGCTGGACGGCACCGTCACGCTGCCGCTGCTCATCGCCCGAGACCGCGCCAAACAGCTCGCAGACCTCGATCTGCGCGAAGTCAACACGCCCGCGCGCGCCGAGGCCCTGTGCGAGCTCATTACCGACACGGGGGCGACAGAGGTCGCCCGCGAGGTCGCGCTTGGGTACGTGATCGAGGCGAAGGCCGCGATCCCGCAGGACGAGCGCGCCGAGGCGCTCTCTCTAGTCGCCGATTCCGTAGTCGCCCGCTACAGCTGACCCGAGCGTGGCGGGATAGCAGCGACGGACCGGCTTTTCAGCCGGTCCGTGCTGTGATCGATAAG
>CAZLKZ010000003.1:78272-82594 GCA_964560235.1 uncultured Conexibacter sp. | reverse complement strand
GCGGGATAGCAGCGACGGACCGGCTTTTCAGCCGGTCCGTGCTGTGATCGATAAGGCGGCTCGCCCGGAAGGGCGGCCTAGAAGTCGTCCGGCACGATGTGCCCGGCGTTGAGCGCTGATGAAAAGCGCTCGATCTCGTCCTGCATGTTCGCGTGCGAAAGGCGCCGAAGATCCCGGGCAAGCGCCTCGGTGCCTCGGTCGAGCTCCTCGTCGAACCGCTCGACAGCCTCTTGGGTGAAGATGCCGGTGCCGAGCCACTCGCAGTTGGGGCAGCGGAGGCTGACCTCCCAATGCACGCTGCCGGCTTCCTCCCAGTCGGTGGGGTAGACCAGCGAGGAGCTGCAGCTGCCGCACACGTGCAGGAGGTCTGCGTCGTGCTGTTCAGCGGTCTCGTGAGCGCCTGCGTCGAAGTACACGACTTCGATCGTCTTGCCCGAAGGCAGTACGACGCGGCGCACGTAGTGGTGGTTGTCCGGGTTGCTCATTTTCCGAATACCTCGCAAGAAACTCCTCGCGTCCCACGGTGATCGGCCTCCGCGCCCCCGACCTTGAGCGACAAATGGCAGCTGACTTGCCGTTGTTCAGCGATGCACGCAAGTGACCGATTCGGGTTGTGATCGCCGCTACGATTCGGCCATCCCCACCGGAGCATCCAAATGCCTTTAGGAATCGGACCCCTTGAACTAATCATCGTCCTAGTGATCGTGCTGATCATCTTCGGGCCAAAGCGTCTTCCGCAGCTCGGGCGCCAGCTCGGCGGAGGGATGCGTGAGTTCAAGGACTCGATCACCAACAAGGCCGACGCGGACGACGAAGACGAGCAGAAGCCCGCGCTGACCGCGGCTGCCGAGCCCGTCGAGACTCCCGTTGCTCCGCAGGAGACTCCGCAGCCTGCGGAGACCCCCCGCGACCAGAGCTAACGCCGCACCGCCGTGCCGACGATCCGTCCCGTCGCGCACGATGCGCGTCTCAGTCTCATCGAGCACCTCGATGAGCTGAGGACGAGACTCATCTGGGTCGTCGCTGTCTACGTGCTCGCGTTCAGCCTCTGCTTCGCGTTCAACGACAAGATCCTCAACCAGCTCAACAAGCCGCTGGCGGCCGCCAAGCAGGTCGACTGCGAGAAGCCGCGCGAGCACGCCGACGCTCTGGAGCAAACCGGCTGCTTTGGCGAGGAGCTGCAGAACGCGCTGGAGATCGCGGGTCCGTCGCTGACCGATGCTGCGACGGCGCTCAAGTCATTGGCGGCCGAGTCGGGCGTAAGCGACTCCGCGCGCAGCGAGGCCGGCGCGGCCTCTGTATCGCTCGGTAAAGCGGCAGAGGCACTCGAACGTGCCGCCGCAGCAGCGCCAGAGGCAACCAGCGCCGGCCGCATCAGGCCGGTGACGCTCGGCGTCACCGAGCCGTTCCTTACCACGCTCTCTGTGGCCGGCTACGCAGCGCTCCTGATAACGCTGCCGTTCATCCTCTACCACCTGTTCGCGTTCGTTCTTCCGGCCTTCACACCGGGGGAGCGCAAGCTCGCTTTGCCGGTGATGGTCGCCGCGCCGTTCCTGTTCCTGGCGGGTGTGTCGTTCGGTTTCTTCCTCGCGATGCCGCGGGCGATCGAGTTCCTACAGAACTACAACGACGGCCAGTACGACATCCTCGTCCAGGCACGCGACTACTACCGATTTACGGTGCTGTTGCTCGCGGCGTTCGGACTGCTGTTCCAGATCCCGCTTGCAGTGCTGGCGGTCGTGCGCCTTCAGATCCTCAGCCCGGCTGCGCTGCGCAAGACCCGTGGCTACGCGCTGCTGATCTTCGCCGTGCTCGCGGCCGTCGTCACGCCGACACCGGATCCGGTCACGATGCTGCTCGCGATGGCTCCGCTGGTCGTCCTCTACGAGATCTCGATTCAGCTGTCGCGTTTCATCGTTCCGGAAGGACCTAGCCGCTGGACGTTCAATCTCGGTGAGGACGATGACGAAGAAGAGGATGACGATGACCCGCGCCCTGACCCCGAAGACGACCCCGCGCCTGTCCGTAACGGCAGGCATTCAAGCCCCGACGGCCTAGACTGACCGCGATGCTGTTCGATCTTCGAGGTCGCGGCCGGCGCCGCGCTGTCCAGGTCATCTACGCAACGCTCGCCATCCTGATGGGCGGCGGACTCGTGCTGTTCGGGGTCGGCGGAGCGGTTGACGGCGGGCTACTCAATGCGTTCCAAGGCGACCAGAGCTCGGTCACCGACGTGAACAAGGAGCAGCTCAAGGAGGCCGAAGCGAAGGTCCGGGCCAACCGAGACAGCGCCGAGGCATGGGCGAGCCTCGCCAAGGTGCGGCTCGCGAGAGCGCGTGCGATCGGGTACGACCCGAACCAGGACGCCTTCACCGAAGAGGGGCTGAACGAGCTGCGCGAGGCAGATCGTGCCTGGCAGAAGTCGCTCGAGCTGAGCGACAAGCCCGACGCCACTACGGCAGCGGTGATGATCACCGCCTACCTCCAGGGGGCGCTCGACGAGCCCAAGGAGGCCGTGCGGGCACAGGAGATCATCCTCGAGGCTCGCAAGAAGCCGGACTCCACCGACTTCGCGCAGTACGCAGTCCTCGCCTTTGAGGCCGGACAGCTCGACAAGGGCGACCGTGCGGTCGCGAAGGCCGTGTCGCTCGCTCCGCGAGCGCAGCGCAAGAACCTCAGAGAGCAGCTCGCGCAGGCCAAGACGCGAGCGATTACTCAGTCCGCGCAAGAAGCCTCACAGACGGCCACCACAGCCTCTCCCTGAGCGCTATCCTCCCGGGCCTCGCCCTTGTAGCTCAACTGGCAGAGCAGCGGACTCTTAATCCGAAGGTTCTAGGTTCGATTCCTAGCGGGGGCATGCGACAACTCGCTTCGCGAGTTGCCGCCCACCGAATGGCAAGGCCATTCGGTGACTCCTAATCGAGCGTCTCCTAGCGGGGGCGCTTTTTTGTTGGGGTGAATCTGGAGTAAGTCCAGTAGTTCGGTGGAGTTGTGTTAATGTCAACAACTCTGATCCGCTTTCTACTGTTTGGAGTCTGGTCCAGTGTCACATCGCAAACTGTTCATCGCCCTAGCCGCCGCGACGACTTTTGTCGCCGGCTGCGGTGGTGCTTCTGACTCCAAGGACGCTGGCGGGTCCGGTAGCGGCTCGGGTGGCACGGTCAGCCTGGTGGCCTACTCGACGCCGAAGGTCGTCTACGACGAGATCATTCCCGACTTCGCGAAGACCCCGGAGGGCGAGGGCGTCAACGTAAGGACGTCGTTCGGCGCCTCCGGTGATCAGAGCCGCGCGGTCGAGGCCGGCCAGAAGGCCGACGTCGTTTCGTTCTCCGTCGAGCCGGACGTCACGCGCCTGGTCGACGCGGGGCTCGTTGCGCCCGATTGGAAGTCCGGCCCCAGCAAGGGTCTTGTCTCCACGTCGGTCGTGTCGTTCATCGTGCGCAAGGGCAACCCGAAGCAGATCGACAGCTGGGATGACCTGCTCAAGCCGGGTATCGAGGTCATCACACCCAACCCGCTTACCTCGGGCGCCGCGAAGTGGAACCTTCTCGCCGCCTACGGTCAGGCAGCGGACGGGGGCAAGAACCCGGCAGACGGTCTCGACTACGTTGAGCAGCTGCTCACCAAGCACGTCAAGGTGCAGCCGAAGTCAGGTCGCGAAGCACTGCAGGCGTTCCTCACCGGCAAGGCCGACGTGCTCCTCTCCTACGAGTACGAGGCGACCACTGCGCAGAAGCAGGGCGAGGATGTCGACTACGTCGTGCCGGACGACACGATCGAAATCGAGATCAACATCGCGGCAACCAAGGCGGCCAGCGAAGCAGGCAAGAAGTTCCTCGACTACGTGATCAGCGCACCTGCGCAGTCGCGCTTCGCTGAGTGGGGCTACCGCCCGGTAGACAAGGACGTGTTCGCCAAGAACGCATCCAAGTTCCCGATTCCCTCGGGCCTGTTCACAATCACTGACGTCGGTGGCTGGAGCAAGGTCAACGACGAGCTGTTTGACCCGAAGGACGGCGCAATCTCGAAGCTCGAAGAGAAGGCCGGCCTGGCCACCGACGGATGAGGCTGAGCCGTACCACCGCTCTCGGCCTCGGAGTAACCACCCTCTGGCTCAGCGCCATCGTCCTGATCCCGCTTGCGGCAGTCGTTGCCCGAGCGGGAGAGGACGGCTTGGGCGCTGCTTGGGACACCGTTTCGACGCGCCAATCGGTCGCGGCGCTCGAGTTCACGATCGTCGTGTCGCTGCTCGCCGCCGCGATCAACGCAGTGATGGGCACGCTCATCGCGTGGATCCTCGTCCGCGATCAGTTCCCGGGGCG
>CAZLKZ010000003.1:10549-78172 GCA_964560235.1 uncultured Conexibacter sp. | reverse complement strand
TCGGCTCGATCGTGTTGGTCTCCGGCAACATCCCCTTTGACACGCAGGTAGCTCCGGTCTACATCTTCAAGCAGATCGAAAGCGACAACCCGACTGGCGCGGCCGCCGTGTCGGTCGTGCTGCTCGCGCTGTCGCTGTTCGTGCTGATCGCCATCAGGGCGATCGGAAAGCGGGCGGGGGCGCGATGAAGTCCCGTCTGGCACTCCGGTTCCTGGGGCTCGCCTATCTGGCGATGCTGCTGCTCGTGCCTGTGGGGCTCGTCTTCTATCGCACGTTCGAAAGCGGGTTCGGCCCGTTCTGGGACTCGATCACCACTCCAGCTGCGATCTCCGCGTTCTGGCTGACGATCCTCGTCGCAGCGATCGCGGTGCCGCTCAACACGATCTTCGGTGTGATTGCCGCGCTGGTGCTTGCACGCGGCAAGTTCCGCGGCAAGGCGCTGCTGGACGCAATTATCGACCTGCCGTTCGCGGTATCCCCGGTCGTCGCCGGCCTCGCGCTGATCCTCGTGTTCGGCGCAGGCGGGTGGATTTCGCTGCCCTTCCAAGTGATCTTCTCCGTGCCCGGAGTGGTGCTCGCCACGATCTTCGTGTCGCTGCCGTTCGTGGTGCGCGAGGTGACCCCGGTGCTCGTCGAGATCGGCGACGAGCAGGAGCAGGCCGCCGCCACCCTGGGGGCGTCCGGCTGGCAGGCGTTCTGGCGCATCACGCTGCCGGCGATTCGTTGGGGAGTCGCCTACGGAGTAGTGCTGTCGGTCGCGCGCTCGATCGGCGAGTTCGGGGCCGTCAGCGTGGTCTCAGGCAAGGTCGCGGGAGAGACGCAAACCCTGACGCTGCTCGTCGAGGAGCGCTTCCAGAATTTCGACCTGGCCGGGGCGTACGCGGCGTCTGCGCTGCTCGCAGTGATCGCGCTGGCGACGCTGCTCATCCTTTCCAGAATCGACCCGAGGGACGGCGGAGAATGATCGAAGTAGCCAACGTGTCAAAGCGCTTTGGAGACTTCCTCGCGCTCGACGACATCAGCCTCACGATCCCGGACGGGTCGCTGACAGCCCTGCTCGGACCTAGTGGCTCAGGCAAGTCCACGCTGCTGCGGATCATCGCGGGCCTCGATGAGCCAGACACCGGCACGATTCAGATCGGTGGAGTAGACGCGACCGGGTTGCCGGCGCAGCGCCGCGAGATCGGCTTTGTGTTCCAGCACTACGCCGCCTTCAAGCACATGTCGGTGCGGGATAACGTGGCGTTCGGACTGAAGATCCGCAAACAGCCGAAGGCCCAGATCGACGCCCGCGTGCGCGAGCTGCTCGGTGTAGTCGGGCTGACCGGGTACGCCGATCGCCTGCCCTCGCAGCTTTCGGGTGGGCAGCGCCAGCGGATGGCGCTGGCTCGCGCCCTCGCTGTCGAACCGAAAGTGTTGCTGCTCGACGAGCCGTTCGGTGCGCTCGACGCCAACGTGCGCAGTGATCTGCGTGAGTGGCTGCGCAGGCTCCACGACGAGGTGCACGTCACCACGGTCTTGGTCACGCACGATCAGGAAGAGGCGATGGCGATCTCCGACCACATCGCTGTGCTTCACGACGGCACGATCGAACAGCTCGGAACGCCACGCGCTCTCTATGACAGTCCCGCGACGCCGTTCGTGATGGGCTTCCTCGGACCGGTCACTGAGCTGGACGGGCGGCTGGTCCGCCCGCACGATCTCGTGATTTCAGAGCACGCGGACTCCGGCGGTACCGAGGCGATGGTCCAGCGCATCGTCCATCTCGGCTTCGAGGTGCGGGTAGACCTTGCGCTCGCGGGCGCCGGTGAGCTGTCGGTACACACCACGCGCGGTCGCGCCGACGAGCTCGAGCTCAGGACCGGGACGATCGTCTACGTGCGTGACGCAAGCACGCGCGTCAGCGCGTAACCCAAGCGTCGTTCTGATCGGCCAGCTTGGGCAGCCACTTCGGCAGCTTGCCGCCGGCGATGTCGGCGAGGGTCACGTTCTCGACCACCTGCCGCAGGCTCGATCGCACGGCGATCCACACGAGCTGCAGCGACGCCGCATCTCCGTCGTAGGTGACGTCCTCTGGCGGCATGCCACGCACGCTGGCCAAGGGGCCCTCGACGGCCCGGATGACATCTGCGACCGACACTTGATCGGCCGGCTTGGCGAGCAGGTAGCCGCCGTGTGCTCCGCGCTGAGTCCGCACTATCCCCGAGTGCCGCAGCTCGGCGAGGATGTTCTCCAGGAAGTTCAGTGGGATGTCTTGCGCCTCGGCCAGCGAGGGTCCCTTGACGGGTTCACCGGGCTTGGCAGCGGCCAGCACGGCGCCAACCCGGACGGCGTAGTCGGCCTTAGCGGTGATGCGCACAGCTGCAGGTTATGCGGCTACTGATGCCGCTGCAGCAACGAGCGTCCGCCAGCCGTCTTCCAGCTGGTCGGGATCGAGGCCTTCTCGCTCGATCTGTCCGAGGATGACCTTGGGTTCAAGCGCCGAGATCAGCGCACCCGACATGTACGTAGCCGTCGCCTCGTCGTGCCCAGCATCTCGCAGCAGCACCTGTAGGTGCATTCGATGCGCGGTTCGTACCGGGTGCTCGACGGAGCCGCATTCGCTGCGTTCGGCAGCTCGGAGCACCTCGCCGTGACGGAGCACAAACGCGATCCGAGCGACGCCGAAGGCTGCAAGCCGCTCGGCCGGGGGCGAGCCAGGGCCGAGCGGGGCAGGCCCGCGCAGCAGGTTCTCTTGAAAGGCGACTTCGTCGTCATCTACCAATGCGTGGAGCAGCCCGGCTCTGTCCTCGAACCGGCGGAACACCGTGCCCTTGCCGACACCGGCGGCGTCGGCCACCGCCTGCATGGTCAGCCCCTGCACGCCCTCGCGCGCCACGATCTGCCGCGCTGCGTCGAGGAGCAGTGCGCGGTTGCGCGCAGCATCGGCTCGCTCACACGGGGTGGCGTCATGGAGGGGGAGTGTCGGCGCCGTCTCGGCCATCTCTAGAAGAGAGTATAACCGGACCGCGGTCCAGTTGTGGTACCTTGTCGACGGAAGCGGACCGCGGTCCGCATACCACCCAAGACTTCCACTCCCAGGAGATTTCAATTCCCATGTCGACCCCAATCAACATCCTGACCCTCGTCGGCAGCCTTCGGGCCGAGTCGACCAACCGCAAGCTCGCAGAGCTCGCAGCTGAAGTGGCACCGGACGGCGTCACCGTCGAGATCTACGACGGTCTGCGCGACATCCCGTTCTACGACGAGGACATCGACGGACCGGACGCCCCCGCCGCCGCAACCGCGCTGCGTGAAGCCCTTGAGCGTTCCGATGCCCTGCTGTTCGTGTCACCGCTCTACAACGGCGGCGTCCCGTCACACATCAAGAACGGACTCGACTGGCTCTCACGTCCGCAAGGCAACGAGCACATCACGGGGCTGCCGGTCGCAGCGATCGGAACCTCGTGGGGCGAGCACGGCGGATCGTTCGGCCATGAGCAGCTCCGCAAGTCGGGTGAGATCGCGGGCGCGTCGCCACTCGATGAAGTGAACCTCTCGATCGGCGGGTCGCTGACTAGGTTCACCGACACTCACCCACGCGAGGACGCCGAAGTGGTCGAGCAGGTTCGTGCGGCGATCGCAGCGATCGCGAGCGCCGCGCGGGAGCGTGCGGCGGCACCGGTCGCCGCTTAGATCTGGAGCGGGCGCCTGCCGTACGTGAGAGGCTGGTTCGATCACCGACCAGCACTCATCACCGGCGGGCGCCCAAGCCGATCACAGGCACCCGTTCTTTGCACGTATCTGGCCCACCCTCAACGCACGCCTACTCAAGGGTCGCGGCGCGGCCGACCGCGACAGGCTCCTATCTGGACTCTCTGGGCGGATCGTCGAGGTCGGTTGTGGTGACGGGAGTCTGTTCGCTCGCTACCCCGCATCCGTCGTCAGAGTCGATGCCGTCGAGCCCGAGCCGACGCTGAGAGCGAAGGCGCAGGCCGCGGCATCGTCGGCGCCCGTACCTGTCGAGGTGCATGCAAGCGATGCCGAGCACCTACCGGTGGAGACGGGCACGGTCGATGCGGTCGTCTTCTGCCTGGTGCTCTGCTCGGTGCCCGACCAGCTGAAGGCGTTGGCCGAGGCAAAGCGGGCGCTCAAGCCCGGTGGCCAGATCAGGTTCTACGAACACGTCGTAGCCGAGAGCGGACCCGGCGCAGGTGTGCTCAAGGCGCTAGACACCAGCGGCGTCTGGCCCAAGCTCGGCGGTGGCTGCCACGTCTCCCGCGACACCGCGAGGGCCATCGCGGCAGCTGGGTTCAGCATCACCTCACTGGAGCGGTTCACGCACCCGCGGCCCGGCGTCCCGCACATCCTCGGCGTGGCCGAGCCTGCGAGCTGATCTCAGGCGAGTAGCGCTGCCACGCAGGCCGGGTCCAGCGCGGTGACCGTCTGCTTCGCGGCGCCCAGCCGGCCGGTATACGCAGCGTTCTCGATCGCGACGCAGCGCATGCCGGCAGCGTGCGCTGAAGCGACGCCGACGTCGGCGTCCTCGAACACCAGCACGTCGGCGGCGTCGATCGGCTCGTCCCGGCCGTTGTTGAGCTGCTCGAGCGCGAGCAGGTAACCGTCGGGCTCTGGCTTGCCCCGCTCGACGTCGTCGATGCACACGATCGCTTCAAATAGATGTCCGATCCCGGCGATCTCTAGAACGTGCTCTACCTCCTCGCGCAGCGCACCCGATGCGATTGCGATCGGCACCTGGTCGGCCACGGCCTTCACGAACTCCGCTACCGACGGGTGGATAGTCGGCTCCTGCGCCACGACCACCTTGTAATGGTCGACCTTGGCACGCAATAGCCGCGCCGCCCGCTCCGGATCTGCGGGCTGCTCGTGATCCTCAAGCGCGCGCTCGACGATTTCCGGGTCCGACAGACCCGCGAGCCGCTCGTAGTAGTACTCGGTCGAGAACTCGATGCCGTCCGCTGCGAACACTTCGCGGAAGAGCCGGTCGAGGATCGGCTCGTCATCGGAGATGGTGCCGTTGAAATCGAAAATCACTGCGGTCGTACGCACGGTGCCATTGTGACGGCCGGTAGGCTCCTGCCGCAGTGAGGGTCCTGACCGTCGTCGGCAACCGGCCGCAGTTCGTGAAGGCGGCCGCCGTGTCGCGGCTGCTGCGTGAGCGTCATGAAGAGACGCTCGTGCACACCGGCCAGCATCACGACGACGAGCTTTCAGACGTTTTCTTCCGCGAGCTCTCGGTGCCCCGCCCCGAGATCGAGCTCGGCATCAGCGGTGGAAGCAACACCGCGCAGACCGCGCGCATGCTGTCAGCGATAGAGCCCGTGATCGCCGAGGTCGCCCCGGATGCCGTGCTCGTCTACGGCGACACCAACTCCACACTTGCGGGCGGCCTCGCTGCCGCGCAGGCGCAGGTGCCCGTCGTGCACGTCGAGGCCGGAATGCGCTCGTTCGACCGCACAATGCCCGAGGAGCTCAACAGGGTCCTCACCGATCACCTTTCGGCGCTTCTCCTGTGCTCTTCGCAGGCGGCCGTCCGGCAGCTGGAGTCAGAGCACGTGCACGGCCGGGCTGTCGCCGTGGGCGACGTCATGACAGACGTGGCGATGCTGTTCGGCCCGCGCTGCAAGGCCGACCAAGGCCCGCTCGCTGAGGCGGGTGTGATGGCCGGCGCCTACCTGCTCGCCACCGCCCATCGCGCCGGCAACGTCGATGACCCCGCCAGGCTCCGCCAGCTGGTCGACCTGCTCATCGGTGTAGGTGAGCCCGTCGTGCTCCCGCTGCACCCTCGTACCGAGGCAAGGCTCACGGAGGCCGGCTGGCTGGACGAGCTGGCCAGCGCGCCGAACGTGACCGTGCTGCCGCCGCTCGGCTACCTCGCTTTCACCTCTCTGCTCACGAACGCTCGGGCGGTCCTGACCGACTCGGGCGGCGCGCAGAAGGAGGCGTACATCGCCGGGGTGCCCTGCGTGACCTTGCGCGAGAACACCGAGTGGACCGAGACTGTCGACGCAGGTTGGAACACGCTCGTCGGGCTCGACCTCGCCGCCGCTCGCGCGGCACTCGACCAGCAGCCCCCAGCGGACCGGCCGCAGCTTTACGGCGACGGCCAGGCCGGTGCCCGGGTTGTCGCCGAGCTCGAGAGCCTCTAGCTAGCCGGGCCGGGCGCGAGCGGGCTACCGGAGTCCCCGCTCGAGTCGTCAGGGCGCCCGATCCGGCGCACGCTCACGCCGGGAATGAGGGTCGGGTCGATCACCCCGCGCCCGTCGACGACCACCTGCACGCCAGGTAGGGCGGCCTTGTCCAGTGCGCGGTACTCGGTGTGGTCGGCCTGCACGACCGCAGCATCGACTGCCTCGCCCTCCCACGGGGTGAACCCGAGCGCCTGCAGCTCGTCGGCGCTGTAGAGAGGGTCGGCCGCGACGACATGGGCGCCTGCTTCGACGAGCGCATCCCGGAGTGGGAATGCGCCCGAGAACGCCGTCTCCTTAACGCCTCCTCGGTAGGCGACACCGAGGATCAGGACTCGCCTGTCGCGCACCTCGCCGAGTAGGGAGGTGGCGTAGGCCGGCATTCGGTCGTTGACCTCGCGTGCGATGCGAGGGAGGTGGGCGTTCTCGGCGGTCTTGAGCAGGAAACGCGGGTACACCGGGATGCAGTGCCCGCCGACTGCGATGCCGGGCCGGTGAATGTGGCTGTACGGCTGGCTGTTTGCCGCATCGATCACCTGCAGGACGTCGATCCCGAGTTCGTCGGCGTGGGCGGCCAGCTCGTTGGCGTACGCAATGTTGACGTCGCGGTAGGTGGTCTCGGCCAGCTTGGTGAACTCCGCCGCCTCTGCCCCTCCCATCTCGACGACCTCGGCGGCCAGGAACTGCCGGTACAGCGCCGCTCCGGCGTGCTCGCCATCGGCTGTAAGCCCGCCGATCAGCTTCGGATACGCGTCGAGGTCCGCCAGCGCGCGCCCGCTGAAAACGCGCTCAGGGCTGAAGACGGTGTGGAAGTCCTTGCCTTCTGACAAACCCGACGCTCGCTCAAGCGCTGGGGAGATCCTGTTGCGCGTACTGCCTACCGGGACGGTGGTCTCGATAGCCACGACGGGCGGAGTGTCGAAGACCGCTTCGGAGAGCCCGCGCCCGATGTCCTCTACGACGCTGTCGAGGATCGACCACTCTGGCTCAGCTTGCTCGTCCACGTAAAGCGGCGGGACGGCAACGATCAGCTCGGGGCTGTGGGTGGCGATCATCGCCGCCGTCTCCGTGCCCGTCTCGATCAGCCCGCCTGCAACGGCCGCCTGAAGTGCCTCGGCAAGCCCGAACTCGCCCGGGAAAGGGGGTTCGCCTGCAGCAACGAGCGAGACGACCCGGCTGTCGATGTCGCACCCGGCGACGTGGTGGCCGGACAGCGTCAGCTTCGCCGCTAGCGGCAGGCCCACCTTGCCGAGCGCTACGACAGCCGCTCTCATGCGATCCGCACGGTCTCGCCTGCGGCCGCGCTGTGCAGGCAGGCTGCGGCGACGCGCACCGTCTCCAGGCCCTCGGTCAGCGTCACGACGCCCGCCGCGTCGCCTCCTGCTGCGTACGTTGCGAACTGCTCGAGTTCGACCACGAGCGGCTCGCGGCGCTCCAGGGCGTAACGGGTCATGTCGCCTTCGGCGACGCCGCGCATGGCCTGCATCGCTGACCAGCCCGCCGTCGACGTGTCGCCGTTTTCGTAGAACGTCAGGTCGGCTGTCAGCGTGTCGGCAACCAGCATGCCGCGCTCACCGAGTACCCGGGTACGGCGCACCTTGGTCGGGGTGAGCCAGTCCACCGAACACTGGAACGCTCGCCCGTTCTCCAGCCTTCCGTGGGCGAGCACGACGTCTTCGTGCTCGCGGCCCATCCGGTGTTGGGTCTCCGCGCTGACGCGCTCTACCGCGGCTCCGCCGAGCCACCGAACTAGGTCGAGATCGTGCGTCGCGAGGTCCTTGACCACACCGACGTCACGGATTCGGTCTGGGTACGGCCCGAGCCGCTCGGTCGCGATCAGGAAGACGTCGCCCAATTGGCCGCCCTGCACCCGCTCGCGAAGCGCGATCAATGCCGGGTTGCAGCGCTCGACGTGGCCGACCGCACCCCGCACACCGGCCGCCTCAACGGCGGCTATCAGCTGCTCAGCCTCGGCTGTCGTCCCTGCCAATGGCTTCTCGACGAGCACATGCACGCCCGCCTCTGCGAGCTCGGTGGCAGCCGCTAGGTGCTCGTCGGTTGGTACTGCGATCACCGCGAAGTCGGGCCTGCTCGTGGCGAGCAGCATCGAGATCGATGCGTGGACCTTGCCTCCAGCTCCAATCGCGCCGTGTACGTCTCCCGCAGGGTCGACCGCACCGGCGAACGACAGCTGCGGGTGGTTCTGCAGGATGCGCGCGTGGTGGCGCCCCATCATCCCCAGGCCGATCACCGCGCCGCTTATGGCAGGAACCGCGTTCACAGCGCTGAGGCTATCCGGCTGAGTGGCCGCTAGGCCGTGGCGCCGGCCATTACGGCCTCGGCCATCGCCGAGTCGGCGGCCTGCGGGGACCAGATGATCTGCTCACGACCCGGACCCACACCCGCCATCACGACCGGTACGCCGACGGCCTCTTCGACGTACGCGAGGTAGTCGCGAGCGGCCTGCGGCAGCTCGTCCCAGCTACGCACGCCGGATATATCTTCGCTCCAGCCCGGCAGCTGCTCGTACTCACCGACCGCGTGGTGCAGCACAGACTGGTGGTACGGGAACGTGGTCGTCTTGAAGTCTTCGTCGCGGGCGCTCGTGTACGCCGTGCACACGGAGATCTGGTCGAACCCAGACAGCACGTCCAGCTTGGTGACCGCGAGCGCGCTCAGCGAGTTGAGGCGCGCGGCGTAGCGCAGCGCGACCACGTCGAGCCAGCCTGTGCGGCGCGGGCGGCCGGTGGTGGTGCCGAACTCGCCACCCTTCTGGCGGATTTCCTCGCCGACATCGTCGTGCAGCTCGGAGGGGAACGGACCGGAGCCAACGCGGGTCGCGTAGGCCTTCGTTACTCCCCAGACCTCGTCGATGTCGCGCGGGCCGACACCGGCACCGGTGGTGGCGCCACCGGCGATCGGGTTGGAGCTCGTGACGAAGGGGTAGGTGCCGTGGTCGATATCGAGCAGCGCACCTTGCGCGCCCTCGAACAGCACGTGCTTGTCCTGGTCGAGCGCGCCCCACACGATCTGCTGGCCGTCGGCGATGTGCTGCTCAAGCCGGTGGCCGTAAGTGAGGTACTGCTCGGTGATCGCCTGAAGGTCGATGTCCTTCTCGAACGGGCGCAGCGACAGCTGTTTGGGCTCCAGGGCTGCGGTGATCTTCTTCTTGAGGATGCGCTCGTCGAGCAGGTCCTGCATGCGGATCCCGAGGCGGGCGGCCTTGTCGGCGTAGGCCGGACCGATGCCTCGTTTGGTGGTACCGATCAGGTTCTTACCGAGGCGCTGCTCGCCTTCGGTGTCGAGCATCAGGTGGTACGGCATGATCACGTGCGCGTTGGCCGAGATCTTGAGGTTCGAGACGTCCACTCCGCGGGCGCGCAGCCCGTCGATCTCGCTGCACAGCACGGCGGGATCGACGACCACGCCGTTGCCGATGATGCATACGCACCCCGGGTACAGGATTCCCGACGGAATCAGGTGGAACTTCCAGGTTTCACCCTGGTGCACGATCGTGTGGCCGGCGTTGTTTCCGCCCTGAAAACGGATCACGACCTCGGCCCGCTCTGCGAGCAGGTCGATGACCTTTCCTTTGCCTTCGTCGCCCCACTGGGCGCCGACAATCACCGTTCCTGGCATTGCTACGAGAGTCTAGGGAGGGCAGCGCGCGGGGCGCGTCTCGGCCTCGCCGGGAAGGGGCTAGGAACCAGCATTGACACGATCGCTCCAGATCGGGTAGAACAATGTTCTAATGAAAGCTACGCGCTCGTACCGGCAAGCAGATCGCGCCGCGGCCGTTGGACTCACACGCAGCCGAATCGTCGACGCGGCCGAGGAGTTGTTCCTCTCGAGCTGGTACGACGAGGTCGGTGTACGCGAGCTCGCCTCTGCGTCGGGCGTAGCCACCCAGACCGTTGTGAACCACTTCGGCAGCAAGGCAGGCGTGCTTGCCGCTGTGGCGCAAAGCGTCGGCCTGCGCATTGACGGAGTTCGCGACTCGGTCGTGGCCGGTGATGTCAGAGGTGCGGTTACGGCGCTGATGGGTGAGTACGAAAAGATCGGAGACGGCGTCGTACGCATGCTGGCGCTAGAGGGACGCGTCAAAGAGTTGACGCCGTTGCTCGAACACGGACGCTCCGTTCACCGGGCATGGGTGCAGCGGGTGTTTGCTGCGGATATCGACGGGCTCTCCTCCGCTGAGCGCGAGCGGCGCACGGTGGCGCTGATCGCGGCAACCGACGTACACACGTGGAAGGTGATCCGCCGTGAGCAGCGGTGCTCTCCGCAGCACACCGAGGCCATCGTCGCGGACCTTGTCGATGGGCTGATCCGATCGTGGGGGCAATGATGGGCCGGATCCTGATCGCTCTGTGGGACGGGGGCGGCAACTCGCCGCCGGTGCTGAGTCTCGCTGGCGCGCTCGTCGGTCGAGGGCACGACGTTCGCGTGATCGCCGACCGGTCCCTTTCCGCCGCCGTCGAGCGCAGCGGTGCTGATCACATCGAATGGGACACGGCACCTCAGCGGTCCTCGGCACACCCCGACACCGAGTTCATACGCGACTACGAGGCTCGCACTCCCTCCGGAGCCGTAGGCCGCCTACGCGACCGGTTGATAGTCGGGCCCGCAAGAGCGTTCATGGAGGACACGCAGTCTGAGATCGAGCGCTTTCGGCCGGACGTGGTGCTGGTCGAGAACCTCCTGCTCGGATCCCAGATCGCAGCTGAGGCCAGCGGCTTGCCGTGCATATCGCTCGTACCCAACATCTACCCAGGCCGTGTGACCGGGTCGCCGCCGTTCGGCCTCGGTATGAGCCCGCGTGACAGCGCAGTCGGCCGGGTACGCGATCGCGTGGTGGCAGCGGTCGGTGACCGCATGTGGAATGTCCGTCTCGACGAGTTGAACTCACTGCGTCGATCCGTCGGGTTGCGCCCGGTCGCCACGGTTTTCGGCGCTCTGGAGCTGCCCGACCGGGTGCTCGTGATGACCTCGGCGGCGTTCGAGTTCACGCAGGGACTGGGAGTGCCTTCCAACGTGATCTATTGCGGCCCGCGGCTGGAGGACCCGGACTGGGCCAAAGCCTGGGAGCCGCCTGAAGGGCACTTGCCGCTCGTGCTCGCGTCTCTGAGCACCACTACACAGAACCAGCACCAGACCCTGCCGCGTGTCGTCGATGCGCTGGGACGGCTGCCGGTGCGAGGCGTGGTGACAACGGGCCCCAGCGCGCAGCCGGTGTCCCCGGGCAGAGACAACGTCACCGTGCTTTCGTCGGCACCGCACAGCGCTCTCCTCCGGCACGCTGGTGCCACGGTGAGTCATGGCGGCCACGGGACGGTGATCAAGTCGCTCGCCGCGGGGGTGCCCCTGGTGTGCATCCCGGTTTCTCGCGATCAGCCGGACACCGCCGCTCGTGTCGTGGCGGCAGGGGCGGGAATCCGGTTGCGGGCCGGCGCGAGCGCCCGCACGATCGCGCGGGCTGTCGACGAGGTACTGACCGACGGCGCCTACGCCGAGGGTGCTGCCCGAATGGCGCGAGCGATCGCCGCCGACCGCGAGGGCGATCGTGCGGTCGAGGAGATCGAGAGCCTGCTGGGCAGCGAGGCGGGCCGCTTATAGATCCCAGCGGTGCCGCCGCTCGTCGCCACCGATGGTGTCCAGCTCATCGGCCAGCGACATCGGCAGCGGCGGAGCGTCGATTCCGGAACCGCCCCCGAACTCCTGGCGCCGCAGGTCGGTTCCGCCAACCGGCAACACGGTGCACATCTCTTCGAGGCGCGACACGGTGCGCTCGCCGATCTGAGCGGCGAGCTCGTCGCGTTCGAGGTTGGTGGTGATCGTGACGGCGAGCTCTTCTTCGTAACGCGTGTTGATCAGCGAGTAGAGCTGCTCGAGCACCCACGGACTGGTCTTCTCAGCTCCCACATCGTCGATGTGAAGCAGGTCGACCGCGGTCAGCGTGTCGAGCAGTTGCACGTACGAACCGGGTGAGTCGTCGTCGAACGTGTCGCGGATCTCGGCCAGGAGACGCGGCAGCGAGTAAATCGCGACGCTGCGCCCCTCGGCGAGTGCGGCCTCGGAGACGAGCATCGCGAGCGAGGTCTTGCCTGTGCCGACTGGGCCGAAGAGCCACAGCCCGTTGCCCGCGTCCAGCTCCTTGTCGATGTCGCGCACGTAGCTGCGCACCGCCGACACGATGCCGGGCCGGATCGTCGTGATCGGCGGACGCTCGAACGACAGGTTGCGGTAGCGCCGCGGGATGACCGAGCGCAGACCTTTGACGCGTGTCTGGGCGACCATCTGATCGTGGCACGCACATTTGCGTGCGGTGCGGGTGTCTTCGTCGACGACGAACCCCGAGCCGTCGCAGATGCCGAGCGGGCAGGTGCGGTCGGTCATTGCTCTGACTGGAAGCTCAGGAAGCGGGGGTACTCACCCTGGAAGGTCAGGGTGACGGTGCCGAGCCCGCCGTTTCGGTGTTTGGCGATGACGATGTCCGCCTCGCTGGGCCGCGTCGAGTTTTCCTTGTTGTAGTACTCGTCGCGGTAGATGAACATGACGAGGTCGGCGTCCTGCTCGATCTGCCCGGATTCACGGAGGTCCGACAGCATCGGCACCTTGCCGTCCTCGCCACCGCGGCTTTCCAGGCCACGCGAGAGCTGCGACAGCGCCATGACCGGCACGTTGAGCTCACGCGCGAGGATCTTCAGCGAACGCGACACCTCGCCGACCGCCTGCACACGGTTGTCCATGCGGGAGTCGGTGCGCAGCAGCTGGAGGTAGTCGACGATGATCAGGCCGAGGCCGCCGTACTCGGCCATCGTCTGCTGGTGCAGGCGCCTGGCCTTTGCGCGCACCTCGAGCATCGAGATGTCGGAGCTGTCGTCGACGTAGAGCGGCGAGCTGGCGTAGCGGTTGGCGGCTTCGAGCACGCGCTGCCACTTCTTCGGGTCCTTCAGGCGACCTTTGCGCAGGTCGTCTCCTCGAACCGAAGCCTGCGAGGCAACGAAGCGCTGCGCGAGCTCTGACTCGGACATTTCCAAGCTGAACATCGCAACCGGCTTGGGGTTCTCGGGGTGCAGAGCGATGTTCTCCGCGAAGTTGGTCACGAGCGCCGACTTACCCATCGACGGCCTGGCCGCGACGATGACCATGTTGCCGCCCTGGAAGCCGCCCGTGATGGCGTCGAGGTCTGCGTAACCCGAGGGGGTGCCGGTAAGTGACTTACCCGACTGCGAGAGCTCGTGCCAGCGGTCGATCTCCTCGTGCAGCACGTCGCCGACCGGCCGGAAGTCCTTCTGGCGGTCGTCGCGGGCGACCTCGAGGATCGCGCGCTCGGCGCGCTCGACGATCTCCTCGGCGGTGCCCTCGTGGTCTGTGACCATCGCCTGCAGGTCGTAGGTGGTGTGCAGCACGCGGCGCAGCAGCGCCTGGCTGCGCACGATCTGCGCGTAGCTCTTGAGGTTGCCGACCGCTGGGACGGTTGCGGTGAGCGCGTCGACCTCGGTAGACCCGCCGGCCTCGTCCAGCACACCGCGTGCCTTGAGGTGCTCGGTGACGGTGACTACGTCGACCGGCTCGTTCTCGTTGATCAGCGCCTGGATCGACTCATAGATGAGGCGATGGCGGCTGCGGTAGAAGTCGTCGGGCTTGAGCCCGACCTCGATCACCAGGTGATAGTGGGTCTCGTCGCTGAGCAGCAGTGCGCCCAGGACCGACTGCTCGGCCTCGAGCGAGTGCGGCGGCGCCTGTCCAATGTTGCTCGGAGGCGACGTCCGCGGGGGTCTGTCAGGAGCCAGCGTCACTGAGACTCCAAGCTAGCGATCGGTCGGACGGCGTGAACGAGAACGTTCACGCAAATGAGGCAAAAAGCAGGAGCGCCTGTCGCGCTCGCGAGGGACTAGGCCTCTGTGACGAGGACCTTGACCTGCGCGCGGACGCCGTCCACGAGGTCAACGTCGATCTGGTACGTGCCGGTGTGCTTGATCGGCTCGGAGAGGTGCACCTTGCGGCGGTCTACGTCGAAGCCACGAGCTTCCTTGATCGCGTCGGCGATCTCGGTGCTAGTGACCGCGCCGAACAGTCGCCCATCCTCGCCGGCCTTGTGCGGCAGGGTGAGGACGGTGCGGCCCAGCTGAGCTGCGTGCTCAGCGGCCTCGTTGCGGCGCTTCTCGTCCGCGACGCGGTTGAGTTCCTGAAGGCGCTCGGCCTCGCGCAGAGCACCCTTCGTCGCCGGTTGTGCCAGGTGACGGGGCTGCAGGTAGTTGCGGAGGTAGCCCTTTGAGACGTCAACGACGTCCCCACGGCGACCGACGTTCTCGACGTCCTTGAGGAGGATTGCTTCAGGCATTCGGCGGCTCAGTGTAGGGAACCCGTGCGTATATCGGCTGCCGCGGCGTCACGTAGCGTCGATGAGCGTGATTCCGAGCGCTGCGCCTAGAGCGGGTGCTAGTTCCAGCATGCCTTCGAGGGGCATCTTGGTGCCGCGCAAATCGGTCACGCGGACGCCTCGTAGCTCGCATCTTCGGAGCTCTACGCCTTGCAGGTCGGAGTCCTCGAGAAACGTGTCGACGAAGGTGCACTGCTCAAAGCGCGTGCGATCGATCTTCGCGAACGAGAGGTTGGCCAGGTCGAGTCTGCAGCGCTCGAAAACGACGTCGCGGATACGCGACGAGGAGAGGTCGACCCCGGTCAGGCGGCAGTCCTTCAGCAGGCACCGCTCGATCGTGGCGCCCGGGAGCTTCTGGTTGGCGAGATCGAGCCCGCTCAGCTCTAATCCACGGAGGTGCAAACGATCGAGAGGCCCGTCGCCGGATTCGGCAACGAGCCTCTCGAAGTCTTCCTGCGTGAGGGGCTGGGTTAGAACGGGATGTCGTCCTCAGCCACCGGCGCGCTAGGTGCGCCGACCGGAGCAGGAGCCGGCGTGTTGAAGTCGCTCGTGTCGACCGGAGCCGAGCCCGATGACTGGAAGCCGCCTTGCGATGCCTGGAAACCGCCGCCACCGCCTGCGCCGCCCTCGCCCGGGCTGCCAAGGAACTGCACGGAGTCGGCGATGATGTCGATCGATTGACGCTTGCGGCCGGTGGTCTGGCCGTTCTGGTCCTTCTCTTCCCACTCACGCCACTCGAGGCGGCCGTCGATCGCGACGGGGCGGCCCTTGCTCAGGTAGCGCGCGGCGTTCTCGCCCTGCGCGCCCCAGACGGTGACGTCGAAGTAGTTCGGCTTGTCGACCCATTCACCGGTGGCGCCGTCCTTCTTGCGCGTGTTGCAAGCAACGCGGAGCTTGCAGACAGCGGTGCCCGACGGCAGCGAGCGCAGCTCGGGATCGGAAGTGAGGTTGCCGGTAAGTACGACGCGGTTGATGTTTGTAGCGGCCATGCGGGCGAGTCTAAGCAGCCGACAGACCGCTTGCAGCCTGGCGTGCAATATCACTGCATTTTGCGGGGAGTGATGTAACTAAGGCGCTCTGAAGCGCTCGGGCGCTACAGGCGCTCGACGGCCGGTGCGGCCTCGACCAGCGCGGAGGCGCCAGCGGGCTCCGGCATCGAGCCGATGTCCGGCACCGCGCCAGCACCCTTGATGCGGCGGATGATGCGGAAGCGCACGACGCCGTCGGTGATGCTCAGCTGATGGTTCAGCTTTGCGGGCAGCTGCGGTGATCCGACGAACTGGATCAGGTGCAACTCAGCCTGGCTCTTGTGGCTGATGTCGAAAGCCGTGCGGCGGGTGCCCCAGGCATGCGAGCTGGCGACCTCTGCTCCGGCTCCGTCGATCGTCTTCTTGACGTCGTCGAGCACCTTGGTCCGCTGCGCCTCGTCGGCGGCAGGGTCAAGAAGCAGGGTCAGGTCGTATGCGGAATCAGGTGAAGGCATGAGAAAACGGCCGTTTGGCGGTCGCCAACTATAGCGGCATAGGGCAGAACGTCCGGTGACGAACCATCGCCTAGTGACTAGGGGGAGAGAAGTTGGCGCGCATGCCCTCTAAAGGACATGAACCGCGATCTGGCATCTCGAATTCGCTGGCGCAACGTCCTGAAGCTGGCCGGAGCCGCGGCAGCTGTGCTGCTCGTCGCTGCCGGCCTCCGCGGATCTCCAGGGCCGCAGATTCCATCCGGCGAGGTCGTCGGAATCGCAACGCCAGCTCCAGCGGTGACGAAGCCACCGGACGTGCGGATCTCCAAGCCCGTAAGCGAGCCGAAGCCGAAACGAAAGGCGCGAAAGAAAAAGCGCCGCAAGCCAGCGCCCGCGGTGCCGCAGCCTCCCGCCGCGCCGGCGCATCGAGCCCCCGCGCAGCCTCAGCGCCCCGCAGCGCCAGCACGCGACCCAGCACGGGAGTTCAGGCCCTAGCCGCGAGCCTTCGAGCGAATGTCGGCAAGCTGGTCGTCGAGCCAGTCGCCAGGATTGCGCTGAGTTATCGATGCGCGGAGCGCGGTCAGTCGCTGCTCGCGCTCGACCGCGTCCATCGTCAGCGCCGTGTGAATCGCCTCGGCGAGCTCACCGATGTCGAACGGGTTCACGGTCAACGCGCCGCCACCGAGTTCCTCGTGGGCGCCCGTGTTCTCAGAGAGGATCGAGACGCCCGCGCGCTCGTTGACCATCGGGCCCTCTTTGGCGACGAGGTTCATGCCGTCGAACATCGCATTGACGATCAGCACGTCGTAGTGCTTGTAGGAGGCCATTGCCTCTGAGACGTCGTCCTTGAGCTTGAGCTGGATCGGCATCCAGTCCGGTGTGCCGTGGCGGTGGTTGACGACGGCGACGATCGCCTCGATTCGCTCGAGGTACTCGGCGTACTCCGGCACGTCGGTACGCGAAGGCATGAGCTGCGCCACGAACGTGATGCGCTCGCGGAACTCGGGGTGCTCCTCGAGGAACAGGTCAAAGGCCGTGAAGCCGCGCAGCACGTTCTTTGAAAGGTCGGCCCGGTCCACACGCAGCACCATGAACTCGCGGCGACGACGCAGCAGCTCGGCCTCCGCTTCGGCGACCGCAGGCTTGGCGGCGACGCGGGCGACGCCGCCAGGGTCGATCGGCAGCGGGTACGCGCGCACCCAGACCTGACGACCTTCGTAGTGCACGACGCCTGACTCGAAGTCGACGTCGAGGCCCATGAGGTCCTGGCAGCAGAGCAGGAAGTTGCGCCGATAGCTGCGGGTGTGAAAGCCGACGATGTCGTTGGCGAGCAGGCCTTCAAAGATCTCGTTGCGAATCCGGGTCGGAAGCACGCGCCATGCGTCGGGCTGTGTCCACGGGATGTGGATGAAGTGATGAAGGAACGCGTCGGGACGGGCCTTTCGGATCACGCCCGGCAGCGTGTACAGGTGGTAGTCGTGGATCATCACGACCGGCTCGTCGACGTCGTCCAGCTCGGCCAAAACGGCTTCTGCGAGGTCGTTGTTGACGACCTTGTAGCCGTTGTCGAACGCGTCGATCTCGTTCTGCCGGATGTCCGGTGCGTTCGAGAGGTCCCAGAGGTAGTGCTGGATGAACCAGAGCATCGGGTTCGCGAACACGTTGTAGAACCGGCCGTACGCGTCGGGATCGGACTCGACGAGCTTCACCTGGTACCGGCTGCCGCCGGGCGTCTCGACGGTGAACGGTCCGCCTGCCTCGCGGGCGCGCTTCCCGTCCCCCTCGGTCATCGTCGACGCGACCCAAAGCAGCTCGCGATGTTCGGCAAGGCCGGTCAGGGCGGTGACCAGGCCGCCCGTGCCGCGCTGGAAGCTGCCGTCCTCCTCGAACGTGACAGGCCCGCGGTTGGAGACGAGGATCAGCGGGCGCTGGTTCGATGAGTCTCCGGTCGGGGCCACGCGTTCAGGCTACCCCGGCACCAAATCGAGCGTGAACCGCGTCAAGCCAGGACGACTCTCGACGCGAAGCTCGCCGCTCATCTTGACCGACAGCTCGCGTGCGATCGCGAGCCCGAGGCCTGCGCCCTGCATGTCGTCTGTCGTGGTGAACGGCTCGAAGATCGTCGGCAGTACCGAGCGGCTGATGCCCGGCCCGTGGTCGGCCACAGATATGCGGGCGTGACCGTCGCGCGTTGCGGCGGCAACCACGATGTCGGTCCCTTTCGGCGTGTGCGTGATCGCGTTCGCGATCAGGATTCGCAGGATCTGCATGACGCGCTCGGGATCGCACTGGGCCATGAGAGGCTCGTCGGGCAACCGCAGCTCGAGGTGTGCCTCGTGCGCGGCGATACGGGGCGCGAATTCCTGGGCCACCGTGCGCACGAGCTCACGGAGATCGGCGAGCTCGTCGCGTAGCTCGAGGGAACCCGAGTCGATCCGTGAGAGGTCGAGCAGCTCGGTGGCGAGATGCTGCATGCGCTCGACCTGCTGGCGGAGCTCCACCACGAACCGTCGCCGGTCGGCCTCCGAGACGTCCTCGTCTTCAAGCAGTTCGAGGAACCCGCCGAGCGAGAAGAGCGGCGTCCGCAACTCGTGCGAGGCGGTGGCGATGAATCGTTTGCGAGCGGAGTCGAGCTCTGCGAGCTGCTTGCGCATGCCCTCGAGGGCAGTGCTGAGTGCGCCGAACTCTCCGCCCTGCTCGGATGGGAACGGGGTTTGCAGGTCGCCTGCCGCGACGCGTTCGGCCGCGGCCTCCAGCCTGCCGATCCGGCGCGTTAGCCGTACCGCGAGCAAAAGACCGCCTGTGAGGGCGACCAGCAGCCCGAGCCCCGCCGCGAGCGCGAGGCGCTCCGTCGCCCAATCGGTCGTGCCATCGTCGGCCAGCGGCCGGCTCACCACGAGGACAGCGCCGAGCTGACCGTCGAGGTCGGTGAGCGGCACAGCCGCCTGCCCGATCCGCCCGTCAGGTCCTGCTTCGACTGCCTGTTCAGGCCTGAGCGATACCGACGCGTTGAGAGCGGCCGGGTACTGCAGCACGCCCGCGTCGCTGCCGGCCGCTGAGTCGGCCTTCGGCAGCAGCTGGCGCCCCGTAGCCGTTGTTGCGATCCCCACAACGGCGACCCGGACCGTGTCGTCGGCGGCCGCGGTTCGGGTTGCGGCGGCGAGCTCCTTGGCCGTCGCGTTCGCGCGGATCGCGTCTTGGAAGGTCTGCTGCTGGCGGGCCGCGGTTGCTGCGAGTGCACCGAGCTCGTCGTCTCGCACTGCGTCACCGAGGCCGGGCACGAGCAGTAACCAAGCGAGCACGAGCGCGCAGATCGCGCCGCCGATAGCGACGGCCGCCAGCTGGAGACGAAGGCCGCGCATCGCGGTGCAGCGGGCTCAGTTGCCCGGCGCGGGCTCCTCGTCACGGAACTTGTAGCCCGCCCCGCGCACGGTGAACAGGTACTCGGGCTGCTTGGGGTCCAGCTCGATCTTCTCTCGCAGGTGCCGAATGTGCACGTCGATCGTGCGCGGGTCCCTGTAGGCCGAGTCACCCCAAATGTGGGTCAGCAGCTGTTCGCGGCTGTGGACGACCCCAGGTGCCCTCGCCAGCGTGTCGAGGATCTCGTATTCGACAAACGTCAGCGAGATCGGCTCGCCGCGGATGTGGGCCGACCGCTTGTCGCGCCGAAGCTCGAGTTCGTGCCGTACGAGCCTGTCTTCGCCCGTCTCGGTCGGAGAGGTCGGCGGCATCGCGGCGCGACGCAAAGCCGCCTTCACGCGGCTGCGAAACTCGCGCAGCGAGAAAGGCTTCGTGATGTAGTCATCGGCGCCGATGTCCAGCCCGAGCACGCGGTCGGACTCCTCGGCCTTCGCGGTCAGCATGATGATTGGGACCGACGTGCGCGCCCGTATCCGGCGGCAGACCTCGAGCCCGTCCAGGCGCGGCATCATCACGTCGAGGATCACGAGGTCGAAGCGCTCGCGGTTGAAGCGGTCGAGCGCCTCGTGGCCGTCCCCAGCGACCGTCACGGCATACCCGTCCTTCTCGAGCGGATAGGTCAGCAGCGTCTGGATCGACTGCTCGTCGTCGGCAAGCAAGATCCGTGGCTGGGCGCGTGCGGCCATCGTGTCCGATTGACTGTAGGGCGGATGCTCGATGCGCGCCTCTACCGCGCGGCCTTCCTGCCGCTGCTGTTCGTCCTGCTCGTGGTGGCTTTTTCGCTTGGCGAACGGCCACGGCCGATCGGGACGACGTTCTCACCCGACACGTTCTTGGGCGATCGCGCGCTGGCCACCCTCGACCAGCTTGCAAAGCAATTCCCAGAGCGCCGTCCCGGGTCCGCTGCGGACCGGCAGATGGCAGATGTGATCGCTGCTGAGCTGCGCAGGTCAGTGCCGGGCACGGTCGAGCTCGACAACTTCCAGGCACGCACGGTCGACGGCAAACGCGAACTCACCAACGTGGTGGCGACGCGGCTCGGGCAGCCCGGGCCGGGGATCGTGGTGGTCGCGCACCGCGACGCGATCGGGCGCGGAGCACGCGCCGAACTCACCGGAACAGCCGCGCTACTGGAGCTCGCAAGGGTTGCTGGGTCAGGCCGGCTGCAGCGCACCATCACGTTCATCTCGACAAGTGGCGGGAGCGGCGGCTTCGAGGGCGCGACGCGTGCTGTCAAAGAGCTCGACGGCAACGTGGACGCGGTGATCGTGCTGGGCGCGATCGGCGCTCAGGCCACCTACCGACCGATGGTCGTTGGCACATCGAACGGGTTGGGTCAGGCGCCCCTTCAGCTCCAGCGCACTGTGCAGCAGGCGATCGAGCGGCAGTCCGGGGTGTCGCCTGGTGCGCCGCGCGCGTTCATCCAAGGCCTGCGGATGGCTGCGCCGATGACTACCGGTGAGCAGGGGCCGTTTCTGCGTGCAGGGCTGCCGGCGGTACTCGTGTCGGCAACGGGTGAGCGTGCCGCGCCGGTCGACGGCCAGGTATCGCTGCGCCGGCTAGAGCGTTTCGGCCGCGCAGTCCTCGGGGCTCTCTACGCGCTCGACAACGGCCCTGACATCTCCGGCCAGGGCCCGACCGATGAGCTGGTGCTCCGCGGCAAGGTCGTGCCCAGTTGGGCGATGCGGCTGCTCGTGCTGGCGCTGCTGCTTCCGCCCCTCGTGACGTCGATCGATGCGATGGCGCGGCTGCGGCGTCGCCGGGAGCCGGTGGCGCCGTGGTTGGCATGGGCGCTCAGTCCCGCGCTCCCGCTGATCGCCTGCTGCATCACGGCGATCCTGCTGAGCGTCACGGGCCTGGTGTCAGCTAGCCCGGGGGCTCCGATGCCGCCCGGGGCGATCGATTTCAGTGGGGCGCTAGTCGCCGCGGTGCTCGTGCTGGTAATCGTCGCTGTGCTTGCTTGGCTGGGGCTGCGGCCGCCGCTGCTCCGTGCCGTCGGGCTGTCGCCGGAGATCCGCCCAGACCGCCTTGGTGCCGGAGTGGCAGCGGGCATGCTCGTCCCGATCTTCGCCGTGATCCTCTGGGTGCCAAACCCCTACGCCGCTGGCGCGATGGTGCCGGCGGCACACCTGTGGCTGTGGGCGACCGCGCCTGAGGCCGGCCTGCGGCGCCTGCCGTCGGCGGCGCTTGCGCTTGGTGGGCTCGTGCTCCCCGTGGTTGTGATTGCAGTGCTGTCGCAGATCTTCGGCCTCTCTGTGATCCAGACGCCCTGGTTCTGGGTCCTGCTCGTCGCGGGCGGGCACATGCCGTGGTGGACCTGGATGCTTTGGAGCGGCTTCATTGCCGCCGCGGTCACGACCGCGATTGTGATCTCGCGCAGAAGCGAGCACGTAGACGCCAATCCGATCACGGTTCGCGGGCCGCACACGTACGCGGGGCCGGGCTCGCTCGGAGGAACGGGCTCCGCGATCAGGCGATGAACGGTCGGCGCCGAGCAACGCGCTGGCTCGCGGCCCTGATGGTCGTGGCCGGGGTGCTGCTCATCGCGGACGTGGTGCTGACGCTCGTTTGGAAGGAGCCGGTCGGCGCGCTCAGAAATCGCCTCTACCAGACCGATCGCGAGGCCGAGCTGCAGGCGCTGCTCTCAGCCCCGATCAAAGCCGGCAAGGCTGCGGCGCGTCCACTGGAGGTGCAGGAATCCGCTCGTCGCGCCCGCAACGGCGCAGAGCCGGGCCGCGTCGTAGGCCAGCTAGTGGTGCCGCGGATCTCGTTGCGCAAGCCACTGCTCTACGGCACCGGGGAGGCGACCCTGGCGGATGGCCCGGCGATCTACACAGGCTCACCGTTCCCAGGGGAACCGGGCACGGTGGCGATCGCTGGCCACCGGACGACTCACGGAGCGGACTTCCGACACATCGATCGGATCAAGCGTGGCGACCGGATCACAGTGCGGATGTCATACGCGACGCTTCGCTACAAGGTGTCTGGAACGCGCATCGTTAGCCCGCGCGACGTGTGGGTGCTGCGCGCTCGCAAGCACGCCAAAGAGCGTCTCGTGCTCTCGGCTTGTCACCCGCTGTTCAGCGCCGACCAGCGGTACGTGGTGTTCGCGGATCTACAGGCCGAAGCGCCCAACTAGACAGGCGTCCAGCGATCGGCGCCGCGGGTCTAGCCCGACCAATCCACGCGCCGATACACCGGATATGAGTAGTTGGGCCGCCGGGGTGACGGCGGAGTCGGACGAGTTGATCGAAGAGCTTTCAGAGCGTGTACGGCATCGTGCCTACGCGATCGATCCGCAAGAGGTTGCGGCGGCTCTCCTACGCGACGTCGCCGACGAGTGGCGCGCCTTCACCGAAGGTCGTGCTCATGCCCGCGTAGCTCCGCGCAGTGAGGTGGTGCGTCTACCCAGATGACAGGCTCGTCGGTCGCGGCAACAACGCGACCGACGACGGTCACTGGGGCGGCTGCCGATAGCGCCGGAAGCGCTGCTTCGGGCACGCACGCCAGCAGTTCGAAGTCCTCACCGCCGGTAGCGGCGAGCACGCGCGGGTCGATGTCGAGCTGGCCCGCCACCTCGACAACACCCGTCGCCAACGGAAGGTCGGCGAGCGCGAGCTCAAGCGTTACCCCGGATGCCTCGGCCACGTGGCGCGCGTCCGTCGCGATTCCATCGGACAGGTCGATCATGGCGTGCGCCTTGGCGCCGCTGAACGACCGGCCCGCCGCGACCTGTGGCTCAGGCCTGAGGTGGCGAACGGTGAGCGATTCCGGGCCGGTCGCTTCACCAGCCAGTACACGCAGTCCGGCCGCTGCGGCCCCGAGCGTCCCGGTCACGACCACCAGGTCGCCAGGTGCGGCGCCGTCGCGGCCGACCAGCTCGTCCGCCGACTGCGCCCAGCCGGTGACCGTGATGGAGACGGTCAGCGCCGGGGCATTCGTCACATCCCCGCCTGCCACGGTCGCCGCGTGGGCGGCTGCAACTCCCTCGATTCCATCGGCGAGCTCAAGTACCTCGGCCTCGGAGATCGACGCCGGCACGCCGAGCGCGACATAGATCTCGCCCGGCTCGGCACCCATCGCCGCAATGTCGCTAAGAGCCGCCGCGGCAGCCCGGTGGCCGATCGAGCGAACGTCGTAGCCGGGCGCACCGAGCCGGAAGTGCACGCCATCGACCATCTGATCGACCGAAACCGCCTGAACGCCCGAGGCCGTGACTACTGCGCAGTCGTCGCCTGACCACCGCACGATCCGAGAGGAGCGGTTGGTGAGCCGCTCACGGAGCCCGGCGATCAGCCGTAGCTCGCCCACCGCGTCAGTTGGTCGGTGCCTCGGCACCGCCGCCCGGGCCGGCCGGAGTCGGGGTGGAGGGCTTCGGCGCGTCCGGAGACACGTTGGTCGGCTGCTTGGGCTTCTTGTCGTACTGGTCGGACGGGAACTTGCCGTCGGTGCTCGTGGTCTTCGTCTCGTCGTCGGTGGTCGTCTCGGTAGTGGTCTCGTACTGGCTACCGGACTGCTCGTACTTGCCAGAGAACGACTGGGCCTCGAAGGGCTGCTTCGGAGTCGGGAAGTCACCGCAGAAGTCACCCTTGGCGACCTTCATGTACTCGCCCCAAATCGGCGCAGCGGTCGTACCGCCAGCAGCACCGCCGCCCAGCGTGCGGCGCTCGGTGGCGTGTCCGACCCACACGGCCGTCGAAAGGCGCGGCGTGTAACCGACGAACCATGCGTCGGTGAAGTCGTCGACCGTGCCCGTCTTGCCGGCCGCCGGACAGCCGATCTGTGCACGTGTGCCGGTGCCGCCGGTCACGTTCTGCTTGAGGATCTGAGTGACCTCGTTGGTCACGCCGTCCGTGAACGCCTTGGCCCGGCGGGGCTTGATGCTCTGGCAGTCGTAGGAGTTGGCGCCCTTGGGCAGACACACGCGCGTCACTGCGGTGACACGGTTGCGCCAGCCGCCCGACGCGAGCGTTGCGTAGGCGTTGGCCATCATCAGCGGTGACACGCCGGTCTCGATCGCGCCGAGGCCCTCGGACGGGTAGTCGTGCATCTTCGACTTGGGAATGCCCATCCGGCGTGCTGCGTCCGACACCGCCGGGGGGCCGATGTCGAGGTCGAGCTGCTGGTAGATCGAGTTGTCGGAAGTCAGCGTCGCCTTGACCAGGTTCGCGCGCCCGATGTAGGTGCCCGAGTAGGTCGACACGTCGATCGGCCCGTACTTGGGGTCGCTGAACTTCAGCCGCCGCGATACGTAGCTCGTGGACTTCGGATCGATGCCCTGGTCGACGGCCGCAGTCAGCACCATCGTCTTGAAGGTGGAGCCCGCTGCGAACCCGCCCTGAGAGGCGAGGTCGAACTGGAACTCGCCGTACTTGGCAGAGGACGCGAGCGCCTTCAGCTGACCGTTGCGCGGATCGACCGTTGCGATCGCCGCAGAGCGGTCCATGCCGCCGACGGCGTTAATCACGGCAGTGCGTGCAGCGCGCTGCATCTTGAGGTTGAGCGTCGTGTAGATCTTCATGCCGCCCGCTCGCACACGCTCTTCGCCGTACTCGGCGACCAGCTGGCGACGGACGTAGTCGAAGAAGTAGCTCTCGCGGCGCTTTGTGTAGTAGTTGCCAGGGTGCACGCCGAGGGGAGAGGCGATTGCTGCGCTGGCGGCCGACGAGGAGATGTAACCCTGATCGCGCATGCGCCGGAGCACGTCGTTGCGACGCTTGAGTGCTGCCTCGGGGTTACGGATCGGTGAGTAGTCAGACGGCGCCTGCGGCAGGCCAGCGAGTAGCGCCGCTTCGCTGAGGCGGAGATCCTTGGCCGACTTGCGGAAGTACACGCGGGCGGCAGCCTGTACGCCGATCGCCTCTTGCCCGCCAACCGTGCCGAACGGCGCGTTGTTGATGTACGAGTTGAGGATCCAGTCCTTGCCCTTCCGGCCCGGATGGGCTTCCTCGAGCTCCTGGGCGAGCCGCGCCTCGCGGATCTTTCGCTTGACGCCCGCCATGCCGCTGCGTGTCGCGTCTTGCGTGTAGAGGTTGCGGATCAGCTGCATTGAGAGCGTCGAGGCGCCCTCGGTTCCGCTGTCTGAGGTCACGTTGCGGACGGCCGCTCGCACGATGCCTTCCGGATCGACCCCGCCGTGCTGGAAGAAGCGACGGTCCTCGACTGCGACGACTGCGTTGCGCATCACGTCCGGGATCTGGCTGCTGCCGACCGGGGTACGCAGGACCTCTGAGGTGATGAAGCCAAGGCTTGTGCCGTCGGCGGCGAACACCTCCGAGTTGGCGCCCTGATCCTTGGCCTTCAGGTCACGTAGCTGCGGACCTGAGTTGGCGACCGAGACGACCCAGCCAGCGGCGGCTGCGGCGGCGACGATCATGAACAAACCAACGATGCCGAGACCGACGAGCAGGGCTCGCGTCGAACCGCCGTTGCGCCTGCTGCGGCGCTGTCGCGAGAGCCTGGACATCAGTGGGTCGCTCAGGTGCGGATTCTAGCTCCGAACCGATGATCCTCTGCGCAGGTAAAGAGGTTCTCATTCAGCGCAGGCCGGCGCTCTGAAGCCTGCTCAGCGCCTCGGCGCGCAGCTCGCCCTCACGGGCGACGCGATCTGCGGGATGGACGGGAGCGCCGATCAGGGTTAGCTCGATGCCCTCCGCGGTCATTGCGCTCACGCGTGCCTTCTCACCAACGCCGTCGAGCGCGTTCAGCGCGGCGTCGGTGTCTGCGTCGATCGGCAGCCACACGGTTGCCTCGGCGCCGACGTTAGGCGAGCGGATCGTGTCGTTGCGAACCACCGCCGATGCGAGCCGCTCGTTGGGTACGAGCACGCGCGCGTCAGATGCCGTGCGCAGCCAGGTGTAGACGAGGCCGATGTCCTCGACGGTGCCGGTCTGTGACTCGACAGTGACCAGGTCGCCTATTCGTACCGGCTGTGAGACGGCGATCATCAGGCCCGCGATCGCGTTGGCGATCGTCTGCCGAGCGGCGAAGCCGACGACGGCGGCAGTGATTGCACTCGACGTGAGGATCGCACGGCCGAGCGAGTCGAGCTGATCGAACTCGCCCAGAGCGATCGCCAGTCCGATCGCGATCACGAGCGCCTCTGCGGCACGCCTCGCGAACTTCATCCTGGTCTGCGTCGCTCGGGAGAACTCGTGGGAGCCGGTCACGCGCTTGGCCCACCGCACCCCGACCCGGTCGATCAGGGCAACTGCGATGAGCGATGCGACGATCACTCCGATCGCCGTGATGATCTCTGGACTCTTGTCCGCTATTGAAGCTGCAAACGTCGGCACGGTTGGCGCTGACGCTACCCGACCGGCCCGGACCGAAGGTTGGCGTCCCGCGCTGCGCTGGGCGCTCGTCGCGTTCGTGGTTTCCCGGCTCGTGGTCTGGGTCGCAGCGATGTCGACGATCGCGATCTGGGGTGTCTTTGACCAGCGGGCGACTTCGTTCGACAGCGCAGGCTACGGCCGGCTCTACGGGCCGCTCGCCAACGACCTGCTCGCCCCCGCGGTGCGTTGGGACAGCATCTGGTTCCTGCAGATCGCCGACACCGGCTACGCGGGCGACAGTGGGCGCCCCGCGTTCTTTCCGCTCTACCCAGGAATCGTGTGGCTGCTGGGGCAGATCACGAGCTCGATCGTCGTGTCGGGGATCGTGCTTTCGCTTGCCTGCTTCTTGATCGGGCTGACCTTCTTCTATCGGCTCGCCGAGCTCGAGTTCGGCACCGGGCCAGCGCGCTGGGGCACGATGGCGCTTGCCCTGTTCCCCGGGGCGTTTTGGTTCAGCGCGATCTACTCGGAGTCCCTGTTCCTCGCCCTGTCGGTGGGCGCCGTCTATCACGCGCGCACCAGCCGGTGGTGGTTGGCTGGCGTGCTTGGAGCGCTTGCGGCCGCGACACGCAGCGCAGGGGTGCTGCTGCTGATACCGCTCGCACTGCTCTGGTGGGACGCGCGGCGCGAGGACACAAACCGCACCGGGTGGGGCGGGCTGCTGGCCGCGGGCTCGGTAGCACTCGGGTTGCTTGGGGTGTCGCTCACGATGGTCGCGCTTGGGCTCGACTTCGGTGCGCCGTTCTCCGCACAAGAGCACTGGGGGCGCACGTTCCAGGGGCCTTGGGCGGGTATCTGGGATGGGACGAGCGCCGCGTGGGACGGTGTCAGGCAGCTGGTGCACGGACAGGCGCCGCCCGTCTACTTCGAACAGGCCGGCGGTGATCCGCTCGCGATCGCGCGGCACAACCTGCTCTTGTGGATCACGTTGGTCGTGGCCGCCGTACCTGCGGCCGCCGCTTGGCGCATGCTGCGGCCGGCCCACGCTGCCTACGCGACCGTTGCGTTGTTGCTGCCGCTGTCTTACCCGGTCGAGCCGCAGCCGCTGATGTCGCTCCCGCGGTTCGTAGCTGTGCTGTATCCGCTGCCGCTGGTGGTTGGCGTGTGGCTCGCGCGCGGCCCCCGCTGGCGCGGCGTGATCCTCCTCGGCGTCTCGTCGGTCTGGCTAGCGATCGTGAGCGGTCTCGTTACCAACTGGCGCTGGGTGGCCTGAGCGGCCTATCGTCTGCAGCTAGATGAGCGACGCCGACGGCAAGCATGACAAGGACGCGTTCGGCGATTTCCTGCCGCCGCAGCCCCCGCCATCCGTCGCGCCCCCTGGCTACACGCCGCCCGCCCCGGCCTACAGCCAGCCGCCTCAGCACGAGCCCGCGCTGCAGCAGCCCGCCGGCACTCTGGCGCCCAACTGGAAGCCGTGGATGGCGTTTGCTGCACTGGGCGCAGCGTTCCTCGGAGGCGGGGTGCTTGCCCTCATCGCGATGGTCGCGGTCACGGGGGGCGACTTCGACGCGAAGAATCTCTCCGCGCCTGCCGCAATCTCGAGCCTGGTGATGCAGGACCTCGCGTTCGTCGCCGCCGCTGTCGGCATCGCCTGGATCGGCACGAAGCCGGAGCCGTGGCATTTCGGCTGGCGGCCGGTGAAGAAGTTTTGGCCGGCCATCGGCTGGACCGCGGTGCTCTACCTGTCGTTCATCGCGTTTACGGCTGCGTTCTTGGCGATCACCGGCCAGGAAGACCAGAAGGACACGCTTGCCGAGGACCTCGGCGCGGACTCCTCAACCGCTGCGGCGGTTGCCATCTGCGTGCTCATCGCGGTTGGCGCTCCGCTCGTTGAGGAGCTTCTGTTCCGCGGCTTCATCTTCGGCTCGCTCCGGCAGAGCCTCCCGCTCTGGCCGGCTGCGCTCATCACCGGAGTGCTCTTCGGCAGCGCGCACGTGTTCGGATCTCCGATCGCGTTCATCCTGCCCCTCGCGTTCTTGGGCACAGGGCTGTGTCTGCTGTACAACCGCACCGGCTCGCTTTACCCGCCGATGGCGGTGCACGCGATCAACAACTCGGTCGCAGGGGTCAGTGCGCTCGATTGGGACCCTGCGCTGATCCCCGTCGTGGTTGGCGGATCACTTGCCGCGATCGCCCTGGTCGCGTGGATCGTGAGATCTGTGACCGGGCCGGTCCCGGCAGACGCGCCCTCTCCCTGATCGCCTCCGGGGGCGTTCGTAGGTACGCTCAGCGCGTGCGTATGCGAGCGCTGATCCTGACCTGCTGTTCGGCACTTCTTGTCGCTGCCCCTGCGGCCGCGCAAGAGCCCACGACGACGACCACCACGACGCCGGCTGCGCCGACTCAGCAGGTCAAACCGCGCAAGACCAAGATGCGGATCACGCTCGAGCGCGTCAACGGCAAGGACCGGGCCGTGATCGCCGGCTCCCGGTTCCGTGTGCGGGGCAGCGTGGGTCTCTTCGTGCCGGGGCAGTACGTCGTTGTTCGCCTGTACCGGGGCGAGCGCAAGGTCGCCGCGCGGCGCGTAGCGATCCAGCGCGAAGGCACGAGCCCGAGCGGCACTTTCGTGACCGGGTTTGCCGTGTCTCGCTCAGGCACGGTCACGGTGCGAGCCAGCCACCGAATGACAGCGCAGCTCGCAACGCTCGTGGCTCCCCGCCAACGTGTCAAAGTGCTCAAGCGTGCGGCGAGCTACGGATCGACGGGCCTTGTCGTACGGCTGCTGCAGCGGCAGCTGAAAGCCCGCGGCTACGTCGTTGGTCAGCCCGGCATCTACGACGGCCGCACCGCGAGGGCAGTGGCGGCATTCCGCAAGCTCACGGGAATGAGCCGCACCGAGGTTGCCTCAAGCGACGTGTTCGACAAGCTCGCGCGCGGCGCCGGTTACTACAAGGTGCGCTACCCCGATCACGGCCACCACGTCGAGGCCGACCTGACCCATCAGGTGCTCGCGCTGATCGACGGCGGCAAGGTGGAGCGGATCTACCCGATCTCATCAGGAGCGCCGGTGACGCCGACCGTTCTCGGTAGTTACAAGGTCTACATGAAGACCCCGGGCACCAACCAGAAGGGGATGGTGTACTCGAGCTACTTCATCCGCGGGTACGCGATCCACGGTTACGTGTCCGTGCCGCCGTACCCCGCCAGCCACGGTTGCCTGCGTGTGCCGGTGCCGGACGCGATCCCGATCTACAACTGGGTCAAGTTCGGCGACACGGTCGACGTCTATTACCGCTAAGCGCGGAATCGACTTCGTCTAGCGTGGGAAGTCCTAAGACTCAGGTCGGTCCGGGTACACGTCGTCGATCGTGGTGCATGCGAGGTAGGGGGCTCCGCCGCTTGCCTCTGCGATCCGCTCTTCGCCCCCCGCCAACCGATCTAGCACGCTGATGACGCCGACGATCTCGTGGCCGGCGCCTTTGACCGCTTCGATCGCCGCGATCGTCGAACCGCCTGTTGTCACGACATCTTCGACGATGACGCAGCGTGTGCCCTGCTCGAGGATCGGGCCCTCGACCCGGCGCTGGAGACCGTGCTGTTTGGCTTCCTTCCGGACGAAGAAGGCGTCGCCCTCAAACCCGCCCGCGAGGCCAGCGCACGCAACAGGGTCGGCGCCCATCGTCATGCCGCCGACGGCATCTGCGTTCCAGGCGCGTGCCTGCTCGGCGACTAGCTCGCCGAGAGCCTTGAAGCCTCTCGGTTTGAGGATCGCGCGCTTTACATCCACGTAGTAGGAGGCGGTAAGCCCGCTGGTGAGCGTCACCTCCCCGATGATCAGAGCGTGGGTACGCAGTTCGTCGATCAGGTCAGTTTTCGCCGCCACAGCTGCGAGAGTCTACGGGCGATGACCGCTGTCGCCCGCACCCTGCATTACCTCTCAATCGTGCTCACGATCATCATCGGCCTGAGCTGGGTCATGTTCGCCGTCGACGAGGTCAGCAGCGCGTCGAAGGAGACCACCGAGGAGATCAACTCCAGTGGCAGCAACACCACACCCGCGTTCCCGGGGCAAGCGCAGCCCCAGCAGCAGCCCGTAGAGAAGGCGGACGATCGCAGCGCGGTGCGCAAGCAGATCGACAAGGCCTCCGATCGGCTCACGTCGCCGTTCGACGGGATCGTTGCCGAGGACTCGAACATCTGGGCGGTCAAGACAGTCCCGGCCCTACTTGGGCTGCTGCTCTACGGCGCCGGACTCGCTGTGCTGTCGCGCTGGATCCTCACGCGCGACAAAGTCGGCTGAGCAGCGCGGATAAAGTCTGGCTTCACCGAAGCGCGGAGCGGTTCGGTAAAGGGTTCGGGCGCAGCCCAAGGTCGCGCTGGGAATAATGGATGGACCACCGAAGCGCGAAGCGGTTCGGTGAAGGGTTCGGGCGCAGCCCGAACCCCTGCCCCGATAGCTCAGATGGATAGAGCGTCCCCCTCCTAAGGGGAAGGCCGCTGGTTCGACTCCAGCTCGGGGCGCTTGCTTTCCGCCGGTATTGAGCCAATATGAAACTTTTGGCTCGCTCTGGTTTCTCGACGGCGAACCTGGGTAGTGTCGGGAATCGTGACTGCGGTCGCCACGGGCGCCACAGCAGGTGATGAGGTCCTCGCCAGCGAAATCGCTGCGCGCTCACCCCTACAACTTTTCTGGAACCGGCTCCGCTCGGACAAAGTGTCGCTGGCCGCACTCGGCGTCGTAGTCCTGATGATCGTGGTGGCGATCTTCGCGCCGCTGATCGTAAAAATCCTCGGCCTTCCTGACCCGACGATCCAGAACTCCAATCTGCTGGGCACGTTCGGTGAGCCGACAGGACCGAGCGGCGCGCACATCTTCGGCGTCGACGAGCGAGGCCGAGACGTAGCGAGTCGCGTGATCTACGGCGCGCGGGTGTCGATGACGGTGGCGGTTGTGGCGACAGCGCTGATCGTGCTGATCGGCGTCGTCGTTGGGCTGATTGCCGGCTACTACCGCGGCAGGCTCGACACGTTCCTCAGCCGCGGAATGGATCTCTTCCTCGCGTTCCCGGTGCTTGTGCTCGCACTTGGGCTCGGCGTCGCGTGTGCAGACGGCTGCGTGAAGGTCGGCGAGGACAGGGCGCTGATCCAGCCCGGGATGATGGTGGTGATCATCGTGATCGTGATCACCGCGTGGCCCTACATGGCCCGCATCGTCCGCGGCCAAGTCCTCTCGCTGCGCGAGCGGGAGTTCGTCGAGGCGTCCCTGTCGCTCGGCGCTAGCGACCGGAGGATCATCTTCCGCGAGATCCTCCCGAACCTCGTCGCGCCGATCATCGTGTACGCGACCGTGCTCGTGCCGCAGGTGATCCTGACCGAGGCGGCGCTGTCGTTCCTCGGTGTCGGCATCGACCCTGAGAAGGCCAGCTGGGGCGCGATGATCAGCGACGCCACGTCGATCTTCCAGGACGCGTGGTGGTTCATGTTCTTCCCGGGTATGGCACTGCTCATGACGGTGCTCGCGTTCAACATCGTCGGCGACGGGCTGCAAGACGCCCTCAACCCGAGGAGTGGGGCGAAGTGACTCTCTTCAAGAATCCTGACAACAACGAAAGGACCAGCTCATGATCCGGAGTTTCAAACTCCTGCTGCTGGGTGCGCTCTCCGTATTGGTACTCGCGCTCGCTGCCTGTGGTGATGACAACAGCAGTTCATCCTCATCGTCTTCAACGGGCGCGCCCGGGGCTGACGACAACGCCAAGGCGCTCGCCGTCGAGGGCAAGCAGGGCGGCACTCTGCTCGAGCTCGCCTCATCGGACGTCGACTACCTCGACCCGGGCCAGACGTACTACCAGTTCGGCTACCAGGTGCAGTACGCGATCAGCCGGTTCCTCTACAACTACACGCCGACCAAGCACGAGCCGGTCGCGGACCTCGCTGACGGCGATCCGGAGATCTCCGATGACCAGAAGACGGTCACGGTCAAGCTCAAGGAGGGCGTCAAGTTCGCCCCGCCGGTCGATCGTGCGATCACCTCGAAGGACATCAAGTACGCCTTCGAGCGCGGCTTCTCCAAGCAGGTAAACAACCAGTACCGCTTCTACTACGACTCGCTCGAGGGTTACCCCAAGGACCTGACCGACGGTGTCAAGGATGTCTCCGGCATTACGACCCCCGACGACCAGACGATCGAGTTCAAGCTCACCAAGCCCGTCGGCGCATTCTTCGCCAACGCGCTCGTGATGCCGATCACGGCTCCGGTTCCGCAGGAGTACGCGAAGTCAATGGACGCCAAGAACCCGTCGACCTACAACGACAACGTTGTGGCGACCGGTCCGTACATGGTCAAGAACGACTCCAAGGGCGCGCTCACCGGTTACAAGGCCGGCAAGTCGATCGCACTGGTTCGCAACCCGAACTGGGTCAAGGACACGGACATTCGTCCCGCATACCTCGACGCGATCAACATCCGCACCAACGCAACGGACGCCAACGTGGCGGCCAAGCAGGTGCTGAACGGCAAGAACATGATCCTCGACACCAACCCGCCGGCCAACATCCTGCGTGACCTGGTGACCAACATCAAGGGTCAGTACATGCAGGTCGGCGCTGGTGGTTCTCGCTACCTGTCGATGAACACGACGATCAAGCCGTTCGATGACGTCAACGTGCGTAAGGCAGTGCTCGCGGGTATCAACCGTGACGCTCTGCGCCTCGCACGTGGCGGCAAGTTCATCGGTCCGATCCCGACCCACTACATCCCGCCGGGCCTCCCAGGGTTCGACGAGTCCGGTGGTGACAAGGGCTTCGGCGACGAGTTCGACTACTTCCAGTCCGAGACCGGTGACCCGGAAGTGTCTGCCAAGTACTTCAAGGAGGCGGGGTACGCCTCCGGCAAGTACGACGGCAGCGGCCCTGAGCTCCTGATGATCGGCGCCAACGCCGACCCGGGTAAGGCAGTGGCCGAGGTCGCACGCGACCAGTTCGAGAAGCTCGGCTTCAAGGTGCGTCTGCGCCTCGTGCCGCAGGACTCGGTCTACACCGACTGGTGCCAGGCACCGGTCAAGAAGGTCGCCATTTGTGCGACCGCCGGTTGGTTCAAGGATTTCGGCGATGCCCAGACGGTCATCCAGCCGATCTTCGACGGCAAGGCGATCAACCTGCAGGGCGGGAACAACAACCTCGCTCAGCTCGATGATCCGACCGTCAACGCGGCGATTCAGAAGGGCATCACCGCGAAGGCCGAAGACCGGCCGCAGGCATGGGCGGACGCCAACAAGGCAGTCGCCGGTGCAGTGCCGGTCGTGCCGTACGTCTGGGACAACACCACCCTGGTGCGGTCCGAGAACGTCAACGGCGTGGCGGACGACAACGCCAGCTCCCTCTGGGACCTGACGTTCACCTCGATCCGCTGATCTAGCCAGCAACGCGTCCCGGGCCTGCTTGCGGGCCCGGGACGCAGCTGTCTCTCTTACCTGACCCCACCTTGGCCTCCTACATCGCACGCCGAATCCTCTGGACCCTGGTCCTACTGTTGGTGATTTCGGCCGTCACGTTCGTGATCTTCTACGTGATGCCCAGCGCGGATCCCGCGAAGCTGCGCGCGGGCAAGGCGCCGACCGCGGATTCGATCCAGAACATCCGCGAGCAGCTCGGCCTCGACCAGCCGTTGTGGAAGCAGTACGCGGATTACAACTGGAATCTGTTCCGGCACTTTGACTTCGGCGACTCGTTCGTCAACAACCAGCCCGTAAAGACGCTGATGTTCGACCGGCTGCCGAACACGATGTTCTTGGTGTTCGGCGCAGCGATCTTCTGGTTCCTCGCCGGCATCTTGATCGGCACCGTGTCTGCGACCCGCCGCGGCTCGTTCTGGGACCGCTTCTTGATGGGCGGCGCGCTAGTCGCGATTTCAGCGCCCGTCTACTGGCTCGGCCTAGTCGGGCTCTACCTCTTCTCCAACGACATCGGGGTATGGCACGTGTTCCCCGGTGCGGGCGCCTACCAAGACGCGGACAACTTCTTCGCCAAGTGCTGGGCACTCGCCATGCCTTGGATGGTGCTCTCGGCTGCGTTCGCCGCGATCTACGCGCGCCTGCTGCGATCGAACCTGCTCGAGGTCCTCGGCGAGGACTACATACGCACCGCACGCGCGAAGGGCCTGCCCGAGCGCAAGGTCGTGCTCAAACACGGCGTGCGCGCCGCAGTGACGCCTTTGGTGACCGTGCTGGGTCTCGACATCGGCATCCTCATGGGCGGCGCGATCCTCACCGAGACCGTGTTCAACATCGACGGTATCGGCCGGCTCTCGTACGACGCGATCCAGCGCGGCGACCTTGCGGTGATCCAGGGCACCACGATCGTGCTGGCGTTCGCGGTCTGCATCGCGAGCCTGATCGTCGACGTGCTCTACGCGTTCCTCGACCCCCGGGTGAGGTACTGAAATGGCGCTGCTCGAAGTCACTGACCTGACGGTCTCCTTCGACACCGAAGACGGCGTCGTCCACGCCGTCGACGGGGTCAGCTACAAGGTCGACGCCGGTGAGGCGTTCGGCATCGTCGGTGAGTCCGGATCGGGCAAGTCGGTCTCGTCGCTCACGGTCATGGGCCTCACGCGTGCCCCGAACGCCCGCATCACCGGGTCGGTGAAGTTCGCGGGCAAGGAGCTGATCAACGCGTCCGACGAGGAGCTCCGGCAGATCCGCGGCGGCGACATCGCGATGATCTTCCAGGATCCGCTGAGCTCTCTGCACCCGTTCTACAAGGTCGTCGACCAGCTCGCCGAGGCGCGGATGCTCCACGCCGACTGCAGCAAGTCCGAGGCGCGTGCGCGCGCGGTCGAAATGCTCGGGCTCGTCGGCATCCCGAACCCGAAGGAACGGGCCGACAGCTACCCGCACGAGTTCTCCGGCGGTATGCGCCAGCGCGTGATGATCGCGATGGCGCTGATCAACGACCCCAAGCTGCTGATCGCAGACGAGCCAACGACTGCGCTCGACGTAACGGTGCAGGCCCAGATCCTGCGACTGATCGAGCGCCTGCAGTCAGAGCTCGACACCGCAGTCGTGATGATCACCCACGACCTCGGAGTGGTCGCTGAGGTCACCGAGCGGGTCGCCGTCATGTACGCAGGACGGATCGTCGAGTACGGCGGCGTCGGTGAGCTGTTCGCTGCCCCGAAGCATCCCTACACGTGGGGGCTGCTCCGCTCGATCCCGAGGCTTGACACTCCGCGCGACCAAGAGCTCGTGCCGATCGGTGGGCGCCCGCCGTCGCTGATCAACCGGCCTCCCGGCTGTGCCTTTCACCCGCGCTGCGCATATGCGTTCGCTGGATGCGAGTCGGTCGTGCCCGACCTCACTCCCTCGGGTGATGCCGCTGCGCACCTCGATGCGTGCCGCCTGCCTAAGGAGAAGAAGGCCGAGATCTGGTCTGAGCTGAACGCCCCCCAGCCGGAGGGCCAGGCATGAGCACTCCGCTGATGGAAGTGCGAGGTCTCCGCAAGGAGTACCCGGTACGTAAGGGCTTTCCGATCCAGCGCACCGTCTCCACGGTGCACGCGGTCGACGGCGTCGACCTAGAGGTAAACGAGGGTGAGACGCTCGGCATCGTCGGCGAGTCGGGTTGCGGTAAGTCAACGACAGCACGCTTGATGCTGCGGCTGATCGAACCGACCGCCGGCGAGATCCTCTGGCGGGGACACAACATCGCGGGATACACGCGCAAGCAAATGATCCCGCTGCGGCGCGAGATGCAGATGATCTTCCAGGATCCGTACTCGTCGCTTAACCCGCGCAAGACGATCGGGTCGATCATCGCCGAGCCGTTTCTGATTCACGGCCTCGCGTCCGACGTGGACGCCGCGAAGCCGCGCGTGCAAGAGCTGATGGAGCGTGTCGGGCTAAACCCGGAGCACTTCAACCGCCTTCCGCACCAGTTCTCCGGCGGCCAGCGGCAGCGCATCGGCGTGGCACGCGCGCTTGCTGTCGATCCGAAGCTGGTCATCGCCGACGAGCCTGTCTCGGCCCTGGACGTGTCGATCCAGGCCCAGATCCTCGGCCTGCTGCGCGAGCTGCAGCGCGACCTGGGGCTGACGATGATCTTCATCTCGCACGATCTCTCGGTTGTGAGGCACATGTGCAACCGCGTCGCCGTGATGAACGCGGGGCGAGTGGTCGAGGCGGCGCCCGCCGAGGAGCTGTACTCGTCGCCGCAGCACGAGTACACGAAGACGCTGCTTGCGGCTGTGCCGATCGCAGACCCCGTTGCTGCTCGTGAGCGGCGCGAGGCCAGCGGCGCCGCCGGTGCGTAGTCTGGCTGCCTGATGGCACCGACCGATCGCATCGTCCCTCGCTTCGCGGCCGAGCCGCCGCAGGAGTCGCTTCCGTACGGCGCTTGGGCCGACCGGCTGCGCACCGAGCTGCTGCCCGCCTTCGTCGGTCTCGAGCACGACTCCGAGGGCGATGAGGACCTGCCCGAGGGCGGGCTCGGCGAGCCCGGTGACATCAAGTGGTTCCCCGATCGGACCTGGGGCGGGCGCACTTGGGTGCCAGCGACCTGCCGCACATCGACCGGCGTTGAGCTCTACGGGGTCGTCTCGTTCGCTCCGGCTACCGAGGACGGCCAGGAGGCAGATCACTTCACTGCGGTCGCCGACTGGACCACCGAGACGGCCGATGCGAACCCCGAGTGGACGATCGACCTCTGCGACGAGGTGATCGGCGGTTGGCGTGGCGAGCCCGGCCAGATCGCCGCCATGACGCTCATCTGGGGCAGCCCCACCGGCGGTGTCGGGGCCTACACGGCGACAGCCGAGCTAGGGGACCTGACCGTCGACCGTTGCAACCTGATCGACGACCGGTTCACGCTGCTCGCGCCCGACTCCTACCAGGGCGACACCCTGTCGGTCGTCTGCTGGGGTGCCGACCACGCAGAGCGCGGCCGCGAGTCGCTGTACGAAGACTGAGCCTTAGCGCTCTAGTAGCAGCGTGACGGGTCCGTCATTGACGAGCCCGACCTCCATGTGGGCGCCGAACACCCCGCCCTGGGCGCCGAGCCGCGCGCGAAACCGCTCGTAGAGCGGCTCCGCGAGCTCAGGCCTTGCCGCCTGGATGAACGAAGGACGAGTGCCCTTGCTCGCATCTCCGTAGAGCGTGAACTGCGAGACGACGAGCACTTCACGGTCAGCGCCGACCGGCTCATTCATCTTTCCGTCAGCGTCGGGGAAGATCCGGAGCGCAGCGACCTTGTCGGCCAGCCAGTCGCAAGTGGCCTCGTCGTCACCATCGCGCACACCGAGCAGCACCAGCAGGCCGGGCCCGACCTGCGAAACGACCTCGCCGTCGACCGTTACGGAGGCCGACGAGACTCGCTGGACCAGGGCGCGCACAGCTCAATCAGAGCACGAACGACAGACCGACAGCGCCGAGCACCGCGAACATTGTCGACCAAGCGATCGCGCCTGCGGCAGTGCGCAGGTCGAGCCCGAACACGTGGGCGACCACCAGCGTGTTGATCCCCGACGGCATCGCGGCCTGGAGATAGAAGGCGTCAGGTACATCCACAGCGAGCACCACCACCAGGATCGCCAGGAGCGCGGGGGCGACCACGAGCCGCAGCCCGCACACCAACGCGATCGGCTTGCTCAGGGCAGGGAACGCGCTCCGCTCGCCGAGCTCGCCCTTCTCCTCCATGAGGTTGACGCCGAGCAGGAAGAAGCCGAGCGGCAGCACGCCAAATCCGGCCACGAACTTCGCGATGTCGAACAACGCGTCCGGCGACACCGACTCGGGCAGCAAGAACCCCAGGACGACCGCGTAGATCACCGGGTTGCGGGTGAAGAAGGAAACGGTGCGCTCGCGTGGCGACTCGCCGGCGGTCGTGCCGAACGCGGCGCCCACCGCGAACGCGGGCAGGTAGAGCATCACGTTGCTCACGAGCGCATCCCAAGCGACTGCGTTGGCGATCTCGTCGTGGTCGAGCAGGGCACTCACGAGCGGTACGCCGAGGTAGCCCGTGTTGGCGAGGATCACGGCGCACACCACGCTGCCCGTCACCGGGCGGCCCAGTCCGAGCACTCGGTCGCTGACCAGGAACGCGAGCGTGCCGACCAGCGCCAGCTCGACGTACGCCAAGACGAGTCCTAGACCGAGACCGCCTGCGAACGTCAGGTGCGGCACCACCATCAGCACGACGAACGGCATCAGCACCCACACGAGCACCCGTACGACGAGGTCTGAGCTGCGCTTGGCCAGCTCGGGCGAGCGCCTGTCGAGCAGCACACCGGCGGTTGTCGCCGCAGCGATAAGTGCGAGGACGAGCGCCAACTACAGAGCCTTGCTCATCGCGACGTGCTCGATCCCAGCGTCCATGAACGTGTCGCCGTGGGCCACGTAGCCGGCCCGCTCGTAGAACCCGCGCGCGGTCAGCTGAGCGTCGAGCACGACGCTGGTGTCTCCGCGGCCAGCGGCCACGCGTTCGGCCTCGTCGATCAAGTCGCGTGCGAAGCCGCGCCCACGAGCGGCAGCGAGGACGGCCATCCGGCCGACACGCGCCACGCGGTCACCGTCGTCGAGCACCCGGCAAGTGCCGACCACCTCGCCCTGATCGTCAAACACCACGATCTGCACCGCGGTCTCGTCGCGGTCATCGAGCTCCTCCTCGACGGGGACCTTCTGCTCGATCACGAACACCTCGTGCCGGACAGCAAACGCGGCCTGCAGCTCCTGCTCAGAAGCCACCTCGCGTGCATGACTGCTCATTGCGCTCCGCGGAGGTACTTGGCGATGTCGGCCTGTAGGTCGGCCTCAGATACGTACTGGCCCTGGTGTAGGTACGCGACCTCACCGCGCGCGTCGACGAACGCTGTCGACGGGAAGTTTGAGAGGAAGCCGAGCTTGCGCGCCTGTGAATGGTCCTCGTCGACGTAGCTCGGGTAGCTCTGCGGGAACTCTGCGAGCAGTTCCTCGGCCTTCTTGCGGCTCTTGTCCTTCGAGTTCAGCCCGAGGAACGCGACCCGCTTGCCCTCGGCCACCGCGACCCGGCCGAGCACCGGTAGTTCGGCACGGCAAGGGCCGCACCACGAGGCCCACATGTTCACCACGACCGGGGTGCCGCGGAGCTGACGCAGGCGTCCTTCGATGTCGCCTTCGATCAGCTCGCCAGCTTGGGCATGGAGCGCTGCGAGCCGCGGCGGCGCACCCTTGAGCTGTTCGGCCTGCTGCTCGGGACTCGGCAGCGAGTCGTCAGCGTCCTGCGGCCAGGACTGCCAGATGCCGATCGACAGCACCACGGCTAGCGCCGTCAAGCCGATCAGCCATTTGCCACGAGAACTCATCGCCACAGAGTGTCGCGCAGCCGGGCGATTTGCGGCGTAATCAGCTACTCTTTGGGGCGAGGGGAGTCCATTCGACCGCTGTCGCGGGCTCAACTCGCAGCACGTAGCTCTCTTAGGCGAGAGCAGCGCAGGGCAGGCCGTCACGCCCGTCCTCCGCCGTCTCTCGGCTTCACCCATTCCTGACCTAGCCGCAAATGGCTGAAACTTCGTTGGCCTCTGACGCCACACCGCTTCCGGATTCCGCGCGCATCGCCGCAGCGGAGGACTTCACGCGCGAGCCCTTCCTCTTCGAGGGCGAGGACCGCGAGGCTGCGCTGGCCGCCGGTAGTGCTCGACGCCGCGCGCTCGATGCCGCGCTGCGCGAGATCGACGCGGGCCTCGATGTGCCATCGGCCAAGTGGCGTCGCCGCTACTCGCTGATGCTCGGGCTGGAGCGGGTGCTGACTGAGGATGAGCCCCGGCTCGCAGACGGCACGCTGCTCAACCCGCACCAGGTCGACGCGCTCTCGGGCACGCTGGTCGCACTGATCGCGAGCCTGCAGGTCGCCTCCGATGAGGAGGAGCACAGCTCCGCGGCACCTGTCCTGGCGGTCGACGAGGACGACTCCGACGAGGTTGCCGAGGAGCAGCCGACCGACGAGACCGACGCCGTCGATCCCGATGACGAGGAAGACGACGACGAAGACGACGTCACACCCGTCGACGTCGAGATCGACATCGAGCCCGAGCCCGAGCAGGAAGAGATCTCCGAGGACGAGTCCTACGACGACGCGGCCGACGAGGACGTCGACGAAGACCTCGACGCAGGTGCTGCCGACGATCCGAACGCCGGTAAGCGCTTCTGGTTCGAGCACGCGACGGGCGCGGGCAAGACCGTCGCTGCGATGGGCTTCGTGGAGGCATCGCGCACCGGTGGTGTCTTGATCCTGACCCACCGCCGCAACCTCGTCGATCAGTTCCTCGGCGAGCTGCACGACCGCGGATACGGCGACCGCGAATCGCCGCCGCTGCTGACCGGCGACAAGGCCGAGGCCGAACGCTCCCACGAGGTCGACGGTCCCGTCACCGTCGAGACCTACCAGTGGTTCGTGCGCAACGCCGGCCAGATCTCTGATCGGTACACGATCGTCATCTGCGACGAGGCCCACACGGCGCTCGGCGAGAAGACCTCCGCGACGATCCGCGCCTGGACCGGCCCGATCTTCATCGGCATGACCGCGACCGGTGCACTGATCGCCCGTCACGTCACCGACCTCTTCCCGACCCAGACATCCCGGTTCGACCTCGCGCAGGCCGCGCGCCGCGGCGTGATCGCACCGCTGCGCTGTCTGCGCATCCCGCCGGGCATCGGAGTCCGCAACATCGCCAAGGTGCCGCTCCGCAAGGGCGACGTGGACGTGGAGTTCGATCAGGAGTTGCTCGCCGAGCTGCTCGACCAGCTTCCGTTCAACCTCGCGATCGCCGACCTCTACAAGACCCGTTTCAACGGCGTGCCCGGTGTCGTGTACGCCGCCGGTGTGCGTCACGCGATGAACGTCGCCGAGGCATTCCGAGAGGTCGGGATCAAGGCCGAGGGGGTTTCGGGTGAGACACCCAAGCGCGAGCTGGCCGAGATCCTCGCCAAGTACGAGCGCGGCGAGATCGACGTGCTCGTCAACGCGCAGCTGCTCGCTGAGGGCTGGAACTCACCGCGCGCGACCGTGTGTCTGCACCTCGCGCCGACCGCTTCCAAGCGGATCTACCAGCAGCGCGTGGGCCGCGTCACGCGTCGGCACCCCGGCAAGGAGTCGGGCATCGTCGTCGACTTCGTGCACCCCGCGACACGTCACGACGACCCCGTCGTGACGCTGCACTCGCTGCTCGACCGCGACGTTTACCGCGGCGGCGCGATCGTCGTTGGTCCTGTGCGGCGTGGCCGTGGACGCCGGGTGCGCGTCGAACGTCGCGTGATCCCGGTATGCGCCGAGGAGAACCGCCGCATTGAAGTCTTTGAGCGTGAGCTCTGGCGGATCGCTGTCGAGCACCTCGACTATGGCGAGCAGATCCAGTGGGCCGCACTGGCAGGCGCTCGCGTGGCACCGAGCGGCTGGCGCCGCGCTCGCGCGATGCTGCACTTCGACAAGCAGGGCGAGCTCAAGCGCTCCTTCCTGCTGACCGCGGTCGAGCGCAACAAGAACTCCCAGCTGCGCCTGCGCGCTCTGCAGGACATCGTCGCCTCCAAAGACCCGGACGCGTTCGAGCGCTCCGTCGACATCGTGCGCACCTGGGCACGCGACGAGCGCCGTGAGGGTGTGAAGATCCTGCTGCAAGCGCTCGCAGAACGCCGAATCGGCCGCCGCGACCAGGCAGCGCACTGGATCTGGGACCTCGCGGAGATGACGCGCGAGGTGCACGAGGAGTACGCCGTGCAGCGGATGCCCGAGACCAAGCGCCTGCTAGGTCTGCTGGTCAACTCCTCGGGTGCCGCGCACGCCCGCAACGCACGCAAGCTGATTCAGACTGCACGCAAGCAGGACCGGCGGCTCTGTGCCGCGATGCTCGCCGCGGCTGTTGCGCACACCCCTGAGGCGATGGACCTGCTGCGCGGCGCACGCACACGGATGGCGCGTAAGCCGAGTGCGCTGTCGCGGGAGCTTTTGAGGAATTTCCCGAAAAAGAAGTCGCGGTCACGTCGGCGTCGGCGGCGTAAGGGTGGCGGTGCTGAGAACGGTGGTTCTGTCGAGGCTGTGGACGGAACCGCAATCGGCACCGACACTTTGCGGGAGCAGGGGACCGCACGTGCCGATGCCGATTCCGGTTCCCCCGAGGCGTCCGAGGACCACGGCTCTCCGGATACCGGTGGCGACGCCGCCAACGGCGACGAGACTGCTCAAGCTGAGAAGGCGCCGGCTAAGAAGCCGAGGGCTCGGAAGCCCAGGGCTAAGAAGGCAGCTCCTAAGGCCGAAGCGGCTGAGGCTGACGCCGACTAGTCGGCGTACTTGGCTGTCAGCGGAGGCACGGCCTCGGCGGACCAGCGCGTCTTGGCGCTGTCTGCACCGAACATCGACACGCGCACGGTGGCCTGGCCACGAGCAAGCAGGCGCCGTCCGGCGGGGCCGAGCTTGACGGTCACGTCTTCCACGGTGCCAGGCGCGATCGAGCCTGATGGGGCCGACCTCGTGAGCGGGCGCCCGGCAGTTGTGGTGAGCGTCAACCGTGCAGCGCAAGGCTTGACGGAAGCCTTCGGGCAGCCGATCGGCAGCTTGGCGCTGCCGGACCGCGAGAACACGAGCGTGCCGCCGTCAGGCGTGATCGGGGTGCGCGCGATGGCCGGTCCGGCCGGCGGCAGCGGCTCCTTGATCGGCAGCAGCGTGATCAGCACCTCTTCGGGGTGGAGCTCCTCGCCAGGCTCGAGACCGATCTGGGCCAGCGGCCCGTTCGGATCTTCCGGCGGCTTCTTCCACGGCGGCGCGTTCTTGACGGACGGGCTGATGAACGCCTGCATCATCCAGCGATCGGTGTTGTACGCGCCCTCGTTGGCAAACAGCCCACCGAAGCCGAGCTGCAGCAGATCAGAGCTCGGCGCCCCCATCCGCACGTACACCGTGTCGAGGCTCGGGATGATCACGACGGACTGATCGAACAGACCGCTCATGCGGTAGGCGTCAGCGGGCTTGGGGTCGAGGTTGAGCTCGCCGGGCTTGTTGTAGCTGGGCCAAAACAGCCAGCCGTAGCCGGGATTCGTTGCGGTCGGTGTACGCGCCTGCCTGACCCACCAGCGGTCGATCAGCTGGTTGCCGTTCCAGTTGCCCTCGCGCAGCATCAGCTGACCGAGGCGCGCGTAGTCGAGCGCCGGCATCTGCAGGCCGTAGAAGCCACGGGTCGCGCCCTGACCGTCGGTGGCCCAGTACCAGCGGCTGCGCGCGATGCCGATCGGGCCGAGCAGCTCACGCTGCAGGAACTGCTGGAAGGGCTCGCCGACGGCCTTCTCGATCACACGCGTGAGGAGCGTGATCGCGGCCTGGTGGTAGGTGTACTTGGTGCCGGGTACGTCGTCGAACCTGAGGGTCAGCGCGCCGTGGACACCGTCGGGGTTGAACACGTTGCCGTAATCACCGAGCAGGTTCCAGTGCAGGCCCGAGGTCATCGTCAGCAGCTGCCGCACAGTGATCGCACCGTGGGCGAGGTCGGCCTGGGGGAGCAGCGCGCCGACGCGGTCGTCGGGACTCAGCAGCCCGAGGGTCATTGCACGCATCGCGGCCATCGACACGATGCTCTTCGACATCGACCAGCTCTCTGCGGGCGTGTTGTAGTTGGCCCGCCCGTTGTCGCTGATACCTGCCAGGCAGCCGTGCCGGATGATCAGCGCCGACTGCGTGAGGCGCGCATCGATCTGCTTGAAGTTCTCCTTGAGGATCAGCGCTGACAGCCCGACCTCGCCGGGGGACGCCGTCTCCCAGTCGCCCGCGCCAGGCTCAGTACAGATGCGCTGCGCCGAAGAGGCTGCGTGCGCAGCGGCGGGCGCGGCCAGGGCGGACCCGGCCAGCGCAATCAGTACTACTCCCCTTACTGCACGACGCAAACGCAACACTCCCTCCGAAACGTGGAGCGATGCTAACAGTGAAGGGTTTACGGCACCAGCGGTTGCAGGTGGACCTCGCCTGCGACCAGCGACTGAAACGCACCATCTGCCCCGCGCACGAGGAGATGGCCTTCGTCGTCGACGCCCGCGGCAACTCCCTTGCCGCTGTCCCAGGCCAGTTCTTTGCCGAAGAGTCCGTCGCGCTCGCGCCACTCGCCTAAGACCTGATCGGCCGGGAGCGCGAGCGCCCGATCCAGCTCTTTGACGAGCCTGCGTCGCCACACAGGCATCGACGAGGCCGGCTGGCCAAGCGTCCCGGCACGCGCGGCTGCGTCGCCCAAATCAGCCGGATCGACCGCGACGTTGAGCCCGATTCCAACTACGAACCAGTCCGCAGGCATGCGCGACTCGATGAGGATGCCCGCGACCTTGCGCGGTGGCATGCGTGCGTCGACCCAGATGTCGTTGGGCCATTTGATCTGGGCCTCTTCGCCGCACACACGCGCGGTTGCAACGGCGGCAGCGATCGGGAGCAGCTCAGGGGTGCAGTCCGCTCTGCGCAGCACGAACGACTGCGCCATGACACCTGCCGGGTTAGTCCAAGCGCGCCCCTGCCTGCCGCGCCCAGCGGTCTGCACCAAGGCGCTGACCATCGTGCCGTGCGGTGCTCCTGCTTGAGCGAGTTCGCGCGCCCGGTCGTTCGTGGACCCGACCTCGCCCAGGTGGAGGTGCGGATAACCGAGCGCCATCAGGCTCCGCGCAGGAACTTGATCGTGACCGTGTCGTCCTCGCGCAGCGCGAGGCGATCACGGGCCGAGCCGCGGTTCATTGCGACGGACAGGGTGCGGTACGGGTCCTGGTAGATCATCAACGCGCCCGCGTCGACGTCCGAGAACGTGCTCGCGTAAACCGCGGGCACGCCGTTGAGCTCCACCGCCTGCCCGAGCCGCGCTCCCATCCCGATCAGCTCGTCGTGCTCGACGTCGAGCGTCACGTTGCCGTACCGGTCGAAGGCGAGGGCATGGGCGACTACCTCGTCGGCGCCCGCGGGCCGTGCCATCGGCATCTCGAGCAGGGTCAGCTCGTCGGCGTCAAAAGGCTCTCCGGCCTCAGGCAGCGGAGCACCGGCAGCGAGGGCGGCAGCAACCGGGGCGAAGATGTCGCGTCCATGGAACGTGTGCGACACAGGGTCGAGCCTGTGGGGGGACCGTGCGAGATCAACCGCCTCAAGCACGCCCCCGAATCGTTGCGCCGCTAGCGAGAGCACGCCGTTGTCTGGACCGACGAGGATTCTGTCCTCGTCGATCGTGCGGACCGCGACCGCCCGCCGGGTGCCGCCGACACCGGGGTCGACCACGGCCAGGTGCACTCCGGCCTCGCAGTAGGGGAGCGTGCGCCGGAGGATCAGCGCGGCGGCCCGTACGTCATGACGCGGGACACCGTGCGCAAGGTCGATGATGCGGGCCTCCGGTGCCACGCGCGCCATCACCGCGTGGCACACGCCCACGAACTCGTCTTCGAGCCCGTAGTCGCTCAGGAAGGTGATCGCGCGCGGACTGCTCATCTACTGAGGTGGTCTACCAGAGCAGCCACCAGCCCTGCTGGGGTGTGGTGCGCGCCCTCCAGATCGGGCTCGAGTCCGAGCGCTTTGATCGCGTCCGTTGTGATCGGTCCGATCGACGCGATGCGCAGCCCGGAAGCGTGGATCGCGTCCGGTCCGCCGATCGCGTCGCACAGAGCGCGCGCTGAGGACGCGGACGTGACGGTTGCCCAGTCTGCGCCCAGTACCCGCCGAGCGGTGCGATCGTCGAGCTGGAGCGGCGAGGTTGTGTACGGCTCGATCACCGTGACGTCCGCGCCGCGGGCGGCGAGGGCGTCCGCGACCACGGCGCGACCCCCGACCGCGCGAACCACGAGTGCCCGCTGGACCTCCATCGTGGCGAGCAGCTCGGCCAACGACTCGCCGACGGCGCGCGGCGGGATCAGGTCTGGCTCGATGCCGTGGCGCCGCACCGCGTCGGCCGTGCCGGGACCGGTCACGGCGACCTTTGCGTTCGCGAGTGCACGAGCGTCCTGCCCGGCCGCCCGCAGTGCGCCAAACAGCGAGTCGACGCTCTCTGGACTGGAAAACGCGGCGAGGTCGAACGCGCGCATGTCTGTCGGCAGCGAAAAGTCGACCGCGGATGTCGTGGTGACGGGCGCCTCGACCACGCGCGCGCCCTGGTCAAGGAGCAGCTTTGACATCTGCGGTGCACGAGCGGCGGGCCGCGTCACGACAACGGACACTCCTGCGAGCGGACCGCGGCCGCGCCACGCGAGCTCCTGCGAGAGCGCGGCCACGTCGCCAACGATCACCACGGCAGGTGCGGCGGCGCGTCCGGCTTCCGCTACTTCCGCGATCGTTTCCAGTGTTCCGTTGAGCGTGCGCTGATCTCCCAGAGTGCCGCGCTCGATGATCGCGGCTGGTTCGTCGGGGCGGCGGCCTGCTGCGATCAGGCGAGCCGTGATCGTGGGCAGGGTGCGCACGCCCATGTAGAACGCGAGGGTGCCGGGGAAGCTCGCGAGAGCCGTCCAGTCGAGAGAAGACTCGCCCTTGGCCGGGTCCTCGTGGCCGGTGACGAATGCAACGCCCGCAGCCATGCCGCGCTGCGTCACAGGAATGCCGGCGTGTGCGGCCGCGCCCACGGCTGCGGTCACGCCCGGGATGACCGAGAACGGGATGCCGTGCTCGCGCAGCAAGAGAGCTTCCTCGCCGCCGCGGCCGAAGACGAACGGATCGCCTCCCTTGAGCCTGAGCACTGTGCGCCCGGCCTGGGCGTGCTCGATCAGCAGGTTGTTCGTGACTTCTTGGGGCACCTGCGGCCCGCCGCCGATCTTGCCTACGTCGATGAGTTCGGCGTCGCTGCGTGCGTAGCTCAGCGCGGCAGCCGGTACGAGGCTGTCGTACAGCACCACATCGGCCTCGGCGAGGGCGTCTACGAGTGCGAGGGTCATCAGCCCCGGATCTCCGGGGCCGCTGCCGGCGATAGTTACGTGCCCGCTACTCATTGCCGGCCCCGATGATCGCGTGCACGCCAAGTGATTGCAGGCGCTCAAGTGCGATGGCTGCTCGCTCAGCAGCTGTGGCCGCGATCACGCGGTCGCGAATGAAGGAGCTTCCGTCTGGCGCTCCGGCGTAGGTGTAGAGGCTCTCCCCATCGTCGTAGGCACCGACTGGCGTTTCGCAGCTGGCGCCGATTCCAGCAACTACGTGCCGCTCGGCGGCTAGGGCGGCTCCAGCGCCGACATCGATCGCGGCTTCGGGCAGGGTGCGGCCTTCCAGCACGAGGGTGCCCTGTCCAGGTGCGGGTACAAACAGTGCGGGGTCAAGGCGCGCCCCGATCCGGTCTGTCAGGCCGAGCCGCTCAAGTCCGGCCTCGGCGATCACGATCGCATCTGCATCGCAACGGTCGAGCTTGTCGAGCCTGGTCGGGACGTTGCCGCGCAGCTCGATCACCTCTAGGTCGGCACGTTCAGCCAACAGCTGTGAGCGGCGCCTTAAAGACGCGGTGCCCACGCGGGCTCCGGCAGGTAGCGCGTCGAGGCTCGGCGCACCGACAAGTACGTCGCAAGCTTCGGCTCGGGGGAGGACAGCTCCGATCTTGAGCTCGGCGGGCAGCTCCTTGTCCGAGGGCACATCTTTGGCCGAGTGCACCGCGAGGTCAATGTCGCCGTCGAGCAGGGCGCGCTGGATGGCGTCGACCCAGCGGCTCTTGTCGCCAGTTGTCGACGCGTCGCCGGAGGTGGTGATCTTCACCAGTTCCACCGAGCTGGCAGCCCCGCACGCCACTAGGTGGTCTGCGACGAGCTCTGCCTGCGCGAGCGCGAGCGCGCTCGCTCGCGTCCCGAGCCTCACGCGCGCGGCCGCAGCTCGCGGACGTCGGCGGTTCCGTCGTCGCCCGGCAGGGAGAAGAGCTGCCGGAGGATCGCCTCGGCATCCCGCGGTAGTGCGGCCGGGTCCTTCAATCGCACCGTCGGGTCGTGCAGCAGGCGCTGCATCACCGACCGGGCCAGCGCCTCGATCCGGGCGCGATCGCGTGGCGACACGCTCTCCCAGTGCCCGTCGTTGTCGGCGAGCACGCGCTCGACGATGTCGCTGCCGTGCTTGCGCAGCGCTGCGACAACGGGGGCGAGGTCGCGCTCGTCGAGCCACGCCTCGAAGCGGTGGAGCTCCTCGCCGACGATCGTTGTGGCTCGCTCGCGCTCCTCTTCGCGCACCTCCAGGTTGCGTGCCGCAGCCGCCTCGATGTCGTCGATGTCGTAGAGCGACACTCCGTCGATCAGCGAGCACGCCGGCTCGACGTCACGCGGCACCGCCAGGTCGATCAGCACGATCGGGCGCTCGGCCCGGTCCGCCATCGTCGCCTCCAGGTCCGCAGCCTTGATCAGCGTGTGCGGCGACGCAGTGCTCGCCACCACCACGTCGGCCTCGGTGAGCAGCTCGGGCAGCTCGGAGAGCGGTGCAACGGTGCCGCCGAACCTGTCGGCGATCGGCTGGGCGCGCTCGGCGCGGCGGGTTGCGAATACGGGGCGAGCCCCGCGAGCCGCGATGGCATGCGCGGTCAGCTCGCTGGTCTCGCCGGCCCCAACCACCAGCACGTTGCCGGTCGCAAGTTCCCCAACCACCTCTTCGGCAAGGGCAACAGCCACCGATGGCACGGAGGCGTGTCCGGTGGCGAGCAACGTTTCGGTGCGCACGCGCTTACCCGTTCGGAGCGCTGCGTGAAAGAGCCGGTCGGTGACAACACCGGCAGTGCCGGCCTCGCTTGCCAGCTCGTGTGCTCGGCGCACCTGGCCCTGGATCTCCGACTCGCCGGTGATCATCGAGTCGAGGCCAGCCGTCACCGTGAAGAGGTGTGAGGCCGCTTCTGTGCCGCGCAGCCTGAACGCCGCAGCGAGTACCTCGCCTGGGTCAAGATCACCGAGCTCGACTATGGCGTCGAGCAGCGCAGGCTCTGCAGCTGCTGCGTCGCCGACCAGGTAGACCTCGGTGCGGTTGCACGTCGACAGCGCGACTGCCTCGCTCACGGCTGGAAGCGCCACGAGCCTTTCGCAGAGTCGGCGGGCGTCGCTGGTGATCAGCGCAACGCGCTCACGCAGCTCGACCGGAGCGGTCTTGTGCGAGATGCCGATGCACAGCAGGTCGGCGCTCATGGGTCACTCCGCGGGCGGAGCCTCGGCCTCGCCGGTGGTGTCGCCGTCGCCTACCCCGTCGCGGACATCGAGCAGGTGGTGCAGCTGCAGCACTTCGCGCTCAAGGCGGCCGAGGCGCATCGCCATCAGCACGAAGTACACGAGCAGCAGAGCCATCAGCACGAGGTAGGCAGCGACCACGTAGTCGCCGCCGCTCGGCAGCGGGTCGGTTGTCTGAGCGAGGATCATCGGTTGTCTCCGGAGAGGTCGGGGGCTGCCGAACGCCCGACGACCACGTCGTCACCTAGGCGTCTGCGCAGTGCGCGCAGCTGGAAGGTCGTGTTCTTCTGCGCCATCTCGTACTGCACGAGCGTCACATAGAGGAACGTGATGCCGATCAGGCAAAGCAGGAACGCCACCGCCATCGACCCGGGGAGGTTGTCAGCGGAGTCGAAGGTACGAGGGTGGATCAGCGACGTCGCGGTGCGTACGGCCATGAAGTTGAGCGGCACGAAGACAGCGCCCGCAACGGCGAACACCGAGGCGTAACGCGCCTGGCGGTCACGGTCCTCGATCGCGAACCGCAGCGGGCTGTAGGTCACGTACAGAAGGAAGATGATCAGGAACGCCACGAGCGTCGGCTCGTCCCACACCCACCATTGCCCCCAGGAGGCTTTGGCCCAGATGCAGCCGGTGACGAGCACGCCGAGGGCCAGGATCACGGCATGGTGCAGCGCGCAGTAGGAGCGCAGGTCCCACTTGGCGTCGCCTGTGCGCAGGTGCATCGCGCCCGCAACTCCGCCGTAGATGAAGCCTCCGAGCGCGACGATCGCCATCGGCACGTGCAGGTAGAAGATCTTCTGCATCACGCCCTGGTCGGCGTCCATCGGCGCCACGAACGCGGCAAACGAGAAGCCGCCGATCACCGTGACGAGCGTTGCGAGCGTGAGAAGGCGCAGGTGCTTGCTGTGGATCATTGGGGTTGCTCCCGCTCGCCGCGGTCAGTCCTCGATCAGGTAGTCGAAGACCGCGAATGCCAGCAGCGCGAACACCAGATCATAGAGGGCGAGGATCGTCAGCCAGCGGCCTGGGAGCGGCTCAGGTGATCCCGCTGCGAACACCGCTTCAAGGCACTCCGCACAGCCGATCACGATCGGCAGCAGCATCGGTAGCGCGATCAGAGGCACGAGCAGGTCACGGGCGCGGGTCTGGATCGCGAGCGCCCCGACGAGTGCGCCGATTACTGCGATCCCGGCGTCGGTGAGTAGCAGCGTGAGCGCGGTGTTCAGCGCGCGCTCTGCAGTGAGCGTGGGGTCGAGCAGCAGCACCGCGAACGCCGGCACGGCAACGAGCTGCACCAGCACCAGCAGCAGGAACAGCACCCCGGCCTTTGCGAGCAGCATCGCGGTGCGGTCGACGGGGGCGAGTAGGAACCCGTCGAACCCTCCGTCTTCGTGCTCAGAGAGGAACAGCCGTCCGATCCCCAGAACCGCGGCGAAGATCGTGGTAGTGGTGAGCACACCTCCGGCGAGTGCGCCGTCGATGCTGTCCTTCTGAAGCGCGAAGTGGAACACCACGAACGTCGACAGGGAGAACAGCGCCATCGCGGGCACGAGCTGCGGTGTGCGGCGCTCGAGGCGCAGGTCCTTGCCGATCAGTGCTCGTACAACTCGGAGCATCTAGGCGGCTACCGCGTCGACGTAGAGGGCTGCGAGCTGATCCTGCCCGATCTCGCTCGGGCGGCCGCTGAGCACGACCTTGCCGCCGCGGAGTCCGAGCACGACGTCGGCTTGCCCCAGGTCGACCGACGGGTTGTGGCTCGTGATCACGCGGGTCTTGCCGGACTCGCGTCCAATCAGCGGTTGCAGCAGCTCGGCCGCGTGCGGGTCGAGGTTCGCGCTCGGCTCGTCGAGTAGCAGCAGTTCGGGATCGTGCAGCACGGCCCGGGCGGCCGCAGCACGCTGGACCATGCCGCGCGAGTAGGTGTGGAGCGGGTCATCGGCGCGCGCGGTTAGCCGCACCGCGGCGAGCAGTTCGTCGACCCGTGCGGTGGTTGCTCTGTGGAGCTTGGCGTGGAAGTTGAGGTTCTCTCGCGCGGAGAGGTCGCGGTAGAGCAGGGGCTCGTGACCGAGTAGCCCGATCTCGGCCCGCAGCTTCCAGCCTTCGGTGCGGAGGTCGTAGCCCAGCACCGACGCCTCGCCGGAGTGCGGCCTGAGCAGCGTCGCCAGAATGCGCAGGAGCGTCGACTTGCCTGCCCCGTTCGGGCCGAGCACGACCAGCGTCTGGCCACGCTCGAGACTGAAGTCGACCCCGTGCAGCGCAGGGCGCTCGCCGTAGCGCCGACCGAGTCCGGTTGCGGAGATCGCTGGGGCCATCTACTCGCCGCGAAGGGTCTGCAGTGCCTGTCCAAGGACAGGCTCGAGGACGGCCATGCTCTGCCGGATCGAGTCTGGGTGACCTGGCAGGTTCACGACCAGCGTGCGCCGGGCGAACCCGGCGACTCCCCGGCACAACATCGCCTCGGCTGTGCCTGGTCCGCGTGCGGTCCGGATCGCCTCGGCGATACCCGGAGCGGCCCGGTCGATCGCGGCGCTCGTCGCCTCCGGGGTCACGTCGTCGAACGCGGGACCGGTTCCGCCCGTGGTGATGATGAGCGCGTAGTCCTCGTCGGCGTAGTGATGGATGCGATCCTCGATCAGCGAGTAATCGTCGGGGATCACTTCCATCGCAGCGACGTCGTGGCCTGCCTTGTCGAGCAGCTCGGCTACGAGCGGACCGTCCTCGTCAGCACGCTCGCGCGCGGCGACGGACGTGGAAATCGTGAGCACGCAGGCCTTCACGTGGTTGAGAGTAACTGCGGGCGCTGCCGCACGTACTTGTTGTAATGCCCGAGCAGGACGAACGAGACGTCACGCTGACCAGGACGTACTGGGTACTGGCGACGCTGATCATTCCGGTTGTGCAGCTCGCTCTCACGCTGATTCAGTGGAGCGTGTTCGAACGGGACCAGTCCGGCTCAGACGATGCGCTCGTGGCATGGTGGGTTTGGATGCCGATGGTGGTGGGTGCCTTGGTGCTCTACCGAGGCCCGCTTCGCGAGAACGCGCAGAGAGGATTGTTCACTGGACTCGGCGTTGTGATCGCGTCCGCGGTATGGGGCACGTTGCTGGCTGTCGTCGGGGTAGGGGCCTGCCTCGCCGGTGACGGGACCTGCTTCGGCGGCTGACACTGAGGTGCAAGAAAGTGGCCGTAGTGGCCACTTTGTACCGCCGCACGCTGACGGGCGTCAGCCCGCGGGCGTGTGCGCGACCTGAGCGGTCGCGATGAGCTGCAGCACGCGCTGGTCTTCGCCGGCGCGCAGCAGCTCGATCGGGTCCGGTGTGCCGCCGACGATCGACTCGAAGAACGCCTTGCGGTCCTGGTAGGTAGGCAGGGTCCCTTTGGCCCAGCCACGCACCTCGTTGAGCATCACGGCCAGCCGGGCATATTCCTCACCGAACTGCTCGGAGATCTCCGACTTCATCCGCTTGGCGAGAGCCGGTGATGCGCCCGCCGTGGAGATCGCGATCGCGATCGGGCCGGTGCGCACGATCGCGGGGAGGATGAAGTTGCACAGCGGTGGCACGTCGACCACGTTGACGAGCATCGCGCGGCGCTCAGCGTCCTCGTAGATCTCGATGTTGGTCTCGGTCGAGTCGGTGCAGGCAATGACCATGAACCGCGCCTCTAGATCCTGGGCGCCCGCGTACTCGCGCTGCTCCCACACCAGCGAGCCCTCGTCGGCCAACGCGGCCACCTCGGGCAACACCTCCGGAGCGATCACGGTCACCTCGCCGCTGCACGCGAGCAGGCCCTCGACCTTCTCCAGCCCAATCTCGCCTCCGCCGACCACCAGGCACGAGCGACCCTTGAGCTTCAGGCATGCGATGTAGAACGGCGTCTCCATCATGTCGCGCACGCACGTCTGGTCGCAGATGCCGCGATCGAACTGGCAGACACATTCCTTCCCCGGGTACGCGGCAGCGGGCATCGCAGCAGAGGGTACGACGCCTAAGCAGCGTGAGAGGAGGGTGGCGGAGGTGACACCGCAACGCGGTTGCGTCCCGCGTTCTTCGCCTGCATCAGCGCAGCATCGGCCCGGCCGAACACCTCGCTGTAACGGAAGGCGCCACCCGTGGCGGTCGCCACGCCGAGCGAGATCGTGACCGGCAGACCGCCAACCACCTCGCGTTCGATCGCCTGACGGATGCGCTCGGCCACGTCGTACCCAGCACCCACAGGGGTCGCTGCCAGCAGCACCACGAACTCCTCGCCGCCGACCCGGTACAGCGCGTCCTGTACGCGGACCTCGTCCCGGATCCGCTCGGCCGCTCCGATCAACACCTCGTCACCGGTTGAGTGCCCGAACTCGTCGTTGATCTTCTTGAAGTGATCAAGGTCGCCGACTACGACGGTTACCGGGCTCTCCTGCACGCTCGCGACGTCGGAGATCTCCGGCAGCCGCAGGTCGAGCGCGGCACGGTTCAGCAGGCCTGTGAGTGGATCGATGATCGCGGCGGCGCGGTGGTCGACCGCTGACCTGCCGACGGTCGCGCCGATCAGGATGATCGATGACAACAGGCCGATCGGCATCGTCACGATGATCGGGTTGTCGCGGATCAGCTGCCAGTCGACTACCCAGCCCGCACCGAGGCACAGCGCAACCCCCTCGGCCATCAGCATCCACGATGCGAGGTTCGGGTATGCGGCGGTAGCCGGGAAGGCCGGCACGAGAATCAGCGGCAGCAGGTACAGCGCAGGCTCGCCCGCGACCACGATCGCAACCGTGATCACGAGCATCGAGACTGCGGACTCCACAAGCAGTGCTGTCTCGCCGCCACGGATCTGACCCTTGAGCGTGCGCTGAGAGAGCCGCAGCGCAGGGTCGAACGCCACCGCGTGCAGTGCGATCACGAGCACAGGCCACCAGCCGTTGGTCGGTACAAGCAGCAGCATCGTCGCTAGCAGCGACGCGTTGATGAAGCGCAGCATCCCGGGCGTGAAGCCTCGGGTGACTGCGAGCAGCTGATCTCGCTCCACCACCGAACGCACCAGCCAGCGGTGCCGGCCGGCGGTCGGCAAAGGACGGGGCACGGTGCCGTCCTCGGCGATCATCGCGACCGGGCTCATGTGCTGCTCGCGAGCCCTACCGGGCGCAGAGTCGCCGCTCGTGTCATCGCTCGCGACACACACGCAGTTGCGGCCCTTCAGCTTCGCCTCGTAAAGGGCTGCGTCGGCCCGCTGGAACACGTCGTCGCCGTGGAATGCGTGGCCCTGTTTGGCGGTCGCAACGCCCGCGGACGTAGTGATCGCCAGGCCGCCGATCGTGCTCGCAGTCAGCGCCGCGCGCACCTCTTCTGCAAGCGCAGCCGCCCGGTCGGAGTCAGAGCTGGGGAGGACAGCGACGAACTCTTCGCCGCCGTACCGGAACAGCTGGCCGCGCTCGCCGATCGCCTCGCGCATGCGCGCCGCCGCCGTCTGCAGCACGGTGTCCCCGGCGCCGTGGCCGTGCACGTCGTTGATCTCTTTGAAGTGGTCGAGGTCGAACACGGCGATCGAGGCCGCGCCACCGTCGGTGGTCAGCTCGGCCATCGACGACTGCATCGCCACGCGGTTCTGCAGGCCGGTCAGTGAGTCGACGAGCACCGCGCCACGGGTCACGTTGTCGATGTCGCGCATCGTCATCGCAGCCGCTGCGGTGAGGATGTTGACCACGAACATCGGCAGCAGCACCCACCAGTGTTCGGTTACCGCGTCGGTGTCGAAGATCAGTGCGGTGACGGTGACGAAGATGACCGTTGTGATCGCCGCTGTGACCGTGAGCTTGCGTGTCCAGATCACGCCGATGAACTGAATCGAGATCGGGGCGGCAGCCCACAAGTAAACGCGCGGCTCGCCTGCCATCACGATCGCGGCCATCGTCGCGAATTGCCCGATAAGCCAGCCGCCGACGAGCGGAAGCTGTGCGCGTGCGAAGTCAAGCGGGAACAGCAGGCTGATCAGGAAGCCGATCTCCGACAGCACGATCGGTACTGCGGCGATCGGGTTGTAGGCCACGATCCCGCCGAGCATCATCAAGAACAGCAGCCCGATCTGGAGCAGCTGCACCTTGATCAGCCGCTGGTTCATGTCGCGGGCGCGCTCGAGGTCGACCTCGTCGCCGAACAGCCCGAACGCTGAAAGTAGGTCGTCTCTCGTCAGCCGCATCAGGGAACTGGGAGAGGGTCCAGGTGGCTAGGCGGCGGCGAGGCGCAGAGCGGGGGCGGCGGTGCTGACACGGTTGCGCCCAGCAGCCTTCGCGTCGAGCAGCGCAGCGTCTGCTCGGCTGAAGGTCTCGCTGTAGCGGAACGTCCGCCCGGGGGAGCTTGCGACACCAAGAGAGATCGTAACCGGCAGGTCCCCGGCTGGAGCAGATTCCACTGCAGCGCGGATACGCTCGGCGATCGCGACGGCCTGTGGCGACTGCGTCGCGGGCAGCAGCACCACGAACTCCTCGCCGCCCACTCGGTAGAGAGCGTCGGCTGTGCGCACGATGTCGCGGATGCGCTCGGCGACTTGAGCAAGTACCTCGTCGCCTTTCGCGTGGCCGTGCTGGTCGTTGATCTTCTTGAAGTGGTCGAGGTCGCCCACGATCACCGACACCGGCGTGTTGCGCGTGGCCGCGACCTCGCTGATTTCTGGCAGCCGGAGGTCGAGCGCGGCACGGTTGAGCAGACCGGTGAGAGGGTCGATGATGGCCGCGGCGCGGTGGTCGACTGCGGACCGTCCGATCGTGGCGCCGACAAGGCCGATAATCGCAACGAGACCAACCGGCATCGCAACGATCAGTGGGTTCTCGCGTACGGCGTCAGGCGCGCTGAACCAGGCGACTGTTGTTGCCAGCACGGCAGATACGCCCACGAGCACCACTGCGGCACGGCGCGGGTAGGCCGCAGCGACCTGGAACGCAGGCACGACGAGCAGCGGAAGCAGGAACAGAGCCGGGCTTGTAGCTAAGGCGACCGCGCACGCGATCCAGATCATCGAGGTGATCGCCTCATACAAGGCGGCGGCCTCCGCACGGACTGTGTGGTCTGACGCCATGCGTGCGGACCGGCGGGCCCTGGGGTCGAGCGCGATCGCGTGGAGCGCGAGCACGATCGCCGGGCCCCATCCGTACTCGGGAGCAACTGCGACGCCTACGAGCGCGAGCAGAATGTTGACCGAACGCACCCGGCGCGAGTTGAAGCCTTCGAGCACGGCGATCAGCTGGTCGCGCTGCACCACCGAGCCGACAAGCCAGCGGCTGTTGCCTCCGGTGGGGAGGGTCTTCGGTGCACCGGTGCTTTCGCGGAGCTCTCGGACGGGCTCGAGCTCCCGGCTACCTGTCTCGTCCTGCTCGGTGTTCTCCGCAAGACACACACGGTTACGGCCCTCGTCCTTGGCGCGGTAGAGGGCAGCGTCAGCACGCCTGAAAACTTCACTCGCATTGAGGTTGTGGTCGCGGTTGGCCGCCGCCACTCCGCATGACAGGGTGATCGCGAGGCCGCCGACCGGCGCTGACGCGACCGCAAGGCGCAGCTTGTCGCCGATCTGCTCGGCCTCGGAGGCAGACTTGCCTCGCATCACGGCGACAAACTCCTCGCCGCCGTAGCGGTAGAGGCTGCCCTCGGTGCCGAGCGCCTGCTGCATGCGTGCGGCGGCTGCCGCCAGGACCGCATCGCCGACCGCGTGACCGTGGATGTCGTTGATCTCTTTGAAGTGGTCGAGGTCGAGCACGGCGATCGCGCCGCGGCTGCCCTCGGTCGTCATCGACGCCATCGTCTGCTGCATCGCGACGCGGTTGCGCAGCCCAGTCAGCGAGTCGACCAGGACGTTGCCGCGCGAGGCGTAGTCGACGTCGCGCAGCGTGGCCGCTGCGGCGCCCGTCACGCCGATGATGATCAAGGCCGGTAGGAGCTCTAGCGGGGCGGCGATCTGACCGCCGCCTGCGAGCAGCGCACCAGCTCCGACCATCGCAATCGTGGTGATGACTGCAGCGACAGCAAGCTTGCGAGTCCAGATAACACCGATGAACTGGATCGAGATGGCCATGATCGCCCACAGGTAGCCCCGTTCACCGGGAGCGATCAGGATTGCGGCGAGCAGTGTGGTTTGGCCGAGTAGCCAGATGACGACGAGCGGCAGCTCGGGGCGCGCGACCATCTTTGGCAGCAGGACGGCGGAGAGGAACGCGACCTCTGAGCTCGCAATCAGGACCGCGGGCCAGATGCCGTAGTGGGTGTACCCGAGTGCGAGTACGCCGGCCATCATCGCTACGGCTGCCATTTGCACCGGTACGACGCGCCGGGACATGTCTTCGGCGCGTCCACGGTCGACCTTGTCCCCAAAGAGGCCAAAGAAGTGGATGACAGCGTCAAATATGGGCGATCGCCCAGTCATTCACGATTGTCATCGGCTTGTGGGCCCTGTACCTGAGCTTTGGAGTGACACCATGCACACTTGTCGGCCGGTAATTGCGGGCTATCCGCGGCCGCCAGTGGCGTTAGGTTGCGCCGATGGAACTCGAAGCGCGCGCGACAGACCTGCTGCAGCGCCTGATCCGGCACAACACGGTCAACCCTCCCGGCAACGAGCTTGCGGTGCAGACGTGGCTCGCGGGGGAGCTCACGGCAGCCGGTTTCGAGGTCGAGATGGTCGCCGCCGACGAGCAGCGCCCGAACCTGGTTGCGACCCTGCGTGGAGACGAGCCGGGGCCGGTGCTCGGGCTGCTCTCCCACGTCGACACCGTCCTGGCTGAGCCGGAGCGCTGGACGCACGACCCGTGGTCCGGAGATCTGATCGACGGCGATGTGTGGGGCCGCGGCGCGCAGGACATGAAGTCGCAGACAGCGGCCGAGGTCGCCGCCGCGATCGATCTGGCTAAGTCGGGTTGGCGCCCGGCTCGTGGCGCGCTGAAGGTAATCGCGGTCGCCGACGAGGAGAACGGGAGCGCGCTGGGAGCGAACTGGCTCTGCGCCGAGCACCCCGACCTCGCCCGGTGCGACTACCTGATCAACGAAGGCGCCGGTGCGTTGATGCCCGTGGCCGGACGCGACTACTACGGGATCTGCACAGCCGAAAAGGGCGTCGCTGCGTTCACGGTGACAGTGACGGGCCGGCCAGGGCACGGCTCTATGCCAGGGCTCGCCGACAATCCCGTGCCGAAACTTGCTCCGGTGCTTGCCGCGCTTGCGTCGGCGAAGCCACAGCTCGACATCACCGAAGCTCCTCAGCGCCTGCTCGAAACGCTCGGCGCCGCGGATCTCGAGGCGCTCGCACAGCTCGACCCGCTGATGGCGCTGTTCGCGGAGCCGATGCTCTCGGTGACCTTCGCGCCAACAATGCTCGACGCCTCGCCGCAGATCAACGTGATCCCCGCGCAGGCTGGAGTGCACGTCGACTGCCGTACACCTCCCGGCTTCGGCCGCGAGCTCGTCGAGCAGCGTTTGGCGGAGGTGCTCGCGGGCGTCGATGTCGAGTACGACGTGACGTTCACCAAGGAGCCGATGGTCGGCAACTCGTCGCCGACCGAATCGCCGCTGATGGATGCCCTCGCGCGCTGGACGGCGGCCGAGAGCCCGGACACCACCCTGCTGCCGCTGATGCTCCCGGCCTACACGGACTCACGCGTGTGGCGCGACACCTTCCCCGAGTGCGTCGGGTACGGCTTCTTTCCCCAACGGGTACGGAACATGTACGAGGCATGGCCGCTCGTGCACGGGATCGACGAGCGCATCGCGGCGAGCGACGTCGGCCTAGCAGCGCGCTGTTACAAAGCTGTCGCACTCGACCTGCTCGGCTGACCGCGTAGGTTGTACGCCGTGCTCAATCGAATCGACCACATCGGTATCGCCGTCGACGATCTCGACGCTGCGATCAACCTCTACGAGAACGTGCTCGGCATGAAGCTCGTGCACCGCGAGACGGTCACCGAGCAGGGCGTCGACGCGGTGCTGTTCGACGTCGGAGAGAATCACGTCGAGCTGCTGGCACCGATCGGCGAGGACACCCCGGTCGGCAAGTTCCTCGCCAAGAACGGGCCGGGTCTGCACCACGTCGCCTACCAGGTGTCGAACATCGAGGACACCCTCGAATCGCTGAAGTCCGACGGCATCCGGCTGATCGACGAGACCCCGCGCACCGGCATCCGCGGGAGCCGGGTGGCGTTCGTGCATCCGAAGTCCAGCGGCGCCGTGCTCACAGAGATCGTCGAGCCGGCGGCTCACTGAGTAGGCTGGCGGCCATGGCTCAGCGCATCTCGATCGGCTTTCACGCGAGCCCGCCGCTGGCGCTGCGGGTCGAGGACGACCAGCTCAAGGGCTTCCAAAAGGCTCTTGCTGCGTCCGACGACGGCTGGCACGAGCTCGACTCCGAAGACGGCAAGGTCACCCTCAAGCTCGAGCACGTTTTGTGGGTGCGCGTTGAGTCAAACGAGCAGCGCGTCGGCTTCGGCGCCTCCTAGGCGCCGGTGACTCTCGCCGCGCTCGGCCGCGCAGAGCAGCCCCTGCTCGATGCGATCGGCCGAAGGCGTGCGGCCACCGACCCGCGGCTTGTTCGTCGCGTGGCCCGCTTCTCCAGCCTCGGCGAGTACGGCCGATGCTGGTTTGCGCTTGGGCTGGGCGGCGCCCTGCTCGACCGCCCGCTGCGTCGCGAGTGGCTCCGGGCGACCGCGAGCATGATGGGCGCGTACGGCTGCGGGCTAGTGCTCAAGCGGCTCTTCAGTCGCCCGCGTCCCGCCCCGGCCCCCGGCCAGCAGCAGGCGATCTCGACGCCGACACAGCTCAGCTTTCCCTCCTCTCACGCCACGACCTCGTTCGCAGCCGCGGCCGCGATGGCGCCCGTGCTGGACCGCTCTGGCTACCCGCTCGCGGCGCGGCTGCTGACTCCGCTCGCCGCGGCAATGACCGGGTCGCGCGTGTACCTGGGCGTGCACTTCCCGAGCGACGTCTTGGCAGGTGCGCTGCTCGGACGCTCCGTGGCCCGGATTTTGAGCCGCTGACATATGTCCGCATAGGGCCCGTCCCTTGTAGGTACCGGGGTGCAGCGACGACCTAGCCCGTAGGTCTCCATGCTGCGCGCTCTCGTACGTCTCTGCTTCTTCGCCCTCACTGCCGGTCTCCTGCTCGGCCCTGCCCTGGCCGGTGCCGGTTCGGGCGATCGTCAAGGCCGTGTGGAGGGCCAGCTGGTGGAGCTCCATCGAGACGTGCTCGACGGTCCCCCGCTGCCCGGTTACGGACTCGACCGTGGTGAGAGCACGCGCATGCTCGACTCCGATCAGCCTCAGGAGCTGGTCGGCCAGCAGGTCGCTGTGGAGGACACGTCCAACGCGCCCGGGCTTCAGGGGCAGGCGCAAGAGACCGACGGTGTGCAGCAGCTCGCCGCGGCGGCCGGTACGCGTACGACTGCGGTGGTGCTCGTCAACTTCGCCAACGACACGAGCCAGCCAGTCACTCCCGCGCAGATGAAGAGCCGCGTGTTCACCGGCACCGGATCAGTCAGTGACTTCTACGAGCAGCAGTCGGGCGGGACCGTCGAGCTCGGCGGCATCGCGGACTCCACGGGCGACGTATTCGGCTGGTGGACCCTGCCGATGAACGTGCCGACCGCATGTCCTGACAGCTCGATGATGACGATCCGCCAGCAGGCAGTGACCTACGGAAATTCGCAAGGGGTCAACCTCAACTCCTACCAGCACGTCATCCTCTACTTCCCCGACAACCCGGGCTGTTCGTGGGCCGGGCTGGGCGAGTTGCCAGGCAACTGGTCGTGGATCAACGACGTCAACTACACGAGCGTGATCGCGCACGAGGTGGGGCACAACATGGGCGTCCACCACGCCGCAACCCTGAAGTGCGGCTCGCAGACGCTGACCAGCTCCACTTCCGGCTGCTCCTACGTGGAGTACGGGGACGGCTTTGACGTGATGGGTTCTAGCTCTGCGCTGATGTCCGCTTGGCAGCGGGCAAAGTTGAGCCAACTGCCGACTGCGGCGCGCCGCAGCGTCACAGCCAGCGGCACACACTCGCTCGATCAGCTCAACAACAACTCGGCGACGAACCCGCGACTTCTCATCGTGCCGCGGAAGATCGGCACGTCCCCGGTAACGCAGTACTTCGCCATCGACCTGCGGGCGCCGTTCGGTGACTTCGACACCTTCTCGCCTACCCACGGGCTTGTCACGGGCGTTGGAATCAGGCTCGTTCCCGCGCTGAGCGTGATCGACGTGACCCGCCTGCTCGACGCCCACCCCGCGACGGGCACGTTCAACGACAGCGCGCTGCAGCCAGGAGAGTCGTTCACCGATCCTGGATCGGGCGTCACGATCACCAACAGCGCGACGGCAGGCGGTACCGCGACGGTGCAGGTGTCGATGGGCGACCAGCAGGTCGACACGACCCCGCCGAGCGCGCCGTCGCTCAGCGCCTCAGTGTCGCCCCTCGGTGTGTCGCTCAGCTGGACCGCGGCAACTGATGACGTTGGCGTCGACCACTACGAGGTGCGCCGCGACAGCACGCCGATCGCCTCCACGCCGGCGAACCTGCGCGCCTACAGCGACACGAGCGCCAGTTCACTGCGGTCTGCGAGCTACCGAGTCGTTGCTTACGACGCCGCAGGCAACAACACTCAGAGCACCGCGGTAAACGTCACGATCCCCGACTACGTCTCGCCCGAGATGGCGACGATCTACGCGACTCGCCTTGCGACCGGTGACGTGAAGCTCGACATGGCTGCCACCGATGAGCGCGGAGTAGCGGGGTACAACGTGAGCTGGCCGGGAGGCAGCGCGACTCCGTCGACCGGCAGCTGGCTGCACACAAGCGCTCCTGCAGCCGCGTTCGAATACACCGTGCGCGCACGTGACGCAGCAGGCAACGTGAGCGACCCGCTCACGGTCTCCGTGCCGGCGACGCCCTCGGCGGCGATCATCACGCGCACTACCCGCAACCTCACCGACCCGCTCGACGGGGACAAGAGCGACGATCCGCTCACGCTCGCTCCGACCCCGGTCAAGCCGAAGTTCACCGTCAAGCGGGGCAGTCAGGGCCGTTTCACCGTCACGGTGAAGGGAGCCAGGACAGTGAAACTGACCGGTGGCGGCCTTCGCGTATCGGTTGTCGGGTCGAAGCTGAACGCGCGACTGAGCAAGGCGATGCGGTCAGGCCGCACCGCGAAGCTGACCGTCACGGCGTCGGTGTCAGGCAAGAGCTACAAGGCGACGCTGACCGTGCGGCGCGGCTTAGTGAAGCTCGCTTAGGCCACGCGGGTGGCGGGGGTGTCGTCCCCGCCGCCGCCTGTGAGCACCGCGAGCTCCGGCGCGCTCGGTACAGCGAGCGCGGCGAGCATCAGCTCGTCCTCGTCGGCGTGCGTGTTGCGCCACCAGGCGAGGAATGCGAGTAGGTCGATCACCAGCAGCGCAAGGATCGCCCCGACGATCAGCAGCGTCGCCGCGAGGCCGAGGCGGCCGCGCTGATCGAGCGGCTGGCGGAACCCGGTCGCGAGTTCGACCTCTTTGTGGCTACGCACGAGCGGGGTCGAGGCGATGTCGTCGCGTAGCGCTTCCCAGCCCGGCTTGCGTGTGCCGTCGCGCGCGATCACGCCCTTGTGATGGATCGAGTCGCGCAGAGCAGCGTTGGTCTGCGCGCCGCCGTCCCAGTTCGGCTTGACCGCGAACTCCTGCAGCGTCCAGTAGATGGCGCCGGAGAGCTGAGGCAGGTCGGCCGCGAGGTTGAGGGTCTCGTTGATGTAGCTGCGCTGGAACGCGTACGTCTGCTTTGAGTCAGCAGGGCCGTTCTCCGTTGCCTCGGCGCCGAACTCGGTCATCACAAGCGCCGAGCCCTTGTAGAAGCGGCGCATCTCCTTGATGAACGGGACAAGGGTGGACAGCTCTGCGGTCGAGTGGCCGTCGCGGCCCTTGTACCAGCCGAAGTAGGTGTTCACGCCGAGCAGCTGGAAGGCGGCGTAGGCCTTCTGCGGCTCAAGGCCCGGATAGCTGAGCATGTCGACCGATGTCGGCAGCGTCGGGTTCAGGTCGAGAGTCAGCGCACGAGCGCGCTCGAGGAACTCGCGTGTGCCTGCTCGCGTGTCGGGCTCTGTGGAGAGCTCGTTGGCTACAGAGTGCGTGATGACCGAGGGGTGGTTGCGCGTCTGCATCACGGCGGCACGTACCGCTGTGAGCGATTCGGCTCGGCCAGCCGCGGTGTCGAGCTCGTTGTCGCGGTGGTAGACGGGCGCCTGCGACCAGACCATGATCCCGGCCTCGTCGAGCTTGCTCAGTAGCCGCTGGTCGAGCGCGTAGTGGGCGCGGGTCACGTTGGCGCCGACCGCCTTCAGCTCGTCGACGACCTTGTTCACGTCGGCGTCGGTCATCGCCGGGCCGCGCCCGGGGACGTCTTCGTGGATCGAAGCTCCACGTAGCTCGATCGGCTTGCCGTTGAGGTAGACGATGCCGTCGATGACGCGCACAGTGCGGAGCCCGGTGCGCGTGGTCTCGACTGCTGGTGCCCCGACAGCTCCGGTGGCCTTGGCCTGGATGTTGACGGTGTAGAGCTTCGGGTCGGTGGTGCTCCACAGCTTCGCGCCGCCCTCAACCGGCACGCGGAACTTGACCCGTGCGCTTTCGCCGGGGGCGAGCGGGCGCACGTCGGTCGTGGCCGAGCCTGCTTTGTCGCCGTCCGGGTCCTTCAGTGCTCCGGAGATACGCGGCGTAAGTGTTTTGCTGCCGCGGTTGGACACGGTCGTGTCGACGAGCACCGTCCAGCGGCAGTTTCCGCTGGCACCGTCGCACGTGCGCTGAGACATCGTGCCGGTGCCGGTGACCGACAGGCTCCCGTGCGGCACCAGCGAGACCGATCGGGTCAGCCCGCCCCAATTCCACCAGCCGTCGGGGCGGCGTCCGGGGAGCAGCCGGTTGTCGGTGCGCACCACGACGGTGTGCGGCTTGCCGTCAGCGAGCTGTGCGGCGGTCAGCTCGAACGGCACGTAGGAGCTGTCGCTGCGCCCGATCTTCTGCCCGTCGACCCACACCGTGGCCGCGCGGCGGGCCTGGGCGAACCGGATCGACCAGTTTGTGCCCTGCGCTGCCTTTGGAGCGGTCACTACCGCCCGGTACCAGCCGACGGTGCCTTGGTAGGTCTCCGGGGTGGTGCGGGGGTCGACGATGTGCGGCAGCTCGATCTGGTCGCCGCGGAAGTTGCCTGTGCGCCAGCCCTGGTCCTTACCGGTGTCTGCCGGATCGGCGGCGAACGTCCAGCTCGCGGTGTTGAGGCTGACCGCCTCTGGGTTTGCCACACCCGCTACCGCTGCACCGGCAGCGATAGGCGCCGCTGCGGGCGCAGCGAGAACCAGAGGGATGGTGGCGGTGAGCGCGAGCGAGCGCGCGCGGAGCGTGACCTTGCGGTGCGTCACTACCCGAGCGGTCGGCAGGCCTTTGCCGAACTTGAGCCACCGATTTTCGGTTAGCCGCGCAGGCGCTCGGCCAAGCGGTTCATGCCGAGTGCCTCAGCGGCTCGCGCGCCACGCTCGAGGTCGGTTGCGACGTCCTTTGGCAGCTTGACCTTCGGGGTGCGCAGCGTCGCGAGATCGAGGAACGTGCGGAGCTCGTCGGCTTGAGATTCGAGCGCGCGAGCCACCCCGGGCTTCTGCTCGGATGCGTGTGCGAGTACGCCCTCAAGGCTGCCGTACACGCGCAGCAAGCTGGCGGCCGTCTTCTCGCCGATGCCCTTGGCGCCCGGAATGCCGTCGGACGGATCACCTCGTAGCGCGATGAAATCGGGCACCTGGTGGGGCTGCACGCCGTAGCGCTCCTCGACGGCCGTGGGGGTGATCTGCGCCGGTCCGTCGCTTCCCTTCTGCGGGTAGAGCACCGTCACGCTCTCGGTCGCGCACTGGAACATGTCGCGGTCGCCAGTGAAGATCAGCGCGGTCCCGCCCTTGGCTTCTTCGGCGAGTGAGTAGGCGCCGAGCAGGTCGTCTGCCTCGAGGTCTGGAGACTCGTCCCAGAGCCAGCCGAACTCGGCGAAGAAGCTCGGCGCCGCCTTCATCTGGGGCGCAAGGCCATCCGGCACCGGCGGACGATCGGCGTGGTAGGGCGGGTAGGCCGCCTTGCGGTAGTGCGCGGCCTCCGCGCCGTCGCAGAAGACCACGGCACGCGGCGCGTAGTCGGCGATCGCGCGCAGCGTGAGGTTGGTGGTGCCAAGCAGCGCGTTGACCGGCTGCCCCGTCGCACCCTTGATCGAGTCCGGCAGACCGAACCACGCGCGGTAGAGCAGCGACGGCGCGTCGATCAGCAGTAGTGGCGCGGTACCGGGAGGCATCGAAGGCTGAGGCGCCTACCCCGCGTACATGCGGAACACGTGGTCGGCGACGCACACAGGCTTGTCCCCGTTTTCCCGCTCGAACGTCTGCGTGACCGTCACCTGGACTCCGCCCGCGACGTCGTCGACTGCCTTCAGTGTCGCGACCATGCGCAGCTTCGAGCCGACAGGCAGCGGCGCAGGGAAGCGCACCTTGTCGTATCCGTAGTTGAGCGCAAACGCCACGCCCTCGACCGTGAAGAGCTCGCCTGCAAACTTGGGTCCGACCGAAAGCGTGTAGAGGCCGTGGGCGATCGTGCCGCCGAACGGCGTCTGGGCAGCACGCTCGGGATCGACATGGATCCACTGGTGGTCGCCGGTCGCGTCAGCGAACGCGTTGATCTCGTCCTGCGTGACGTCGATCCACTCGCTCGTGCCGAGCTCCTGCCCGACCCGGGCCTTGAGATCGTCGATTCCGTTGATCGTCAACTTGGGCATGGAGCCGATCCTAGAGAGGTTCCGTCACAATCAGGGAGATGGCGCGCTCTCTCGCCACCGCCGAGCCTCTCGGTCCCGACACGCTCACTTGGAAGAGCTTCGGTGATCCGCGTGCGTACCTGCTCACCGTGCGCACCGGTCTGCTCCAGGCGATGCATCCCGCGGTGAGCGCGGCGCTGGTACGCGAGCCCGGCTTCTTTGACGACCCGTGGGGCAACCTGCTCAGCGCGACCGACCCGATCCTCGGCACCGTCTACGAGGGGCCGGGTAGTCAGAGGCTCGGCAAGCCCTGGCGTTCACTGCAGCCCGACGTTTACTACTGGGCGCACGCGACCTACTTCGACTCGATGCTCGTGGGCGCCGACCTGTTTGGCCACCCGATGACTGCGCGTCAGCAGGAGGAGGCGTACGAGGAGTCGGTGCGCTGGTACTCGATGTACGGGATGTCGATGCGGCCGGTGCCGCCGACGCTCCACTCGTTCCGTCAGTACTGGTTCCACATGCTCGAGGAGGTCATCGAGCCGACCGAGGCCGTGCTCGCTGCGCTGCAGCCCGACGCTCAGCTGCCCGCGCCCGACGGGCTACTCAGAGGATCGGCATGGCGCGTGTTCAAGCCGGGTGTGAAGCGGCTGCCGGTCTGGATCGGTGTCGGTCTGCTGCCGCCCGAGGCGCGCGATCGGCTCGGGTTGGAGTGGTCGGCGGCCCAGGAGCGTGTGCTTCAGGGGGCTTTCGCCGGTATGCGCCTGACGTGGCCGCTCGTGCCGATGCCGTTTCGGCAGACGGCCCGCTCCCGCCGCGGCCGCCGGGTTATCGCGCGCGCCGCCTAACGGGCGGGCGTATGCTCGCCTCATGGCGACCACCGCAGCTGACGAGCAACGCGTAATCGACCAGGTCCCTAAGCGGCTCTTCATCGCCGGGCAGTGGCGCGACGGTGGAGCGGGGACCCTCTCCGTCGAAGACCCGGCGACCGGTGAATC
>CAZLKZ010000003.1:9151-10449 GCA_964560235.1 uncultured Conexibacter sp. | reverse complement strand
TCCGACGCGCGCCTGAGGAAGCTGTCCTTCACCGGCTCGACCGCGGTCGGCAAGACGCTGATCGAGCAGTCGGCCGAGCAGGTGCTGCGTGTGTCGATGGAGCTCGGCGGCAACGCGCCTTTCTTGGTGTTCGAGGACGCGGACCTGGGCAAGGCCGTGGACGGCGCGATGATTGCCAAGATGCGCAACGGCGGTGAGGCGTGCACCAGCGCCAACCGGTTCCTCGTGCACGAGTCTGTTGCAGACGCTTTTGCTGAGCGGCTGGCTGAACGGATCGGGGGTATGCAGGTCGGGCGCGGGACCGAAGAGGGTGTGCAGGTCGGTCCGCTGATCGATGACGCTCAGCGCTCGAGCGTGCGCAGCCACGTAGAGGACGCGGTCGGCAAGGGCGCGAAGGTGTTGTGCGGCGGCAGCGAGGTAGACGGCGCCGGGTACTTCTTCGAGCCCACGGTGCTCACCGACGTGCCCGAGAGCGCCGCGCTGCTCTCAGAGGAGATCTTCGGACCGGTTGCCCCGATCACCACGTTCGCCGACGACGCCGACGCGATCGCGCGCGCGAATGCCACCGAGTACGGCCTCGTCGCCTACGTCTTCACGCAGGACGTGAACCGGGCCTTCGAAGTGATCGAAGGTTTGGAGACCGGCATGATCGGCCTCAACCAGGGCATGGTCTCCAACGCGGGGGCACCGTTCGGCGGCGTCAAGCAGTCAGGCTTCGGCCGCGAGGGCGGGCCCGAGGGGCTCGGCGAGTACTTGGAGTACAAGTACGTCGCGATGAACGTCGGCTAGGCCGCGCTCACCGCGTCCGCGAACTCCGCGAACTCTGTGTAGGGCTCGAGGCCCCAGAACCAGTCGGTAACCAGCTCGTAGTCGAGCGTGTCGGGGTTGGAGAATGGGTTCACGTAGCCGTCGAACGGGTCGCCGCGCTGACCGAACTTGTCGGGCCAGTTGCGGACCTGCACCGGAACGCCACGCGCCTCTGCGTCGAGCACGTCCGAGGATCCCCACGAGCAGAACGCCACGCGTCCCGGGGTGAAGAGCTGATCGGCTGACATTCCTTCGGCGACCTGCACGTTGAGGTTGCCGGGGATGATCTGTTCGAGGATCCGCACGGTGCGCTCGGCTTGGCCCGCACGCGTCCCGACGATGAGACCGCTGCAATGGCCACGGAGTGCGAGCACCGACTCGATCAGAGCAACCGCATCATCGGTGTTCTCTGGCTCGCGGCTCGCGGCCTGGAAGACCGGTCCCGGCGGCGTGAGCCCCGACAGCTGGATGAGGTCGCGGTGTGCCTGGGT
>CAZLKZ010000003.1:0-9051 GCA_964560235.1 uncultured Conexibacter sp. | reverse complement strand
GTGCCGGTACCGGCGTGCTCACGACGTACGACGAGTGGGTCGGCAACGGTCACGACCGGCCCCCGCAGGGACATGCGTGCGAACGCAAGCCAATCGGGGCAGTACACGCTGCGATGGTCAAAGCCGCCGACGTCGCGAAGCACCTGGGTGCGGATCACGGCCGACTGCAGGTTGACGCCGTTGAAGGGCACGAGCCTGCGGAAGAACTCACCGGGCTTTGCGAGCTCCGGGATCGTGTAATGGTTGGGGCACACGTCGATGTCGCGGCCCTCGCCGTCGATACGGCGGGCGCTCGAGTGAGCGAAGACCGCCCCGTGATGCTCCAGCAGCTGGACCTTGCGGGCGATATTGCCCTGCTCCATGAGGTCGTCGTCGGCAAACGGGACGAAGTAGTCGGCTGTCGTGGAGTAGAGGGCGCGGTTGAGGCTGCCGTAGAACTGCACGTCGCGCTCGTTGCGCACGACGGTCACGCGTGGATCGTCGGCGTACTCAAGCGCGCGCTCGTACGTGTCGTCTGTGGAGCAGTTGTCGATGACGAGCACCTCGAGGTTGCCGTCGAACACCTGAGTCAGCACAGAGTCGAGCGACTCGCCAATCAGGCTTCCGCGGTTTCGCGTCGGGACCACCACACAGACACGCGGCCGAATGCTCATGCCGCCACCTTCCAATCGTTGGGTCGATCGCCCAGCCACTGACCGTCAGCACGTGCTTCCAGAAGCGCGCGTGCCGGGCGGGTGCGCGGATCTGTGATCGCGAGCAGGTCCACCTGCTCGTCGTCGGACAGGCCGAGGCCGTCCACAGTCTCGAGCAGGCGCGGGGCCTGCTGTTCGTCATCGAGGACAAGCACGAGAGTGCTGCCTTTGCCACGTTCGTTTGCGGCGTGCTCTGACAGCAGCTCCGGCGAGCCGATCACGCTCGCAGCACTGGCGAGCTTGAGCCGGTCCGGGTTGCCTATCGCTGCCGTGAGTGTTGGGCCTTCGATCGCGGCAGAGAGGCCCGCGTGGCCGAGCAGCGCGTCGAGATCGAACAGCGCCGCACCGTTCCACGGATCCTCACCGAGTGCGCAGGCAGCGAGCTTGGCGGCGCTAAGGCCATCTCCGGCTTTCAGGGCCGCGTGCGCGCTGGCGAGCAGCTCGCGTGACCGCTCGCGCGCGCCTGCGTCAGGGGAGTACAGCTCCTCTGCGCTGAGGTTGAGGTTGCGCCGCACGTGTTCGAGGCCGAAGCGCCAGCTGGTAATCGCGGTACCGAGCTCGTGTGCGGTCACCGACGGATCGGTTGCCAGGTTGCGCAGCATCCACTGACGCCACGGAATCTCCCGTTGCAAGGCGCGCAGCAGGCCTTCGTCGCCGGTCCCGAGGCCCATGTTGGAGTCGTGGTCGCGGTAGCGGTTGGCGATGCCGGGCACGGTGGCGATCTCGGCCACCGATGCGACAGCGGCCGCGATCCACCAGTCGGGGTAGGCCGCCTGCTCGTGTATCGGGAGGATCGCTGGGAGCAGGGAGGCGCGGAAGGTCGCCGCACCGCCTGAGACGAAGTTCCCGGCAAGTAGCGCGCCGAGCACACGACCCTCGCGCACGTCCTTCGAGTAGGCCTCAAAGAACGAGGGATGCTTGGTCGCGCCTGTCTCGTCGATCAGCTCCATGTCGCTGTGAACGAGTCCGATCTCGGGGCGCGCCTCAAGTACCTCAACATGCGCTTTGACGCGATCCGCCGGCCATTCGTCGTCGGCGTCGAGCAGTCCCACGTAATCACCCGTTACGAGAGCGAGTCCGTCTGCGACCGCCGCACACAGCCCGCCGTTGCTGCGCGTGTGTACGCGAATCCGCTCGCCATAGCTGGCGAGCACCTCGCCGGTGTTGTCGGTGGAGCCGTCGTTTACGACGATGACTTCCAGCCGGTCGGCCGGCCACCGCTGGGCGAGGGCCGAGTCGATGGCTGCGGGGAGAAACCGCGCAAGGTTGTAGGCCGGGATCACGACCGAGTACATGGGCACCGTCACGCGGGCCTCCCCGCGGGCGCCTTTGCACCTGCGATCGGGGCCAGCTGATCGAGGCTTGGGTCGACTACCGGCACGCCGAGCGATCGCGCCAGTGCGGCGCGTCCGGGCGCGCCGTCGTGCAGCACGACGTAGGCGTCGCACTCGGCGAGTAGCGCCTCGTCGCGCCCCGGATAGGGGCTCTCAAAGCGGATCGCGATGTCCGGGCAGGCAGACAAGTCGACACCTTGATCGGCAGCTGCGCGCAATGCACGAGCCTCGAGTGCTTCTCCGTCGCCATCGAGCTTGGGATCTGCAAGCAGCACGAGCGATCCCTCGGACCCACTGTGCTCCCAGGCTGCGAGCAGCTCTCCTAGCCGGTCGGTGGATTTCCAGGCCGGCGAGGCCAACACACGCGGGCGCTCTCCGTCCGGCTCGAGCTCTGCATTTGGCGGAGCAGATGCGATCGGCGCTTTGGCGGCGAGCGCGCGAAGCCTTTCGGCGTAGATCTCCGACACGTTCGCCCAGGAGTAGGCGAGGGATGCGGAGCGCGCGGCCGCGCCCATCTGCTTGAGCGACTCTGCGGGAGCGTTCGCGGCTTCGCGGAGCAGCTCGACGAAGTGCCCGAGGTCGGGCTCGAGGTCCCACACGTTGCCGGTGAGCTGGAACGGCTCGATGACGTTCACGCCACGTTCGGTGCGCGCAGACTTGATCCGCCAGCCGGCCTCTGTGGGGCAGAACTCGTCGGTGGGTCCGCCGCCGGTCACGATAGACGGGATCCCGCTCGCCATCGCCTCGAGTACCGGCATCGCGAAGCCCTCGCCGCGATACGGGTGGACCAGCACGTCGGCCGAGCGCAACAGGGAAGCGACCTGCTCGTCTGAGAGGTCGTCGGTGAGGTGCACGATCGGCGCGACGGACGGGTCGGCCATCGCATCCGCGATCGGTGCGCGGTTGCCGCTCTTGTAGTGCCCTTCGGCGCCGAAGTCCTTGATGATCAGGGCGACGTCGGTTCTGCCCGCGAAGGCCATCCGCCAGGCGTTCAGCAGCACGTCGGGGCCCTTGCGGCCGATGAACCCTCCGACGAACAGAAAGCGGCGCGCGCCCTGCGGAATGCCGTCGAGGGGGAACTGGTCGCCCTCGGGGCTGAACCGGTCTAGGTCTACGCCGTTCGGTACGACGTGGACTTTGCCGGCGTCGACACCGGCACCGACGTACATCGAGCGCACGTATTCGGACGGCACCCAGAGTTCGTCTGCGGTGTTCTCGAGCGGGTCGAGCCACTCGACCGGGATCGACCCGAACTCCCAGGGTTGGATGACCGCGAGCCGGCCCGCACCCTGCCTGTTCCAGACTGGAGGCCACTGGTGGCGCACCTCTACGTCGGCAGTGCGCGGCAGCAGGTGGGACACCGACTGTCCGCTGCGTAGTCGCCGTTCGACCACGAAGTCCTCGCGAGCCTCCAGGTCGGTGCACACCTCGCGGTTGATGCGCGCCAGGCTCGTGCCCTCGAGCTGGTCGCCAACCCAGCGCACCGTCATCGGTCGCTCGGGGCTTTGGGTAACGAGGCCCGGGCGCTCGCCGGAGTAGTAGCTCTCGAGGTCGTCGATCCAGGCAGCGAACCCGCGGGGCGCGGCGATGTTCGACTGCAGCTGCTCGAGTAGGCCGTCCTCGGTCGCTAGGCGGGTGATGTTGGTCGCTAGCTGCTGGAAGTCGCCGCCGCGGAACGCAAGACCCTGCACGCCGTCGGTGATCACGTCGGCCAAGCCGCCCATCTGCGGTGCCAGCAGCGGTACGCGAGCGGCGAGGCACTCCCCGGCCGTGAGCGGCGCGCAGTCCCACCAGACCGACGGCAGTGCGGCGACGTCGATGTCGCGCATCAGCTTCGGCAGCTCGCTCGGGGCGTAGGCGCCGTACAGCTCCACGCAGCCCCGCTCATCGAGCGGAGCGAGCAGCTCCCTCATTCGCGGAGGCAGCTCGCCGTGGATCCGCACGGTGACGTCGGCGTCCACGAGCTGTGCTGCCTTGATCAGTACGTGCGCTCCCTTTTGGGAGTACACCGAGCCGAAGAAGCCGATCGTCAGCGAGCCGTCTCGCACGCGTCCCGGTGCGCGGTCGCGTCCGACCGAGGTCCAGAGCTCGTCCTGCACGGGCACGCACTGTTCGACGACGTCGAGCTGTGCGGCGTCGTATCCCTGGCCGATCAGGATCTCGCGTACCGGGTGCGAAACGGTCATGCACGCCGCTACCGATCGCGAGAATCGGCTGCGGATCTCTTCGAACCTCGCCTCGTAGTCGCTGTCGGACGCAGCGTGGGTGCACGAGGCGCAGTTGAGCCCGCCTGCGGGCCCGTCACAGACCTTGATCTTCTCGTCGAACAGATAACCGCGGGGGCACGCGAGCCAGTAGTTGTGCGTGGTGAAGTACGTCGGCACCCCACGGCTCGAGAGCACGTCCAGCAGTGCCGCGCCGAGGTTGTGCAGGTTGTGGAGGTGGGCAACGTCGGGCTGGAAGTCATCGACGACACGGGTGAACGCGTCTGTGACTAGCGGGTCATCGATCTCGCGCCACGGCGCCTCGACGTCCATGATCCCTACAGGCCGGTTGTGGACTCCCACGAGCCGCACGCCGTCCTCTTCGCCTTCACGGATCACGTACGGCGGCTCGCCGCCGTCGATCAGGTTGTTCTCCGCTGCCGCGTAGAACACCAGCACGTCCCAGCCGCGGCGCACGAGCTCCTTGGCGGCCAGCCGCGGGATCGTCGTGCCTCCGCCCGCGTCACGGAAGCCGAAGGAGGTCATCAGCAACCGGCCCTTGTCGCGGGCAGGCGTCGCGGGCTCGGCCATCGTGGTTGCGAGCTCACGTAGCCGACCTGCGAGGCCGGGCAGCGGAAGTTGACGCTTCTCCATGAGGTCGGCCAGACGCTCGATCGCGCGGCGCTCGGCAACCGGCTCGTCGAGTACCGCCCAGTCGATCTCGGGCACCAGCTCACGCAGCGGCACCCGGTCGAACACCTGCTCCAGCGCGCGCTCCACCTGCTCGATCTCCAGCGCGAGCGCAGATTCGTCGGAGAAGTTCTCGCCGTGGCGCCTGAGCTTGGTGACAGGCTCGCCACCAACGTGCCGGAAGCGTCCGACCTGCAGGGCGCGGAACCAGAAGTCGAAATCCTGGGCCAGGGTGAACCACGAGTCGTAGCCGCCGACCTCCTCGTACACGCGGCGGTGCACAAGCCGTGAGGTGTCGACGAGCGAGTTGTGGGTGCGGACCAGATGGTGCAGCAGCTCGCTTTGGGAGAAGTCGGCGCACTTCCAAGACCCGCGTTGCACCCCGCGCTCGTCGATGACGATCGCGTCGCCATGTACGACCGCGGTGTCGGGGTGCCGGTCGAACACGGCGACCTGGCGCTCGATCCGGTCGGGCACCGCCATGTCGTCGTCGCCGATCATCGCGATCAGCTCGCCGCGCCCCTCGCGGAAGAAGGTGTTGTAGGCCTCGGCGATCCCTCGGTTCTCGGGGTGCCGGACTACCCGCAGCCGCGGCTCGCGTTCGCGCTCGGCCAAGATCGCGTCGATCTCGGGGCTGCCCTCGCCGTCAACCACGACCAGCACTTCGAGGTCGTCGTAGGTCTGGTTAAGGCAGGAGTCGATGGCGTCGGCCAGATACTGGTGACGCTTGTAGGTAGCTATGCCAAAAGTGACGCGCGGCTGCCCGGACATCCGTACCCGGGAAGTCGGCACCGCTCACGTGATGTTGAGGCGCATGCGTGGCATGCACGTCAACCGTCCAGACGACTCCGGGCTTGTGGCAAACTTTCGGTCTTGTTTCGGTGCCTGCACATTGGAGTACTCGTTCTCATCAGCTGCGCAACGGCCTTGGTTCCCGTCGCGGGCGCACGTATTCCGAGCGACGCCAGCGGCGAGTGGGCAGTGTTCCAAGGCAGCGTCGTGACGTCCGCGGGCACAACGCCTGGCGTCGCGCTGTTTGGGGACAGTTTGGTGCTCTACGGAGGACCGCAGGCGTTCGCCGATCAACTGACGGCCAGCAGCGGAAGAGCCGCGGCGGTCGCCTATTCGGGCGGTAGTTCGCTGTCGCACTGGGTGACGCCGGCGCTTGCTCCGTCACTGGGAGTGGGCGTGTTCGGTGAGCTCGTCGCGTCAGGTGCGAGCGGGGGCTTCGCGGTCCTTGCGCTCGGCACCAACGACGCTCGTCTGATGGTTAAGGATCCGCTGTACACCGAGGCCGACTACGTAGGTTCGCTCAACACCGCGATTGACAGCTCGCTTACCGACGCGCGATGCGTGATCTTGGTCAACACGTCTACGCGTGCAGGACAGGCGCATCTGGCAAAGCGCAACGCCGTGAACTCCCAGATGCGCGGGATCGACACGCGAGGCGGACGCGTACGGCTAGCCGATTGGGACGCTCACAGCTCTGCACAGTCCGGCTGGTTCTCGTCTGATTCCATCCATCACACGGCGGCAGGCTCCGCGGCCTTCCGGGCATTCATCGGACAGGCTGTGGTCGTTGCGGGCCAGACACCGCCGTGCGGTGAAGCCCCGCCTGACAGCGGTCAGCCCGTTGAAGTGCCGCCGGACAGCGGGCATCGCGGTGTGCCGCCGGACAGCGGTCTGCGCGGTGTCCCGTCGCCAGGCGGACCTGCCATCCCTGCTCCGCCCAAGTCACGCGTCCCGACCGTCAAGAAGACGCCGCCGCCTTCCGTTGTGCTGTCGAAAACCAAGCTCGTGCTACGCTTGAGCGTCAGGCCTCAGGCACGTAAGCCGTGTCCGACGACAGTCACGGTCAAGGTTTCGGCCAAGGGCTTCAAGTCCAAGAGGGTCAAAGTCCGGGCCCGCAAGACCAGCACGGGCTGCTCGATTGCCAAGACCGTGAATCTCGGCAGGAAGGCCTCAAGGCTCCGGTCGGCAAAGGTCACGATCAGCGGCAAGGGCCTGAAGGCCCGCAAGCTCACCGCGCGCCGGGCTGCCGCCAGCTAAGCCTGGTTGCCGGCTGCGATCTTGCGCAGATCGATCGTCGCGTCGTACAGCTTGGCGTCGACACCCTCTTCGAGTGCGACATCGCGTAGCGGGCGGCCGGACTCTGCTGCCTTCTTGACGATCACGGTGGCCTTGTCGTAGCCGATCGCGCCGTTCAGAGCCGTGGCAGCTGCGAGGGTCGCTTCGGCGGAGGCTTTGGTCCCCGCCTTGTTGGCGGCAATGCCGTCGACGCACTTCTCGCTGAACGCCGTCGACGCGTTCGCGAGCAGCTTGATCGACTGCAGCAGGTTGCGAGCGATCAGCGGGATCCGCACGTTCAGCTCGAACTGGCCCTGCATGCCGCCGATCGTGATCGCCGTGTCGTTGCCGATCACCTGCGCGCACACCTGCAGCATCACCTCGGGCATGACCGGGTTGACCTTGCCGGGCATGATCGAGCTGCCCTTCTGCAGCTCCGGCAGGAAGATCTCGCCGATGCCCGCGCGCGGACCCGAGCCCATCAGCGCGATGTCCTGCGCGATCTTGGTGAGAGAAACAGCGACGACCTTGAGCGCGCCCGACAGCTCCACGAGCGCGTCACGTGATCCGTTGGCCTCCATCGGGTCGAGCGGTGCAGCGATCTGCTTGAGCTTCGACTGCTTCTTCAGCTCGGTACGCACCTTCGCAGCGAACTGAGGGTGTGTGTTGAGGCCCGTGCCGGTGGCGGTGCCGCCGAGCGGAATCTGCCCGACGTGCACAAGGGCCGACTCGATCCGCTCGCGTCCCAGTCGTACCTGCGCCGCGTAGCCGCCGAACTCCTGGCCGAGAGTTACAGGCACCGCATCCATCAGGTGCGTGCGGCCCGACTTGACCTCGTTCTTGAACTGGCGCGCCTTCTTAGCCAGCGACTTCTCGAGCAGCACGAGAGCCGGCAGCAGTGTGTTCACGCTCTGGTCGAGCGCGGCCAGGTGTACCGCCGACGGGAACACGTCGTTCGACGACTGGCCGAAGTTCACGTGGTCGTTCGGGTGGGCCTTGCCACCGGTGAGGGCGGAGATCACCTCGTTGACGTTCATGTTCGACGAGGTACCCGACCCGGTCTGGAAGACGTCTATCGGGAACTGCTCGTCGTGGTTGCCCGCAGCGATCTCGGCGCCGGCTTTCGCGATCTGCTTTCCGAGCCCTTTGCCGATGTTGCCGAGCTCAGCGTTGACGGTTCCGGCGGCGCCTTTGATGCGCCCGAGCCAGTGGATTACCTCGATTGGCACCGGCTCGCCGGAGATGGGAAAGTTGGCGACGGCCTTGGCGGTCTCCCCGCCGTAGAGCTGCTTGGACATACTTACACCCTACGTGTCTGTGTCCAGCTCGTGACGCCACACCTGTTGTCTCTCAAGCCGTGTCCCCGATTTGCCGAGACTGAGTGCGATGGGCCTAATCCAGGCTTTCCTGCGCATGCTCAATCGCTCTCTGGAGTGGTTGTTTGGCGGTGCCGGAACCCACCGCCAGGCGTTCGACATGATGGCCCGGCTGGAGCGGTCCTACCCGGCTGCGTCCCTGATCGTCGGCCTTGCGTTTCTGCCCGGTCTCGTGCACTACGACTGGAAGCCCGCGATCCCGCTGATCGGCACCGCGGTCGGCTACAGCCTTGCCCTGACATGGCCAGCTAAGTCGCGCTACCCCTACCTCGCCGCAACGGTGTCGTGGCTGCTCGGTCTGGCCTGCTCGATGGTTGCGGCGCGACTGGCCGGTCCGCCCTACGCGTTCCTCTGGGTAGGCGCCGCGATCTCGCTCCCGTACATCGCCGTGATCTGGCCGGCACGGCTTTCGGTCGCGGCGACCACGGTGCTGCTGATCACGATGGGGGCGGTCGCGACGCTGTGGGTTCCCGAGCGCGTATCCGAGCAACCGCCGGCGCTGATCGGGCCGCTGATCGGACTCATCGGCACCGTCGTGATGATCGCCGTCGTGAGAGAGGTCGACCGTCGCAACCGCGAGGCCGTCCTGACCGACGTGCTGACCGGACTCGGCAACCGTGCCGCGATCGACGTCTACCGGCGCGAGCTCGTCGAATCGGCGACCTCGGTCAACACCCCGATCGCCATG
>CAZLKZ010000002.1:102461-106950 GCA_964560235.1 uncultured Conexibacter sp. | reverse complement strand
AGACGATGACGGCGGCCGCTGCTTCACTCAAGCAGCGACTGAGCCTCGCGCCCGTAGCACTCCTGACCGGGGCTATCGAACGCAGCGAACGCGAGGGCGTGCCGCCGGCGCCTGCCCTCGAAGCCCTCGCGATGCAGGTGCGTGCTGCTCGCCGAGTCGAGCTGCAGGTCCGCGCAGCCAGGGCCGTACCGCGGATGCAGCTGGTGATCGCAACCGTGCTCGTCCCGGCGGTACTTGCGCTCGTCGCGGCGCTCGTGGTCGGCCGGCTGGCTTGACGCCAGCTGCAAACGATCCTGCATCCCACAAATTCCCCCCACGTCGCCCCACGGTGGGAATCCCTTGCAACACAAGGGTTTGCGGTGTCGCGCGATGGGGTAGCAGAGGGTCTTGTGGAAAAAAGTGGGTCAAGTGTGTTGCATTGTGGGCGATAGTGGGGTAGAACACGCTTATCGGGCCGGGGAGGAGAGGCTCCTCCCACCTCTCCTCTCCGGCTCAACTACTTCCCCGGTCCTCTCGTGGACACGTCTTTCACCGGTCAAGCCGACTACACCCTCGACGCGAAGAACCGCCTTACGGTTCCGGCGCGCTTCCGGGATCGCTTCGCCGACGGACTCGTCCTTGCCAAGGACATCGAGAACTGCGTGGCTCTCTGGACTCCTGAGGGGTACGCGAGCTTCTGCGAAGCCGCCCTCGGTGACGCCAACCCGCTCAGCCAGAAGGCGCGTCAGGTGCGCACGTTCCTGGCAGCCAACGCCAACAGCGGTGAACTCGACAGCGCGGGGCGTACAGCACTGCAGCCTTTCCTGCTCGAGCACGCGGGAATCGATCGTGACGTCGTCGTAGTCGGCGTTGGCGACCACCTGCAGGTTTGGAACCGCGAGCGCTGGGAGGAGTACAACGCCCAGCTCGCCGCCTCCATGGCTTCGATCAGCGCAGCGTTCGACGACTAGGCCACGACGTGATTGCGATCCCTTACGACATGACTGCCGCCCACATCCCAGTACTGGCAGGCGAGCTGATCGAGCTGATCGATCCGCAGCCGGGGGACACGGTGGTCGACTGCACGTTCGGTGCTGGCGGCCACGCTCGGCTGATCGCAGATCGCATCGGAGCTGAGGGCACGTTCATCGCGATCGATCGTGATCCCGCAGCAGTCGCGCGCTTCGAGGAGTTCGCCGCCGAGGTGGACTGCAGCACCGAGCTCGTGTCTGCCTCCTTTGCAGAAGCACTCGAGCAGCTCCTGGAGCGTGGTGTGCGGGCCGACATCGTGTACGCCGACCTGGGTATCTCCTCGATGCAGGTCGACACCTGGGAGCGGGGCTTCTCCTACAGCTACGACGCGCCGCTGGACATGCGCATGGACCCCGACCAGGAGTTCGACGCTAGAGCGCTCGTTGCTGAGTGGCCGGCAGAGGACATCGCAAAGGTGCTCCGCGACAACGCCGACGAGCGCTTCGCGGGCCCGATCGCTCGCGCGATCGTCGAGGCTCGCGGCAAGGCTCCGATCACGACGACCGCCGAGCTCGTGTCGGTGATCTCCGAAGCGATCCCCGCCCGGGCGCGCTTCGCAGGCGGTCACCCTGCCAAGCGCACTTTCCAAGCGCTGCGGATCGCCGTCAACGACGAGTTCGGGCAGATCGACACCGCGTTGCCCCTCGCATGGGCGCTGCTGGCACCCGGCGGCCGCTTCGCAGGAATCAGTTTCCACAGCGGCGAAGACAGGCGCGTCAAGCGATTCCTGGCTGACCGCGCAGAGGGCTGCACGTGCCCGCCCCGACTTCCGATGTGCGTCTGCGGCAACACCCCAGAGGCAGAGATCCTCACACGCAAGGCGATCGCACCCACCCCGGGTGAGGTTGCGTCGAACCCCCGCTCAGCGTCCGCTCGCCTACGAGTGGCCCGCAAGATCGACCAGGAGGCACTCTGATGCCCACCATCGCCGCGAACCCCGCCGTTCGCCGTCGCCAGCTGAACACCCCGACGCGCCGCCGTCAGGCTTCTCATCCCGCACACCGCCGCCGCTCCTCTGATGCACCGGCCGCCGAGGAGACTCTTGTCTCACGCACCCTGGGCTGGGTCGCTGCCAAGCGCCCAGAGGGGCTGCTCGACAACTTCGTCAGGCGCGGACTGTGGTTCCCGTTCTTCGTGCTGGCACTGCTCGGCATCGTCGGCCTGCAGCTCCTGACGCTCGGCGTAAACGCCGGTATCGGCCGCACTGTCGATCGGGCAACCGTGCTCGAGCGCCAGAACACCGCACTCGCCGCTGAGGTTTCACGACTCGAGTCGTCCGACCGGCTCGACCACGCCGTCGCTGGTATGGGGCTCGTCGATCCGACCCCGGGCTCCACTCGTTACCTGCGCGCCAACGGCCAGGTGATCGCGGACACGAGCGCTCCTCAGGCAACGCCGACGGAGCTCGCTCAGCAGGCCCAGCCGCAGACCGCGAGCACAGCTGCGGCCGCGGCACCCGCTGCCGCCACGCCGCAGGCCCAGACTCCGCAGACCCAAGCGCCGGCCGCCCAGCAGCCGGCAGCAACCCAGCAGCCCGCGGCACAAACGCAAGCTCCTGCCGCTCAGGCGCAGGCGCCCGCGACGCAGTCCGTGGCTCCGGCCGCTCAGCAGCAGACCTCTACGGGCGGCGCAGGCGCGCCGGTCGCTCCGGCGGCTGCTGTAAGTGTTCCGTAGAGGTGAGCACCTGAAATGACGTTGATCGAGCGCCGCATCGGGCTGCTTTTCGCCTTCCTGCTCCTGCTGATGGTGGTCGCGGCCGGCAAGTCGCTCAAGCTCGCCATCTTCGACGGATCGCAGATGGCAAACGCGGCTCGCAGTCAGCAGCGCGAAGATCTCGTCGTTCCGGCTGCGCGCGGCACGATCAGCGACCGCTCAGGCGTTCCGCTGGCAGTCGCCGAAGCGGCCGATGACATTTCCGCGACGCCGTACCTGGTCAAAGATCCGCGCGGCACCGCGCAAAAGCTCGCACCGCTGCTCGGCAAGGACGAGAGCGACCTGCTCGATTCGCTCTCGCGTCGCGACACCGGCTTCGTGTACCTCGCCAAAGAGGTGCCGTCATCGAAGGCCGAACAGGTCGCCAAGCTCGGGATCGAGGGCATCGACCTCACCCCGACGCAGCACCGTGTTTACCCGCGCGGCTACTCCGCGTCGCAGCTGATCGGCTTCGTCAACGACGAGGACAACGGGGCCGCCGGCCTCGAATACCGCCTCAACCGCCAGCTGCGAGGCACAGACGGGCTACGGCGCTTCGTGCGCGACGGCATCGGTGACGACATCACGGTGCGAGACCTGCGACCGGCCAAAGCCGGGGAGGACGTGCGCCTAACCATCGACAGCGACATCCAGGCCTACACCGAGAAGGTGCTCCGCGGCGTGGGCAGCACCTACAAGCCCAAGGGTGCCACGGCGATCGTCACCGACCCCAACTCGGGCGCGATCCTGGCACTGGCAAACTGGCCTCAGATCGACGCCAACCACCCTGGCAAGGCTCCGGCCTGGGCGCTCACCAACCGCGCAACGTCGTTCACGTATGAACCCGGCTCAACCTTCAAGGCCTTCACGGTCGCAGGTGCGCTGGAGGACGGCGACGTGACTCCGGAGACCAAGTTCAATCTTCCGCCGGTCCTCAACCTCTACGACCGCACGCTTCACAACAACGAGGATCGCGGGTGGGCGACGATGTCCACCGCGGACATCCTGGCCCACTCGGACAACGTCGGAGCGGCCACCATCGGCATCAAGCTCGGCAAGGTTCGGTTTGACCAGTGGACCCGCAAGTTCGGCTTCGGAGTCCCCACGGGCGTCGACCTCCCCGGCGAGGAGCGCGGCATCGTGATGGATGTCGACAAGTACTCGGGCACGTCGATGCTGAACCTGCCGATCGGTCAGGGCCAGTCGGTTACGCCGATGCAGATCACGGCCGCGTACGGCGCGATCGCGAACGGTGGAGTGCTGCGCACGCCGCGGATCGTCGACGCGTTCGGCAAGCAGCGCGTGCCTCAGGACAGGGGCCGCCGTGTCATCTCGCCGCAGACCGCCAGTGAGCTGCGCACCATGCTCGAGGGCGTGCTGGCAGAGGGCGGCACCGCGTCCGAGGTTGAGGTCCCCGGCTTCAAGCTCGCCGGCAAGACCGGCACCGCCAACAAGATCGATCCGAGCGGCAAGTACTCGGAGAGCAAGTACGTGGCCTCGTTCGTCGGGTTCGCTCCGGCGAGCAAGCCAAAGCTTTTGGTCTCCGTCGTAGTCGACGAGCCCACCCAGGGGTCGATCTACGGCGGCGCGATCGCCGCACCCGCCTTCGGGAAGATTGCTGCCTACGCGCTGCAGTACCTCGGCATTCCCCCTTCATAGTCCTGACGCGCCGCGCGCTGTCATAGCGTTAGAACCGATGCGTCTCGGCGACATATTCGTGGTCGATGGTCCCGCCGCTGACGTAGAGGTGGACAAGCTCGCCTTCGACCATCGTGAGGTAGAGCCA
>CAZLKZ010000002.1:94893-102361 GCA_964560235.1 uncultured Conexibacter sp. | reverse complement strand
CGCCGCTGACGTAGAGGTGGACAAGCTCGCCTTCGACCATCGTGAGGTAGAGCCAGGCACCGTGTTCTTCTGCGTCCGCGGACACACCCGCGATGGTCACGAGTTTGGGCCTGATGCAGTCGCGGCCGGTGCTGCTGCCCTGGTTGTCGACCACCGGCTCGATCTCGATGTGCCACAGGTGGTGGTGGCCGACGTGCGGGCCTCGATGGCGCCCGCTGCGGCTCAGTTCGCGGGCGATCCCACGCGCACCCTGCAGATGGTCGGCATCACCGGAACCAGCGGCAAGACCACCACGAGCTACCTGCTCACCTCGCTGCTCGGGCCGCATTGCGGAATGGTCGGCACCGTCGCGACGAGAGTCGGGGGCGTTGAAGCCGATGCGGTCAGGACGACCCCGGAGGCGATCGCCCTCCAACAGCTGTTCGCGGACATGCTGGCCGCCGGCGACGAGTCATGCGTGATGGAGGTCTCTTCGCACGCCCTTGTCTTGCACCGCGCCGATGCGATCCACTGGCGCGTCGCGGCCTTCACCAACTTGGGCCACGACCATCTCGATTTCCACGACTCGGTAGAGGACTACTACGCCGCCAAGCGCCGGCTCTTCGAAGCGGCATCGGCGAGCGGTGCGTCGCTGATCGCTTGCGTGGACGACGAGCACGGCCAGCGAATCGCCGGTGAGTTCGAAGGCACGATCAAGGTCGGGCTGTCGGCGGACGCAGATCTCCGCGCTGAGAGTGTCGAGTCAGGGCTTTCCGCGAGCGCCTTCTCACTGCAGGGCACACGGTTCACCGTGCCGATGCCGGGGCTCTTCAACGTGCAGAACGCGCTCGTCGCGATCGCTGCGGCGCGCGAGCTCGGGCTGCCCGACGCGGAGATCGCAGCGCGGCTTGCCGCGTCGTCCGGTGTTCCTGGCCGATTCCAGCCCGTAGACCGCGGGCAGGACTTTGGGGTGATCGTCGATTACGCCCACAAACCCGAGGCAGTTGCCGCGGTGCTTAGGACGGCGCGCGAGCTGGCCGCGGACAACCGCGTCATCTGCGTAATCGGCGCCGGTGGTGACCGTGACCGCGCCAAGCGCCCGGTGATGGCTGCCGCAGCAGCAAGTAGCGCGGACGTGGTGATCCTTACCAGCGACAACCCGCGTAGCGAAGATCCGGCTTCGATCCTGGCGGCGATGGCAGAAGGTGCCCCAGACGCAGTCCAAATCATCGACCGGCGAGCCGCGATCGAGGCCGCCATCGATCAGGCGAGATCAGGCGATGTAGTGCTGATCGCGGGCAAGGGGCACGAGACCTACCAGGAGTTCGCGAACGGCCGAACCGAGCCGTTCGATGACCGTGAAGTGGCAGGGGAGGTGCTCGATGCTCGAATGGACCGCTGAGCAAATCGCAGATGCGGCCGGCGCCGCACTCGCATCGGGCAGCGCCACAGGCGGGCCCTCTGGCGCGGAGATCGACTCACGCAAGCGCCTCGACGGACTGCTATTCGTCGGACTTACCGGCAACAACGTGGACGGCGGCCGGTTCGCAGAGGCCGCCGCGGCTGCTGGGGCGTGGGGTGTGCTCGTCGGCGAGGCCTGGGCTGACATCGACGCTGGTGGCCGCCCGGTGCTCGTCGCGAGCGATCCGCTCGCCGCCATGCAGCGTTTGGCGACCGCGTGGCGTCATCACCTCGGCTGCCAGGTGATCGGCATCACCGGCTCGACAGGTAAGACTTCGACGAAGGATCTGACGCGTGCGATGGTCGCGCAGTCGCGCAGCGTCGTCGCCACGAGCCAGAACCTCAACACGGAGATCGGGCTGCCGCTGACGATCCTGGGCGCGCCGAGCGGAACCGAGGTGCTGGTGCTCGAGCTGGCAATGCGAGGCAGAGGGCAGATCGCAGAGCTCACCGAGATCTGCGACCCGGACGTGGGGGTGATCGTCAACATCGGCCCGGTTCACCTCGAGCTGCTCGGCACGATCGAGGCGATCGCTGCGACCAAAGCCGAGCTCGTCGCTGGGATGCGGGCAGGTACGACTGCGGTGCTGCCTGCCGACGAGCCCCTGCTCGATCCCCATCGGCGCAGCGATCTTGACACCGTGACGTTCGGGCCGGGCGGCGACCTCGCAGAGTTGCCAGACACCATCAGCCTCCCGGGGGCAAGCGCACACATGCGGCTCAACGCACTGGCCGCGCTCGCGGCGTGTCGGGCCATCGGGATCGAGCCGGCGGGCGAGATCGAGTTGGAGCTCAGCGCGATGCGTGGCCAGCGAATCTCGCTGCCGGACGGCGTCACCGTCATCAACGACTGCTACAACGCCAACCCGATGTCGATGCGAGCCGCTCTCGACGACTTAACCGCGACCGCTCCTGGCCGCAAAGTCGCGGTGCTCGGAGACATGCTCGAGCTCGGCCCGCAAGAGGGGGCCTTCCACACCGAGCTTGGTTGGCAGGCGCTCGCTGCGGGAGTTGACGTGCTTGTGACCGCCGGTCCGCTCGCCGCACTTGCAGGCGCGCCTTACGGGGGAGAGCTGCACGTCGCCGCCGACGCGGCTGAGGCAGCCGAGCTGACAGCAGACATCGTGCAGGAGGGCGACACCGTGCTGGTGAAGGGCTCGCGCGGCGTCGGGCTCGAAGTGGTCGCTGAACGCCTGACCCGGGAGCGCACCGATGGGTGAAGTCCTGATCGCAGGCATCGCGTCGCTGCTGATCTGCATCTTCCTCAGCCCCAAGTTCATCGCGATGCTGCGCCAGCGCGAGTTCGGCGCGGAGATTCGTCCCGAAGGTCCCGACCATCGGGAGAAGGCGGGCACGCCGACGATGGGCGGAATCATCATCTTCACCGCGATCTCGATTCCGTTTCTGCTGCTCAGCGACTACGACTGGCGCGCGGTCGGCGTTTACGGCGTTGCGATGGCATCCGCGCTCCTGGGGTTCGCAGATGACGCGATGAAGATCTTCCGCCGCCGGTCGCTCGGCATCAGCGGGAAGGCGAAGTTCGCCGGCCAGGCTGCGATCGCGATCGGTCTTTGGTGGGTCGCCACCAAGCAGGCCGACCTCAGCCCGACGCTCCGCCTCCGCACGATCGACGCGACCGTAGACCTCGGAGTGCTCTACCCGCTGTTCATCTACCTCGTCGTTGCGGCCACCACCAACGCCGTCAACCTCACCGATGGACTCGACGGCCTCGCCGCGGGCTGTTCGGCGATCGTGCTGCTCGCTTATCTCGGAATCACATACGCGAGCGGCTATTCAGACCTTGCGCTGCTCTGCGGCTGCCTTGTGGGCGGCTGCATCGGCTTCCTCTGGTTCAACGCCTATCCGGCCACAGTGTTCATGGGGGACACCGGTTCGCTCGGGTTAGGCGGCGCCATCGCGGGCCTCGCGGTCATGACCAAGACCGAGGAGCTGCTCATCCTGATCGGCGGCATCTTCGTCGTGGAGGCCGCGTCGGTGCTGATCCAGGTCGCCTCGTTCCAGGCTTTCCGCAAGCGCGTGTTCAAGATGGCGCCGATCCACCATCACTTCGAGCTGATGGGCTGGTCTGAGACCAAGATCATCCTGCGCTTCTGGATCATCGCCGCGATCTGTGCGGCGGCGGGCTTCACGCTCTATCAGCAGACGGCTCTGTAGCCCGTGGGCGGCGTTCCCAGGCCACCGATTCCGGAGGGGCCGTACCTGGTCGTAGGGCTCGCGCGCTCTGGGCAGGCCGCGGTGCAGGCTCTGGTCGCCCGGGGCGAGCGGGTCATTGCTGTAGACAGCGGCACTCCGGACCTCGGAGGCTCTCTGGACGGCGCAGAGGTCGTTCTGGGAGTCAGTGGCGAGGCGTTCCTCGACCAGGTCGGTGCGGTCGTCTGCTCACCCGGTGTGCCTACAAACGCCCCTGTCTTGGCTGCGGCCCGCCGTCAAGGGCTGCCCGTGATCGGCGAGCTGGAGCTCGCATGGCGGCTCGTCGACGCGCCGGTCATCGCGATTACGGGTACCAACGGCAAGACCACTACGACCGAGCTCGTCTCGCACGTGCTGCGCACCTCGGGGGTGAGCGTCGCGCCCGTTGGCAACGTCGGCACTGCCTACTCATCCCTTGCACTACCGGGTGTTGAGCAGCCTGAGGTAGTGGTGTGCGAGGTCTCGTCGTTCCAGCTCGAGAGCGCGACCGAGTTTCTGCCCGACGTGGGTGTCCTGCTCAACCTCGCAAGCGACCACCTGGATCGCCACGGCACGGTGCGCGACTACCACCAGACCAAGCTCTCGATGTTCGCGCGTCAAACCCCCGCCCAGGTCGCGGTGCTGCCCGACGCGCTCCCGGCCGACGAGGCGCCGGGCTCGGGAGCCCGGGTGCGGTTCGGTCCACTAGACGGCACCGACCTGCGGATCACAGGCGAGGAGCTCTCGTGGCGTGGCGCGCGGGTCGTCTCCCGGCAGGCGATCTCGATTCCCGGCCCCCAGAACGCGGAGAACGCCGCTGCGGCGGCTGCGGCCACGATCAGCTTTGGGGTTGCAATCGATGCCGTCGGGACGGCACTGCAGAGTTTCGAGGGTGTCCCTCACCGGCTGCAGCCGATCATCGAGCGTGACGGCGTGCTGTGGGTCAACGACTCCAAGGCCACGAACGTTGCCGCCGCAGCCGTCGCGCTGCGGAGTTTCGGAGGCCGGCCTGTGCACGTGATCCTCGGCGGCACCGGCAAGGGAGAGGACTACGGGCCGCTGCGCGAGCCGCTCGCCGCGTACGCGACCCACGCGTATCTGATCGGTGAAGAGGCGGGCGCGATCGGCGCCGCGATCGACGACGTCGTCGCTACGACTCGCTCCGGTGACCTCACTAGCGCTGTTTCCAGTGCACGCGCTGCCGCAGTCAGCGGTGAGGTAATTCTGCTGGCGCCTGCGTGTGCCTCGTACGACCAGTTCCGCGACTTTGAGGAACGCGGGCAGGTGTTCAGCGACTTGGCGAGAAGACCCGACTGATGGCAACAAGGTCGCAGCGCGTGCGTGACGAGAAGCCGATCGAGTACACGCTTCTCGTCGTCGGCGTCGCGTGCCTGCTTGCGGCCGGCATGGTGATGGTCTTCAGTGCCTCGTCGGCACGCTCCCTGCTCGAAGGCAACGGCCCGGTATTCGAATTCCTGGTCCGGTACGTGGTCTTCGGATCGATCGGGATCTTCGCCTTGCTGATGGTGATGCGCCATCCGCTCGAGAACATCATGCGGCTCACCGGTCCGTTCCTGGTCGCGGCGTTTGTGCTGACCGCGATGGTGCGCCTGCCTGGCCTGGGCGTCGAGGTCAACGGTGCTCGGCGCTGGCTCGGGGCCGGGCCACTCACGTTCCAGCCCTCGGAGCTGATGAAGGTCGCGCTCGTTCTGTACTGCGCCCGAGTGCTCGCTGAACGGCCGCAGATGATCCAAGACTGGCGCGAGCTGAAGCCACTGGGATTGGTGGCCGGCGGTGGTATCGCGCTTGTCGCCCTCCAGCCCGATCTCGGTACGGCTCTCGTCTGCTCGTTCGCGGTCATCGCCATGCTCGTGGTCGCGGGCATCCCGATGCGCTGGCTCGGCCTGCTCATGGGCGGCGGCAGCGTGCTCGTGCTCACGTACGCCAGTACGGCGGCCTACCGCATGGAGCGCCTCACAACCTTCCTCGACCCGTGGAAGCACTCCGCCGACGGCGGCTTCCAGGTCGTGCAGGGCCTGATCGCGGTCGGCTCAGGCGGGCTTGTGGGCCGGGGCCTCGGCGAGTCCCAGCAGAAGAACATGTTCTTGCCCGAGGCCCACACAGACTTCATCCTCGCGGTCATCGGTGAGGAGCTCGGCGCGATCGGCATCATCGGCCTACTCGCGCTCTACGGGATCGTCGCTTACGCAGGCCTTCGGATCGCCCGCAACGCTCGCTCTCCGTACGAGCAGCTGCTTGTGGCAGGCGTCGTTGCGCTCTACATCGGGCAGGCGATGCTCAACGTCTGCACAGTCCTCGGGCTCGCCCCGCTGACGGGCGTTCCGCTGCCGTTCATCTCCTACGGCGGCACCACGCTGATCACGATGCTCGCGGGCGTAGGCCTCATATTCAACGTCGAGCGCCGCAACCGCGCTCATGCTGGGCGGGCTCTCACGCCGCTCGATGCGCGAGGATCAAGGGCAGATGCAGCAGCTGACGTTCGTGATCGCGACCGGCGGGACCGCCGGGCACGTAGTGCCGTCGCTGGCGATCGCAGACGAGCTGCGAGCTAGCGGACACACGGTCCATTTCATCGGTGCGGACCGCGCCGAGGCCGAGCTCGTGCCTGCTGCCGGTTACGAGCTGCACCCGCTGCGGGTGACTGGGCTTAGCCGCAGCAACCCCATCGAGGCGCTGAAGGGCGTCGGGCGCGCTGGAAAAGCGACGGTTGCGGCGTCGCGGCTGCTCAAGCAGATCGCACCGGATGCAGTGCTGGGAGGCGGCGGGTACGTCGCGGGGCCGGTCGGCGCCGCCGCTATCCGCAGGCGCATACCTCTCGTGCTGACCGAGGCAGATAGCCACCTCGGGCTGACCAACCGACTGCTGGCACCTTTCGCAACGCGCGTCTGTCTCGCGTTCGCTCTCGCTGGACGCTCCGGAGGGCGCTACCTGGTGACTGGGCGGCCGGTGCCTGCTCCCGAGACCGACCGCAGCGGCGCACGCGCGACGTTCGGGATTCCAGAGGATGCGCTCTGCGTCCTGGTGTTCGGAGGGTCGCTCGGCGCCCGATCGATCAACGAGGCAGCGGTCGACGGGCTGGCTGGCGCGGACTTCCACGTGCTTCACGCCAGCGGCGTGCGTGACTACGAGGCCCTAAAGGCGAAGCTCGGCGAGCCTGCGCCGCTCGGATACGACCTGAGGCCCTACATCAGCCCGTTCGCTCCTGCCCTGGCCGCAGCCGACCTTGCCGTCGCCCGATCTGGCGGCTCGGTGTTCGAGCTGGCGGCGCACGGGCTGCCCGCGATCCTGATCCCGTATCCGCACGCTGCGGCTGACCATCAGACAGGCAACGCCCGCTGGATGAAGGACGGCGGCGCGGCGGTCGTGGTCACCGACGGCGACCTCGACGCCAGCCGTTTGCGTAGCGAGGTCGACGCGCTGCTCTCAGACCGGCCGCGGCTCGCGCAGATGGCAGCCGCCTCCGAGGCACTGGCGCGGCCAAACGCCGCCGCAGACATCGCGGCCGAAGTCGTGAAGGCGGCTGAGGGTCGATGACAGACAAGCCGTGGGCAGGCCGCAAGATCCACCTGATCGGCATCGGCGGGGCGGGCATGAGCGGATGGGCGCGTGTGGCCGCGCAGCTCGGCGCTGAGGTCAGCGGATCAGACCAAGCCGAGTCCGCCGCGTTGGCAAAGCTCCGCGACAGCGGCATCACGGTCTTCGTGGGGCACAGCGCGGCCAACGTGCCGCCGGGGGCCGACGTGTTTCACAGCTCGGCTGTGCCCGAGTCGAACCCCGAGCGCAATCCGGGAGGGCAGACGGCACCGTCGCGCCCGCG
>CAZLKZ010000002.1:91870-94793 GCA_964560235.1 uncultured Conexibacter sp. | reverse complement strand
TAAGAGTCGTCGCGCCCGAGCTCGCGCGCGAAGGAGACATCGTCTTCGACCCCGGCGAGGTCACGCTTACCGAGGGCGGCTCGCGGTTTCATTGGCGCGGCCACGAGGTTGTGCTCACCGTTCCCGGCGAGCACAACGCCCGAAACGCCGCGGCCGCACTCGAGGCATGTGCACTCACGGGTGCCGATGAAGCCGTGCTTGCCGGCTCGCTCTCGTCCTTTGGCGGCGCAGGACGGCGGTTTCAGCGGCTCGGACGGACTGCCCGCGGCGCGCTCGTGGTCGACGACTACGCTCACCACCCGACCGAGGTGGCCGCAACCGTCGCTGCGGCACGCTCGCTGGGCGCCCGCAAGGTCGTGGCGTTCTTTCAGCCGCACCTCTACAGCCGTACCCAGGAGCTCTCGCGCAGGTTCGGCGAGGCGCTGGCAGGCGCCGACTCGGTCGTCGTCACGGGCATCTACGAGGCTCGCGAGCGGGCCGAAGACTTTCCGGGCGTGAGCGGCCTGCAGGTCGCCGAGGCGGCCGCAGACGCGGGCGGCGGAACTCCGGTCGCATGGATCCCCGATCTCACCGATGCTGCGTCCTACGTCGCCTCGATCGCCGATGAGAGCGACGTGATCCTCGCCATGGGGGCGGGCAACATCGATGGCCAGGCGCGCCGCATCGCAGGGGCATGAGCAGGGAGCGGGCCGCCGCTGCCGAACGAAGTCCTGATCGCGTGCCAGCACCGACTGCTTCCCCATGTCTCTGAGATCGCTACCCAGGTGGGTAACCGCCGCGGTGGGTGTCCTGATCGTCGCCGCGCTGCTCGGCGGCGGCTACTACCTGATCCGAGACTCCTCACTGATGGAGGTGGAGCGGGTCACGGTCGACGGGGCAAACGGCTACCAAGCAGCCGAGATCCGGGCACGACTCAAGAAGGCGGGAGTGGGGATGTCGAGTCTGAATCCGGACGTTGCCGCCCTACGTGCATCGGTCGATGATCTCCCGACGGTCAAGTCGATCTCCGTCGATCGCAAGCCGCCGCATCGCCTTGTCGTGACCGTTGAGGAAGAGCGGCCGATCGCCGCCTTGCAGTCGGGTTCACGCAAGGTTGCCGTCTCGTCTGAAGGTGCGTTGCTGCCTGGCGTGCCAACTGCGAACCTGCCCCTGGTACCGACCCGTGGCGAGCTCACTCGCGATGCGCCGCTGCGCAGCGAGGCCAAGCTCGTCATCAAGGCGCTGTCGCTCGCGCCGACCGACCTCAAGCGGCGTGTGCGGTTCGGTGGCGTGTCCGACGAGAACGGACTCACCTTTCAGCTCGACACGGGTGTGACGCTGCGATTCGGCACCGGCGAGCGGCTCAACGCCAAGTGGCTGGCCGCCCAGGGCGTGCTGGGGGATCCTGAGGCTGCTGACGCGACTTACATCGACCTGAGGGCCCCTGACCGTCCTGCTGCGGGTGGCGTGGTGCCTCAAGGGGAGGGGGAGACCACGACTACAACGACCACACCGGTAGACCCTAACCCTCAAGTACCAGTTGAGCCCTAGGTGGTATAAAACCCTCAAGTGCAGGTCGAGCTGCAGGTTGTGTGCACGTGATCTTGCGGTCTACACTGCCCGCCGTAGCCGATGATGGCGGTGTCCGCGGTATCTCGGTCCAGGCGACTGCGGACGTGAAGGAAACTGCTTGGGCCAATACAACGAAGGTCAGACAGGATCCTTAGAGCTCATGGACAGCGGTAGCTACCTCGCAGTCATCAAAGTCGTCGGCGTCGGCGGCGGCGGAACCAACGCCGTCAACCGGATGGTCGACGCAGGCCTACGCGGCGTCGAATTCGTCGCGGCCAACACCGACGCGCAGGCACTCGCAATGTGCGATGCCGACGTGAAGCTCAACATCGGTCATGAACTGACCAAGGGTCTCGGCGCAGGCGCCAACCCTGAAACCGGCTTCGGAGCAGCCTCCGAGTCCCGCGACGAGATCAAAGAGGCGCTCAAGGGCGCTGACATGGTCTTCGTAACCGCTGGCGAAGGCGGCGGCACCGGCACCGGCGCGGCCCCCGTGATCGCAGAGATCGCGAAGAACGAGATCGGCGCGCTCACCGTCGGAGTCGTCACCAAGCCGTTCGAGTTCGAAGGAACTCAGCGGATGCGCCAGGCCCAGGAGGGCATCCAGCGCCTCCGTGAGGTCGTCGACACGCTGATCGTCATCCCGAACGAGAAGCTCCTAGGGATCGTCGAGAAGCGCACCACCATCCTTGAAGCCTTCCGCGAGGCCGACAACGTGCTTCGCCAGGGCGTGCAGGGCATCACCGACCTGATCACGACCCCGGGCCTGATCAACCTCGACTTTGCCGACGTCCGCACGATCATGACCGACGCAGGTTCTGCCCTCATGGGCATCGGTCAGTCCGGCGGCGAGAACCGCGCGACGGACGCAGCCCAGGCAGCGATCTCCAGCCCGCTGCTCGAAGAGTCTGTCGAAGGCGCCACCGGCATCCTGCTCAGCATCTCCGGCGGCAGCGACCTCGGGCTCTTCGAGCTCAACGAGGCGGCGCAGATCGTTCAGGGCGCAGCAGACCCGAACGCCAACATCATCTTCGGCTCGGTTATCGACGAGAACCTCGGCGACGAGGTGCGCGTCACCGTGATCGCGACCGGTTTCGACAAGCGCAGCTCATCGCGTGTTTCGCGTGTGAGCCGTGAGGGACGTTCGGCCGGACGGTCGGCGTCGTCGTCCAAGGACCGGTCGCCGCGGGTGGATGAGTCGTTGGAGATTCGGGACGAAGACATCGACGTCCCGCCGTTCCTGCGGTAGTGCTCCGTGGGCGAGGGTGGCCCTACACACCCGTTCGCTAAACACCAGGCGGCCGCTTCGCGGCCTGCTGGCGCCGCTTCGCGGCTCAATCGCTCACGGGCGCGTGAGGCCACCCTCGCCGCG
>CAZLKZ010000002.1:83532-91770 GCA_964560235.1 uncultured Conexibacter sp. | reverse complement strand
TGGCGCCGCTTCGCGGCTCAATCGCTCACGGGCGCGTGAGGCCACCCTCGCCGCGTCACCGCGGGACGGCGGCCGTCTCTGGGCGAACTGCTTCACGCACCCGATGGCGATCTAGAGCTGCTTTTCCCCGAAGTAGTCGGCCATTGGGTTGGCGTTGAAGTTGGGGATTTGGGTGTAGCCGGCTGATTCGTAGAGAGCTCGGGCGCGTGGTTGTTTGGGGCCTGTGTCGAGGCGGGCGGTGGTGAAGCCCATGGCGCGGGCGCGGTCTTCGAGTGCGACCAGGAGGGTGCGGGCGAGGCCTTTGCCGCGTGCTTCGGGCACGACGTACATGCGTTTGATCTCGACGGCTCCGTCGGGCAGCCGTTTCAGCCCCCCGCAGCACACGGCGTCGCTGCCGTCGTAGCCCACAAGGAAGTCGCCGTGGGGTGGGCCCAGCTCGTTCGCGGAGGCCTTCGGCATCGACGCGTCGTTGATGTCGAGCCCGTCGTAGATCACAGCCAGCTCATCGACCATCGCGCCAACCAGCAGCGCCCCATCCCCAGAATCCAGCGGCGCACTCCGAAACTCAATCGCCATCACCACCACGCTACCCAGCTTCTCCAGCCCGCGGGCGCTTGGGGTAGGGCCGGGAGTCGGGGTGGCCGGCGAACGATTCAGCGGGCGGAGCCCGCGCCGTCAGCCGGCGGAGCCGGCGCACGGTGTTTAGTGAGGCGGTCGCCCCGACTCCCGGCCCCACCACCACAAAGGCGCCCGCGCCCCGCTGGTAGCCTCGCCCCCTCATGGCGGCCACTTCGAACCAGGCGCTCAGGCGCACCCCGCTGTACCACCAGCACGTCGAGGCAGGCGCGAAGTTGGTGCCGTTCGCCGGCTGGGAGATGCCCGTTCAGTACGACGGCGTGGGCGATGAGCACAAGGCCACGCGGTCGGCCTGCGGCATCTTCGATGTCTCCCACATGGGTGAGATCAAGACGAGCGGACCCGGAGCGGAGTCATACCTCCAAAACCTGCTCTCAAACGACGTGACAAAGATCCCGGTCGGCGGTGCGCAGTACTCGGTGCTGTGCCGCGAGGACGGTGGCGTGCTCGACGATCTCTTCACCTACAGGCTCGGCCCGTCTGAGTACCTCACGGTCACCAACGCCGCCAATCACTCTCAGGACTTCGCCTGGTTCACAGACCACGTCGGCGTGCACGACGTAACCGTCGAGGACGTGGCAGATCAGTACGCGATGATCGCGGTGCAAGGTCCGCTAGCCCGCGAGATTGTGCAGGCGCTGTCTGACGCGCCGCTCCCGGAGCGTTTCAGCGCCGTCGAGCGGCACCTGCTCGGCGAGCCGGTCTTGGTCTGCGGCACTGGGTATACCGGTGAGGACGGCGTCGAGATCCTCTGTAGCCCCACACTCGCGCCGGGGCTGTGGGACGAGCTTGTGCGCCGCGGCGCCAAACCCGTGGGCCTCGCCGCGCGAGACACCTTGCGGCTCGAGGTCTGCTACCACCTCTACGGCAACGATCTGATGATCGAGCGAGGCCCGATCGAGGCCGGACTCGGCTGGGCCTGCAAGGAGGACACGGGATTCATCGGTGCGGACGCTGTACGCGCTACCCGCGAAGCTGGACCCACCGAGAAGCTCGTCGCGTTCACGATGGACGATGGAATTGCCCGCCAGGGCAACGCGGTTGTCGGGGGCGGCACCGTTACTTCCGGCACGATGTCCCCGTCGCTGGGCCAGGGCATCGGAATGGCGTACGTGCCGTCAGATCAAGCAACGCCTGGCAGCAAACTGAAGATCGACGTGCGCGGGCGTGAGCGCTCTGCCACCGTCGCCGAGAAACCCCTCTACAAGAAGTAGGCTCCACACCCATGGCCGACGCGAGCTACCCAGAAGATCTCCTCTACCACCCCGAGCACGATTGGGCGCGCATCGAAGGCGATGTCGCGACCCTCGGCATCACTTGGTACGCCCAGGATGCGCTCGGCGAAGTCGTGTTCTTCGACCCGCCGGAGATCGGCACGACCGTGACCGCGGGCGAGAGCTACGCCGAGGTCGAGTCCGTCAAGGCCGTCTCCGACGTGGTCGCGCCGCTTTCCGGCGAGATCATCGAGGTCAACGACGCACTCTCAGACACCCCCGATGCGATCAACAACGACGCATACGGCGAGGGTTGGATGGTCAAGATCAAGCTGAGCGACGAGTCCGAGAAGGACGGCCTGCTCGACTCGGCTGCCTACGAGTCCTCGCTCGGCTAACGATGAGCCGCTACACCGCAGTAACCGACTCCGATCTGCAGGCGATGCTCGCCACGATCGGCGTCGGCTCGGTCGACGAGCTGTTCGATCGCCAGATCCCGGCAGACGTGAGGCTCGGACGGGCACTCGACCTGCCCGCAGGGATGGCCGAACAGGACGTCTACGCGCACCTGCGCGACCTGGCGGCCAAGAACACCAGCGCCGAAGACGAGGTCACGTTCCTCGGTGCCGGCATGTACGACCACTACGTGCCCTCGGTCATCGACATGCTGCTCGGCCGCAGCGAGTACCTGACCCCTTACACGCCGTACCAGCCTGAGGTTTCCCAAGGCAACTTGCAGGTGATGTTCGAGTACCAGACAGCGATCAGCGAGCTGACCGCGCTGCCGGTCTCTAACGCCTCTGTTTACGAGGGCCCGAGTGCGGTCGCGGCTGCCGGCTACCTCGCGCGCCTCGCGAACAAGCGCGGCAAGTTCGTTGTCTCGCGCGGCCTGCACCCGCACAGCCGCCAGACGCTGGCGACCTACGCCCACGGATACGGCGTCGAGATCGTTGAGGTCGGACTCGAGAACGGCGTAACCGACGCCGCAGCATGGGCAGCAGCCATCGACGAGGACACATCCGCTGTATTCCTGCAGCAGCCCAATTTCCTCGGCGGCATCGAAGATGCTGAGGCACTTTCCGCAGCGGCGAAGTCGGCCGCCGGCGACAAGGTGGTCGTGGTGGGCCAGTACGACCCGATCCCGCTCGGCATCCTCAAGCCGCCCGGCGAGGCCGGCATCGACGTGGCCGTCGGCGAGGGGCAGACCCTCGGCAACCGGCTCGACTTCGGTGGCCCGTCCTTCGGCTTCTTTGCCGCGACCGAGGAACACCTGCGCCGCATGCCGGGCCGAATCGCCGGCGAAACCGAAGACGTCGACGGCCGGCGCGGCTTCGTCCTCACGCTGCAGACCCGAGAGCAGCACATTCGCCGCGAGAAGGCGACCTCCAACATCTGCACCTCCCAGGCGCTCAACGCTCTCGCGGGAGTCGTTTACCTCGGCTGGCTTGGCCGCGAGGGGCTCCAGGAGCTCGGTGAGCTGCTGCTGCAACGCACCCACTACGCGCGCGAAGCGCTGGTCGGCGTTGACGGCATCAGCGCGGCGTACGACGGGCCCGTCGTGCGTGAGTTCGCCGTGCAGCTCGACGGTCTCGACACCGATGGCGTGCGCCGCGTGATCGCGCGCTGCCAGGAGCAGGGCGTCAACCCCGGCTATGCGATCGGGCGCGACTACGACGAGCTGCCGAATGGCCTGCTCGTCGCGCTCACCGAGCAGCGCACGAAGGCCGACATCGATCGCCTCGTGGAGGTGGTCGCCACGGCGGTCTCCGCTGAATCCCGAGAGGCGGTGACAGCATGACCCCGTCAGTGCCGAAGGAGTCAGTGAGTGCGACGTTTGCCGAAGGCAAACTCGCGGCGGGCTTCGGCGAAGCCGAAACCCGCACGATCTTCCAGAAGGGCGCTCCCGGACGCCGCGCGTTCGTCTGTCCCGAGCTGGATGTGCCGCAGGTCGACGGCCTGCTGCCAGGCTCGATGCGGCGTGCCGCCCCGGCCCGGCTGCCCGAGGTCTCAGAGCCCGAGCTCGTGCGCCACTACGTGAAGATCTCGCGACGCAACTTCGACCTCGACACCGGCTTCTACCCGCTCGGTTCGTGCACGATGAAGCACAACCCGCGCCTGCACGAACGGGTCACCGCGCTGTCCGGCTTCGCCCGACTGCATCCGCTTCAAGACCCGGCGCACAGCCAAGGTGCCCTGGAGCTCATGTGGAACCTCGAGCGCGCGCTCGGAGAGGTCTCCGGTATGCCGCACGTTTCGCTGCAGCCGTCGGCCGGTTCGCACGGCGAGCTCGCAGGTGTGCTGCTCACGCGCGCCTACCACGAGGCTCGTGGCGAGACCCGCACCAAGGTGCTCACGCCTGACACGGCTCACGGCACCAACCCGGCCACGGTGACGATGGCCGGGATGACGGTGGTGAAGGTCGGCACCAACCCGGACGGCGGCGTCGATCTCGACGACCTGCGGGCCAAGGCCGACACCGACGTCGCCTGTCTGATGCTGACGAACCCCAACACGCTGGGCATTTTCGACGGCAACATCACCGAGATCGCCAAGATCGTGCACGACGTGGGCGCGACGCTCTACTACGACGGCGCGAACCTCAACGCGGTCATGGGCAAGGCGAGGCCGGGCGACATGGGCTTCGACATCGTCCATTTCAACCTGCACAAGTCGTTCACGCAGCCGCACGGCGGCGGTGGGCCGGGCTCGGGTCCGATCGGCGTGTCCGACCGGATCGCGCCGTTCCTGATGAACCCGCGCATCACGAAGTCCGAGGACGGCACGTTCGACCTCGACGAGCAGGGCTACGAGCAGTCGATCGGCCGGCTGCGCGGCTACCAGGGCAACTTCGGCACGTTCGTGCGCTCTTACGCATACATCTGCTCGCTCGGCGCAGAGGGACTGGCCGACGCTTCAGAGACGGCCGTGCTGAACGCCAACTACCTGCTAGCCAAGCTCAAGGAGCTCGGCGTGCTCGAGCATCTGCCGCTGGCCTTCGGCGAGCTGTGCACGCACGAGTTCGTGCTGTCCGGCGCTCCGATGAAGAAGGAGCTGGGCATCAAGACGCTCGACCTCGCCAAGCGCCTGCTCGACCACGGCTACCACCCGCCGACGGTGTACTTCCCGCTGCTCGTCGACGAGGCCTTGCTGGTCGAGCCGACCGAGACCGAGACCAAGGAGACGCTCGACGGTTTCGCCGAGGCGATCGCCGAGATCCTGCGCGAAGCAGGGGATGACCCAACGATCGCTCAGAACGCGCCCTACTCAACTCCAGTCCGCCGGCTCGACGAAGCTCGCGCGGCCAAGCAGCCGATCATCCGGGAAGAACTGGCATGAGCGCAGAACTCGACGCGCTGAGCGACAAGGAGCTGCACGACCGCGCATTTGCGCGCGCCGTCAAGCACGTCGACATCGGGTTCTTCAAGCGCGTGCTTGAAGCGGCGCCTGCAGCGCATGCTGCGGCAGGGGAGACCGACGAGGCCTTCAACGACGTGCTGCGCAGCTCCAGCCTGCTGACTGAGCTGATCCACGCCGACCCGACACTGCTCAGCGGGCTACGGCCTCTGTACGTCGAGTACCTCAGCGCTCACTCAGAAGGCTGAGCGGCCTCCGCTCGCCCAGGGTGCTTTGCACCCTCGAACAGCAGCACGATGAGTAGGCCGGCTGCTGTCACCGCGGCCGGGAGCAGGATCGACTGAGCCATCGCGTCCGCGAACTTGGTCGCGACCTCCGGCGGTAGCTGCCTCGCGCCGCCGGCTGCCATAGCGGCGCCGTCACCTGCGCGCTCGCCGAGTTCCGCAGCAAGCCGCGAGCTCATGAGTGCTGCGATGCACGCGCTGCCCAGCACGGCGCCGATCTGACGGGTCGTGTTGTACACGCCCGATCCAGCGCCTGCCGACTGTGGCGGCAGGTTGCGGGTGGCCGTCGCCGCGAGCGGTGCCCACATGCACGCGCTGCCGATTCCCATGAGTGACATCGGCAACAGCAGCGACACGGTCGAACTGTCAGTTGTCATCTGGGTCGTGAGCCACAGCAGGCCAGCCGCGGAGGCGGAGAAGCCGAACGCGGTCGGAACCCTCGGGTGCGCGCTGTCGACGACCTTGCCGACAAACGGCGCGAGCACCATCGCGGCGACGGCCATCGGTAGGAGCAGCAACGCCGACTCGGTGGGTGACCAACCTCGCACCAGCTGGGTGTAGAGCATGAACGGGAAGCCGAGCGCGGTGAACGAGAACGAGACCGTCGTGATCGCGGCGTTCGAGAGGGAGAAGTTGCGATCGGCGAACAGGCTGAGCGGAATCAGCGGTTCACGGGTGTTGCGGCTCTGCCAGAACAGGAACGCGCCGATCACCACGACGCCCGCCCCGATGAGCAGCGGCACCGAGATGAAGCCTGTGATCTTGCCCCAGTCGTAGCGCTCTCCCTCCTGGATGCCAAAGACCAGCAAGAACATCCCGAGCGTGGAGAGGACGACTCCGAGCGGATCGAACTCGTGGCTGTGGGTCTTCAGCTTTGGAATCAGCCGCCAGCCGAGCACCATCGCAACGAGTCCCACCGGCACGTTGACGAAAAAGATCCACTCCCAGCCCGGGCCGTCGATCAGCAGGCCGCCGAGCACGGGGCCGACCATCAGCGCGACACCCGCGGTGGCGCCCCACAAAGCCATCGCCTGTCCGCGTGCGTGCGCAGGGAACGTGCGCGTGATGACCGCCATCGTTTGGGGAGTCATCAGCGCCGCACCGAACCCCTGGACGATGCGCGCCACGATCAGCTCCCCGATCGACCCCACGAGTCCGCACCAGAGCGACGCGCCGGTGAACAGAACGAGGCCGACGAGGTAGATGTTGCGCGGGCCGACCCGATCGCCGAGCCTGCCTGTCACGAGCAGCGGCACGGCGTAGGCCAGCAGGTAGGCGCTCGTGACCCAGAGGACCGAGTTCACATCGGTGTCGAAGGCCTCCATGATCGCCGGAGTGGCGACCGACACGATCGTCGTGTCGACGAGGATCATGAAGAACCCGATCACCATCGCCCAAAGGGCAGGCCACGGGCGGTAGTCGTCGGGCAGTCCCGTGTCGTTCATCGCCATGCGTCGAACCTACCGCGCCGTCCGTACCTAGACTGCTCCCGCAATGCGGATCTTCAGCGGCATCCAGCCGACCGGCCAGAAGCACCTCGGCAACTACATCGGGGCCATCCAGCAGTACGTCGAGGGCCAGCAGCGCGCAGCAGACGCTGGCGACGTGGCGATCTTCTGCGTGGTCGATCTGCACGCGATGACGGTTCCGTTCGACCCCGCCGACATGCGGTCGCGGGTCTACGACACGGCAGCGATCCTCTTGGCAGCAGGCCTCGATCCAGAGCGCTGCATCTTCATTCGGCAGTCCGACGTGCCAGAGCACACCGAGCTCGCGTGGCATCTCGGTGCGGTGTGTTCGCACGGCGACCTCAATCGCATGACGCAGTTCAAGGAGAAGTCGGGCGCGCAGCGTGAGCTCGTGTCCGCCGATCTCTTCTTCTACCCGGTGCTGATGGCGGCGGACGTGCTCGCTTATCGCGCCGACGAGGTACCTGTCGGCGACGACCAGCGCCAGCACGTCGAGCTGATGCGCGAGCTCGCGGTGCGCTTCAACGCCAAGTTCGGTGACGGCACGCTCGTTGCCCCTGACATCCGCACCCCGGCCGTCGGTGCTCGCATCATGGATCTGCAGAATCCGGAGAAGAAGATGTCGACCACCAACGGCACGCCCGAGGGCACGGTCTACGTGCTCGACGACGAGGCCGCGACGCTCAAGAAGTTCAAGCGTGCGGTGACCGACAGCGAAGACCCGCCGCGGATCGTGCGCGACAAGGGCAAGCCCGGGGTCACGAATTTGATCGACATCCTCGCTGTCGCCCGAGGCGTATCGCCTGACGCGATCGAGCAGGAGATGCAGAGCGCACGCGGTTACGGCGATCTGAAGGTCGCGACCGCTGAGGCGGTCAACGAGATGCTCGCGCCGGTGCGCGAGCGCTACACCGCGATTCGAGCCGACGAAGCAGGGCTAGAGGCCGTATTCGCCGCCGGCGCAGCGAAGGCACGGGCGATCACGACCGAGGTGCTCGCCGACGTGCGCGCAGGTATCGGCGTCGGCGTTCCGCGCTAAACGAGAGTCGCGAGCTGCTCGGCGATGTCGTCCGCACCGCGGGCAGGTCTGCCGTGCCCGAAGGCGATCAGCTCGGGACGCATCTCGCGGATCTTGGCCGCAGTCAGCTTTGCCTCTGCCGGGTCGACCGTGAAGTAGTCCGGCGGGAGGCGGATCCCGGGCCGCCCGGTCGCGAACGACATGTTCCGCAGCCCGTCTCCACAGATCAGCGTGCGGCTCTGCTCGTGCCAGAACCCCAGCTG
>CAZLKZ010000002.1:81045-83432 GCA_964560235.1 uncultured Conexibacter sp. | reverse complement strand
TGGTCAGGGTGCACGTGGGTCACGACGTGGCGCACAAGCGTTCTGCCACGCAGCGCCTTGATGATCCGCCGGGCATCCAGCTTGCCGCCGGCGTCGATCAGCGTGTGCCCGTCGCCTTCGGGCACCAGGTAGCAGTTGACGCCCTGGAGCGGGTCAAGCGCCAACTGCAGGACGTGGTCTGAGATCGCGCGGAACTGTGCCATGGCGCAAGCATCGCACGAACGCGATCGGGCAAACTGCCGAACATGGACGAGCCGAAGAAGGGCCTCTGGGGCAGCATCACGTCACGCACGACCTCGCCGAAGCCGGGGACGTTCGCCCACAAGGTCGTCAAGTGGGGGTCGGACGCGAACGCGTGGGTGTATCGCGCAAGCAAGGGGCGGATCGGCGGCAGCTTCGACGGAGCGCCGCTGGTGCTCGTGCACCACGTGGGTGCAAAGAGCGGCGAGCACCGCGTAGTGCCGTTGCTCGGCATGCCTGACGGCGAGGACATCATCATCGTGGCCTCCTACGGCGGTGCCCCAAAGAGTCCGGCCTGGTTCCACAACCTCAAGGCAAATCCGGACACCAAGATGGAGCTGAAGGGTGCCGTCATCGACGTGCACGCGAGCGTCGTTCCTGAGCCTGAGCGCACTGAGCTATGGCCGAAGCTCGTCAGCTTCTACGCGGCTTTCGGCGATTACCAGCAGAAAACCGACCGAGTTATCCCTCTGGTTCGGCTCACTCCGACCGCCTGAGCAGAGCCATCCAGTGCGACCGTTAGCTTTCCGGTCGCATGGCAGCCACCGCTGTAGCCGATCTCGAGCTCGACCTCGAGATCTTCACCGGTCCATTCGACCTGCTCCTCACGCTCGTACTCCGTGAAGAGATCGACCTGCTCGAGGTCGATCTCGCCGACGTAGTACTGAGCTACATCGACGTGCTCGAGGCGCGCGGCGAGCTCGACCTCGAAGCGGCCACCGAGTTCCTGGTGCTGATCGCGGCGCTCTTGGAGCTCAAATCGCGCCTGATGCTCCCGCGCGAAGAGGGCGAAGACGAGGAGATCGCTCCCGAGGAGGCGCTGGAGGAGCTACTTGAGCGCATGCTCGACGCTCGGCGCTACCGGTCCGCCTCGACGCACCTCGCCGAGCTGCTCGAGGCCAACCGCGGCTCGTACTTCCGTAGCGCGCCGGTGCCGTCTCGCCTGCGGCGTGTCGAGCTGTGCGAGCTTGAGGCGGTCTACGCCCCTTCGCGCCTCGGGCGCGCGATCGGCGACCTGCTGACGCCCCCGCCGGCGGTCGACGTCAGGCACATCACGATGCAGCGGGTGACGCTCGCCGAGCGCGTCGACCACCTCCGCAGCCTGCTGCGCCGCGGCCGCAAAGTTGTGAGCTTCGACGAGGCGGTCGCAGGTGCCGATCGCGTCACCGTTTGCGTGACTCTCTTCGCGCTGCTCGAGCTCTACAAGGAGGGCGAGGTGCGCTGGGAGCAGGAGCGGCCCTTCGCAGACATCTCGATCATGAGCACCAGCGTGCTTGAACCCAAGCCTGATGGTGAACCACGCGTTTACGCACCCGGAATCGGAGCCAGCGCATGAGCGACCAGTTGACCCGCACCGTCGAGGCACTCCTGTTCCTCTCGCCCGAGCCGGTCGGCGAGCGCGAGCTTGTGGCCGCGACCGGCGCCGAGCCCGAAGAGATCGAGGCCACCATCGCCGAGCTGCGTGAGGCGTATCTGCCGGGCCGCCGAGGTATCGAGCTGCGCGAGCTCGCCGGAGGGTTCACGTTTGCCTCAGCCCCCGACACCGACGACGCGGCGCGCAAGCTGCTCTCGACGCCTCGCACCCCGCCGCTGAGCCCCGCGCAGGCGGAAACGCTCGCAATCGTCGCCTACCTGCAGCCGGTCTCGCGTCCGGAGATCGGCAGGATCCGCGGCGTGAGCCCGGATTCGGCGACCGCCACTTTGGTCGAGCGCGGGCTGATCGAAGAATCTGGGCGGTCTGAGTTCGGCGCGACGCTTTACCGCACGACAACGCTCTTCCTGAAGCTGTTTGGGCTCGTTTCGCTCGACGACCTACCGGACATTGCTGAGTGGGACCCGACACCCGAAGACGTCACGGAGCTCCGTGAGCGGCTCGGCAAGGTCGGCGACGCGCGCAGCGGGGGCGGCCAGGTCGAGGCCGAGTCTGCGCCGGCGGCAGAGGGTGAGCCGGAGCCCGGTGCAGAGGGCCCTATCACCGTGACGGCGGCCAGCAACCCGCCAGTCGCCTAGAGACCTTCAGGCCACCGTTTGGTCGCTCGCCACCCGAGCTCCCGCTCGGCAAGTGAGCTGTCGTTGCCGGCCAGCGTCGTCGAGTAATGCACGAGCGACGCGGGCAGCAGCATGTTGGCCATCCACGTCGGCATTGT
>CAZLKZ010000002.1:65486-80945 GCA_964560235.1 uncultured Conexibacter sp. | reverse complement strand
CCCCAGGCAGTGCCGGGCCCGGTGAAGAATCCGTAGCGCAGCACGATGCCTTCGAGTGATGCCTGCTCTACCGACCTCTCCATGTCGGCGACCGCGCCGATCGAGTCGGCGAGCGTTTCGTCAGGGGAGTCGGTCCAGAGCGGTGCGGACTCGTCGTGCACCGGCCGGCCATCGGGGGCAGTTACGAACGAGATCGACTGCACGATCGCCCTTCGCGCACCCGCTGCCGCCGCTGCCTCGAGCATCACAGGCACGGTTTCGCGACGCAGGCGCGATGTCACCCGCAGTCCTGCGGCGAACTTCTTTGCGCCGCCGCTGGTGGGGAGGGCGGTGAGCTGATGGATCAACACCTCCGGGGCCGCCGCTGTGATCGCCGCGGTCACCGCCTCGGAGTCGAACGCGTCGGCGACAACGGCAGCGATGCCCTGGCCTTCGAGGGCGCGTGCGCTCTCCGGGGAGCGCGTCATCGCCGTGACCTCATGGCCGTCGGCGAGCAGCCGCGCAGTCAGGGGCCTGCCGATCGCTCCGGTGGCTCCTGCGAGGAAAATCCTCATGGCCGCTCCTGCTTGAACGCGATCGACAGTGCCCAGCCGAGGCCCGCGGCGATAGCGATCAGGCTGACAGCGTCCGCAGGGCCTACCCAACTGGGATCAGCTTTGCCGATGTCGAACAGGTGGTTGAGCGAGTGCAGTACGTACTGGGCAAGCACGAGAAACAGCACAGGCACCCGCCATGACTTGCGGGAGACGGAGATCAGCAGAGCTGCGGAGGAGGCCAGGTAGTAGGTGGCGACATCGCGCAGCGTGTGGTCAGAGCGCGCTCCGAAGTTCGCGAGCGTGTCGTAAAACCAGCCGGGCGCAAACGTCTGTGCCAGCCCGATCAGCCCCTGCACAACCGCCAGCGTCTGCAGAACCGGCCTGAGTGGATCGCCTGCCATGCCCGAACCCTACGTGTGCGGTGCAGGTTTCGGCAGCGGGCGGTAAGAAACCCACACCGGACATCGTCAGCGCGCTGCAGCTGCTGCTAGCTGACCACAGGCCGCGTCGATGTCCTGGCCGCGCGTGAGGCGGATGGTGGCCCCGACTCCGCGGGCCTCCAGGGTGTCGGCGAACTCCTGGATGGTGTCGCGGTCTGAGCCGTCGTAACTGCCCGTCGGGTTGTACGGGATCAGGTTCACCTTGAACCGTTTGGGGTCGAGCACGTCGGCGAGTTCTTCGGCGCGCTCCACCGAGTCGTTGACCCCCTTGAGCATCACGTACTCGACGAAGATCATTCGGCGCTTCTTGTCGTAGAACCGGTTGCAGGCTGCAAGCACGTCGCGCAATGGGTAGCGCTCGTTGACGGGCATGATCTGTGAACGCAGCGCCTCGTCAGCCGCGTGGAGCGAGAGCGCCAGCCGGATCGGCATGTCGGACTCGGTGAGCCGGTCGATGCCCGGTACCCAGCCGACAGTGGAGATCGCGGTGCGGCGGTGCGTGACGCCGACGTCAGGCAGTTTGCGGCATGCGTCGAGCACGTTGTCGAGGTTCATCATCGGCTCGCCCATCCCCATGAACACCACGTGATCCACGTTCGTCATACGGCGGAAATGCAGCGCCTGGTCGAGGATCTCCGAGGCCGTCAGGTTGCGCCCGAACTTCATCGTGCCCGTCGCGCAGAACGTGCAGGTCAGAGGACAGCCCGACTGCGAGGACAGGCAGAGCGAGCGGCGGCCGTCGCGGTAACGCATCAGCACCGCTTCCACCGGGCGTGCGTCCTTGCCGGTTACGAACAGGGCCTTGATCGTGCCGTCGACAGACTTGGCCTCCTGCTGCAGCACCAGAGTGGAGAACGGCACGCGTTCTTCAAGCGTCGCGCGCAGCTCTTTGGAGATGTTCGTCATCTCCGAGTAGCTCTTCGCTCCCCGAGCAGCCCACTCCCACACCTGACCGGCGCGGAATGCGGGCTCGCCCAGGTCGGCGAGCGTGGTCTTGAGTAGCTGCAGATCCATGCGCGACACCAGGCTAGGGGAGGAGCGCATACCGTTGGGAGCGATGCGACTTGCCAAGTACCTCGCGCACGCCGGTGTTGCGTCTCGCCGTGCGAGCGAGGAGCTCATCAGAGAGGGCCGGGTGACGGTGGACGGTGTGCTCGTCACTGACCCGGCGCTCAGCGTTGAGTCCCAGCGTGTGACGGTCGACGGCCGACAGGTGACGATTCGCGATGAGCGCGAGGTTTGGATGGTTCACAAGCCCGAGGGCGTCGTTTCGACCGCGAGCGACACCCACGGCCGCGCGGTAGTGACGGCCATGGTCAAAACCGATCGGCGGCTGTATCCGGTCGGGCGCCTCGATCAGGACAGCACGGGCCTGCTGCTGCTGACAGACGACGGTGATCTCGCTAACCGGCTGATCCATCCTCGCTACGAGGTGCCGAAGACGTATCTGGCGACCGTCGAGGGCGGCAAGCCCAGTCCCGCCGCACTTCGCATGCTCCGGGAGGGCGTGGTACTAGACGACGGCATGACGGCGCCGGCACAGGTGCGCGAGCGCTCACATGGAGTATTGGAGATCACGCTCCGCGAGGGCCGCAAGCGACAGGTGCGCCGAATGTGCGAGGCCGTCGGCCATCCCGTCAAGGCACTCCACCGCGAATCGTTCGGGCCGCTGCGGCTCGGGGACCTCGGCGCCGGCAAGGTCCGCAAACTCACGGCAGCCGAAATCGAGCGCCTGCGCTCAGCGGCCAAGCAGTAGCGGCCCGTATAGTCGAGCGCCGCTATGCGCCTCTTCGCCCTACGCGGTGCAACATCCGCCCAGCGCAACGACTCAGCCTCGATCCTCGACGCGACCGAGGAGCTGATGCGCGAGGTGCTCGAGCGCAACGAGCTGAGCGTTGACGACATCGTGAGCTGCCTGTTCACGGTCACCGACGATCTCGACGCAGATTTCCCTGCGGCCGCTGCGCGCCGTATGGGCTTCGCGAACGTGCCGCTGCTCTGCGCCCGTGAAATCCCGGTCCCTGGCTCAATTCCCCAGGTGATCCGCGTGCTCGTGCACTACTACGCCGAAGAGGGGCACGAGGCTTCCCACGTGTACCTGCACGAGGCGAAGGCGCTGCGCCGGGATCTGGAGGCCAACTGATGCCGATGCGCTTCTCCAAAGCGGTCGAGCGGATCCCCGTCTATCCGGCGGCGTCGGGCTACGGCAAGGCGGCGGAATACGCGCTGATGGCATCCAACGAGTCGCCCGAGCCGCCGCTCGAGGCGGTCGTTGAGGCGGCGCGGCTCGCGCTGCTAGGTGCCAACCGCTACCCGGACCCCGGGAGCATCAAGCTGCGGACTGCGCTCTCAGAGCGCTACGAGGTCCCGCTGAACCACATCCAGGTCGGAAACGGCTCGTGCGACATCTTGCTCGCGGCAGGCGAGGCGCTGCTCGAGGAAGGGGCGGAGGTCGTTTTCGCTTGGCCGTCGTTCAGCGTGTACCCGCATCTGGCCGAAGCGAGTGGCGCAACTGCGATCCGCGTGCCGCTCAACGACAAGCACGAGCACGATCTCGACGCGATGCTCGCCGAGATCACCGCCGCGACTCGGCTCGTCATCGTCTGCAACCCAAACAATCCGACCTCCACTGCGCTGCCGTACGCGGAGATCGAGCGCTTTGTCGAGCAGGTGCCCGACCACGTGTGCGTGCTCCTCGACGAGGCCTACTGCGAGTTCAACACGCTCGACGACCCTGACTCGTCGATCGCGCTCCTAGCAAAGCATCCGAACCTCGTTCTGCTCAGGACCTTCAGCAAGGTCTACGGCCTCTGCGGACTTCGGGTCGGCTATGCCCTGTGCGGCTCGGACGAGTTCGTCACCGCCACCTCGCAGGTGCGCCAGCCCTTCCACTGCAACGCCGTGGCGCAGGCGGCCGCAACCGAAGCGCTGCGCCACGAGGACCAGATCACCGGGCGTGTCGAACGCGCGATCGTTGCCCGTATGACGCTGGAGGACGGGCTGCGCGAGCTCGGAATCGAGCCCGCCGCATCCCAGGCGAATTTCGTTTGGTTCGACCTTCCGCGGGGAGATTCCGACGACGCCGCCGAGGTTGAGTCCCGTGTACTCGCGGGTCTAACGGACGCTGGTTATCAAGTGCGCGCGGGTGGGGCACTGGGACGCCCCGGGGCGCTTCGGGTGTCGTTCGGGACGCCTGAGCAGAACACGGGCTTCATCGCCGCGCTCGGCGCGCTCGTATCGACTGCCTGACAGATGTAGGTTGGGCGCATGCGCCCGTCTCTGCTTCGCCTCCTGCTTGCTGTCTCAATCGCGCTACTGCTCAGTACGCCCGCGCGTGCGGCCGACGTCGTGGGCACCTGGGATCTCCCCGCAGGAAGCGTCGCCAAGCAGTCGTGGACCATCAGCTCTGCTGGAGGTGGGGGACTCTCAGGCGAGGGGTCGGGCGGTCCGTACACATGGCCGATCACAGGCACGATCTCGGGCAACGAAGTCCGCATCGTCACCTCTTACCGCGAGACCAGCTACACGGCGTACTTCATCGGGACCATCTCGCCCGACGGCAACACGTTGACCGGTACCTGGGACACAGGCTCGTTCGTCAACGCGCAGACCGGAGACCCGTGGACGGCCACGCGGCGTGGCTCGTCCGGCAATCCGGGCACGGGCACCACACCCGACCCGACCGCCGGTCGCGCTACCGCCACACAGATCCGCTGCGACCGCGGTCCCAATCCGGGTGACAACTCAGTCTGCACCGCAACGGTGGGCGACGCAGACTCGAGCCCCACACCGACTTCGCCGTCAGGCACGGTCACGTTCACAGCCATGGACGGCGGCAAGTTCAACAGCGGCAACACCTGCACGCTTACGCCGACGTCCGGCAGTCCTTCGGTGAGCTTCTGCACCGCGGTCTACTCGCCGCCAGCCAAGCCCGTGTTCCCTAACGTGGTCGCCGCCTACGGCGGATCGACCACCCACAAGCCGTCGGCCGGGTCGACGCAGTTCCTCAAAGCGAACATCTCGGGGCTAACCCCCGACCTCCCGCTGACTCTCGACAGCTGCAACGCGAGCGTCGCCAAGGCGCCGATCAGGAAGGCAAAGGCATCGATCAACAACAGCTACGAGTCGCGCGACAAGGCGGGGCTCACGACGTGGGGTGAGTGGGCAGGCAACTGCGTCTACAACGGCGCGAACATGGTTGGTCAGGTCGGCACGGCGATCGTCGGCGGTGGCGGCTCGGTCGTGGTCGGTGTCGCGCTGCCGGTGGGCGGGGTGGCCGGCGGCATGTCGACCGGTGGTCCCGGTGGTGCGGTCGGCCTCGGTATTGCTGGGGCAGGCCTCGGCTACGCAGTCGCTTCGAACGGCCTACGGATGACCAGCGACGTGATTCGTGCGACGGAGAAGGCGCGCCAAGACCCGCCCGACCCCAAGTTCAAGACGATCGCTCCACTGGCCAAGGTCAAGAAGGTCAAGGTCTCGACTGGCAAGGGCGGCGTGAGCACCAAGGCGGCGGCAAAGCTGTCGGGTCTGCTCACTCTCCAGCTCGAAGTGGCCGCTCGCTCGAGGCAGTTCGGAGCCACCGTCGACAAGCTCGGCGGGGCGCGCAAGGCCGGAGACAAGACCTACACCGGTAAGCAGGCCAGAGCCAGCATCACTCAGGCACTCCAGCTGGCGAAAAAGATCGACAAACTGATCGCTGCACGCAAGGCTGGGATCAAGCTCATCCCGAAGTCGAAGGCGGCTACGCAAAAACTCAACGCGAAGACACTCGCGAAGGCGCGCAAGGCGGTCGCGGGCGCGAGCGGCGCGAAGCGACTCAAGCAGCTCGGTTTCGATGCCGCGGGCATCGCATTCGTGCGGCAGTCCGTAGCGGCGTCGCCCGCCACGGCGGACAAGGCCTCGGTCTTGGACGTTGCACGCGACGCTCAGCAGGACTCGATGTTGAAGAACACCGCGGCGCTGCTTCGCTACTGGACGATCGAGACCCAGGTCGCCGCCGACGCAGCCTCGCGGTAGACGCTCGGGGCGCTCGCGGCCGCTCGCGGCGTCCTCGGCCGACTCGCGTCAGGAGTACGCGTCGCGGCCTGCGTCCCTGCGTCCCTGCGAGCGCCCACGATCACTCCCTCGGGCGCCGGAGCTTCAGCTGGGTGCTTTCGGCCGCTGGGAGGCGGAGGGCGGGGCGTGGGCGGGTACACCCCCTCGGCGCGCAGTCCGCAGCCCGACGGGATGGAGGGATGCGGCGCGACGAGTGGTGTAGACGCCCACGCCTCACTATGGGCGTCTCGTCCACCGGCCTTGACGTACCGCGAGCGTCTGCTAAAACGTGCCCTGCATGTCCCGCCACACGACCATGTGCGCTTCTGCGACCGGCCTTTCCGCCGGCGCCGCCGCATGCTCGGGCGGAACATCCTGGTATTGGCGATTTAGCTAGGCCTCGCGCCCGGTCGCCCCTGTGTGACCGCAGCCCGGATTCCGGCGCCGGCCGGTGGTTCGGGACGACGAGCGCGAGTGCCTCTCCGACCGCGTGCGTCCCGGCCCGTGCGCAAGGCAACGCCCTATTCTCCACCTGCGAACCAGAGAAAGACCATAAGCATGATGATCGTGATGAAAACCACAGCGACCGAGGACCAGATCCAGGCCGTGATCGACCGGATCGAGTCCGTCGGCGTCCAAGCGCACCCCAGCCGAGGTGAAGAGGTAACCATCATCGGCGCCGTCGGCGACCGCGAGCACGTCGCTCGTCTCGGCCTCGAAGCCGACCCGGGCGTCGACAAGGTCGTGCCGATCCTGAAGCCCTACAAGCTCGCCTCGAACCAGGTCAAGCAAGAGCAGCCGTCCACGTTCGAGATCGGCGGAAGCCTGATCGGCGGCGACCACTTCGGCCTTATCGCCGGGCCGTGCACGGTCGAGTCGCGCGACCAGATCCTCGACTCTGCCGATGCGATGAAGGCAGCGGGCGCCACGATGTTCCGTGGCGGGGCATACAAGCCGCGCACCTCGCCCTACTCGTTCTCTGGCCTGGGCACCGAAGGCCTGCGGCTGCTGGCCGAGGCACGCGAGCGCACCGGCATGCCGATCGTCACCGAGCTGATGGACCCACGCGACGTCGAAGCCGTCGCCGAGGTCGCAGACGTCATCCAGGTCGGCGCGCGGAACATGCAGAACTACACGCTGCTGTCGGAGATCGGACGCAGCGGTGTACCTGCACTCATCAAGCGCGGCCTGGCCGGCACGCTCGAGGAGCTGCTCATGGCTGCTGAGTACGTGCTCAAGGAAGGCAACGAGAAGGTGCTGCTCTGTGAGCGTGGCATCCGCACGTTCGAGACGGCCTACCGCTTCACGCTCGACCTCACCGCGATCCCGGTGCTCAAGGAGATGACGCACCTCCCGGTCGTCGTCGACCCAAGCCACGCAGCCGGTCGTCGTGCGCTGGTGGAGTCGCTCTCGCTCGGCGCTGCCGCGGCTGGAGCCGACGGCATCATCGTCGAGGCACATCCGAACCCTGACGAAGCCGTCTGTGACGGTCCTCAGCAGATCGCCAACGTCGACTTCCCCGCGTACGCGGCAAAGGTCGAGCAGGCGGCGGTCCTCGCGGGCAAGGTGCCGTTCGGCGCCAAGGCCGCCGCAGGCTGACCCAATGGCAGACCTTGCATCCGGCAAACCGTCGTTCCGTCTGGGCATCGCAGGGCTCGGGCTGATCGGCGGTTCTGCCGGGCTGGCCGCGCGCGAGCGGCTGGGCGCAGAGGTCTGGGGCTGGGACGCCGACCCCGCGGTGGAGCAGGCGGCGCTGGAGCTCGGCGCCGTCGACCACGCGGGCCAGCCGCCAGCCGACGTGCTGCTCGATGTTGTTTTGGTCGCGACGCCGGTGCCGGCGCTCCACGGCCAGCTGATGGCCGCGGTGCAGGCGCACCCGCAGGCCGCCGTCACCGACGCAGGCTCGACCAAGGGCCAGCTCGCCGGGGCGCAGCTGGGCGCGCATTACATCGGCGGTCACCCGCTTGCCGGTGCGGAGGTCTCCGGCGTGGAGAACGCGCGTGCTGACCTCTTCGAAGGTGCTACCTGGTACCTGACGCCGGGGCCGTCAAGCGAGGGCGTGATGCTCGACCGCCTTCACCGGTTCGTTCAGGGCCTGGGTGCGAAGCCGTCGGTGATCGACGCCCACGAGCACGACCGGCTGATGTCGGCGTTCTCGCACCTTCCGCACGTGCTTGCCAACGTGCTGACCGCAGGCGGAGCAGCCGCGCTCGGCGACGCTCGTCGCCCTGTCGTCGGACCGAGCTTCCGTGACGCCACACGCGTGGCTGGTGCCAACCCCGAGCTGTGGGCGGGCATCTACTCGGCGAACCGCGAGGCGCTGCTTGAGGATCTCGACGAGGCGATCGCCGCACTCACCACCGCGCGCGGGCTGATCGCCGATGCAGACCAGCACGCGCTCGCGGCTTGGCAACGGAGTGCTCAGAGCGATCGCGCCAAGCTGCTCGAACGCGGGGTGGGCGGCGGACCGATCGAGGAGATCAGGCTCATCGTCCCGAACCGCCCAGGGGTCGTCGCCGACCTCGCGCTCACGCTCGGGCGCGCAGGCATCTCGATCCAAGACATGAGCCTCAGCCCACGCCCCGACAACCTGTCGGGCGAGGTCGCCCTTTGGGTCGCGAGCGACGACGCCGCAGAAGCCCGCTCGCTGATCGGCGAGTACGAGGCCAAGACTTCATGACCGACGTTCGTTTCGATCCAGCTCGCCGCCTTCGCGGTGAGGTCACGCCTCCGGCCGACAAGTCGATCTCCCACCGAGCCGCACTGCTCGGGGCGATGGCAGCGGAACCGGTCCACATCCGCAACTACCTGGTGGCAGAGGACACGCTGTCGACGCTTGCGGCAGCCGAACAGCTCGGCGCGCTCGTCACGCGCGACGGCACAGATGTGACAATCCGCGGGACGGGCCTGCGCGCCGCCGCGCCGATCGACGACGTGATCGACGTGGGCAACGCAGGCACCCTGATGCGTCTGCTTCCCGGCTGGCTTGCCGGACAGGACGGGCGCAGCTACACGCTCGACGGCGACGACTCAATCCGTCGCCGTCCGATCGATCGGATCGCTGAGCCACTGCGGATGATGGGTGCCGAGATCGAGGCGACCGAGGGCCGCCTGCCTCCTTTCACCATCACGGGCACGCGGCCCCAGGCGATCACTTACGAGATGCCGGTCGCGAGCGCGCAGGTCAAGAGCTGCGTGCTGCTCGCAGGGCTCACCGCGAGCGGGGAGACGACCGTGGTCGAAGCCGAGCCCTCGCGAGACCACACTGAGCGCATGCTGGCTGCAGCCGGCGTGCAAGTCCGCCGCGACGGTGATCGGATCACCGTGGCCAACGTCGACGAGCTGGTGCTCGACTCGGAGCTCGTCGTACCCGCGGACCCATCCTCGGCGGCCTTCCTGATCGCCGCGGCGGTGCTCGTGCCCGGGAGCCGCATCACGGTCAGCGGAACGACGATGAACTGGACCAGGACCGGCTTCCTGGAGATCCTCGCCCGGATGGGCGGAGTGGTGCTGGCCGACATGGAGCGCAGGCCTGCGCCGGGCGACGTGCCGGCGGCAGAGCCTGTCGGCCCGATCGAAGCCGCACACGGCCCCTTGACGGGCACCGTCGTGACCGCAGACGAAGTGCCGCTCGCGATCGACGAGCTGCCGCTCGTCGCGCTGCTCGGGTGCTTTGCAGAAGGGGAGACCGTGGTGACCGGAGCCGAAGAACTGAGGCTCAAGGAGTCCGACCGGATCGCCACGGTGGTCAACGGTCTCAGCGGATTGGGCGCTGACATCGAGGCGACCGACGACGGCTTCGTAGTGCGGGGTACAGGCGGCCTCAGGGGCGGCCAGATTGCATCTCACGGGGATCACCGGCTCGCGATGCTTGGCGCCGTCGCCGGACTGGCTTCCAAGGAAGGCGTGCTCGTGACCGGCATGGAGGCCGCCGCGGTGTCCTACCCGACGTTCGAGGCCGACATCGCCTCCGTCGCGAGCCGCTGATCGCCCACAACCCCAGCTTCGCACGCGGCTCCGTACTCTCCTTCACGTGCTTGTCGCCATCGACGGCCCCGCGGGGGCCGGCAAGTCAACCGTCGCCCGCGCCGTCGCAGACGCGCTCGGCTTCACGTACCTCGACACAGGCGCCATGTACCGGTGCGCCGCGCTCGCGCATCCGCGCCCCGCGTCCGAACTCGCAATCACCTTCGGACCAGGCGGCGAGGTGCTGCTCGACGGCGACGACGTCTCCTCACAGATCCGCACCGCTGAGGTAAGCGCGAAGGCTGCCGAGGTCGCAGGTGACCCTGAAGTACGCGCCGCTCTGGTGGATCGCCAGCGTGCGCTCATCGCCCGCGGTGACTACGTCGCCGAGGGGCGAGACATAGCGACGGTCGTGGCGCCCGGCGCGGAGGTCAAGGTGTTCCTGACTGCCAGCCCCGAGGAGCGAGCGCGCCGGCGCGCCGCTGAGCTCGGCGAGGACGAGGCCACCGTGCTGGAGGCGCTGCTGTCGCGAGACGCCACGGACGTGGGCTTCGGGCGCACGCCCGATGCGCCCGCACCCGGCGCCACGCCGGTCGACACGACGGGGCTAACAATCGACGAAGTCGTGAGCAAGATCGTGGGGTTGGTCAACGATGTCCGATGAAGAGTGGGACGAGGAGATCTTCGAGGGCGCCGCGCCCGGAACAGGGCCCGTCGTAGCGATCGTCGGCTACCCGAACGTCGGCAAGTCCTCATTGGTCAACCGGCTCAGCCAGTCTCGAGTTGCCGTGGTGCACGAGACAGCTGGCGTCACGCGCGACAGGCACTACGTGCCGTGCGAGTGGAACGGACGCAGATTCACGCTGATCGACACGGGCGGGATGGACTTCCAGGACGAGGACCCACTCGCCGGATCGATCCGCGAGCAAGCCCAAGCGGGGCTCAACGACGCGGACGTCGCGGTATTCGTCTTTGACGCGCAGGCCGGCGTGAGGCCCGGCGACGCCGAGCTCGCCGATCTTCTACGGCGCTGGGGCAAGCCGGTGCTCGTGGTCGCCAACAAGGTCGACGCCGTCGGTGACATGGCGCTTGCTGCAGACGGGTATCAGCTCGGGCTCGGCGAGCCGATCGCGGTGTCGGCGACGCAGGGGCTTGGCACCGGCGATCTGCTCGACCAGCTGACCGGTCTCTTACCGGAGGGCGAGAGCGGGGCCGAAAGCACGGACACGATCCGGCTGGCACTGATCGGGCGGCCGAACGTCGGCAAATCCTCGCTCGTCAACAAGTTCCTCAAGTCCGACCGCGTGATCGTCAGCGACATCGCTGGCACGACACGCGACGCGATCGACCTTCCGATGGAGTGGGATGGGCGCCGGATCGTCGTCGTCGACACAGCGGGCATGCGCAGGCAGTCGAAGGTCACCGAGTCGGTCGAGTACTACACAACCTTGCGCTCACAGCGCGCCGTTGAGCGGGCCGACGTTGCGCTCGTGATCTGCGACGCAAACGACGGCATCACCGCACAGGACCTGAGGATCGCCGAGCTCGCGATGAAGGGCGGATGCGCGACCGCGCTCGTGCTCAACAAGTGGGACGTAGCCGCGCTGCCTGAGGACGAGCTCGACCACGAACGCGCCAAGGTCAGGAACAAGCTGCGCCTGCGACCAAAGGTCTTGACGGTCTCCGCCGTGAGCGGCCGCAACGTGGAGCGCCTGTTGACCGAGGCGATCACGCTGGGCGATCGCATGCGAGTGCGTATCCCAACGCCGCAGCTCAACCGGTTCCTGTCTGAGATCGCGGCCGAGAAGCAGCCGCCCGTGCGCCAAGGCCACAGGCTCCGGATGCTCTACATGTCCCAGTACGAGACGCGCCCGCCTCGCTTCTCGATCCAGGTCAACAACCGCGAGAAGCTCACGCGCGACTACGCCTACTTCATCGAGAACCGGCTGCGTGCCCGTTACGGGTTCGACGGTGTGCCGCTCATTATCGACTTCAACACGCGGAAGGGGCGCGAGCGGTGAGCCCCTCGTCGCAGAGCACATCGAGGCTCGATTGGCAGCTGGCCGTGGCGGCAACTGCGGTACTCGTCGCCGCGGTGCTTGCCGTCGTCTCGCTGGCTCGCGATGGCATCTCGGACTCGGGCTCCGCTCCAGGGGTCAACACGCAAGAGCTCGCGGCCCTCGTCCCTGCGAACGCGCTCGTGTTCGTGCACGTCTCGCTGGATGAGCGGCGCCCGGTGGTGGGCGACCTCGCGGCCGTGGCGGAGCGCTTCCCTAGCTACGTGAGCACGCGTGACAAGCTCGTCGATCAGCTCGCATCCCCTGACTGCAAGCGAGCGACGGACGCGCTCGCGCAGGCAGATGACGCCGCGCTGGCGCTCTATGAGTCGAGCGAAGGCAGCGGACTGTCGCTGCTGCTGATCGATCGCCCAGAAGGACCCGCGCAAACCAAGCCAGCCAAGTGCGGCGCATTGCTCGCGGCCGACATCGGCGATTACCTCGCAATCGGTCAGACGGAGGCGATTGCTGACGCTCGCCGGCTCGCGGCCGGCACAGGCAAGAGCCTGGCCAGTACCGAGACATCGTCGGGCCAGCTAGCTCGTCTGCCGGGCGACCGCGTGCTCGACGGCTGGATCTCGGTCGACGGCGTACGCAGGCTGCTCGCACCGCGCGGTGGGGCGTACGGCCTCGTAGGAGCGGCAGTAGACCAGCCCGGACTGCGCGGCCTCGCGTTCTCCGTCTCCCCATCGGACTCTGGAGCAGACGTCGCGCTGCGGAGCAGCGTCAAGCGCACCGCGAGCGATGCGAAGGTCACGGAGGCTGATGCGGACGAGCTGCTCAGCGGAACATCCGACGACGCGATCGCCGCGTTCGTAGTGCCGCGGCTCAGCGGGTCGCTTTCGCGGCTCGGCGGGGCCAGCGCCGCAGGTGTCGGCCTGCTCAGCTCGCTCCCGAAGGACGTCGCCGCGCTGTTCGACCGGCCGACAGCGATCTCGCTGCTCGACGGCCAGGCCGTGCCTGTGCTCGTAGCGGTGACGACAACCGAGGACGAGGCGAAGGCGAAGCGTGCTCTTGCCGCGATGCCGGCCGACCTACGCAAACAGCTCTTCAGCCGGGTGCAGGATGGCAAGCTCGTTCTGGCAACGCGAAAGGCCGCTGTTTCCAAGGTCTTTGCCGCGCAAGGCAGCAAGTTGACGAGCAGCGAACCTTGGCGCAAGACCATCGGGCGAGCCGAGGTGGCCGACGGTGGATCGCTACTCTTCCTGAACTTCACAAAGTTGCTTGCCTTGGCAGAGCGCACGGGACTCGGGGAAGACGCCTCGTACCGTGCCGTCAGACAAGACCTGGCTCGCCTTCAAGCGGCCGGGGCCCGGACCTCGCCGGGCAGCAACGAATCCTCTGTAGATCTCTCCCTCCTTATTCCATGAGCCAGTTCGCCGATAACGAGTACCTGTTCACCAGCGAGTCCGTGACCGAAGGTCACCCGGACAAGGTCGCCGACCAGATCTCGGACGGCGTCCTCGACGCCATCCTTGCCTGGGAGCAGGAGCACGGTGACCCGCAGAAGGCGCGCGTCGCCTGCGAGGTACTCGTCAACACCGGCCTTGCCGTGGTCTCCGGTGAGATCCGCACCGAGGCGTACGTAGACATCCAGCAGGTCGCGCGCGACACGATCGAGAAGATCGGCTACGACGACGGCAACGAGGGCTTCGCCTACAACTCCGTCGCCGTGCTCAACGCGATCGACCCGCAGTCCGCTGACATCGCCGCCGGCGTCGACGACGCTGCAGAGCACCGCGAGTCCGGCTCCGGCGATGACCTCGACCTCGAGGGCGCGGGCGACCAGGGAATGATGTTCGGCTACGCCACGAACGAAACCCCCGAGCTGATGCCGCTGCCGATCCAGATGGCACACCGCCTGGCGCAGCGCCTCGCTGAGGTCCGCAAGGCCGGCACGCTCGATTACCTTCGCCCGGACGCCAAGACTCAGGTTTCGGTTCGTTACCGCGACAACAAGCCGGTCGCGATCGAAAAGGTCCTGATCTCCACACAGCACCGCGAGTCGATGGTCGGCAAGCGCGACCAGATCAAGTCAGATCTCTGGGAGCAGGTCATCAAGCCCGTACTCCCGGGCGACATGTACGACGAGAACGCGCTGCTCGGCGAGTTCCTGGTCAACCCGACCGGCAACTTCGTCATCGGCGGTCCCGTCGGTGACACCGGCCTGACCGGCCGCAAGATCATCGTCGACACCTACGGCGGCATGGCCCGCCACGGCGGCGGCGCCTTCTCAGGCAAGGACTCGTCCAAGGTCGATCGCTCAGCTGCGTACGCAACGCGCTGGGTCGCAAAGAATGTCGTCGCAGCCGGCCTCGCCGACCGCGCCGAGGTCCAGGTCGCTTACGCGATCGGCGTTGCGCACCCGGTCTCGATCATGGTCGAGACCTTCGGCACCGAGAAGGTCGCCCGCAGCGCTATCGAGGAGGCTGTCCGCAGCACCTTCGACCTGCGTCCCGCTGCGTTCCGTCGCGAGCTCGACCTCTTCCGGCCGATCTTCCAGAAGACCGCCGCCTACGGCCACTTCGGTCGTGACGACGCGGACTTCACCTGGGAGCAGACCAGCAAGGTCGATCAGCTCCGTAGCGCCGCTGGCCTCAGCTAGGCGCTTCCGCGCCAGCTGCAATCCTCGGCGGCCTTGTCGGTAGTCCAGGTCGAGCCGCTACTTACGACCCGCGCCGTGCGCGGGCCGTTCGACTACGCGCGACCTGAAGGCGTTGACCTCGAGGTCGGGTCGCTCCTGCGGGTGCCGTTCGCTGGACGCACGGTGCGCGCGGTAGTCACCGGGTTCGTCGAGCAGTCCGAGCACAAACTCTCGCCGGTCGCCGATACGGAGCCCCACAGCATCCCGGCGGACCTCGTCGACCTGGCGCTGTGGATAGCGCGTCAGTACGCGTCCACACCAGCCAGGGCACTCTCGCTCGCGGCCCCAGCACGGGACGCGCGCCCTAAGGAGGTGTTGTGGGCAGAGCTGACAGACGCCGGCGCGATAGCGCTCGGTGAAGGCAGCGGCGAGCGCCTAACTGCCGGCCAGCGCGAGGCTATGGAGTCGCTTCCGGCCCGCGCAACCGAGCGTCTCCAGCAGCTACGCAGGCTGGAAGCTCGCGGACTGGTGGTCATCGCTCCGAGGGTTGAGCGGCGTGTTCCAGATACTGGCTTTCAAAAGCAGCAGGCGCACGCTCCGGCACTCACCGATGAGCAGCAGGTCGTGCTCGACCGGATCCTCAGCGCAGGTCCTTCCGATCGCCTGCTCCTGCACGGCGTCACAGGGTCGGGCAAGACCGAGGTGTACCTTCGCGCAGCAGAGGCGATGCTCAAGGGCGGCCAGGACGTGCTCGTGCTCGTGCCCGAGATCGGCCTTACGCCGCAGATGACAGACCGCTTCAAGGCTCGCTTCGGTGACACCGTCGCGGTGCTTCACTCCAA
>CAZLKZ010000002.1:63861-65386 GCA_964560235.1 uncultured Conexibacter sp. | reverse complement strand
ACGCTGCCGCCTGTCGAAGTCGTCGATCTCAAGGAGACGAGTTCGCCGCTGCATCCGCGCACGCACGAGGCGCTCGTCGACTCACGCAAGTCGATCGTGCTGCTGAACCGGCGCGGATGGTCGAACTTCCTGACCTGCGACAGCTGCGGGCGCGTGTGGGAGTGCCCTAACTGTGACGTCGCGTTGATCCTGCACATGGCGGCGCAGCGAGTGTCATGCCATCACTGCGGGCACGAGGAGCGCCTACCGACAAACTGCCCGGACTGCGGGTCGGTCTCGATCTCACGGCACGGCGCGGGAACTGAGCGGCTCGCCGCGGAGCTGCAGCGGCTCGGAAGGCCGGTCCTGAGCCTCGACTCAAGCACCGGGTCGCCCGCTGACGTGCTGGCCCAGTTTGCTGCGGCGCCCGAGGCGATCTTGCTCGGTACGCAGGTGGTGGCGAAGGGGCATGACTTCCCGGACGTGGATCTGGGTGTGGTCGTCGATGCCGACTCGACGCTCCGCTTTCCCGACTTCAGGTCCCAAGAGCGCACGTTCGCGTTGGTCACGCAGCTGGCCGGCCGTGCGGGCCGCGGCGGGGCGGGTTCGCGCGTACTCGTGCAGACCATCGACCCCGAGGACGAGACGATCCAGTTCGCCGCCGCGCACGACAGCGACGGGTTCCTCGCTGCTGAGCTGCGCCGCCGCGAGGCGCTCCGGTACCCGCCATTCTCCACTCTGATCCGCGTGCACTGCTCAGCTCCCACGCAGCAGCTGGTCGATGAGGCCGCGGCACAGCTCAAGTCGGCGCTCCCGACCGCGCTCGGGCCCGCACCCCTGTTCCGGCTCCGCGGGCGAGAGCGTAGGCAGCTGGTCGTGAAGGCTGCGCCGGACGGGGACGCCCGGCTCGCGGCGATCGACGAGGCTGCTTCAGCAGCGCAGCAGCTCTCTGACGCGACCCGGGGACGAGACGTCGCGGTCGTGGTCGATGTCGACCCGCAGTAGCTCGGTCAAACGTCTGTGCACGAAGGTCTACGCGGTAGGCTGCTGGCATGTCTAAGCGCCTGCTTGCCCTGCTAACGGCCGTTTTCCTGGCTTTTGCCGCGTTCGTCGCGGTGGGCTGCGGATCAGACAGCGACAGCGGCAGCTCAGGCGGAGGTAGCGGCAAGACCGTCGACGTAGACCTCCAGAAGACGTTCGACGCCACGAAGGCAAAGGGCTCGGCTGAGTTCATGGCCAAGATGACCATCAAGACCGACAAGGAGACGATGGGTCTTGGCATCACCGGCAAAGCCGACTTCAAGGCAAACAAGTGGGACCTCAGCTTCGATGCGGCCAAGCTGCTGGCCTCAGCCGGTGTCCCCGGAAGCGGAGATGGCAACGTCCGCATCATCGTCGACGGCAAGAAGCTTTACGCACAGATTCCGGCGATCCAGGGCCTGACTCTCCCGGGCGGCGCCAAGTGGATCGCAGTCGACCTCAGCAAGGCCAACATCACCAGCACCAAGCCCGAGGACTCCGGCCAGCAGACGGTGAAGATGACCGA
>CAZLKZ010000002.1:17718-63761 GCA_964560235.1 uncultured Conexibacter sp. | reverse complement strand
ACATCACCAGCACCAAGCCCGAGGACTCCGGCCAGCAGACGGTGAAGATGACCGAGGTCGGCACTGAGACCGTCGATGGCGTGAGCGTGCGCCACCTGCGCGCCGAGAGCACCCTGCGCGAGCTGCTCGACAAGGTGCCGGCGGATCAGAAAAAGCAGGCCGAGGAACAGCTTGAGAAGAGTGCTGACGCCAAGAAGACGCTCGACGAGAAGGCGACGATCGAGATGTGGATCGACAACGACGGTGCGCTCTACCGCCTGAAGGCAGACACGTCCGCCGACGACGGTGCGCTCTCGATCGACATCCAGATGAGCAACTTCGGCACCAGCGTTTCCGTGTCCCCGCCGCCGGCCGGCGAGACGTTCGACGGCACCGACCTGCTCAAGGGCGTCGCGTCTCAGTACGGCGTCGGCAAGACCTCATAGCGATGGCGGACGCGGAGTCGCCCGCGGAGCTGACCGAGGCCGAGCTGCAGGCGGCTGAGCGCCGCCGTGCGGCGCTCGCGCACGTCCGCGCGTTCGGAGACCCGATCCTGCGCTCGCGTGCGCGGGAGGTCACCGAATGGGGCGACGAGATCCGCGACCAGGCCCGCAAGATGGCGGCACTGATGCACGACTCGCAAGGCATCGGGCTGGCCGCACCGCAGGCAGGCGTGGCAAACCGCGTGCTCGTGTACCGGGTACTCGGCGACGGGCCCGTGCGCGTCCTCATCAACCCCGAATTCGAGTGGCGCGGCGACGAGCAGGAGTGGATGGAAGAGGGATGCCTCAGCCTTCCTGCCGTTCACGTCGACGTAAAGCGGCCGGTCGACATTCGCGTGCGGGCGCGTGACGAGGACGGTCAACCGGTACTCGTCGAGGCTTCAGGCCTCGAAGCGCGGGTGATTCAGCACGAGATCGATCACCTCGACGGCGTGCTGATCCTTGACCACGCCAAGCGCGACCAGCGCAAGCAGGCGATGAAGGCCATGCGCGAAGCGCTCGAAGAGCGCGAAGCCGCGGCTGAGCGCTGATCGATGGCGCTCGTCTACATCGGCACTTCGCAGTTCGCAGCGGATCTGCTCACCCTGCTCAGCGAGCGTGGCATCGAGCCCGAGCTGGTCGTTAGCCGACCCGACGCCCCTAAGGGCCGCGGCCGGACTCTTTCGCCTCCGCCGGTCGCCGAACTCGCGATTGCTCGCGGCTTCGAGCTGATCCAGCCAGAGGACGTTGGCGAGCCGTCTGTCGCGAACCGAGTCGCTGAGGTGGCCGGGCCGGGCGGACACGTTGTGCTTTGTGCCTACGGGGCGCTGATCAAGGGCCAGCTGCTCGACCAGCAGCCGATCCTGAACGTGCATCCGTCGCTGCTACCGCGTTGGCGCGGCGCCGCTCCGATCGAGCGCGCGATCCAGTCCGGTGATGAGCAGACCGGCGTCTCGATCATGCAGCTTGTCGCCGAGCTCGATGCTGGGCCGGTGTACGCGCAGCGCACGGTCGAGATCGCACCGGACGATGACTACGCCTCGCTCTCGCACAAGCTGCTGGGGGAGTCGGCGGACCTGCTCGCGACCGTCCTGGAGTCCCTACCCGAGCCAGTGCCGCAGGCAGACGAAGGCGTCACTTACGCCGAGCGCATCGTGGCGGCAGATCGCACCATCGACCCCACAGACGCTGAGCTGGCAGAACGCACCGTGAGAGCACTGCATCCGCACATTGGTGCCCGGCTCGCACTGCCCAACGGAGACATGCTGGGTGTCGAAAGCGCCCGTGTTGAGGAAGGCCGGCTCGAACTCCTCGCGGTAAAGCCGCCAGGCGGCCGAACAATGTCGTACGAGGACTACGTTCGTGGCTACGGACCAATCGACCTCTGAAGCAACCTCGGCCCGCCAGGTCGCATTCCGGGTGGTGTCGCGCACGCTGGCAGACGGCGCGTTCGCCGACCGTGCATTCCACGCTGAGGCCAAAGCACTCGTGGGCCGCGATCGCAGCTTCGCCAAGCAGCTCGCGTTCGGGGCCGTCCAGCGGCGAGGTTCGCTCGACTGGGTGATCGACCAGCACGTAGATCGCGAGCTCGACACCCCGATCCGCGCAGCCCTTCACATCGGGCTGCAGCAGATGCTCTTCATGTCGGTGGCCGACCACGCGGCGATCGGAGAGAGCGTCGAGCTCGTTCGCCGCCACAAGGGTCACAAGCTGGTCAACGCCGTACTGCGGTCGGTGCAGCGCAAGGGCGTGCAGTGGCCAGGTGAGCTGGATGCCGGCGCTGCAGCAATCACCCACAGCCTGCCGCTTTGGATCGCCCGCATGTGGTGGGACTGGCTCGGCCCTGACGAGGCGCGAGCGCTAATGGCGGCCTGCAACACCCCGGCCGAGCAGGCGCTGCGCATCAACCCGCTGGCGGGCGTCGGCGTCGAGCTGCCGGGGCGGCGGATCGGCGATGCGCTGCTCCCGGACGCGCCGCTCGATCTTTTCGAGGTCGACCTGTACAAGGCAGGGGCGATCACGCCGCAGTCGAGCGCCAGCCAAAGAGTCTCGGAGTGGGTTGATCCGCAGCCGGGGGAGAGGATCCTGGAGCTCTGCGCAGCCCCCGGTGGAAAGACGGCGCACCTGGCAGCGCTGAGCGGTGACTCGGCGGAGATCGTTGCGGTTGAGATCGACCGCAAGCGTGCGGCAGCCACCCGTCAGCAGCTCGAGCGCATGAAGGTCACAAGCGCGACCGTGGTCGAGGCGAACGCAGCGCGCCTACCCGACCTCGGCGGCAAGTTCGATCGCGTCCTACTCGATCCGCCGTGCACCGGGCTGGGCACGCTCCAGCGGCACCCGGACCTGCGCTGGCGCGTGCATCGGGCCGACGTGGACCGGCTCGCCGATCTACAAGGGCAGATGCTCGAGCAGGCTTTGTCCTGGTTGGCACCGGGCGGGCGGATCGTCTACTCGGTGTGCACGCTCTCGCCGAAGGAGGAGCGCGAGCTGGGGGAGTCGGTGCGGCTCATGCCACACAGCGACCACACCGACGGCTTCTATATTTCTCGCAATGGGTGAATCCGGCGGCACGCCGCTCGGCCTCGAATGTCCGGAGTGCCACCAGCCTTGGCTGCGGGCCACAACGATGCCCGGCCGTTACAGGTGCGTGTACTGCCTGCACCGCTACGAACTGCGGTCCGTGTGTCCCGACTGCGGCGAGCACTCCACAATCGTCCGCATGTCCTCAACCGCGACGACCGAGTGCAATCACTGCGGCGCGTCTATGCTGCTGCGCGTCTGAGGGCGACGGCCCCGGGCCGGTTGTAGAGTCCGGGCCGATGGCACCATTGATCGCACCGAGCATCCTCGCCGCGGACTTCGCCCGCTTGGGCGAGCAGGTTCGCGAGGTGGTTGCTGCGGGCGCCACGGTGATCCACATCGACGTCATGGACGGACACTTCGTGCCGCCCCTGTCGATGGGCCCGCAAGTAGTCAGCGCTATCGCTGCGCTTGATACCGGCGCGCATCTCGATGTGCACCTGATGGTGGACCGACCCGAGCGGCAGGTCGACGACTTCGCTTCGGCCGGCGCCGACACGATCACGATCCATGCCGAAGCGACTCCCCACGTGCACTTCACCCTTGAGCGGATTCGCGAGAAGGGCTGCCGTGCAGGCCTCGCGTTCTGCCCCGGCACGCCGCTGGCTCAGCTCGAGGAGGTAGAGCCCGATCTTGCGCTCTGCATGTCTGTGAACCCGGGGTGGGGTGGGCAGCGGTTCATCGAGACCTCGCTGGACAAGCTCACGCTGATGCGCAGCTTGGTGCCGGACAGCACCGCGGTCGAGGTTGACGGCGGCATCGACCTCGCAACCGCGGCCGGTGCGGCACAAGCTGGAGCCGGGTGGCTCGTCGCTGGGAGTGCGGTATTCGGCGCTGAAGACCCGGCGGCGGCCTACTCGGCGTTGGCCGAGACGGTCAGCGGCACCGTCTGAGCCTGCGGGCCGCCGTCCTTTGCACGGCGTGCGTTCTCGGCAATAGCGGAAGACATCTGGCGCCAGAGCGGAGTAGGCAGGTCGTGGCCCATGCCCGAAAACTCCATGTACGTGGAGCCCGGGATCGCGCGGGCAGTGGCGCGGCCGCCGGAGGGATGGATCAGCCGGTCCGCGCTGCCGTGAATGACAAGCGCCGGGACCTTCAACGATCGCAGTAGGCGGGTGCGGTCGGACGCCGAGGTGATCGCCGCGAGCTGCCTGATCGTGCCCGATCGCGTACTTCCACGCTCCAGTGCCTCGCGGGCCAGCGCGCGGATAGCGTCCTCCTCCCACAGGTCACCCCGTGAGCCAACGGTGCGGAACACGCCGACGAAGTGCTCGATCTCAGCCTCGATGCCTTGGCCGACCGGGGGCGGCTTGACGAAGCCTCGGAACACGTTGGGGCTCGGCATGCCCGCAGTCTTGCGGCCGGTCGTGGACATGATCGACGTGAGCGAGCGCACCTTCGACGGATGCTCGATCGCGAGCACCTGGGCGATCATGCCTCCCATCGAAGCGCCGACGACGTGTGCGGACCGCAGCCCGATCTCGTCGAGCAGGCCTGCGGCGTCGGCGGCCATATCGCTCAAGCGGTACGGGGCTACGCTGCGCCGGCCCGCGAGTACGGACGCTGTGCTCGGCACGCCGGCCTTGCTCATGATGGTCGACCGGCCGATGTCACGGTTGTCGAAACGCGTTACGAAGAACCCGTGCTCTGCGAGTAGTTCGCAGAAGCCGTTCGGCCAGGCCGTCATCGGCGCCCCGAGGCCCATGATCAGCAGCAGCGGCGCACCGCTGGGCTCACCGAATTGGTCGTAGCAGAGCTCGACCTCGCCGACTTGTGCGAATTGCTCGGACATGCGGAAAGTGTACGTCGGAGCGGCCGGCACATCTGACCCGCCGCGTCCTGTGAAAACCTGCCAGCGATGACCGAGATCGTCTCCGCTTCCGGATTAACACGCACTTACGGGGAAGGCGAGGCCGCTGTGCACGCGCTCGCGGGCGTTGACGTGTCCTTCCCGGCCGGCCAATTCACGGCGATCATGGGCCCCTCAGGCTCGGGCAAATCGACGCTGATGCACCTGCTTGCGGGCCTCGACAGGCCCACATCGGGCTCGGTTGTCCTCGACGGCACCGTGCTCGGCACTCTTGACGACAACGAGCTGACCGAGCTGCGCCGCGACAGGATCGGCTTCATTTTCCAGGCCTTCAACCTGATCCCGGTTCTGACTGCCTACGAGAACGTGGTACTGCCACTCTCGATTGCCGGGCGCAAGCCCGATGAGGACTGGCTCGATCAGCTCATCGAGGTTGTGGGGCTCGGTGACCGCATGGACCACCGGCCTTCCGAGCTGTCCGGGGGACAGCAGCAGCGCGTCGCGGTGTTGCGGGCACTCGTGTCGCGCCCTGCCGTGGTGTTCGCTGACGAGCCAACCGGCAACCTCGACTCGTCGAGCTCAGCAGAGATCCTCGCACTGCTGCGCCGCTCGGTCGACGACTACGGGCAGACGATCGTGATGGTCACGCACGACGACGATGCCGCGTCGCACGCAGACCGCTTGCTCGTGCTGCGTGACGGCAAGATCGTCGAGGACCGCGCCGCCGCGCAGGCACCCGCATGAGGAAGGTCGCGCTCAAAGGGATGCTCGCGCGCAAGGTGCGCCTTGCGCTGACCGCGCTGTCGATCGCGCTCGGCGTGACGCTGATCGCGGGCACGTACGTGTTCACCGACACGATCAACAGCTCGTTCGAGAAGATCTTTTCCAGCGGTTACGGCAAGACCGATGTCGTCCTTACGATGAACACCGACCTGGCCGGCGACAACGAGGCGACGCCGCTTCCGGGCAAGGTGCTCGACCAGGTCAAGGAGGTCGAGGGGGTCGCGGCAGTCGATGGCGTTGTCTTCTGGCCCAGCCTGCGCGTCCGTCGGCCGGACGGGGCGGAACTCAAGTCGTTCGGCTTCAACGCAGTCAACTCGGCGGCGGGGCCCGCCTTCGCAACCTCGGACTACGTCGAGGGGGCGGGGCCGCAGAGAGATGACGAGGTATCGATCCTCAAGGGCACGGCCGACAACGAGGGTCTCGAGGTCGGTGACCAGCTCCAGATGTCGAGCGCCGAGCCGGTAAAGCTCTACACGATCTCTGGCATCTACACGATGGCTGACATCGACTCGTTCGGTGGCGGCATCATCGGAACCTTCACGCTCGCTGAGGCGCAGCGCATGACCGGCCTGGGGGAGGACTTCACCGAGATCGACGTCCAGGCTGCGGACGGCGTCAGTCCGGCCGTGCTGCGCACGCGGATTGCCGCGGCGGTCTCGGGCGTGCCGGGGCTCCAGGTACGCACATCAACGGCCGAGACGGTCGCCCAGCTTGAGTCGCTCAACACAGACTTCCTCGGCGGACTGCGCACCTTCCTGCTCGCGTTCGCCGGAATCGCGCTGTTCGTCGGCGCATTCCTGATCTTCAACACGTTCTCGATCACTGTCGCCCAGCGCTCGCGCGAGTTCGCGCTGCTGCGCGTGCTCGGCGCCAAGCGCCGGCAGGTCCTGCGGTCGGTTGTCGCCGAAGGCCTCGTGCTCGGGGTGATCGGGTCGGCTGTCGGACTGGGCCTCGGGATCCTGACCGCCCGTTTCCTGCGCTGGCTGTTCAAGCAGGCCGGCGCCGACATGCCGAGTTCGGCGACGGTCCTCGAGACGCGCACGATCGTCGTCTCGCTGATCGTCGGAGTCGTGATCACACTGATCGCCTGCCTGGCGCCGGCGGTTCGTGCGACACGCATCCCGCCGCTCGCGGCACTCCGTGACGGGCTGTCACGCGAGCGTGGCCCGTCGCACAAGCTGCTAGTGCTCGGCATCGTCCTAACGCTGTTCGGCCTGATGGCGATGGCCTACGGGCTGTTCGGTGGGCTCGAGGCCAAGCCTGCGCTGTCGGCGCTCGGGTTCGGAGCCGCGCTGACCTTCCTCGGTGTCGCGTTCCTCAGTCCCCGGCTCGTTGGCCCGATCGCCTCGTTCGTCGGCGCTCCGCTCGCCCGGTTCGGGACCCCCGGCGTGCTCGCTCGCGAGAACTCGGTCCGGCAACCCGGGCGCACTGCGGTCACCGCGGCGGCGCTGATGATCGGTGTCGCGCTCGTCACGTTCGCGTCGATCTTCGCCTCCGGCGCCAGTAAGACGGTGCGTGACGCGGTCGAGAGTTCGTTCACGGGCCAGGCGATCATCCAGGCCGAGTCCAGCGGTGGGCCGCCGGCCCCGGTGCCGACCGGTGCGGCCAAGCTGGTGCGCGCGACAGAGGGTGTCTCGGACGTCGCAGTGATGCGCTTTGCCCGAGCGCGTGTCGACGGCAAGACGACGAGTGTCGTCGGAATCGATCCGGGCACGATGCCTGCCGTCTACAAGATCAAATGGGCTGAGGGCACGGACGACGCTGCTCTCGCCGGGCTCGGCGATGGCACGATCCTGGTCGGCAAGGACTACGCCGAAGAGCACGACCTCGATGTCGGCGACACGGTGACCCTGGAGACCCAGAAGGTCCCGTCGCTTGAGCTGAAGGTCGTTGGCATCACCGACGACGACGCGGACATGCTCGGTGACCTGACGGTTTCGCTGCCAGTGATCGAGCGCGATTTCGGCGCCCGCGACGACGCGTTCGTGATGGCGTCGTTCGATGTACCGGAAGCGGAGCGGGACGGACTGAGGGCCCAGATCGAGCAGAAACTGGCCGCGCAGTTCCCTGGCCTGACGGTCCAGAGCAACGCAGAGTTCGTCGAGCAGATCGAGAAGCAGATCGGGCAGGCACTCTGGTTCATCTACGCGCTGCTCGGCCTGACGATCCTCGTATCGCTGTTCGGCATCGTCAACACGCTCGTGCTTTCGATCTCAGAGCGTGTGCGCGAGCTAGGGCTGCTGCGCGCGATCGGCATGAGCCGCCGTCAGGTACGGCGAATGATCCGCTACGAGGCGGTGATCACCGCTCTGATCGGAGCGGTGCTCGGCATGGCGCTCGGCGTGGTCCTTGCGGTGCTCGTCACCCGTGCGATCGACGACTTCGCGCTCTCGTTCCCGATCCCGACGCTGATCGTGCTCCTGTTCGCGTCTGCGATGGCAGGCGTGCTTGCGGCTGTCATCCCGGCCCGGCGCGCATCTCGCCTCGACGTTCTCGAGTCGCTGTCCTACGAGTGAGCGGCCGGCGGCGATCAGCGCCAGAAGGCGGCGGGGCGCTCTCAGCGCTTCTGCTGCTCGCGGCGATGGTTGCCGTGATGTGGATCGTCGAGTTGGCCGATGGCCCGCTCGATGGACGGCTTGATCAGTTGGGGATCGAGCCCAAGCGGATCGACGGGCTGCTCGGCATCCCGTTCGCCCCGTTCCTCCATACGGGTGTCTCGCACCTCGCGACCAACACCGTTCCGCTGCTGATCCTCGGCAGCATCATCGCCCTCAGCGGGCTACGAGTCTTCACGTTCGTAACCGTCACGACCGGGTTACTCGCTGGCCTAGGCACTTGGGCCACTGCGGACGAGGGCACGATCCACATCGGTGCCAGCGGGATCGTGTTCGGCTACGCCAGCTACCTGATGGTGCGAGGGCTGTACACGCGGCGTGCTCTGGACCTGCTCGTGGGCGTGATCGTTATCGCCGTGTACGGCGCGACGATGCTCGTCAGTTTCGAGGCGCGGCCGGGCATCTCCTGGCAGGGGCACCTGTTCGGTGCGATGGGTGGTGTGCTCGCGGCTGCTCTGATCGACCGCGATCAGGAGCGGCGGGCGGCGGCGCGCCCACCGGCGCGGTAGGTCCAGAAGAGCCCGGCGCACAGCAGTGCAGTGGCGATCACGTAGCCGACCTCGGTCAGCAGCAGCGCGTCATCCACGGCATGGACAGCCATCCATGCGATGAAGACGATCGCCGAGGCTGCCCACACCGCGGCCGCGCGATGCGCCTGCTGGCGGGCGAGCGCGGCCTGGGTCAGGGTGCCCGCGATCAGGTGAAGGCCCATCCCGAGCCCGAGCAGCGCCAGCCCACGGTCATAGCTGCCCGGCGTCGCGTCGAAAATGGTTTCCAATGCCCACGGTCCGAGCGCGAGCAGGCCCAGGACCACGGCGCCGGCGAAGCCGCTGATCGCCAGCACGGTCTGCCTGATCGCGCGCGCAAACGCATCTGATCCCTCGGTTGCCTCGAGCCCGGCGAGGTGTGGCAGCAGAGAGGTCTGCACGGCCTGGAACAGCTGCAGCGGAGCGCGAGCGATGAGCAGTGCACTGAACACGAGGCCCTGCGTTGAGGCTCCACTCACGAGTAGTACCGCCGCGTTGAGCAGCGTCTGCTCGGAGAGCTGCACAATCGCAACGCTCCCAGCGAACCGAGCGTCGCTCGTGCTGGCCGGGGTGTCTTCTACCGGGGTGTCCTCGGGCGCTGCGGAGCTTTGCCGGTGACGGTAGATCGCGAGCGGCACGACGAGCAGCGACGCGAGCGGCGCGGCAAGGATGCCCGCGGCGACTGCGGTCTGCCCAGATGAGACTCCGACCAGCACCCCGATCGGGAAGCACAGGCGCGCGAGTGCTTCGAAGAACACGAGGGCCCCGTACAGCGCAAACCACTTGTGGCCGGCGAAGTAGCCGCGGGCGAAGTAGCTCGCCGCATATGCCAGCGATGCCGAGACGAAGATCCAGTAGAGGTCCGAGCTACCGCCGAGCAGGTCGTCCTGCAGCGGCCCGCGGAGCATCAGGGCGGCCACGAGGAACAGTGCAGCGAACGACACCTGAATCAGAGCCGCCTTACGCAGCGGCGCCGCGCTCGAGCCGCGTGCCTGCTGCTCTGCGATCGACCGTGACAAGAGCTGCTCTACCGGCCGGTAGAGCACACACATCACGATGAACAGCAGTGCCCAAAGCAGCGACACGTAGCCGTACTGATCTGGCGTCAGCGCATGACTAGCGGCCGAGAAGTAAGCGAACGTCAGCAGCCCGGTCGCCGCAATGCCAAGACCCATGATCTTGACCCCACGGCTATACGAGCCGTCAGCAGGAGCCTGCTCAAGTACCTCCAGGTCGTCACTCATCTCGCCACCATCGCATCACCCAACGATGCCTCTCGCTGGAGTGAGTGGGATTGAATGGACTGAAGTGGCATGAGCGTGTGCGCCACCTGTGGTCGACGGTTGTTCGCCGTCCGGCGGCGCTGAGTGCTCGGGTGTGGCGTGCGGGGCGCCTGCCGAACGATTGAGCCGCGAAGCGGCGCCGGCAGGCCGCGGAGCGGCCGCCCGGTGTTTAGTGAGGCAGGCGCCGAGCACGTCACACCCGGCCCCGCAAGCGCCTCAGGAAACGTCGACCAGCACCATCGACCACGGGAACGGCGACCGTGCGTCGACGACTTTGCCGTGGCGGTTGAGCATTTCGACGAACGAGCGCTTGGACCAGTGGTTCACATGCCCCGGCGTGTTCCCGAGCTCTTTCCAGTACGCGCCACGCGCGACGTTCACGATCCGCCAGATCGGTTCGCGCGGCACCGACACGAGCACATACTTCGACGCGCAGCGAGCCATCTCGGCGACCGTGTGCTCGGGGTCCGGCACGTGCTCGAGCACTTCGATCGCGGTCGACACCTCGAACTCGCCGTCTGCGAACGGCATGTTCTCGGCCTTCATGATCTTGTACTCGAGGTTCGGCGCCTGGCGGGTTTTCCAGGCCTCGTGAAGCTGCGGATCGTCGAGGTCGATGCCCACGATGCGCTCCACGCCGGGCTTCTGGGCCCACTGGTGGGTGAGCACGCCTTCGCCGCAGCCGACGTCGAGGATCGACTTCGGAGCAGCCTTGGTGAACAGCTCGTCGAGAGTGCCCTCGAAGCCCGCCATCAGGCGGCGCACCACAGGGTTCGTGGAGCCGTACTTGTCATATGTGTTGCCGGTGACCGTGCCTTCTTGGTCGACCGTGACGGAGCTGCTCATGGAAGGGTCACTGCCTCTCGTTCGTCTGAGTGCGGTGCCGCTGCGGCACCGGTAGTTGCGGCCTGGCCGCTGTTCTTGGCTCCGGGCTCGTAGTGGCTCGGGGGGATTTCGAGCTGCAGCTCGATACGGCGCACGCGTTCAAAGATGCGCTGGGACATGATGCGCTGGCTGTAGAGCAGGTCGCCCAGCACGCCGAGCACGCCGACCACGACGGCGGCGTTGAACAGCACAGCGCCGAGGATCAGCGATTGCACGTGACCTGCGCCGTCTTGCGCGATGAAGTAGGCCCAGGCAAAGCGGACCCACGGCACGAGCGCAAGCAGGAAGAGGAAGGCCGCGAGGGTCGAGAAGACCTTGAGCGGCTCGTACTGCGTGTAGATCCGGGTGATCGCCACGGCGTTGCGCCGCACGTAGGAGCCCATCGACGGGAAAAGTCGTGACTCACGCGTCTTCGGGTTGGTCCCGATCGGCACGTGGTCGGTGGCTACGAGCAGCTTGCCGGCCTGGATGATCGTTTCCAAGGTGTAGGTGTACTTCGACACGACGGCCATCTGGATCGCGGCTTCGCGGTTGTAGGCGCGGAAACCGGAGGTCGTGTCTGGCACGTCGGTGTCTGATGCCTGACGCACAACCCAGGAGCCGAGCTTCTGCAGCCGCTTCTTGAGCGGGGAGAAGTGCTCGATCGAATCGGTTTCGCGGTCGCCGACGACCATGTCGGCTCGACCAGCCACGATCGGAGCCACGAGCCGCGGGATGTCAGAAGCCTTGTACTGGTTATCTGCGTCCGTGTTGACGATCACGTCGGCGCCGAGCTTGAGACACGCGTCGAGGCCAGCCTGGAAGCCTGCGGCAAGGCCTTTGTTGTTGGTCAGGCGCACGATGTGGTCGACGCCGCCCTCGCGAGCCACCTCGATCGTGCGGTCGGTGGAGCCGTCGTCGATGACGAGCCACTCGACGGTGTCGAACCCTTCGACCTCGCGGGGGAGGTCGGCGAGCGTGCCGGGAAGGGTCTCTTCCTCGTTGAGGCAGGGAATCTGGATGATCAGTTTCATGATGTGTGCGAGAGCGCGAGAGGCCGTTGTGCTGCACTGTTTGCAGCACGTTCTGGCGCAGTCGTGCCGTAGACTCGCGCCTCTGAGTATCGCAAACGCGCTCTATTTCCGCCGGAGCGCGGTAGTGGACGGCCTGACCGCTGCGCCAGTACCGATCCATGAACTCGTCCTCATCTGATCCAACCGCGCAGCAAGGCCGCTTTTCGTGGCCGTGGGCAGCCCTGGTGCTGCTGTCTATCGCGACGTTCGTCGGGTTCCTCGTTTACCCGACCTACCCCAACTACGACAGCTACTACTCGCTGATCTGGGGTCGGGAGCTGCTGCACTTCCAGAAGCCGTCGTTCGAGACCTACTACGCGCCGACTCAGCACCCGTTGGCTGTCGCGTTCGGCGCGTTGCTTTCTTTGCTCGGGCGTGGCGGCGACCGCGTGATGGTGTTCTGCACGCTGGTGTCTTTCGTCGTGATGGTCGCCGGCGTGTACCGGATCGGGCGGCTGCTCTTCACGCCTTGGGTCGGGCTCGTTGCGGGAGCGATCCTGTGCACGCGGTTCGACTTCCCGTTCCTGGCCGCTCGCGGGTACATCGACATCCCGTACCTGGCCCTGATCGTGTGGGCCGTCGCGCTCGAGATCCAGCGCCCAGGTCGGGGTGGTGTCGTCTGGCTGCTGCTACTTGCCGCTGGCCTGCTCAGACCTGAGGCATGGCTGCTGCTCGGTTGCTACGGGCTCTGGCTTGCTGTGCGTACCTATCGAGAAGGGCGTTCGCTGCCCGCAGCTGCCCGTTCTTTGGCGCGGTCGGCAGCAATCTCGGCGATCGCACCGCTCATCTGGTGTCTGTCTGACTGGCTCGTCACGGGTGATCCGCTCTTCTCGCTGACCCACACCTCTTCGTTTGCCGAGGAGCTGGGCCGGACCAAGGGCGTGAGTGAGATCCCCGGTGCCATGCGCGCATTCTTCTTCAACCTCACGAAGGCGCCTGTGCTGGCGGCCGGGATCCTCGGCGTGGTGCTCGCGTTCTGGTTTGTCCCCAAGCGCGCGCTGTTGCCGGCAGGTCTTTGGCTGATCGGCTCGGGCACGTTCGTGCTCGTCGGCATCGCCGGCCTGTCGGTGATCGACCGCTACCTGCTGGTGCCCGCGCTGATGGTGATGATCTTCGCTGCGGTCACGATCGCGGGGTGGACGATGCTCGAACGCGGATGGGTCCGCAACCTGTGGGCGGTCCTCGCTGTTGCAGCAGTGGCGTATGGAGCCGTGTTCACCGTCATGAGGGTCAACGTCAACAAGCTCACCTCTGAGCTGGAGCGGCGAGGCAAGTCCCACCGCGCGCTCGTCGACCTCCTCGACCGACCAGACGTGCGCGACTCGTGCGTGCCGTTCTCAACCCCGAGCCACAAGCTCGTACCCGAGGTGCGCTGGGTCGCCAGCCTCGGCGAGCCCGACGTTCGCGCACGTTCGGAAGCGGTCGGTGCGTCGGACAAGCGGCTCGCGCCCGCTGTTCGGGCCAAGCGCAAGGCCGCGGCTGAGCGGCTCAGCAAGGGCGGCACGGCGATCTACGTCGTTGACCGAGGCACGATCCTCCGGCAAGCGCTCGTGACCGACCGCGACGACATCTTCACGCAGATCCCGGTCTACATCGACCGCACCGCCCAGGCCGATTTCGAGCGGCTCGCCTACAACGGTTACTACTCGGCCTATGGTCGCTGCCCTGCGGGCTAATCCAACGATTTGGATCGGGCGTCTGCTGGTTGCGCTCGTCGTGCTCGTGTCCCTGCGGCTCTCGCTGTGGGGCAACCAGCACGGGATGCCGTTCGCGTTCAACTCCGACGAGAACGCACACTTCGTACCGAAGGCGATCGGGCTCTTCGGTCACGACTGGAACCCCGACTACTTCGTCAACCCTCCGGGGTACACGTACCTGCTGTACGAGGTCTTCTCGCAGACGTTCGGGGGCGGGGCCGGGGTCGCCAAGCAGTTCGCTGTCGACCCGACGCCCGTCTTCACATCGGCACGCACCACCACGGGCTTCCTGCTTGCGATCTCGGTCTGGCTGCTGTACCTGGCGGGGGCAAAGATGTTCAACGACCGCCGCGTTGGAGTCCTGGCGGCCGGCGTGCTGGGCTTCGCATTCCTTCCGATCTTCTACGCACATCACGCCCTGAACGACGTGCCGGTCTTGGCGCCGGTCTGCCTCTCGCTCTGGGGCATCGCGGGGATGGTCAGGTACGGCCGCATCAGGGACCTCGTCGTCGCCTCGATTGGGATCGGGATCGCGTGCGGTGTGAAATACACCGGCGGCATAATGGTGCTCCCGCTGGTCGCGGCCGCGCTGCTGTGCGCGCCGCAGGAGGGCCGGTACACGCTCAAACAGATGGCGATGATCGGACTTCCGATCGCTGCGGTCGTGACCGTGATCGCGTTCATCGTCGTCAACCCCTACGCGGTGCTCGACAACACAGGCTTCATGGATGGCCTGCGTCACCAGTCCTCGACCGCCGACGACGCACGCGGCAAGCTCGGATTGACCGCTTCGAGCGGCGTCTCGTACTACCTGTGGTCGATGACGTGGGGTCTAGGCTGGATCCCACTGATCGCAGCTGCCGGAGGCATCGGGGTGCTGATCGCCGACCGTCCCCGGCTCGCCGCGGTGCTCGTGCCCGGCCCGATCGTGTTCCTGCTCTTCATGGGCTCTCAGGAGCGATTCTTTGGCCGCTGGATGCTGCCTGTCTACCCGTTGCTCGCCCTGCTCGCTGCGTACGCGATCGTCGCTCTGTTCGCGCTGATCTGGCGCAAGGCGCCCAAGCTCGAACCGGCCCTGCTGATCGTCGCCGCCGCGCTCCTTTGGACGCAGGGGCTCGCGTCCTCGATCCACATCGGGCACGTGCTGGACAGAGAGGACACCCGCAACATCGCGCGCGAGTGGATGGTCCAGAACATCGAGGAGGGTTCAAAGGTCGTGGTCGAGCCGATCGTGCCCGATGCCTGGGCCCAGGACATCGGATTCCCCTCTGCGCTCACATCGAACGGCAACCGGTGGGTCAAGTTCCCCACGAGCCGCTCGAACCTCGCCAACGACGGCACTTGGATCCCCGGGCGGGGCCGCCTCATGAACATCGAGGACTACGAGCGCACCCTCTATCCGGGGCTGATCAAGCGCTACCAGCGCGAAGGCTTCTGCTGGGTCATCGTCGGTTCGACGCAGGTCGGCCGGGCGCGCGCCGAGCCCGAGGTCGTGCCTCGCGCGATCAAGTACTACGAGGCGCTCGAGGCCAACGCAGACCTCATTTTCAGCGTCTCCCCATTCCGCGCCGGCGCCGAGCGAGTGCCCTTCAACTTCGACTGGTCGTTCGACTACTACCCGAGGTCGTACGAGCGGCCCGGGCCAGAAATCTGGATCTACAGGCTGCGTGGCGGACTGTGCGGCGGTCCCGGAGAGCCTGGGCTCTCGCTTCAGCCGCAGATCTAGCGGCCTATCCTCACCCCAGTGCCGCTATCTGCCGATGACGCCCGATTCCTGGGGCGCGCAATCGATCTCGCCGAACGCGGTACCGGCCACGTGCACCCGAACCCGCTCGTCGGAGCCGTGGTCGTACGCGACGGCGAGATCGTCGGTGAGGGCTGGCACACGGAGTTCGGCGCGCCGCACGCTGAGGTCGAGGCGATCACCGCGGCCGCCGGCACCGACTTGCGGGGAGCAACGATCTACGTCTCGCTCGAACCCTGCTGCCACACAGGCAAGACCCCGCCGTGTACCGACGCGATCATCGAAGCGGGCATCTCGCGGGTTGTGATCGCGGCCGACGACCCTTCGGAGAAGGCCAATGGCCGCAGCCTGGGCATCCTTCGAGACGAGAGCATCGACGTCGTGATGGCAGATGGTGAGCTCGCTCGTCGGGCTCGTCACCAGAACCAGCCGTTCCGGAAGCAGGCCCGCACTGGCCGCCCGTGGGTGCTCTTCAAGTCGGCCATGACCATCGATGGCAAAGTCGCCACGCGCACCGGTGACTCGAAGTGGATCTCGTCGGAAGAGAGCCGCCGCCTCGCCCACACGTGGCGCGCGTCCGTCGACGCGGTCGCCGTCGGCATCGGCACAGCTCTTGCCGACGACCCTCAGCTGACCGCCCGAGTGGAGCGCGCCGACGGCAAGGACGTGCGCCAACCCCGGCGCGTCGTGTTCGACTCGACTGCGCGTCTACCGCTCGACGGAATGCTTGTCGGCGAAGCGCCCGAGGTGCCGTTGACGGTCGTTGTGACCCGGGCAGCTCCCCGCACCGCCGTCGACGCGCTTACAACCGCCGGTGCCGATGTGATCGTCGCGACCGGATCAAACGAGTCCGGACGAGTGGAGTCCGCACTCACCCAGCTCGGTGAGCGCGGCGTGTCATCGATACTGCTCGAAGGCGGCCCGCACCTGGCAGGTGCGTTCGCCGACGCAGGCGAGATCGACGAGATCCGGCTGTTCCTTGCTCCGCTGCTGATCGGCGGCAGCGGAGCCCGCGATCCGCTGGCCGGTCAGGGCGTTGATCTCGTCGATGACGCGATCAAGGCGCGCGAACTTCGCTGCGAGCGGGTCGGGGAAGACCTGCTTATCAGCGCGACAATCGAGGAGTGGTGATGTTCACCGGGCTGATCGAAGAGCTGGGCACCGTTACTGCCATCGAGCCGGGGGACGACGGCGTGCGCCTGCGCGTGCAGGCATCGTTCGCTGGGGAGGTCGGAGATGGAGACAGCGTCGCTGTGAACGGCGTGTGCCTCACCGCGCTCGATCTCGGCGACGGGTCGATCGGCTTCGACGTGATGAACGAGTCGCTCAGGCGCTCGGCGCTAGCGCAACTTGTGCCCGGCAGCGAGGTCAACCTCGAGCGTGCGCTGCAGGCCAGCGCGCGCCTTGGAGGGCACATAGTGTCGGGGCACGTCGACGAGGTTGGTCACACGGCGTCCTCAACCGACGACGGCTTTGCGAAGGTGCTCACGGTCACGGCCAGTCCGGAGCTCCTACGCCTGGTGGTCGAGAAGGGGTCGATCTGCCTACAGGGCGTCAGCCTCACGGTGTCGGCTGTGACTGACGAGAGCTTCTCGGTGTCCTTGATCCCCGAGACCCTCAGGGCGACAACGCTCGGCGCACTGTGCGCCGCGGAACCAGGCCAGCCGGTCAACCTCGAAGCCGACATCGTGGCCAAACACGTCGAGAAGCTTCTCGCTGCAAGACTTCCTCAGGACGGAGACAACCGATGAGCCAGCCAGAGACAACATCAGAGGTCCGTTTTGCGACCGTCGAGCAGGCCCTGGAGGACATCGCCGCGGGCAAGATGATCGTGGTCGTCGACGACGAGGACCGCGAGAACGAGGGCGACCTCGTGATGGCTGCCCAGCACGTCACACCGGACGCGATCAACTTCATGACGCGCCAGGCAGGCGGCTGGATCTGCCTTGCGCTCACCGGCGAACGCTGTGACGAGCTCGGGCTCGAGCTCATGGCCGCCAAGAACGAGTCGCCATACGAGACACCGTTCACGGTCACCATCGAGGCCGCCGAAGGTGTCACCACAGGCATCTCGACTGCCGATCAGGCTCACACGATCAAGACCGCTGTTGACCCGAGCAAGGGCAAGGCGGACATCGTGGTGCCCGGCCACGTCCACCCGCTGAAGGCCAAGGACGGGGGAGTGCTCGAACGCACCGGCCACACCGAAGCCTCGGTTGACCTAGCCCGGCTCGCGGGCTGCGAACCGGCGGGTCTCATCTGCGAGGTGCAGAACGAGGACGGATCGATGGCTCGCGTGGACGACCTCGCGGCCTACTGCGCAAAGCACGAACTCAACATGATCACGATCGCCGATCTGATCGCCTACCGGCGCAAGAACGACAAGCTGATCGAGCGGGTGGTCGAGGCCCAGATGCCGACCGGATTCGGCGAGTTCACCGTTTTCGGTTACCGCTCGCTCGTTGATGACAAGCATCACGTTGCGATGGTCAAGGGCGACGTCGACGGCAAGCAAGACGTGCTCGTCCGGGTGCACTCCGAATGTCTTACGGGCGACGTCTTCCACTCGCTGCGTTGTGACTGCGGTGAGCAGCTCGAGTCGGCGCTCTCGATGATCGAGGAGCGCGGCGAGGGCGTGCTGCTGTACCTGGCCCAGGAGGGTCGGGGAATCGGCCTGCTCAACAAGCTCAAGGCCTACAAGCTGCAGGAGGAGGGCTACGACACCGTCGAGGCCAACCTCAAGCTCGGCCTGCCAGCGGACCTGCGTGACTACGGAATCGGGGCCCAGATCCTGGTCGACCTCGGGCTCACATCGATCAAGATCCTGACCAACAACCCCAAGAAGATCCGTGGACTCGAGGGTTACGGGCTGCGGGTCACCGATCAGGTCCCGATCGAGCACGCTCCAAACCCCCACAACGAGCAGTACCTAAGGACCAAGGCAGAGCGCATGGGCCATCTACTCCACCACCAAGGCCTCGCTCTTGACGAGGAGATGGTGCACGGTGAGAAGGTCAAGGGGCGCGCAGCGGAGGAGCAAGACGCATGATCGCCCTAGTTGTCGCACGCTTTTACACCGAGCTCGCGGAACGGCTTGAGGCCGGCGCAACTGCGGAGCTGCTCGAAGCCGGCTACACCGCCGAGCAGATCGACACCTTCGATGTGCCAGGCGCTTTCGAGCTACCTATGGCAGCCAAGTTCGCGGCCGAGAGCGGCCGCTATGAGGCGGTCGTATGCCTGGGTGCTGTGATCCGCGGCGAGACCACTCACTACGACTACGTGTGCGGCGAGGCCGCGCGGGGCATCCAGGACGTGCAGCTCACCACAGGGATTCCCTGCGGGTTCGGCGTTTTGACGGTCGAGAACGGCGAACAGGCACTGCTCCGATCCGGTGGCGACAAGCGCGACTCAGGCCGGCACGCCTCTGCCGCAGTGCTCGCGCTTCTTGAAGTCCGCCGCCGGACTTCAAGCTGACAGTTCCGGTCGTCGCGGGTAACCTGAATCAGAGCGATGACGGGTGAATCGATCGCATTCGGATTGACGTTCCTCGGGCACTTTCTGGGCCTAGGGATCATCGTGTTCGGGATCACCCGCGGCCAAGACATCGATTGGTCATGGCTACGCCCAGGTGAAGGTCGTGGGCCCGGCGGGGGCGGAGAGCCCCCGGCGTCACCCAAGCGGCCTGACGCCGGCTCGCCAGGCTTTGCGCTCCCGCTGGACGACGCGGATCCTCATCCCGAGCGGCTCCGCGAACCGCGACCTATCGCTGTTCCAACCCCTGCACGGCGCGGCACCGAGCACCCGGACGAGACCCGTCCGCGGAAACCGCTGCCGCTCCGCTAGACTGCCCCGTCGCATGTCCAAGGTCTGTCACAGCTGCGGCAAGGGTCCCGCCTTCGGTAACAACCGGAGCCACTCGATGCGCGCCACCAAGCGCCGTTTCAACCCGAACCTGCAGAAGGTTCGCGCTCTGATCGGTAACTCGCCCAAGCGCGTTTACGTCTGCACCCGCTGCCTCAAGGCGGGCAAGGTCGTCAAGGCCTAACGGCTTCGCTCGCCCCTGGCGAGCGTCCTGACGTGGCTGCCGATCCCAGCATCGTCCGCTTCCGCGCCGTAGTCGAGGGTGCTCTGCAGCACCTCGAGAGCCGGCGTCAAGAGATCAACGACCTCAACGTCTTCCCAGTCGCAGACGGCGACACGGGCGACAACATGGCGCTCACACTTCGCGCCGTCATCGAGGAGCTCGACCGGCTGGCCGACGGCGGGTCGCGGTCGCTCGATGAGATCGGCCGCGACGAGATCGTGCAGTCCGTTGCCCGCGCCGCGCTGCTCGGTGCGCGCGGCAACAGTGGTGTGATCCTCTCGCAGCTGGTGCGAGGGGCGGCCGAGGAGCTGATCTCCCGACCGGGCGAGCTCGTCGACCCGGTGCTCGTGGCTGCCGCGCTTCACACCGCTGCGCAGCGCGCTTACGGGTCGGTGCGTGAGCCGGTCGAGGGAACGATGCTCACGGTCATGCGAGACATGGCCACCGCGCTCTCTCGCGAGCTCGCGCACAGCAGTTGCGCGCTCGAAGGCGACGCGGACGCTGAGGTACAGAACGACCTGATCGCCACCGCGCTCGAGCGGGCTATCGAGGCGGGGGAGGAGTCGGTACGGCGGGGGCCCGAGCTGCTTCCGGCCCTGCGCGAAGCAGGCGTGGTCGACTCCGGCGGATATGCGGTCGTGGTGATCTTCGCCGGTGTCGTTGCTGCGCTTCGCGGCGCCGAGGCACCTGAGCTCGATCACTACGCAGGACCGGTGCATCGCCCGCACGCGCACGGCGATCACGCGAGCGAGACCTACCGGTACTGCACGAACTTCGCGGTCAGCGGCGGCGATCTCCAGTCAAGCGACTGGCAGGCAGCGCTCGCTGAGATCGGCGACTCGATCCTTGTCGTGGGTGACGCGCACACGCTCAAGGTTCACGTTCACACCGACGAGCCCGACGCAGCGATGGCGCTGTTCGCGGATGCCGGAGAGGTCAGCCACACCGACGTCGCCGACATGCACCAGCAGGTCCAAGAGCGAGCAGAGCGGCTCTCGGCGCCGCACGTGAGCTGCGCCGTGGCTGTGGTCGCCTCCGGGAGCGGTCTGATGGAGATCTACGAGGCCCAGGGCGCGGTCACGATCGATGGCGGGCCGACGCTCAACCCGTCGACCGAAGACATGCTCAGCACAGTCGAGGCGATCAACGCCGACGCCGTTCTGCTGCTGACGAGCAGTCCCAACGTGATCATGGCGGCCGATCGCGCCGCCGAACTGGCAGAGCGAGACGTGAGGGTCGTCCCGACCACCACACAGCAGGCGAGCCTGGCGGCCGCGCTCGCGGTCGTCTCGAGCGCGTCCGCCGACGAGAACCTCGAGCTGGTCCAGTCCGCTCTGTCGGTCATCCGCACTGGCGGCGTCGCTCCTGCTGCGCGGGAGGATCCAGCGGGCCGGTTTGCGGTCGGTGACGCGGTGGGCTACGTAGGAGACGAGCTTGTCGCGTGGGGCAGCCCGCAAAGCACACTCGCTGCCGTGATTGAGCGCCTGGCGGACGGCGCTGAGCTCTTGACATGCCTGAACGGGGAGAACACCCCGATGGAAGTCAACGAAGACGAGCTCCCGCTTGGAGACGCGGAGCTCGAGCTCCAGCACGGCGGGCAGCCCGCCTGGTGGTGGCTGCTGTCCGCGGAGTAGCCGCAGCGGCCCGTTGGTCCCGCCGGAAGGGTCTGGACAATGCGTGAGGTGCTGACGGCGTTTGCCGACACCCGCGAGCTGACGCGCGATGAGCTGCTCACCCCAGCGATCCGCTGGCCAAAGCCGTCCTTCCTCGACGAAGAACTCGCAGTCGCGCCGAAGGTCGCCGCGGATGCGGCCGAAGCCCTCGGCTTGACCACCGTCGGGGCGCTGCTCGAGCACCTGCCGCGGGCGACCGGCGAGGCACGGACCGTGTCCGAGCTCGCAGTCGACGAGACGGCGACGGTGCTGGTGGAGGTGCGGTCGATCTCGTCGAGACCGGTCCGCCGCAGGGGCATGAAGCCGCTCGTGGTGGCAACAGTTGCCGACTCGACGGGCTCGCTCCAAGCGACGTTCTTCAACCAGCCGTGGCTTGAGCGGCAGTACGTGCCGGGCACACTTCTGATGCTGTCCGGCAAGTACCAGGGGGCGGGCAAGTTTCGGGTCTCATCCCACGCCCGCAGCGAGGCGATCGGTGCGACGGCCGGTGGGGCGGCGCCTCAGTATCCGGTCACCAAAGGCATCAGCTCGACCCAAGTGTTCGCGCTTGTGGCAGAACACATCGGCGCCGCAGCTCACTTTCCCGAGCCGCTGCCGGGAAGATTGCGAGCCGCCGAGCAGCTCGCAGACAGGCCGGCCGCGATCTCGGCGATCCACGCCGGAGACGTTGAAGCAGGACGCAGAAGGCTCGCCTTTGAGGAGCTGCTCGTAGATCAGCTGCTTCAGAACCGGCTCCAGCTGCGGGCGACCGACGGGCGCAGGGCCACGCCGCTCGACCAGCCCCACGAGCTCACGAGCCGCTGGCTCGAGCGCCAGCTGCCGTTCGAGCTAACCGGTGACCAATCCGCTGCGATCGCGGAGGTTGACGCAGACCTCGCTGAGCCGGTGCCGATGAACCGGCTGCTGATGGGGGAGGTCGGCTCCGGCAAGACCGTGGTGGCGCTTCACAGCATGATGCGAGCCGTCGAGCACGGCTCGCAGGCCGCGCTCATGGCCCCGACCGAGACCCTCGCCGAGCAGCACTTCGCCACGATCCAGCGCCTGCTCGGAGACGAGCTCGTGAGCGTCGAGCTACTCACCGGCTCGACCACGGCCTCCCGTCGCAGAGATCTGCTCTCACGGCTGGAGACAGGACAGCTCAGCCTCGTAGTCGGCACACACGCCTTGATCGAGCCTGACGTGCGATTCGCCGACCTAGCCGTTGTGGTGGTCGACGAGCAGCATCGGTTCGGTGTCAGGCAGCGCGCTGCGCTCGAGCAGCATGCACACGAGCGGCAGGGCACCGTGCCTCACCTGCTGCACATGACCGCTACGCCGATCCCGCGCACACTGCGGCTCGCGAGCTTCGGCGCGCTGGACACGACGATCCTTCGCGAACTTCCGCGCGGCCGCCAGCCAATCGCCACGCACGTATGCGGAACCGAGCGCGAGCGTGCCCGGGCATACGAGCGGATCAGGGAGGAGCTCGACTCCGGCCGCCAGGCGTTTGTGGTCTGCCCGCTGGTCGCCGAATCCGAGGCGCTCAACGCTCGTGCTGCCACAGAGGAGTACGAGCGGCTCAAAGACGGTGAGCTCTCGGGCTACGGAGTAGGCCTTCTGCACGGGCAGATGAAGCCGGCCGAGAAGTCAGCGGTGATGGAGCGCTTTGCAGCTGGCGAGCTGCAGGCGCTCGTCGCAACCACCGTGATCGAGGTCGGAATCGACGTGCCAAACGCGACCGTGATGCTGATCGAGGACGCCGACCGTTACGGCATCTCCCAGCTGCACCAGCTGCGCGGCCGGGTCGGGCGCGGCGAGCACGCGTCGCTCTGTCTGCTGTTCGGGCCGCCTGAGTCCGCTCGCCTGAAGGCTCTCGCCACTCACACAGACGGTTTCGAGCTCGCAGAGATCGATCTGCGGCTGCGGGGCGAAGGTGAACTGACTGGGACCAGGCAGTCAGGGCTTGCGCGCTACCGGTTTGCGCGGCTGCCAGACGATGAGCTGCTACTGGAGCGCGCGCACGCCGTCGCGGCAGAACTGACGGATGCCGACCCGGAGCTCGCCGACCCGGTCAACAGTTTGATCGGCGGGTTGGTCGCAGAACGCGAAGCGGACGCGCTGCGGGCATGAGGATCGTGGCGGGAGAGTTCGGCGGACGCCGAATCGCGGCTCCGAGCGGCAAGGAGACCCGGCCGACGCCCGAACGTGTCAGGGAGGCGCTGTTCAGCATGCTCGGGCCTCTTGACGGCAGGACAGTGCTCGATCTTTATGCCGGCAGCGGAGCGCTTGGGATAGAGGCGCTTTCGCGCGGGGCAGAGTGGGCGCTGCTCGTCGACAACTCAAGGCGCGCCATCGCGGCGATCGAACAGAACGTGCAGTCGCTCCAGATCGCAGAGCGGATCGGCTGGATGGACTGCTCGGTATCGGCCGCACTGGACCGGCTGGGGGAGGACGGTCATCGCTTCGACGTGGTGTTCGCAGACCCGCCATACGCCGACGCCGCGAAGGCCTCGAGGCTGCTCGACGAGAAGCTCTCGGGCCTGCTCTCACCGGATGCCGTGATCGTCACTGAGAGCGATCGCCGCGATCCGATCGAGCTGACGGTGGGGCAGCTCGATCGCGAGCGCCGCTACGGTGACACCCTCATCCGCATTTTCATCTCATGACTTCAAAGCCTCGCATCGCAGTCTGTCCCGGGTCCTACGACCCGATCACCAACGGTCACATCGACGTGATCTCGCGCACCTCGGTGCAGTTCGACGAGGTCGTCGTGGCCGTCGTCAACGCATCGGTCCGCAAGAGCAAGCCGCTGTTTGAGATCGAGGAGCGGATCGAGCTGATCACCGAGGCGACTGCTCACTTGGGCAACGTGCGCGCCGAACCGTTCAACGTGCTCGTGGTCGACTTCGCGCGGCAGATCGGTGCCCAGACGATCGTCAAAGGCCTGCGCGCAATCTCCGACTTCGAGTACGAGATGGAGATGAACCAGCTCAACCGGATGCAGGCCCCGGACGTCGACACGATGTACATGATGGCCAGCTCTCAGTACAGCTTCCTTTCGTCCTCGGGCGTCAAGGAACTGGCCACTTTTGGTGGCGACATCTCCAGCCTCGTGCCGCCCCGGGTCGCTGAGCTGATGAGCGAACGCCTCCGCAGGGACTAGCTGCAAGCAAGACTGCGAGCGGCGGTTGCGTGCGCCCAGTAGCATTGAGCACCTAATCGAGCGCCCCGGTTATCTGCCGCGGGTGCAGGAAGATTTCACCGGAGAGCGAACACCGACCTGCCATGGACGTACTGGTCCTCATTGACAAGCTGGACGATCTCGTCCACAAAGCCAAGAAGTTTCCGCTCACCGACGAGGTGCGCGTCGACCGCGAGGAGATCTATGACCTCCTCGATCAGATGCGTGCAACGTTGCCTGGCGAGATCAAGCAGGCTCGTTGGATCGTCAAGGAGCGCAAGGAAATGCTCGCCGAGGCGCAGCGTGAAGCCGAGCGCATTGTGGCTGACGCCAAGGTCAAGCAATCCGAGCTGATCGCCGAGCAGGAAGTCACGCGTCAGGCCGAGCGTGCTGCCGACGAAATCGTGCAGGACGCCCGTGACCGCGAGCGCGAGATTCGTCTCGGCGCAGAGGACTACGCCGACGAGATTCTGTCGACGCTCGAGCTCAACCTCTCCAAGTTCATCGCAGCCGTGCAGCGTGGCCGCGATCGCCTGCAAGGCAAAGAAGAGGACGAGACGGTCGAGGCTTAAGCCTCGGCTGGCGTCACTTCAGGCTCCGGCTCGGAGCCAGTCAACTGAAGCTGCACCGGTTCTGCGGCGATGCCGTCGTCGATCCGCTGGAGCTCCTCGCGTAGGGACGGGACGCCGCCTCGCGGCCCTGCTTGCTCGCCCTGAATTACGCGTGAGCCGGTGATCCCAGGCTCGATGCGCAGCTGGGCTGAGATCCGGTCGCGCAACTCCCGCACGTGGGATACGACGCCTACGGCGCGACCGCCCGAGCGCAGCTCGTCGAGCACGACGAGCACGTCTTCGAGCGTGCCCTCGTCATCCAGTGTCCCGAACCCCTCGTCGATGAAGAGGGTGTCGAGACGGATGCCGCCGGTCTCCGCGGAGATCACGTCCGCGAGCCCGAGGGCTAGCGCGAGGCTCGCGTAGAAGGTCTCCCCGCCGGAGAGCGACTTTGGCGCCCGCGCGTATCCCGTGTGCGTGTCGAACACCCGCAGGTCCAGCCCACCTCGAGCCTTTCGGCCACGATGTTCGTCGCTGTGGACCAGTTCGTAGCGTCCGCGCGACATCTGCCGCAGGCGATCGGTGGCGGCCTCAGCGACCTGTTCGAGCCGCGCAGCGAGCACGTAGGTGGTAAGGCGCATGCGCTTCTCGTTGCTGATGGAAGTCCCGTCGGCGAACTCGTGCAGGCCGCGGAGCAGCTCATGCCGGTCGATGAGTGGTGCGGCCGCCTCAGATGCCGACCTGTACACCTCGACGAGTTCGCTCAGCTGGGCGGCACGCTCGGTCTGCAAAGCGAGGTCCTCGGAACTCGCTTGGAGTGACTCGGCGCTCTCGTGCTCGGCGCGCTCAAGCTCATCAAGGGCCACGGGCTCGCTTTCACCCGCCAGCTCCTTCGCTGCCCGGGCCTCGTCGATCGCGTCGGCTGCGGCCTCGATCAGCTGAGCCTTCGCCGCCAGTGCCTCCGCGCGCTCTGCGACCGACCGCTCGTTGCCCCGTGCGTCGGACAGCTCGGCCTCAAGCTCCTGCACCTTGGTCGCGATGGCGCTCTGGGTGCTGCGGCACGCTGCGGCCTGCTCGTTGGCATGTTGAGTCTTGGCCTGAAGGTGGCTGAGCCGCTCTTCGAGGCTGTCGAGTTCACTCTGGAGCGCCGTGGCCTGGCCAGCCTCGATCACCGCTAGCGAGTGAGCCTGGTGAGCTGCGTCCACAGCTGCCACGAGTTCTTCGTGAGGCGTGTCTGCGGCGATGGCAATCGCGGTCGCCAGATCGTTGCGGCGCTCGGCGAGCTGATCCAGTGCGCGATCCCGGCGAGCTGCGGTCTGCTCCTCCTCCGCCGATGCCTGCTCGACCTCGGTCTCCGTCGGTCCCTGGCCGTCGCCGTCGCCGTGAGGTGCGGGGTGGTCGGTCGACCCACACACCAAGCAGGCCTCGCCGTCTCGGAGCTGAGCCGCGAGGCGCGCGGCGTACCCGTCGAGGTGTGCCTGGCGCAGCTCAAGGTGCCGCTCCTTGGCTGCGTTGGCGAGCTCGCGCAGCGTCTGCAGCTCGTGTTCGAGCTCGTCAATTGCCAGCTGCGTGCCGTCGCGTTCGGCGCCCGCCAGTGCGCGGCGCTTGTTCTGTTCAAGTGCGTCGACGAGGCCGTCAAGGCGTGCAGCGGCTTCCAACGAGCGGGCGAGGGCCTTCTCGCGATCCGGGCGACCCGACTGCTCGCGCTCGTGCTCGAGCGTCGCGGCCGTCGCCTCGTGCTCCCACTTGGTCTGTTCGGCGGCGGCCTGCTCCAGGGCCTTCCGGGCGGCAACGAGTTCGTCCTCGCGGCCAGCGAGTGCTCGAGTCGCGCCGGCCTGCTCACGGAGCTCCGAAGCCTGCTCGCGAAGCGAGGCGAGGTCGGTCGTGGCATCGGCGCCTGCGGCTTCGAGGGCGGCGTTTGCCTTGGCCGCTGCCGCTTGGGCCGCATCGTGTGCGCGCTGGCGCTCGCGAGCCTGCACCAGCTGCTCGGTGGCTTGCTTGTGCAGCTTCGCGCAGCGGGCTTGCTGCGTCGCTGACACGTCGCGCTGTTTGCTCGCGAGGTCGGCCTGCTGGCGCAGCCAAACGGCCGGGGCGTCATCTTGCGCAGGCTCATTGCGCGCGTGATGGGCCGCGAGCATCAGGGCCTGGTCGACGTTGGCCTCCGCGGCCTCGCGCTCGTGGCGAGCCGACGCCGCTTGATCCTTGAGCCAGCGCTCGACAGAACTGAACTTGCTGACGTCGAACAGGCCGCGCAGCAGGCGTTCGCGCTCGGCTGAGTCGGCGTGAAGCACCTGGGCAAAGCCGCCCTGGGGGAGCATCACGACCTGCCGAAACTGCTCCCGGCTCATTCCCATCAGCTCGGCGAGTTCCGCGCTCGCCTCTTGAGCACCCGATGAGAGGGGCTGCTCGCCCGCGGCGGTGATCTCGAAGATCGACACCGTGTGTGCGTCGAGTGTCGTGCCCTCGCCACGCCGCTTCAGTCGCTCCTGCTTCGGTGTGCGGACGATCTTGAGCCTGCGCCCACGAAGTGTCACGTCCAGCGTTACCGACGTCTTGAGTCCCGGCGCGGCGTGGTGGGACCGTAGCTCCTCACCGCCTGGGCGTGCGTCGGAGATCGAGCCAAAGAGTGCGAAGCAGACCGCGTCCAGGATCGATGACTTTCCGGCGCCGGTCGGGCCCTGGAGCAGAAAGAGCCCCGCATCAGAGAGCGCGTCAAAGTCCACGACTTCGGTTCCGCCGAAGGCGAGGAACGCGCTGACTTCAAGCCGGTGCAGGCGCATCAGGTGATCGCCTCCCGCGCGCGGGTAGCGGTGAGAGCGTCGCTCAACACCGCCGCCTCATCTTCTGTCGGCGGGACCCCACGCAGGTCCTTCACGAAGCGCTCGAGCAGGTCCAGGTCAGAGAGCCCTGTCACGCGCGCGGCGTAAGTGCTGGTAGGGGAGTGCTCGGCGCCCTCTGGTGTGAAGCTCAGCTCGGCTGCGTAGGGGAAGCGCTTCTGCAGGCGCGCCATCGCGTCTCTAGGCCTGATTGCGTCGGTGATCGTGGCCTGCACCCAGGACTGCTCGTCGCCGGTAAACCGAGCCTCGGTGAGTAGCTCCTCGAGCGTGCCGGTGATGCGGGCCAGAGCACGGTGCACGGGTACGGGGTGGAGCGCCACCTCGGGCTGTGCTCCTGCAGACACGTCGACCACGGCCACGGACTTCTCCTGACCTGTCTCGGAGAACGAAAACGCAACCGGCGAACCGGCGTACCGAGCGTTGTCGCCCGCTGTCTGCGAGCCGTGGATGTGGCCGAGGGCCACGTAGTCGACACCCGCAAAGGTCGAAGCCGGCACGACCGCCGTCCCGCCGACCGTGAGGTCGCGCTCGCTGGCCGACGGCTGCACGCCAGCAACGAAGGCGTGCGCGGTTACTACCGACGGGGCCGCGCTACGCCGGCGTAGATCCGCCTTGACCTGCTTCATCGCTGCGTTCAGTACAGCCTCGTGACTGCGCTCGTCCACTCCAAGACTCGTCCGCACGAGGTCTGGCTCCAGGTACGGGATCGCGTAGACCAGCCCATCTGCGACCTGGATGGGTCTGCCGCAGTCTTCGGGGCGTGTGCGCACATGGACTCCGGCGCGATCGAGCAGTCCGGAGCCGTATCCGAGCCGGGTAGGGGAGTCGTGGTTCCCGGAGATGACGATGACTGGGCAGATTTCAGCCATCTGGGTCAGAGACTCATCCCACAGCTGAACGGCCTCACGTGGCGGCATCGACCGGTCGTATACGTCGCCCGCAAGCACGATCGCGTCTACGTGTTCGTCCCGTGCAACGGCGAGCGCGTGCTCGGCCGCTGCCGACTGGGCGTCGAGCAGCGATGCGCCGTGAAAGGTGCGGCCGAGGTGCCAGTCGGCTGTGTGGAGCACACGCATGGAGTGGCTGAGGGTGTCGCCGCCCGCGGACAGATCGGACAGTTCCTTGCAAGCGCCTGCGCAATTAGCGTGCAAATGCCGCGCCGCGCCCCAGAATCCGGTTGTCGCGTAGGCTGCATCCGTGCCGAACGCTGCAGACGTTGCAAACCGGATCACGATGGCTGCAAAGAGCATCAAGGTGCTCGCCGACGCGGGCATCGTCGCTCCGATGAAGCCCCAGACGATGGTCAAAGCGATCGGGGCCACCGTCCGCTGGGGTTCAACTCCGGCAGCCGGCTACACGGCGTCCGCTGCCCGGCGGCCCGGCAACACCGCGATCGTCGACGAGCTGGGCTCTCTCACGTTCCGCGAGGTGCACGAACGTACGAACGCGCTCGCCAACGAGCTCAACAACCAGGGGATCGGTGCGGGCGACAACGTTGCCGTGCTCGCGCGAAACCACCGCGGATTCATCGATGCAACGGTGGCGATCTCCAAGATCGGTGCCAACGCGCTCTACCTGAACACGATGTTCGCGTCACCGCAGATCGCTGAGGTCTGCGACCGCGAGAAGCCGGTCGCGCTCGTTTACGACGAAGAGTTCACCGAGCTGATCGAGGAGGGTGGGCGAAACCTCAAGCGCTTTGTCGCATGGCACGACGCTGAAGAGTCTCGCTCCGGCGACCCGACGCTCGACTCTCTGATCGCTCGCGGCTCGACCGCGGACCTCAAGGCGCCGGCCGATCCCGGGCGCGTCGTGATCCTGACCTCAGGTACGACGGGGACGCCGAAGGGCGCCAACCGCCAGCAGCCTAAGTCGATGCTTCCTGTTGCTGGCCTCTTCGACAAGATCCCGCTCAAGTCAGAGCAGCGCGTCCTCATCTCGGCGCCGATGTTCCACAGCTGGGGCTTTGCTCACTTCACGTTTGGACTCGCGCTCGGGTCGACCCTTTACCTGCACCGCCGCTTCGACCCCGACCAGATGCTCCAGACCATCCAGGACCAGCGCTGCCAGGTGCTGGCCGTGGTGCCGGTGATGCTGCAGCGCGCACTGGAGCTGCCAGAGGAGGCGTTCTCGGGGCGAGACCTCAGCTCCCTGGAAGTGATCGCGGTCAGTGGCTCTGCGCTCCCCGGACCGCTCGCTGCAGAGGTCATGGACCGGATGGGTGACGTGCTCTACAACCTCTACGGTTCAACCGAGGTCGCATGGGCGACGATCGCCACCCCCGAAGACCTCCGTGCCGCTCCCGGCACAGCCGGTAGACCGCCGATGGGCACCGTCATCAAGCTGTTCGATGACGACGGCAACGAGGTGCCTCACGGGGAGACCGGCCGCATCTTCGTCGGCAACGAGCTTCAGTTCGAGGGATACACCGGCGGGGGCCACAAGGCCTTCATCGACGGATTGATGTCGAGCGGCGACGTCGGCCACATCGATGAGGACGGACGCCTGTTCATCGACGGTCGCGACGACGAGATGATCGTCTCGGGTGGCGAGAACGTGTTTCCCCGCGAGGTAGAAGACGCCATCAGCCACATCGAGGGTGTCGACGAGGTCGCCGTGATCGGTGTCGAGGACGATCAGTTTGGTCAGCGCCTCCGCGCTTTCGTCGTTGCACAGGAGACAGCTCAGGTATCCGAGGATCACGTGCGCGCCCACGTGAAGGCCAACCTGGCGAGTTACAAGGTGCCCCGCGATGTGATCTTCATCGAGGAGCTGCCGCGCAACGCGACGGGCAAGATCCTCAAGCGCGTGCTCGTAGACCACGACTCGTAGGTCCACGTCGAGAGGGGCGTAGCCTGTCTCGAGATGTCTGAAGCAGCCGACACTGTCGACCTCGCCGCGTTCAAGCTGGTCGCGGGCGAGGCCAAAGACTTCACCCAAGAGGTGACGTTGGCCGACATCGTCTTCGGCGACGAGCACTACTCGGTCGAGCCAAAGCCGATCGTCGTCGCGGTGTCCGCCTCACGTCTGGTCGGCGGCGGCTGGGCTCTCAGGCTGAATCTCACCGCTGAGCTGCACGGTCCGTGCATGCGGTGCCTGGAGCCGGCAGCGCGCACGTTCGTGATCGAGTCACGCGAAGCTGACGCGCCAGACGAGGAGGACCCGACCCCCGAGCTCGAGTCCCCATACGTCGACGGCGACCTGCTCGACGTGGGGGCCTGGGCACGCGACGCCCTGCTGCTCGACCTTCCTGCCCAGATCCTTTGTAGAGACGACTGCCGAGGGCTTTGCCCCGTCTGCGGCGTAGACCTCAACGCGGATCCCAGCCACGCGCACGAGCGGGCCCCTGACGCCCGCTTTGCGAAGCTCAGCGAACTGAAGTTCGACGAATGAGCAGCAGCCGGCAACTTCCAGCCGTAGGGGAGGTGCCCGACGCCGAGCACCACCTTGCTGGACGCTCGAACTGGCTGCGGGCGATGGTGCTCGGGGCTAACGACGGGCTCGTTTCGACCGCGTGTCTCGTGCTGGGAGTCGCTGCGGCGGGCGCCGACAGCTCGGCGATCCTCACCGCGGGTATCGCAGGGTTGGTTGCCGGCGCCCTATCGATGGCGACCGGCGAGTACGTGTCGGTCAGTTCGCAGCGCGACGTTGAGGAGGCAGATCTCGCTCTCGAAGCCAGCGAGCTCGAGCGCAACCCCGACGGCGAGCTCAAGGAGCTGGCAGCGATCTACACCGAGCGTGGGCTAGACGAGAACCTGTCGATGGAGGTTGCCCGGGCCCTGACTGCGCACGACGCGCTCGACGCTCACCGCCGCGACGAGCTGGGGCTGGCTGATGAGCTCGCGGCAAATCCACTTCAGGCCGCCTGGACCTCTGCTGCTGCATTCTCCTCCGGGGCGCTGATCCCAGTGTTGTCGGTGGCGTTGGCGCCCGCGTCCGTACGTATCGCCGTGTGTGTTGCGATCACCCTCACCGCGCTTGCTGGATTGGGCGCGGTCGGCGCTCATCTCGGCGGAGCGGACAGGCGCCGCGCGCTGATCAGAGTCCTTATCTGGGGCGCCGTGGCCATGGCGGTGACTTTGGGTGTCGGCGCGCTCGTCGGTCAGACCGGCATCTAGAGGTAAGCCCCGCTGGGTAGGTACGGCTTCATCGGTCCGCCCACTCCCGACGCGAACACCGGGCCGTCAGGGGAGAGCGACAGGCCCGCGTCGGCTGCGACCGTGAGCGCCCAGTCGTTGCCGGCGGTGATGAACATCACGTAGACATCCTCGCCCGGCCCAGCGGTCGCCAGGCAAGACCACAACAGGTCCGATGCGGCCTCCTCGTCGCATGCCGCAACGAGGTACGGAGAGCCGTCCCGCGCCAAGGCGAACCCGCGGTCCTCGCACACGAGCAGCTGGCACCCCGTGCGCAGCGCTGCCTCGACGTCTTTGAGGTGGCTTGCGCCTCGCACGTGGCGCGAGGCGCGGTCGATCACATCGGCGTGCGCCCCAGGGTCGCCCTCGATGCTGAGCAGCCCGGTCGGGATCCGCGTGCGGTTCAGTGCTCCGCTGCCCTGGAGGCTCGGGAGCGCGCTCAGTCCTGCCCGGTGATAGGCACGGATCGCTCGCGGGTCGTTGGAGCTGAGGATCAGGCGCGCCGACGAGCCGGCCTCGTAACTCAGCGCGGCTTCAAGTAGCCGCGTCCCGATGCCTCGCGCCTGGCAGTCTGGGTCGACCGCGAGCATCGACAGTCCCCACAGGTCCTCGCGGCAAATGGCTAGGGCGGCCCCAACGACCTTTCCATCAGCCTGGCGGGCAACCCAGCTCCCGCCCGGATCTGTGGCGAGTATGTGGGCAATCCGTGCCTCTCCGCGGACACGCTGCACCTCGACCCGTGCGGGGTCCGCGAGCTCCTCGGCAGGCCACCAGCTGCGGAACGCAGCGAACGAGACCTGGTGAGCGGCCGCGACATCGTCTGGGGTCATCGGGTCGATCGAAGTAACCGGTTGCTCGGCCATCGGGTGCAGTCAAGCACGGCTGCGCTAACCTTCCCCGTCGCTCATGGCCGTCCCAAAGCAAAAGCAGTCGCACAGCCGCACCACTAAGCGTCGTTCGCAGCACAAGGTCGCTGCTCCGACCAACTCAAAGTGCCCGCAGTGCGGTAGCCCGCGCATCCCGCACCGCGTCTGCGGCGAGTGCGGCAACTACGCCGGTCGCACCGTCGTCGACACGAGCGGCTACTCGATCGAGCGCTGATCGTCGGTGGCGACTGTTTGGGTCGCCGTTGACGCAGGTGGTGCCGACGCCGGTGCCGCCGAAGTCTCTGCTGCCGCGGCACTCGCTGCAGCAGATCCTGGCATCGCGGTAAGGCTCTTTGGCCCCGAGGCAGAGCTTCGCTCTGGATTAGGCCCCGGAGAACACGAGCGCATCGAAATAGTTGATGCGCCGATCTCGATCGCGAAGGCGCCGGATCCCGTCGCCGCCGTGCGGGCCGAGAAGCAGGCGTCGATCGTTCAGGCTGTGCATTCCGTCGCAGACGGCGAGTGTGCAGCCTTCGTGAGCGGTGGCGGCACCGGCGCGGCGCTCGCTGCAGGCACTCTGATCGTGCGCCGCGCGAAGGGCGTCCACCGGCCGGCTCTCGCGATCCCTTTGCCACGACCGGGCGTCGGGGGAGCGGTCACGCTGCTCGACGTGGGCGCGAACACTGAGGTCCGCCCGGAACACCTCGTGCAGTTCGCGTTTCTGGGTGCTGCACTTTCCCGGCTCGTGCTCGGGTTGGAGCGACCGACCGTCGGTCTGCTGTCAAACGGTTCAGAGGCTGACCGGGGCAGGGACGAAGTTCGCGAGGCGGGCGCGCGGCTCCGTGAGCTGCAGGGCATCGATTTCGTGGGTTCGTGCGAGGGCAACGACCTGCTCGACGGCCCAGACGTGATCGTCACCGACGGCTTCACCGGGAACGTGGTGCTGAAGGCCGCCGAGGGCGTATCGCAGGCTGTGCTTTCGGCAGTAAAGGACGCAGCACTCAGCTCCACCCGCACCAAGGTTGGAGGGCTACTGATGAAGCCCGGAGTCAGCGCCCTGCGGGCGGAGATCGACCCCGAGCAATACGGCGGCGCCTATCTGCTGGGGCTGCGAGCACTTGGCGTGGTGCCGCACGGCCGCTTCGGGCGGCACGGCATCGCTCAGGCCATCAGGCGCGCTGCGCTGGGCGCTTCGAGCGGACTCGTGGACTCGGTTCACGCCGATCTGCAGCAGGCCGGTGCACTGCGTGGTGCAGCGGTGGCCGCCGACCGGCCCTCGCGTTAGATTTCGGCTCGATGACACGCGAAGAGGTACTCGCTGCGGTGGTTGAACACCTCGCTGACGAGCTCGAGATCGACCCGGCCCAGATCGGCGAACAAACACGCTTCAAGGAAGACCTGGACGCAGACTCGCTGGACCTCTACACGCTCGTCCAGGAGCTAGAGGACCGCTACGGCATCCGCATCTCCGATGAGCAGGCCGCGTCGATCGCGACGGTCGGTCAGGCCGTCGACTTCGTCGTTGAGCACACCGCTGGCGGCTGAGCGCCATGGACAAGCTGACTGCGCTGCTCGACGCGCTGCCTGAGGACCTCGGCCGCCAGGTCTTCACACACGCGTCGTGGTCGTCCCGCCGCTCGGACTCATACGCACGCCTTGCCTTCCTCGGAGACAGCGTGCTTGAGCTCGCGATCAGCGCCCACATGTACCCGCGGCTCGAGGCCGAAGCGCACGGCGCAGGTCAGCTGACGAAGATCCGCGCCCAGACCGTGTCAGGAGCGTCGTGCCGAGCGGTCGCGGAGCGTCTGGGCGTTCCAGAGCGTCTACAGGCCGGCGCACCCGAGGGGATGGAGATCGACCTGGGCTCCGAGCGCGTTCTCGCATCGATCACAGAGGCGATCATCGGGGCCTGTTTCTTGCACGTCGGCTACGACACGACGGCAGAGGCCGTGGTCGAGGCATTCACACTGGAGCTCCGTGAGGCACTGGAACACCCGGTCGACTTCAAGTCCGCTCTGCAAGAGCGGCTCGCTCAACACGGCGAGGTTGTCGAGTACTCGCTGGTCGCTGAGTCAGGGCCCCCTCACGACCGCACCTTCGAGATGAAAGCGACGGCCGGTGGCCGCATCTCGGCGCAGGGCACGGGGCGCTCCAAGAAGCAGGCAGAACAAGACGCGGCGCGCCGATTGCTGGAGGATCCAGCGCTTTAGTTGTCGGTCCGAAGGGGATGCGAGCATCCCCGCTCGTGCACCTGAAGTCGCTGACCCTCAAGGGTTTCAAGTCGTTCCCTGACCGCACCCGGATGGAGTTCGGGCCCGGCGTGTCCGTGATCGTGGGGCCCAACGGCTCCGGTAAGTCCAACGTCACCGACGCGGTGCTTTGGGTGATGGGCGAGCAGTCTCCGCTCGCCGTGCGTGGACGATCGATGCAGGACATCATCTTCAGCGGTGGCCGCGGCCAGCAGGCGCGCCCGAGCGCTGAGGTCGAGGTCGTGCTCGACAACAGCGACGGTGCGATCGATCTGCCTCTCGGCGAGATCTCGATCTCGCGCAAGCTCGACCGCAACGGCGACGGCGAGTACCGGATCAACGGAGCGAAGTGCCGGCTCGTGGACGTGATGGAGCTGCTCTCCGATACCGGGCTCGGCAAAGAGGCTCACTCGGTCATCTCGCAAGGCAAGATCGAAGCGATCGTCACCTCCAAGCCGCGTGATCGTCGGCTGCTTATCGAGGAGGCCGCGGGGCTCGGCAAGCACCGCAAGCGTCGGCGCCGTGCCCAGCTCAAGCTCGATCGCACGCAGGAGAACCTCGATCGCGCTCTCGACGTTGAGCGCGAGGCACGCAGCCGTTTGAAGCCGCTCAAGAGACAGGCGGAGGCCGCCGACCTCCACGAGCGCCTCCAGCGTCAGGAGCGCGAAGCTCGCTGGGAGCTCGTGCGCGACGACCTGCGCGGTCGAGCCGAGGATCGAACCACTGCCGAGTCCGAAGCGTCAAAGCAGCGCGAGGCTCAACGGGAAGGCCAGCAGCAGCTGGAAGCCGTAGCCGAACGGCGTCAAAAGGCCGAAGAGGCGCTGGCTGCCCGGTCTGAGCAGCGAGAGCGCCTGACCTCCCGGGTCGAGCGCGCCCGATCTGCCGGTGAGCGCGTCGAAATGCGGCGCGACCGGGCGGGTGAGACTGCGGAGCGCCTTGCGGCTCGTGCCGAGCGCGGTACCGCAGAGCTTGAGCAGCTGCGTGCACTGGCAGAGCAGGACGCAGCACACGGTGATTCCGAGGCCACAGGCCGGATCGAGGCGCTCGAGCGTCGCCTGGAGGAGCTCGACCGCGATCGTGCCGCCGCGCTCGACCGTGAGCTCGCAGCGCTCAGCACCCAGCGCGACGAAGCAACGGCGCGAGTCGGAGCCGCCGAGGCGGAGCTGCAGCAGGCCGAGCAGGGCATCGCCGGTGCTGACGAGGCCTGCGCGGTGGCGCGGCAGGCGCAGGCCGCAGCGAAGCGCAGCGCCGACGAGGCGCGCAGCGCTGCCGCTGACGTAGGTGCGGCATTGGCGCGCGCCAACCAGTTCTTGCGCAGTGCATCGGGTCCAGCGGTTGACGGTGCCAGCGCCCTCGCAGACAAGCTCGAGGTCACAACCGGCCTTGAGCTTGCACTCTCTGCTGCCCTCGGAGCGAGCCTTTCCGCGACGGTTGCCGAAACACGCGAAGAGGCCGCGCGACTGCTCGATAAGGCAGGCGGTGAGGGCGGGCGGGCACTCGTGGTCGGAAGCGCCCGCGTCCGGCCCGACGGAGCGCCTCCGGTGGCGGGAGCGGTTGCCCTCGCCGGCGAGATCCGCGGCTCGGACAGTGGCGCAGAGCTCGCGCGCAAGCTGCTCGCCGGGGTCTGGCTCGTCGACGACCTCGATGCGGTCAAAGACGGCTTCGACGGGGTCGCGGTCACGCGAGCCGGACGCGCCTGGGTCTCATCCACCGGCGAGCTCCGCCAGGCCGCCGAAGGCGGAGCGGAGCGCGTGCTCGCAGTCCGCAACGAGCGTGATCGCCTGATCGCCGAGATGGAAGCTGCTGCACAAGCTGAGCAGGCCGCCCAGGCTGCCCTGACGACCGCAGACGCAGCGTTCACCGCGGCACAGGCGAGCCGTGAGGCCGCCGACGACGTGCGTCGCGCCGCGGCCCGTGCACTGGCGGAAGTCAACGAATCGGTCCGCCAGCTGCAATGGCTGATCGAGGAGCGTCGCAAGGCCCCCGAACAGGGCGAAGCGGCGGTTCAGCGCGCTCAGCTCGAGGGCGAGCTCGCGGCTGAGCGCCGGGTTGCCGAACAGGCCGAACGCCAGCGCCAGCAGCGCGCCGAGCGCATCGCATCGCTTGAGGCTCGGGTCGCTCGCGACTCTGCTCTCGGGCCGGCGGCGGCGAAGCTCGCTGACGCGCTCAGCGATCTGCACCAGGCAGTCGTCGCAAGGGCCGCGATTCTCGAAGCTGAGCTGGAGTCAGACCGCAGCGCCGGTGAAGGCATCGCGAACGAGCTGCGGGCCTGCGCCACCGAGGAGGCATCGTTCCAGCAGAGGCTGCGCCAGATCGCAGAGCTCGTCACCGGTGCCGAAGTGCGCGCCCAGCAGGCGCGCGACGCAGAGGCCGAGGCCAGTCGCGAGATCGCCGAGCTTGCTGAGCAACTCGGCCTCGAAGCCGGCCCACGCGAAGAGGCCCTCGGCGAGGACGAACGCGCAACCCTCCAGGCCAAGCGCGAGCGGCTCGTTCGTCGCCGCGAGCAGCTCGGCCCTGTCAACCCGCTCGCACAGCAGGAGTACGAAGAGGCACTGGCCCACGTCGAGGAACTCGAAGCCCAGCGGGAGGACATGGAGACCGCCCTGCGCGAACTCCGCACCTTCATCCGTGACACCGACCGCCAGATCAAGGAAACCTTCAACACGACCTTCGAGGCCGCCGCTGCGAACTTCGAAGAGCTGGCCAGCACGCTGTTCCCCGGCGGCAGCGGGAAGCTCGTGCTTACACGCGAGCAGGTTGACGGCGACGAGGCTGCAGCCGAGGACGGCGCAGACGAGCTCGACGAGGTGCTCGGCGTAGAAATTGAGATCACCCCGGCTGGCAAGTCGATGAAGCGCCTGTCGCTGCTCTCCGGCGGCGAGAAAACGATGACCGCCATAGCGTTCCTGTTCAGCGTCTTCCTCGCCAAGCCGTGCCCGTTCTACATCCTCGACGAGGTCGAGGCGGCGCTCGACGATCGCAACATCACGCGCTACCTAGACCTCCTGGCCGCTCACGCCGGCCGCGCCCAGTTCATCATCGTCACCCACCAGAAGCGCACGATGGAAGCCGCAGACACGCTCTACGGCGTCTCGATGGGCGGCGACGGGGTGTCACAGGTCGTCTCGCGCCGGATGACGGATGCGGCTCTGGAAGAACGCATCGTCGTCCCCGTCTGAGAGGCGAATGCGCTGCGCATCTCGCGGCGCCGCTTCGGTCGCCGGCTCGGTCACGACCTGAAGGTCGCTCTCTCGCGGCTCCCTCGCGGCCCCGCGACCTGCTTTGCGCATTCGCCTCTCAGGGCGTTGAGGGCGGCTCCTATCGCTGAAGGTCGCGCGCCTTGGTGCCGACACATGGGGTGTGAAGGTTGTGGCACTGGTTGTCTGTTCTGTGGTGTGCGGCGCGCTTGCGGGCGTGCTGATGCGTGGTGCTGCGTTTGCCGATCAGCCGGTCGACCAGCAGCAGGCGCTGGCTAGGGCCGGGGCTGCTGCACGTGCTGCATCCTCGGTGCTCGTAGCTGTGCGGTGGCATGAGGCCGACGTGCAGATCAGCCGGGCCATGTGTGACAGCAAGCCCGCAGATAGCTGGCGCTGTGTAGTGCGGTTCCGCGCCGGCGGTGGCGACGAGCTAACCGGCGCTTCGGCGCCGCAGGTGAAGCTCGCCTTCAGCGGCAAGTCGGAACGTCCGGTGCTGTCCTCGTGTGTGCTCAGCGACCCGCAGATGGGCGACGCGGTCGACTGCACCGCGCGCGCCGCCGCTGCCCTCAAGAAGACCTCGCGCTAGCCGTCGCCGCTAAGGTCGGGCGCCGATGGCGCAAGACTTCCGCGAGCTCTTTCTCACCGACTCAGCAGCGCCCGCTGCAGCCGAGTCGGCCGAACCCGAGGCAAAGCGCCGCGGCATGTTCGCGCGCTTGCGGGACAACCTGTCCAAGACGCGCGAGGCGTTCGGTGCGGAGGTCACATCTGCGCTGCTCCAGACCGTTGACGGCGACACGTGGGAGCGCCTGGAGGAGACACTGATCGCCGCGGACCTGGGCGCACCGATGACGGCCAAGGTCGTCGGCACGCTCGAGCAAGACGTGGACGCGGGCAGAGTTGCACCGGGGCCGGCCCTTCAGGAGCGGCTCATCGAGCTGCTCGCGGCGGAGGCCGAACCCGCCCCGCAGCAGATCGACCTGCGCCACACGCCCACGGTCCTGATGGCCGTAGGCGTAAACGGCACGGGCAAGACCACCACCGTCGGGAAGCTCGCACACCGCCTCGCCACAGACCTCGGCTTGAAGGTGGTTCTAGGTGCAGCCGACACATACCGGGCCGCGGCCACCGAGCAGCTACAGACGTGGGGCGAGCGCGCCGGCTGCGAGGTCGTTACAGGCCGTGAGGGCGCGGACCCGGGCTCTGTCGCGTTCGATGCCGTCGAGCGCGGCATCGCTACCGGCGCCGATGTGGTCCTGATCGACACCGCCGGCCGTCTTCACAACCAGCAGCAGCTCATGGAAGAGCTCGCGAAGGTCAGCCGAGTCATCGGCAAGCGGCTCGAGGGCGCTCCGCACGAGACGCTGCTCACGATCGACTCGACGACCGGCCAGAACGGGCTGAGGCAGGCGAAGCTGTTTTCCGAAGTCGTTCCGGTCGACGGGATCGTGCTCACCAAGCTCGACGGGACTGCCAAGGGCGGTGTCGCGCTCGCCATCGCGGGAGAGCTCGGGATTCCGGTAAAGCTGATCGGCGTCGGTGAGGCGATCACCGACCTCGAGGCGTTCGACGCGCGCCGGTTCGCCGAGGCGCTGATTGGCCAACCGGCCTGACGCGCGGCTAGTATCGCCGCATGGAGTCTTGGATTTGGTGGCTGATCGCCGCGGTCATTGCCACGCTTGGGGAGTTGACGATCACCGGGTTCTTCCTGGCGCCGTTCGCGATCGGTGCCATCGGGGCGCTCATCGCTGACCTTTTGGGCGCCAGTGAGGCGCTCACCTGGGTCATCTTCGCCGTCACAACCCTCGTTGGCTTCCTGGCGCTTCGCCCGATCGCCAAGAAGCACATGACCACCCCTCCGGAGATTCGTACCGGCACGGCGGCGCTCGTGGGCCACACGGGAACCGTCACCCAGGACGTCGACAACGACCGCAACCAGGGTGCGATCCGGCTCGACGAGGGCGAGGTGTGGACCGCTCGCGTGGAGGACGGCGCAGCCCCGCTCGGCGCCGGTGCACGGGTCGAAATCACCGAGATCCGCGGCGCGACCGCGGTCGTCAAGCCCGCAGACTGAACCCGCTTCCTAACCAACCGAGGAGAGACACGTGATCATCGCTGTCGGAGTACTTCTAGTTTTCGCCCTGATCGTTCTGGCGAAGACCGTTCGCATCATTCCGCAGGCCCGCGCGGGCGTTGTGGAGCGCCTTGGCCGATACCACCGCACGATGTCGCCGGGCCTCAACATTGTGATCCCGTTCATCGACAACGTGCGGCCACTGATCGACCTGCGCGAGCAGGTTGTGAGCTTCCCGCCGAGCGGCGTGATCACCGAGGACAACGTCACCGTCAACATCGACACGGTTCTCTACTTCACGATCACCGACGCGAAGGCCGCCTCCTATGAGGTCGCCAACCCGCTTCAGGCGATCGAGCAGCTCACGACGACCACTCTGCGTAACGTGATCGGTGGCCTCACGCTTGAGGACACCCTTACCAGCCGCGACCAGATCAACTCGCAGCTGCGTACGGTCCTCGATGAGGCAACCGGCCGCTGGGGCATCCGCATCAACCGAGTCGAGCTGAAGGCCGTCGACCCGCCGGCAACGATCCAGGAGGCGATGGAGAAGCAGATGCGCGCCGAGCGTGACCGCCGCGCCGCGATCCTCAACGCCGAGGGTCTCAAGCAGTCCCAGATCCTGACCGCCGAGGGCGAGAAGCAGTCGGCGGTGCTTCGGGCTCAGGGCGCCAAGGAGTCGCAGATCCTTCGCGCAGAGGGTGAAGCGAAGGCGATCGACACGGTGTTCCGCGCGATCCACGAAGGCGACCCGGATCCGAAACTGCTGGCGTACCAGTACCTGCAGATGCTTCCTCAGATCGCGACCGGCGACGCAAACAAGCTGTGGATCATCCCGTCCGAGTTCACCCAGGCACTGGGGAACATCGGTGAGGGCCTCGGGCTGACCGGTGCTGACAAGGCCGGTGGTCGTGCGGCCGGCGGCACCTCCGGAGAGATACCGCCGGCCAGCTAAGACCGAACTGAGCGCGGGGTCAGCTCGACGGCGTTGCCGCTAGGCGGCAGGGAATCGCCGAGTTGACTGATCCCGACGCTCCGTTCGAGTAGGTGAACGTCGCTGCGAAGCTCCAGCCGCCCTTGCAGCTGGTGGGCGAAGAGACGAGCGGGATGCGCTTGCCCTTCTTCTTGACGCTGCCACCAATGGTCGTTTCGAAGCTGACGATCGGCACTCCGCCGGGAATCAGCTGCGGCACGATCGGCGGCACCTTGACGTCAAGCGCGTAGCCGAACTTGCCGCTGGTCTTCGTCATCGTGCCCTCGAGTACGAAGGTCACCGTCGACAGCGCGCGCGAGTACATGTAGACCGAGCGCTTCTTGTCGGTGCCGGGGCCGTTGTAGACCGAGATCTTGGCGTCAACGGGGTCGGTGCCGAGAAGTGCCTTGGCCGTGCCGCTACCGATCCTCGAAGCGGACGGGCAGGTCTGCTTGGTCACCTTGGAAAGCGTGCAGGTTGCGAACGAGCTGCCGTTGTACTTGGCGCCAGACGGGAACTTCATCTGCATTCGCGTCACGGGCGAGAGGGCGCTTCCGTCATTGGTGCCGAAGGTTGCCTGTACGAACAGGTTGAGGTTCCACGGCTGACCCTTGGGCTGGTTAAGAAGCTCAGCGCCTGCGCTGAAGGTTTGTGTAGGGGCTGCGGTCGCCGACACGGGGACGGCGAGGACCGCGGCGAGCGCGATCGGGACGATGAACTTGCATTTCATGACGCGGTTTCAGTCCTGTCTTCGGTTATGGGACGAGCTGAGTCTACAGTCGTGTGACAACGGTCACGCGACACATCCTGCGGCTCTCAACACGGCCGCACGGTGATGGTTGCGGCCGTCGCGTACATTCAGGCCCGTGTTTGACGCACTCGGAGAGCGGCTTCAAGAAACCCTGGGGGACGTCCGCGGTCGCGGTGCGCTGACCGAAGCGGACGTAAGCAAAGCGATGCGCGAGATTCGCCTCGCGCTCCTAGAGGCCGACGTCAACTTCAAGGTCGTCAAGGCATTCACCGAGACGGTCCGCGAGCGCTGTCTTGGCGCAGGCGTTCTCGATCAGCTGAACCCCGGCCAGCAGGTGGTCAAGATCGTGCGGGAGGAGCTGACCGAGCTGATGGGCGGCCAGACGGCGACGATCGCCTTCTCTCCGCGGCCCCCGACAGTGATCCTGATGGCGGGCCTGCAGGGATCGGGCAAGACGACCGCGACCGCCAAGCTCGCCAAGTACCTGCACGACCAGCACGGCTCCTCGGTCGCCGTCGCGGCGTGTGACGTGTACCGGCCAGCTGCTGTCGATCAGCTCGTGACGGTTGCCGGGCGGGTCGGCGCCGACGTCTACGAACAGGGCACAGACAAGGATCCGGTCGACATCGCCAAGTGGGCGCTCGACCGGGCCAAAGCCGACGGAAAGGACGTGCTCATCGTCGACACCGCCGGTCGTCTGCACGTCGATGCCGACCTGATGGACGAGCTCAAGCGGATCCGCGGCGCGGTCAAGCCGACGTCGGTCCTGCTCGTCGTCGACGCCATGACGGGCCAGGACGCTGTGTCGGTCGCTGAGCAATTCTCAGAGGCCGTCGACTTCGACGGCGTGATCCTCTCCAAGCTCGACGGCGACGCCCGCGGCGGCGCAGCCCTTTCCGTCAAGGCTGTCACCGGCAAGCCCGTGGTTTACGCCTCTCTCGGCGAGACGCTCGACAAGTTCGAGCCGTTCCATCCAGACCGGATGGCGCAGCGCATCCTGGGGATGGGCGACGTGCTGTCGCTGATCGAGAAGGCCGAGGAGCAGTTCGACGAGGATCAGGCCAAGGAACTCGAGCGCAAGATGCGCCGCGACGAGTTCACGCTCGAGGACTTTCTGCAGCAGATCAAGCAGATTCGCAAGATGGGCTCGCTGACGTCGCTACTCGGAATGATCCCTGGCCTCGGCGCGCAGCTGAAGAACGCTCAGATCGACGAGAAGGAGATGGACAGGATCGAGGCGATCATCCTCTCCATGACACCGCTCGAGCGCCGCAACCCCCAGCTGATCAAGGGATCTCGCCGTAAGCGGATCGCCGCTGGGTCGGGCACGAGCGTGCAGCACGTCAACCGCCTGATCAAGCAATTTGCGGAGATGCGCAAGGTCATGAAGCGCGTCTCCAAGGGCGGCCGCGGCGGCGGCATGCCAGACCTCTCGTCCCTTATGGGCGGGGCACGCTAACCTCTCGCGCGATGTCTGTACGTCTGAGATTGACCCGCGTCGGCGGCAAGAAGAACCCCATCTGGCGCATCGTGGCCGCTGACCAGCGCGCGCCACGCGATGGTCGCAACCTCGAGATCCTCGGGCAGTACAACCCGCAGACGCAGCCGTCGACGATCGTCGTCGACGAGGAGCGCGTTCGTGGCTGGCTCGATCAGGGCGCGCAGCCGACCGCGCAGGTCCGCAAGCTTCTGCGGACCCAGGGCATCGAGTCCTAACCACGATGGACGAGCTGCTCGACTACCTGGCACGTCAGCTGGTCGACGACCCTGACGCGGTCGCAGTCGAGCGCTTTGAAGAGGAGGACGGCACGGTCGTCCTCGAGTTGGCCGTCGGTCCAGACGACTACGGCCGCGTGATCGGCAAGCGGGGACGCACGGCAAACGCACTCCGTACCGTCATCAAGGCTTCCGCAGTACGCCGCGAGCAGCGCGTACTTGTCGACATTGTCGACTGAGTCCGGCTCGCCGCTCATCACCGCCGGTCGCGTCGGCCGGCCACACGGCCTCGCCGGCTCGTTCCACGTAACGAGGCCCCGCTCACGGCTGCTCCAGGCCGCTGAGTCGATCGAGGTTGACGGGGCCAGTTACAAGGTCGGACACGTCGGAGGGACCGACACTCGGCCGGTCCTCACGCTCGCAGGCGTTGGCACCCGCGAACGGGCTGAGCAGCTCCGCGGACAGGAGCTCTGGGTCGACCGGTCTGTGCTGCCGCCCCTAGAAGAGGACGAGTGGCTCGCCGAGGACCTCGTCGGCTGCTCGGTCCTGTCAGGCGACACGCTGCTCGGTAAGGTCGAGCGCCTGTTGGCTTACCCCTCGTGTGAACTGCTCGAAGTGCCCGGTGACAGTGCTCCCGTGCTGATCCCATTGATTTCCGACGCCGTCATCGAGGTCGACGTTGAGGCCAAGCGCATCCTTGTTGACGGCGCGTTCCTCGGGCTAGGGGAGTAGCGCGTGCAGATCGACGTCCTCACCCTCTTCCCGAACTGGTTTGACTGGTTCTCGACCCAGCGTCACGTTCGCAACGCGATCGAGCAGGGACACGAGATCCGCACGTTCGATCCGCGGGCTTCAACGCCGCTCACAGGCGGCCAGGTCGACGACACCCCCTTCGGTGGTGGCGCGGGAATGGTTCTGCGCGTCGACGTCATGGATCACGCGCTGCAATCGATCTACGGCAAAGACCCGCTGGAGCTCAAAACTGAGCGCCGTGTTATCGCGCTGACGCCCGGCGGGCGGATGCTCGACGACGCGTTCGTTGACGAGCTCGCGGCTGAGCCGCAGGGCCTCACGCTGCTCTGCGGCAGGTACGAGGGGTTCGACGAGCGGATCGTGCAGCACTTCGCCACCGACGCGGTGTCGGTAGGCCGATTCGTGCTTTCCGGCGGCGAACTCGCAGCGATGGTGTTGATGGACGCCGTGCTGCGCAAGCTGCCTGGAGCGCTCGGCCACGAAGAGTCCGCGGTCGAGGAGTCCTTCAGCCAGGCGCTCGGGGGAGACCCTGAGTATCCGCACTACACGCGGCCCGCTGAATATCGAGGCTGGAACGTGCCCTCTGTGCTGCTCTCAGGCCACCACGCGGAGATCCAGACCTGGCGCCGGGCGCGCAGTCATGAGCGCGGGGTGGTGGGACCGACGGCTCGTCCGCCGGACCCGGCCGAGCAGCCCGAATCGTCTGGCGCTGACCCGTTCGGTCCCATGGGGCAGGCCGACGCGCCCGCTCAGGGGCCGGACCCGTTCGCGTAAGCCACCGTTCGCTACCATTCCCGAGCTGCTGCGCGCACCGTTCGCCGGTGCTCGGAGAAATCTGTAGTGCGCGCGGTGATCTGACCTCTCCCTAAACGAAACGCCATGAGCTCTGTAATCGAATCGCTTGAGCGCGCACAGCTGCGCCGCGTCCCTTCATTCCAGCCCGGAGACCGCGTCCGCGTGCACTTCCAGGTCGTCGAGGGCAACCGCCGCCGTACGCAGGTGTTCGAGGGCGTCGTCATCAAGCGCCAGGGCCACGGCGTGCGCGAGACCTTCACGGTTCGCAAGCAGTCGTTCGGTGTTGGCGTCGGCCGTACTTTCCCGCTGCACTCGCCGAAGATCGAGAAGATCGAGGTCGCTGCTCGCGGTGACGTGCGCCGCGCCAAGCTGTACTACCTCGAAGAGCGCGTCGGCAAGGCCTCGCGTGTCCGCGAGAAGCGCTACACCGGTCCGGAAGAGGTTGTCGAGGCAGGCCTGCTGCACGATCCGAGCGCGGCCCTTGAGGCTGAGGCTGCCGAGAGCGCTGGCATGACCGACGCTGACGGCGGCACCATCGACGAGGCAGTCGGCGAGGTCGAGACGGCGACATCGGCCAAGGCCGATGCCGTCGACTCAGCTGAATCCGCCGACGCGGATTCAGTGGCTGACGCCGTTTCGTCAGAGCCGGTTGAGGAAGCGCCCGTCGAAGAGACCGCTGCTGAGGAAGCGCCCGCTGAGGACGCTCCCGCTGAAGAGCCTGTTGCCGAGGCGGACGCTGCCGCCGAGGAGCCCGCGGCCGAGGAGCCTGCCGCAGAGGCAGACGCTCCGGCTGA
>CAZLKZ010000002.1:16513-17618 GCA_964560235.1 uncultured Conexibacter sp. | reverse complement strand
CCGCCGAGGAGCCCGCGGCCGAGGAGCCTGCCGCAGAGGCAGACGCTCCGGCTGACGGCGACGACAACGCGTGAGCACTGAGGCAGAGCCCAAGCCCGAGAAGGAGGGCCGCACCGGTATTGCGGCCGTAATCGAGCTCGTCGTGATTGTCGCGGTCGCGCTCGGACTGGCTCTGCTGATCCAGGCGTTCCTGGTCAAGCCGTACAAGATCCCCAGCGGATCGATGATCCCGACGCTGGTTGAAGGTCAGCGTGTGCTGGTAAACCGGCTTTCCCACCGGTACTCAGATCCGAAGGTCGGCGATGTGACGGTGTTCCATCCGCCTGCCGGCGCGGGCTCGCAGGACGGCTCAGAGCGGTGTGGTGACGTTAACCAGCGTCCCGATCAGGCCTGCGACCGCCCTGTAAACAAGCCGTCGAGTGAGTACTTCATCAAGCGCATCGTTGCCGGCCCGGGTGATGTGATCTTCGTTCGTGATGGTCGGCTCTACCGGAACGGCAAGCGCCAGAAGGACTCGTTCACCACCCCATGCGGTGCTGGCGCGGGATGCAACTTTGAGCGGCCTATCCGGATCCCCGCTGGCCACTGGTTCATGATGGGCGACAACCGCGGCGCGTCAGACGACAGCCGCTTCTGGGGCCCGGTCCCGACGGACTGGATCATCGGTCCGGCCTTCGCGACTTACTGGCCGCCGAGCCGCATCGGCGGCATCGACTGATCGATCTGCGAGGCTGACGCCGATGGCGGTTACAGCCGAGCGCCGCAGGCAGCCTCGTAAGGCCAAGAGCTCTGGCCGCAAGCTGTTCGCGCACGACCGGTCGTTCGGCGCACGCTTCGTGGCGGGTGCGGACGAGGCAGGGAGGGGGTGCTTGGCAGGGCCGCTGGTCGCTGGCGGCGTGCTGCTCGACCTGCATCGGATCGGGCCGCGCGACGTGCGGGCGCTCGCCCGGCTCAACGACTCCAAAAAGCTCTCTGATGAAGCTCGCGAAGAGCTGCTCCCGGTGATTCTGGCGGCGGCCGCCAAGGTCGTCGTGATCTCCAGGAGTGCCGTGACCATCGACACCAGCGGCCTTCACGTCAACAACCTTGCAGCCCTCCGCGAGGC
>CAZLKZ010000002.1:14577-16413 GCA_964560235.1 uncultured Conexibacter sp. | reverse complement strand
AGCTCGCCGAAGCGGGTTCGGTACTGCCGCGCGACGATCTCGAAGCCAAGGCGGGTGAGATGGTCTGCCGCGCACGATTCGCCCTGGTCTCCCAGCCTGCGCCGGATGTCGGTTGCCTGCTTCATGAGCCCGCAACCTAGGCGTGAATTCGCGGCGCCGGAGCACCGCTTCGTAGCGAAATTGCGACGGCCAATTGCGCCTCCGTTTGCCATCAGAATCGCGGCAATCTGGGGCTCGGGCGTAGCTTCAGTCGGCTTAGCGTGGCCTGCATGCTGGCATCTGCACAGACGTTCTCGCTCGAAGGAGTGACCCCGCGACTTGTGGTCGCAGAGGTCGACGTGCGTCCTGGGCTACCCGCGTTCACGGTCGTGGGGATGGGCGACCGCGCTGTGCGCGAGTCGCGGGAGCGCGTGAGGGCAGCGATTCAAAACTGTGGCTGGTCCTTTCCGCAGCAGCGCGTCACCGTGAATCTCGCTCCAGCCGACCTACGAAAGGAGGGGCCGAGCTTCGATCTAGCAGTCGCGTGTGCGGTGCTTTCGGCTACCGGGGAGGTACTGCCAGAGTCGCTTGCGCGTACTGCGATCTTCGGCGAGCTCGCGCTAGACGGAGGCCTGCGGCCATGCAGAGGCGCCATTGCCGCAGCCGAAGGGGCCGTGCTTGAAGGCATTAGCTCGATCATCGTCCCCTCAGCGCAAGCCCACGAGGTCGGGGCGGTTACGGGCCTGACCGTGCTCGGTGCACGCACCTTGAATGAGGTCGTGGAGATCCTGGCCGGTGAGGGCACGGGCTTCACTCCTGACGTTCCGCAGGTCTCCGGGGCCAACGCGCCCCCGGACCTCAGCGACGTGCGCGGGCACGCGGCTGCGGTCAGGGCCCTCTTGATCGCAGCTGCGGGCGGCCACCACGTGCTGATGACTGGTCCGCCCGGCACTGGGAAGACGATGCTTGCTCGCAGGCTGCCAGGGATCCTTCCCCACCTCAGCGCGTTGGAGGAGCTAGAGGTACGGCGCATACGGTCGGTGACCGGACAGCGCTGCATAGGCCCGGTTGATCGTCCGTTTCGGGCGCCGCACCACACCATCTCCGCGTCCGGACTCATCGGCGGTGGCAGCTTGCCGACTCCGGGAGAGATCACGCTCGCTCATCGAGGCGTTCTATTCCTCGACGAGCTCGCCGAGTTCTCAAGGCCTGCCGTTGAGGCCCTGCGTCAGCCGCTCGAGGCACGAGAGCTCACTGTCGTGCGAGCCCAGCGCGCGGTTAGGTTCCCGGCCGCTGTGCAACTCGTCGCGGCGACCAATCCTTGCCCTTGTGGTCACCTCGGCAGTGCGCGCTGCCGATGCAGCGAGGCCGAAGTCGAGCAGTACCAGCGCCGGCTCAGCGGTCCTTTGCTCGACCGGATCGACCTTCGGCTTGAGCTCGAGCGGCCGACCGAGGAAGAACTGGCCGCGGCGCCCGTCGCGTCAAGCTCGGAGGTGCGCGCCGCGGTTGAACAGGCCGTGGAGTTCAGGCGCTCCAGGACAGGCGTCGACGTACCGAACGTCGAGCTGGACGCTGCGGCACTCGACCGCCTCGCCGTGACACCAGAGGCGGCCGACACGCTGTCGCTCGCATATCGCCGGGGGATGCTCAGTCCGCGTGCGCGCGGTCGTGTACTCAGGGTCGCGCGCACGATCGCGGACGTCAGCCAAGCTGACGCGATCCGGCCCAGCGACGTGCTCGAAGCGCTCGCGCTGAACCCGTCGACCGCAGTGAGGCAGGTAGCGGCGTGAACGTCTGTAGAGAGTGCGCTGCGCGGTCGGTGCTAGTTGCCTCGCTGGCGGGACGCATCGAAATCCT
>CAZLKZ010000002.1:6073-14477 GCA_964560235.1 uncultured Conexibacter sp. | reverse complement strand
CGGCACGTTTCAGGCGCGATCCCAGCTGTGGCGATCGTCGGTGCCCGCCGCGCCTCAGGGGACGGCGTGCAGGTCGCGCGCGACTTGGGCAGGGGCTTGTCTGCTGCCGGTGTGACCGTCGTGAGCGGTATGGCGCTCGGGATCGATTCGGCGGCACACGAAGGGGCGCTGGCCGCGGGAGCGCTCACTACAGCAGTGCTGGCTGGACCCGCCCACGTCGCGTATCCGCGGTCGAAGGCGGCTGTACACCGCGAACTGCTGCAGCGCGCCGTCGTGGTCTCGGAGATGCCGCCTGACTCGACGGCCTTTGCATGGAACTTCCTCGCACGCAACCGCATCATCGCGGGGCTCGCGCAGATCACGGTCGTCGTCGAGGCGGCCGAGCGTTCGGGCAGTCTCGTCACAGCAGAGATGGCGCTTGACGCTGGGTCTGAGGTCGGCGCTGTGCCTGGATCGCCGCTCAACTGGCGGTCTGCGGGCACCAACGAGCTGCTGCGCGATGGAGCTGTGCTTGTGCGCGACGCGCAAGACGTGATCGACCGCCTCGCTGAGCTCGACCTGCAACCCGCAGCGCCAACGCAGCTCACGCTCACCGGACTGTCGGACGCCGCGAAGGCGGTCCTCGACGACGTTGAGGCCGGACGCGGGAGTGTGGCGCTGCTTGCCGAGCAGCACGGCGGCGTAGGCCAGGCGCAAGCAGCGCTAACTGAGCTCGAGCTGGCAGGTCACGTCTCACGGCTCGCGGGTGGGCGCGTGGTGGCCCACACAACTCGCATCTAGGATCAGCCCATGGACCGCGCCACCACCGTGTGTATGTCTATCGCCGGCTCTGACTCCGGTGGCGGTGCCGGCATCCAGGCCGACCTCAAGGCTTTCGCGCGCTGTGGGGTCCACGGCACAACGGTGATCACCGCGTTGACCGCCCAAAACACGGTTGCGGTTACTGACGTGCTCCCAGTGCCGCCAGAGATGATCGAGGCCCAAGCCGACGCGCTACTGGCCGACATACCTCCTCACGCGATCAAGATCGGCATGGTCGGTTCGGCCGAAGCAATCCGTGCTGTCGTGCGAGTACTCGACCGCTGTCCGGAGGGCGTGCCTGTGGTCCTCGACCCGGTGATGATCGCCGAATCCGGTGCTCGCCTTCTCCAATCCGAGGCAGAGCGTGCGCTGATCGAGGAGCTGATGCCGCGCGCCTCGATCGTCACACCAAACGTGCCCGAGGCACGAGTGCTAGCCGGAGACGCGGGCGGGGATCTAGCCGACGAGTCGCTCGCCCGTGCGGTCATCGATGCTGGCGCCCAGGCCGTCGTGCTCACCGGCGGCCACCGGGATGTAGCCGAAGATCTGCTCCTGACCAGCTGTTCCGGGGAGCCGGTCCGGATGGAAGGACCGAGGCATCCCGATGGTGCCGCACACGGATCGGGGTGCACACATTCGTCGCTGCTGGCCGCAGCCTTGGCGCTCGGCTACGAGATAGAGGCCGCGGCAGAGTTCGCCCGCAAAGCGGCCGGCCAAGCCGTCGCAGACGGGCTGCGCGACGTCGGCAAGGGAGCGGGGCCTGTCTCCGTCCTCGGCCCGCTGGCCGGCATCTCTGAGACGCGTATGTGATCGAGGTCGGTTCGCGCCCGAATTGTCTGGCATACTCGCCGCGATGTTGCTCGGCGTCGTAATCGGGGGTGTTGCAGGGGCTCTGCTCGTGCTGCTCATCTCTGCGCACGCCCGCCAGCGCCGAGAGGCGCGCGCCTTCCCCGGTCTCGACATCGTCGATCCCGGCGCCGCGCGGCGCGCTGAGCAACAGGCTCGGCGCATGCTCGAGGCGAGCACGAGCGCCGAGGAGTGGGAGATGTACCGGGAGCTTGGCGTGCTGCGCGTATGGGGCGGCATCATGTCGGGCCCGCCTCAGGGCGGCACCCGTGCAACGCGTGCTGGGGCGCCGTACGCCTACCTGATCTATCCGTTTGGTCCGGTCGTTTCCTACTTGCCGCAGACCCGTGAGCTGCTCGGTGAGCTCACGCTCGGCCCTCGCGGGCGCGGTGACGGGCCCGAATCAGAGGCCGACGACGTACTGGCCAAGTGGCTTGCGCTCAGCCAAGAAGAGTCGGCGACGGTCGCCGGCGCGGACTTTCAGCTGCCCGGCCATCGCACCGATCCCGAGCAGGTGCGCCGAGACATCTGGCGACTCTCGCAGTGGGAGCAGGCACGCATCCGCCGCATCGAGCGCGCCAGGTCGGAAGCGCCCTAGCTCGGCCGCCGGGGTTCGCATCGCGCGAGGACCTCGTGCATGGGATTGACGACGTACTCTGTCTCGGGCATGTTCGATCTCAAGCACAAGAGCCGAGCGCTCACCGACGGTCCACAGCGCGCCGCTGCGCGCGCCTACCTGAAGGGCATCGGGTTCTCCGACGAGGACCTCGCCAAGCCGATCATCGGCGTAGCGAACACTTGGATCGAGACGATGCCGTGCAACTTCCACCTGCGCGCCCTGGCCAAGCACGTAAAGGACGGCATCCGCGCCGCAGGCGGCACGCCGATGGAGCTCAACACGATCGCGATCTCGGACGGGATCACGATGGGCACCATCGGAATGAAGACGAGCCTCACATCCCGCGAAGTGATCGCCGACTCGATCGAGCTCGTCGCCCGCGGACACCTCTTCGACGGCGTCATCGCGCTCGCGGCTTGTGACAAGACGATCCCGGGCTGCGCGATGGCGCTGGCGCGCCTCGATCTGCCGTCCGTGCTCCTCTACGGCGGGTCGATCCGTCCCGGCACGTTCCACGGCCGCGACGTCACGATCATGGACGTCTTCGAGGCAGTCGGTAAACACGCCACAGGGGCGATGAGTGACGAAGAGCTTCACGAGCTCGAAGGCGCGGCAAGTCCCGGCGCTGGCGCCTGTGGCGGTCAGTTCACAGCGAACACGATGGGGATGGCGTTTGAGGTCCTCGGCCTCAGCCCAGCCGGCAGCTCGATGGTGCCCGCGGAAGACGGCAAGAAGCCCGAGGTTGCGTTTGCGGCAGGCGAGCTGGTCATGGACGTGCTGCGACGCGGCCAGAACGCCCGTCAGATCATCACCCGCGAGGGGATCGAGAACGCGATCGCGGCAGTCGCCACCAGCGGCGGCTCGACCAACGGCGTGCTCCACCTGCTTGCACTCGCACGCGAAGCGGGCGTCGACATCGACATCGATCGCTTCGGTGAGATCAGCGAGTCAACGCCGCTGACGTGCGATCTCAAGCCCGGCGGTCAGTACAACGCCGTCGACCTCTACGCAGCCGGCGGCGTCCCGCTCGTCGCCAAGCGGCTGGACGAGCTCGGGAAGCTCTACCGCGACGCGCCCACCGTGACCGGCCAGACGATCGGCGAGGTCGCAGACGCGGCCAACGAGGCAGCAGGCCAGGTCGTAGTGCGTCCCGCGAGCGAGCCGATCAAGCCCAACGGCGGTCTCGCAATCCTCCGCGGCAACCTTGCTCCGGCAGGCTGTGTGGTGAAGCTCGCAGGACACGACCGGCGCCTCCACAAGGGGCCGGCCCGGGTCTTCGACGGTGAAGAAGGCGCGATGCAGGCCGTCCTCGCAGGCACGATCCAAGAGGGCGACGTGGTGATCATCCGCCGCGAGGGGCCCGCCGGTGGTCCGGGAATGCGCGAGATGCTCGCCGTCACAGCTGCGATCAACGGTGCAGGCCTGGGTGACTCGGTCGCTCTGCTCACCGACGGGCGGTTCAGTGGTGCGACTCACGGCTTCATGGGCGGCCACCTCGCGCCCGAGGCGGTGCGTGGCGGCCCGATCGCCGCAGCACAGGACGGCGACACGGTCACAATCGACGTCGACGCGGGGCGGATCGACATCGACCTCTCAGACGAAGTCATCGCCGAGCGCGTCGCTGCCTACGTCGTGCCCGACAACCCGGACGCCACGGGCGTGCTCGGCAAGTACGCCAAGCTCGTGTCCTGCGCATCCGAGGGCGCGGTAACGAACGTCAACTTCGCCTGACAGCGGTGCTGATCGCGATCGACATCGATTCGACGCTGCACGACTACTGGCCGTGCTTTGCGTCGATCGCTCAGGACCGGTTCGGCGTGAGTCTGCCCTACGAATCGCAGAAGACCTGGGGCATCGCGCAGCTCCGCAAAGAGCAGCTGCGTTGGTGCATCGAACAAACACACACCGAGACGCACGTGCTTTCGGCGCAGCCTTATCCGGGGGCGGTTGAGATCGTCAACCGCTGGTCGGCGATGGGCCACAGCGTGCACATCGCTTCGCATCGCTCGACTGACACGCGGCCCCACACCGAGCAGTGGCTTGCGGACATCGGGCTCGAGTACGACGAGCTGCACTGCACCGACGCAAAGGTGCCATTGCTCGCTGACCTGGGGGCCGGGCTGCTCATCGACGACAGCCCGTACAACCTCGAAGGTGCGCTGGAGCACGGGATGCGTGCCGCAACGATCCGTCACCCGTGGAACAGCGAGCTTTGCGAGACCGAAGACGTGTACGTCGCCGACGACTGGCCAGGACTGGCGCATGCGCTCTCCGGAGTGCTGGCCGATGTGTGACCCTCGTCCCGCGCTGATCGACCGCTCCTGAAACACTTCGCCCGACGATGCCCACCACCGAGCTCACAACGGTCGAGCGCCGCGGCCGCCAGGAGTCAGGTACCCAGCTGGCCTCACAGCCTGACCTGCGTGACCTGCTGCCTGCGGTAGAGACCGAGCGCGGCATCACCGACTGGGGCAGGTCCGAGCGGGTCGAGCGCTTCCTGGACCGCACGCTGGTCGACTTCTACTACCACCTGTGGTTCAGGTGCGAGGTAGAAGGCATCGAGAACGTGCCTTCCGAAGGCGGCGCGCTACTCGTCTCCAACCACTCGGGTGCGCTCCCGCCAGACGCGCCGATGATCGCCAAGGCGATCCGCGAGGAGCACCCGAACCCCCGCCCGCTGCATCTCACGATGGAGCACTTCTTCAAGGGCTACCCGTTCTTCAGCCAGCTGCTGCCGAAGATTGGCGGGGTGCCTGCACATCCCGCCAACGTGCAGCGGCTGCTGTACGACGAGGAGCAGCTCGTGCTCGTCTTCCCCGAGGGTCGCAAGGGCACTGAAAAGCTCTACCGGGAGCGCTACCGCGTGCAGCGCTTCGGCCGCGGAGGGTTCGTCGCTGCGGCGATGCGTGCAGGCGCCCCGATCGTGCCCGTCTGTGTTGTCGGCGCCGAAGAGGCGATGCCGATCTTCATGCACCTCAACACGCTCTCGCGGATCGCGGCCCTGCCGTACGCGCCGGTCACGCCCACCTTCCCACTGCTGGGCATTCCGGGCGGCCTGATGTACCTGCCCGCAAAGTTCAAACTGCGCTTCCTGCCCGCGATCAGGACCGACGATCTCGGTGAGCGCCCGTGGCGTGATCCAGGCCTAGTCCAGACGATCGCTCACGACGTACGCCAGACGATCCAGGACGAGCTCTACGACATGATCGGCCAGCGCAGATCGGTGTGGTTCGGATGAGCGGTAGCCCGCGACGCGTCCTGATCACCGGCCTGTCGACCTACTGGGGTGGCCGGCTCGCGCAGGCTCTCGAGCGTGACCCAGAAATCGAAGCGATCGTCGGCATCGACCGGCGTCCACCGAAGTTCGCGCTGGAGCGCACCGAATTCGTGCAGGTCGCCGACGCTCACTCGCTGATCCGCCGAATCGTCGATGCAGCTGAGATCGACACCGTGGTCGATACCCGCCTAGTGCTCGACCCCCTGATCACGACCCCCAAGCGGGCTCACGAGAACAACGTGATCGGCACGATGAACATCCTCACCGCGTGCGCGGGAGAGGACTCGCCTGTCCGTAAGCTGGTGGTTAGGTCGAGCACCCGCTACTACGGCGTTCATCAGGACGATCCGGCGTTCTTCACCGAAGAGATGCGGCGCCCCCACCCGCCGAAGCTTCTGCTCGACAAGGACGTGTGCGAGGTCGAGGATGCACTCCGCAGCTTCCGCGAGCGCAACCCGGAGAAGACGGTCACGGTGCTGCGCTTCGCAACCGAGATCGGGCCTGATGTGCGCACCGTTTGGCAGCGCTACCTCAGCGCCACCGTGATCCCGACGATCCTCGGGTTCGATCCGCGCGTGCAGTTCATCCACGAGGACGACATGGCGCACTGCCTCGAACACGCGGTGCGGTTCGATCTCGACGGCGTCTACAACTGCGCGGCTGACGGCGTGCTGTCGCTGGGGGAGGCCGCTGGCCTGCTCGGCACCCGCACCGCGCCGATCCTGCCGCCGGTCGGCACATCGACGGTGATGTCCGCTCTCCAAAGCTCCGGAGTGCCGGTGCATCCCGACCTCGAGCCGCAGCTGCGGTTTGGCAAGGCGGTCGACAACCGCAAGTTCAAAGCCACCGGGTTCCGCTTCACGCACACCACGCGCGAGACCCTGCTTGCGCTGCGTCGCCACCTCAAGCTCGCACCGCTCAAGCCCGATCGCGGTTCGGGCAGCTACCGCTATGAAGCTGCAGTCGAGGAGTTCCTGCGCTTCAGCCCCAACGTTCGCCGGCGTCCCAAAGAGCTCGACGCCACGGTCGCTCCCCGCGACGGCTGGGACGGGCTCACCGTCAAGGAGATCGTGGCGATGTTGCCGACGCTGTCCGACGACGACCTCTTTGCACTGCGCGACCACGAGCAGGCCGGAGCGGCTCGCGCCGGAGTGCTCAAGGCGATCGACCGAATTACCGCTCAGCGGATCTCTGCAATCTAGGCTGCTACTGCTGCGAATCGCGCAGCGCTGGACTACCCTCGTTGCGTGGGCCTGAAGTCGGGGATAGCCGCGCATCCATTTCGCGTACTCGCGGGCGTCGTCGGCCTGTTTCTCCTGCTAGCGGCCGGTTTGTGGGCGTTTGATCGCTCCCGTGCCGACCAGATTGCTCCCGGAGTCGCGATCGGCGGCGTCGACGTTGGTGGCCTGAGCGAGGCACAGGCACGGGACAAGCTCGAACGAGATCTCTTGCCGAAGCTCCAGGCTCCGCTCGTGGTCGACCACGGCACCAATCGCTGGACGCTCGGGGCGCGCGAAGCAAGGGTCACCGCGAACATCCCCGCGAGCGTTGACGAAGCCATCGGACGCAGCCGCCAAGGCAGCCTGCTTTCCCGTGGCTACCGGGAGGTCACTGGTAAGGGGCTGGACGTCAACCTCACGCCCGAGGTCACCTACTCAGATGCCGCGATCGTGCGGCTGATCGACCGGGTGCGCAGCACGGTTGACCGCGACGCGATCGACGCGAAGGTCGAGATGGGACTAAACGGCCCCCGGCTCGAAGAGGGCCGTCCTGGGCTCAAAGTCGACGCTTCCCAGCTCCATGATCGAATGCGCGCCGCGATCGTCTCGGCGACCGCATCGCGCAGGTTGAGCGCTGCGACCGAGAAAGCGAACCCGAAGGTCACAAGCGCGCAGGTCAAGGCGAGCTACAAGACCGCGATGGTCGTCAACCGCAAAGCCTTCCGGCTGACGCTGTTCAAGAACTTCAAAAAGGTCAAGACCTACGAGATCGCCGTGGGCGCAGTCGGGCTCGAGACGCCTGCAGGCGTATACAACATCCAGAACAAGGCCGTGAACCCTGCCTGGACCAAGCCCCACTCAAGCTGGGTGCCCGAGGACGAGCGTGGAGAGGTGGTACCGGGCGGTACCGCTGAGAACCCCCTCAAATCGCGGTGGATGGGCATCTTCGACGGCGCAGGCATCCACGGGATCGCACCATCTGAGTACGGCAGCATCGGTCACGCTGCATCCCACGGCTGCGTCCGCATGAGGATCCCGGACGTCGAAGATCTCTATGACCGTGTTGACGTCGGCACGCCGATCTACATCGGCTAGCTCCGCCGTTCGGCGGACTCAGCCCAGGCCGATCTGGCCGGGCTCGATTTCCTCCCAGCCTTCCTCAAGCAGGGAGGCGTGGTGGTCTCCGTGGCGAAGAACGAGCGTGCCGATGAAGATCCCGCGCGTTTTCTTTCGCAGCACCGCGAACCACATGGTTGAAGCATCCGGGGCGCCGCTAAGTGGGTGCCAAGGCAGCCCTGGCCTGTCATCGCCCTCCGGGATCAGTCCGGCCTCGAGCAACTGCGCGCCCGTCGCAACCTGTCCGGTCTGAGTTTCGATGAAGAATCTGCCCACGAACATCGAGGATACGCCCGCTCAGCGGATCGCTGACGAGTGGGAGCAGGCGCTCGCTCTCCACGATGGGGATCTGATCCGCAGAGCCATTGCTGTAAGGACACGCGGTGCCTACGGCTCAGATCTGACGACGTTCGCTCAGTGGGCTACCCAAGCGGGTGTCATGCCGACCGATGTGACGCCCAAAGTGTTGAGGCGTTATGCCCAGAGCCTCGGTCGTGCCGAGCTCGCGCCGGCGACCGTGTCACG
>CAZLKZ010000002.1:0-5973 GCA_964560235.1 uncultured Conexibacter sp. | reverse complement strand
TCAGTCGACTTCGACAGCGAACAGGTGCGCGTGCTCGGCAAGGGACAGAAGACCCGGGTGGTTCCGGTCGGTGAGCCCGCGCTCAAGGCGCTGCGCCGATACGTCGAGGCGGGCAGGCCGCTGCTGGTGCCGCACGGTTCAGACGAGCGGGCCCTGCTGGTCTCCCGGTCGGGCAACAGGCTGTCGACCTCTGACGTTCGCAGGCGGCTCGCCATCTGGGCACGCAAGGCCGGTATCGCGGGCAAGGTCAACCCGCACGTACTCCGTCACAGCTTTGCGACACACATGCTCGACGGGGGAGCAGACCTCCGTGCCATCCAGGAACTTTTGGGTCACAGTCGAATCTCGACTACACAGATCTACACTCGGGTAGAGTCAGCACGGTTGAGATCTGCCTACGAAGGTGCGCACCCACGCGCCTGAACGCGAGCAAGCGAGCCAGCGAACACGTATGGAAACTAACGTCAAGGCGATCGAGCTGCGCGACCTATGGCGCCGCTACAAGAAGGACGGAGACCTCGAGGCGCGTGAGCGCCTCGTTGTGGCGTACTCGCCGCTGGTCAAGTACGTCGCTGGCCGTACGGCGTCAGGACTGCCTGCCCACGTGGATGAGAGCGACCTGATCTCGTACGGGCTCAGCGGGCTCATCAACGCGATCGAGCGGTTCGACCTCGAGCGCGAGATCAAGTTCGAGACTTACGCGATCACCCGCATCCGCGGCGCGATCATTGATGAGCTGCGCTCGATGGACTGGGTGCCGCGGTCAGTGCGCTCGCGCGCCCGCGACATCGAGAAGGCTCACACCAAGCTCGAGCATCGCCTTCAGCGGGCCCCGACCGACGAAGAGATCGCCGCCGAGATGGAGATCGAGCTCAGCGAGTTCCACGACTTGCTGCTCCAGATCTCCAAGTCGTCGGTTGCCGCGCTCGATGAACTCTGGAGCGTCGGTGACTCTTCCGGCGACTCGGTATCGCTGCTCGACACGCTTACGGACGAGAACGCACCCGATCCGGCATCGGTTGTCGACCAGACCGAGCTGCGTGATCGCGTCGCCGACGCGATCGCTCGCCTGCCTGAGCGCGAGAAGCTCGTGGTCGCTCTCTACTACTACGAGAACCTCACGCTCCGCGAGATCGGCGAGGTGCTCGGCGTGACCGAGTCCCGCGTCTCGCAGCTCCACACCAAGGCTGTGCTGCGCCTCCGCTCGCGCCTGCTGGACGCAGACTGAGGGGCGCCGCGGTGGCGCGCAAGCAGATCAACACCAACCACGCATCGGTGTCGTGCGCCGTGTGTGGACGGTCGCTGCTGCGCGGCGAGACCTCGACCGTTTTCATCGTGCAGGGCGAGCGCCGTGACGTTTGCGACCTCTGCACCGTGCGTGCTGCCCATGACGGGTGGATCCGTGAGGGCGTTGACGACATCAGCGTCTCCGGCGACGAGCGGCGCCGCCGCGGCACCTTGCGTGACCTGATCCGCTCGCGCAGGCCCGAGCAGCAGCTGCAGCCGGGAGGTGCGGAGGCTCTGCTCGGCGGGCAGTCCGAAGGTTTCGAGCACGAGGCCCCAGAGGTGAGCGCCGAGCTTCGCCAGGAGCACGAGCGCGCACGAGAGGTCATCGAGACGGCCAAGCCGACTCCCGAGTCGCTCTACGACGAGCGGTCGGTGCGGGGCGTGCCTAGCAACGTGGAGCTAAAGGTCGCGCGCGCCCTGGAGCTGTTCAATCGCTCCTCGCACGTGCAGACCGTGAGCGGTGTCTCGCGCACACTTGGGACACCGATCGTGTCAGCGCACCCGTCACTCACCGAGGGCAGCGTCGTGACGATTGTCGTTGCTTGGGAACTGTCCTGGTACCGGTTCGAAGTGGACCTGGGGGATGAGGAGTCCGGTGTGCGCGTGGTCGAGAAGGGGTACGAGCTAGAAGACCTGCCGGCCGCGGAGCTGGAGCCCAACGGCGTCGCGACGCCGCAGGGGACACTTGAATACGTTGCGCCGGTACCCGGCGCTGAACAGTGAGAGAGCGGAGGATCGTGTCGTGATCTATTGCGTCGTACCAGAGGAATTCGGCCCTGAGCTGCTTCAGCAGCTCACCGACTACTACGCCGACGACGCCGAAGTCACGGTCATCGTCGACCGCCGCAAGGGCGGCCGTCGCGGCCCGCAGCTCGAACGCGCGATCGAAGAGTCACGCGAGACCCGCGACAGGCGCAAGCCGCCGGTCACCGGGGAGTTTCCAGACCTCGGAGGGTGACCTCCGTTCGGCGGTTGCTAGCATGCCCCGCGCCTCGCGGATGTAGCTCAGTTGGCTAGAGCGTCTGCTTGCCATGCAGAAGGTCGAGGGTTCGAGTCCCTTCATCCGCTTTGCCAGAAGGCCCGCGATCGCGGGCCTTCTGCGTTTCTGGATGGCTTAGACGGTGAGCACGTGGGCCCTCGCTGGCTCGACCTGCCCATCGAGCACGGCTAGGTAAGCGTCCCGGACCGCGTCAAAGCCCTGTCCCTCAATCGTCTGAAGCCATGTCCCGGCCCAGGCACAGAACGGGCCCCACGCTGCAGCGACACGCTCGTTGAGGCCGGCGCGGCCCCAATCAGCTCCACGCTTGGTCACGCGGTCGGGAGCGAAGAAGAACTTCGGCGTCGGGCCGGGTAGCCCGGCCGCAGACGCGGTCATCGCTTCCCAATGGGTCGCGCCGACGACCATGCTCGCCGTGAGCCCATCGCCGCAGTGTGCGTGTACCGCGAGCCGCACCTCGGCGTCCCCGGCCACGTCGACGAAAATTGCTGCTTGGGGAGCGAGCGAGGCGATCTCGTCGTAGGTGACGGTGCGGCTGTAGATGCCCAGCTCCTCGACGAACTCCCGGTTGCGCTCCGACGTCAGTCCGACTGTCTCGACTCCGGGCCGCTGTGAGAGCAGGAACGCTGCCGCGAGTGAAGTCTTGCTCGATGCACTGGAGATGAGGATCGGTCCGCCCGCAGTGTGGCCTTCGTCGTCGAGTGCGTCGTCGATCAGAAACGACGTGTAGAAGAGTGGCCGCAGGAGCATCTGCAGCGCTTCTGTCTCGGGTGTGTGGAACGGATCGGGCTCTGTGAATAGGTATCGGTGGTAGGCCGACGGCAGTGGCGCTCGATGTGCCGAGCCGTCGACGAAGCCTTCGCTGTCCGCACCTTCTGGCTGGACTACGAGATAGGACGATGGCGGCAGATAGCCATAGACCCGTGTGCCCTCAGCGACAGCTGGCGCACGGCTCGCGACCACGTCCGCGAAGCCCCAAGTCGGCACGCGCCCCCAGCCGTCTTGGGTTGCGGGAAAGAAGTCCCAGTAGTTCATCGCGTCGCCAAACACCGCGTACGTGATGTTGTTGGCGGTGAGGCCGAAGCGGTCGATCTTCAGAAGCACCTCACCGTCGCCCAGCTCCGGTTGTGGCGCATCGGCGATCTGGCAAACCCTGAGGTCGTCTCGGCGCACTAGGAAGTCGCTCATAGAGGCAGGCTACGCAGATCTGAGTGCCCGGGTGCGGTTTACGGTCCGGGAGCTACTAGGCTGTCGAGCGCCCTCGGCGCCGTGGCGGAGTGGCTACGCAGCGGCCTGCAAAGCCGTGTACACCGGTTCGATTCCGGTCGGCGCCTTGTCCAGCAGCGTGATATTCGCCTGCTAGGCTCCGCATCTCCCAGGGCGATTAGCTCAGCTGGGAGAGCGCCTGCTCGACAAGCAGGAGGTCACTGGTTCGAGCCCAGTATCGCCCATTCGAAAGCCCCCTAGCCTCAGGGGGCTTTCGTGTTTTTTGGCGCGCTATTCGTCTAGCTGCCAGCGCACGACGAGCTGGTAGAGGATCATCACGTCGAGCGCGATCACGAGGATCGACCAGAGCGGAAACGCGGTGATTGAGCCGAACTGAGCGAGCGCGTTCAGAACCGTGAACACGATCGCGAGCATCCGTGCAGCGGTGTTGCCGAGGAACAGGCCGATGCCGGTGAACACGAGCGCCGCACCCGTGATCAATGCGATCCAGCCCCAAGCGGTGAAGTCCCAAACGGTCACATCACCTGTGCCGCCGACGGTGATCGTCTTCTCGTCGAGGATGGCAGTCAGGCCCCACATCGCCGAGAACATGCCGTTGAGGAACAGCAGGATGCCGGCAAAGGCCAGCCATCCGTTTGGGCCAGCCCCGGCCGGTAGTGATCGGTTGTCGCCGTTGGTCATAGGGCGCACGCTCTCACCTGCGGGAGACAGATGTCCAGGCCTCGTTGCCGGACCGCCTGTAGTCCAGGCGCTATTCGAGGACGACGCCGGGGTTCAGCGTCGCGCGCGGATCGAGCGCACTCTTCAGCGCCCGCATTGCCGCGACTTCTTGCACGCCCCTGCAGCGTTCCAGCCAGCCGGTCTTGGCCACTCCGACTCCGTGCTCGGCGCTGATCGTGCCGCCGAGCTCAAGCACGAGCCCGAGCGTGAGGTCGTCGACGGCTGGATCGTCGGGAGCGGGGCCGAGTATCGACACGTGGACGTTCCCGTCACCGAGGTGACCGAACGCGAACAGCTCAGGCGCAGGCTCCAGGCTCGACACCGCACCAGGGAGCCTGTTCAGGAACTCAGAAAGCGCGCCCGCGGGCACGCCGACGTCGATCTTGTGCGCGACCCCGCGGCTGCTCACGGCCTCGGGCACGGCTTCGCGGAGCTCCCACAGCCCGCGTCGGGCAGCCGTGTCATCGGCCACCACCGCAAGCTCGCCCAGTCCGCAGGCCTCGAGTGCCGCCGCGAGCTCTCCGGAGGGATCGTTTGCGGCCGCACACTCACAAAGGACGTAGAGAGGCGCCGGGGCAACAGGTGGCGCCGAGCGGCCCAGGTGACGCAGCGACGCATCAAGCGAGGCGTGATCGAGGAAGTCGCAGCTCTCAACGGTCGTCGGCGCGTGAGTGCGCAAAGCTGCCAGCAGCTCCAGAGCCTGCTGGGCGGACTCGGTAGGAACCATGGCGGCGACGCGCGCTGAGCTCGCCGGCACCGTCTGCCAGAGCACAGCCGTGATCACCGCGAGCGTGCCTTCGCTCCCGATCAGAAGCGCCGGCAGGTCGTAACCGGCGTTGTCTTTCGCGAGACCCGTCGCGAACCGGACCACGTCGCCCGAAGCGAGCACAGCCTCTATGCCCACGATGCGGCGCCCGGCCGTGCCGTGGCGGAGCGCACGGATGCCGCCGGCATTGCAGGCGGCGATGCCGCCGAGCGTTGCTGCGTCTCGCGCACCGAAGTCGAGTCCTGCGTCGAGGCCGTGCTTGGCCACCTCCGCCTGCAGCACGGCGAGTGTGACTCCGGCGCCCGCCCAAACTTGGCCGGTTGACTTGTCGAGCTGCCCGACGTGCTTCAGGCGTGTGGTCGACAGCACGACCTCGCCTCCGCGCGGCACCCCGCCGCCGACTAGTCCGGTGTTGCCGCCTTGCGGCACCACCGCGACGCCTGCCTGGTCGCACGCTCTGAGCACGGCTGCGACCTCATCGGCCGTTGAGGGCCTCACGACAGCAAGCGAGTCCCCGCCAAAGCGCCCGGTCCAGTCGCACTCGAACCCTGCCCGCACGGCTGGGTCGGTGATCACGTGGGGCTCGCCGACGACCGCGGCGAGGGTCTGCTCCAGTGCCATTGCTCTGCGATGCTACGCCAAGGCCGATGAGAGAATCTGTGTTCACCTTCGAAGGCACCCCGGTCAAGTTCGGCGCAGGCGCCGTGTCGGAGGCAGGCTGGGAACTCCGCAGGCTCGCGGTCAAGCGCGTGATGCTTGTGACCGATCCGGGCGTCGCCGATCTAGGACATCCCGGGCGAGTCGCCGAGCAGATCCGTGCCGAGGGCATCGAGGTGCTCGTCTTTGAGGCCACGAGGATCGAACCGACAGACGCCTCGATGGAGCAGGCCGCGGCGTTCGCGCGCGAGAACGCGGTCGACGGGTTCGTGTCGGTCGGCGGCGGCTCGGTTATCGACACGGCGAAGGTCGCGAACCT
>CAZLKZ010000001.1:52083-121462 GCA_964560235.1 uncultured Conexibacter sp. | reverse complement strand
ATAACCCGAAGGTCGCGGGTTCGAATCCCGCCCCCGCTACTCAGAAAGGCCCGGATATCCGGGCCTTTCGTCGTTCTAGGCAGCGGTCCGCGGCCAGCGCCACGCCAGCTGGAGGATCAGTGCGAGCAGCGCCAGCTCGAGCACGATGCCCAGCCCGTAGAAGAACACCCAAGACTCGCCCGCGATGTTGAACGCGGTCACCGGAACGAACAGAGCGGCCGCGACGAGGTTCGCCACGCGGCTGCCGCGTGCGGGCAACACCGCGGACAGCACAACCATGAGGCTCGGGATCGACATCAGCGCCAGGGCGCCGGTCGAGAACGTCTGGGACAGGTCGAACTCGAAGACCCGGCCGTCGAGGATGTCCGACACGACGCCTGGGGTGAAGAAGTTGAGGATGTCGACGTACGCGTACAGGAACATCAGGCTGGTCCACGCCGCCGCGAGCTTGAACCTCACGGACACGGGCTGGTCGTCGAACGTGGTTGTGGAATCGGGTTTGGTCATAGGACAAAGATCGCCTGCGGGGGCTGTGAGCACATCGGCAAACAGGCCCGAGTTCGCCAGCCATTCGGACGGTTGCGATCTCGTGCTTTTGGCCGATAGGCGGCGGCGCAACCGATCTCTACGCTGGAGCGCGTGATCTCTGCTGTGCGCTCGATTTGGCGCGAACCTAGGCCCGCTGGCGTTCCGCCCGTCGGCCGCACCGACTGGCTTTTTGCCGGGGCAGTCGTGGCCGCAGCTCTGGTGGAGGCCGTAGCTCGGCCGGACGTCGAGCTGCGACTGCTCGTAACCCTGCTCGCGCTCGTGCCGGCCCCGGCTCTGCTCCTGCGGCGCGAGCACCCGCTGGGCGCTGCGCTGGCCGGGTGGGGCGCCGCGGGGGTCCTCTCGGTCGTGCAGCTCGTCGCCGATACCGCAGACCTCGGCCTCTACGCGATGCTCGTCACTCCGGTCCTGCTCTACTCGCTGACGCGGTGGGGGTCGGGGCGCGAGCTATCGCTGGGCATCGCCTTTGTAGCGATCGTCGTGGCGCTCGGGATGCTCGCGTCATCGGCAGGATGGACCGACCTGGTTGGCGGCGTGGTCTTGCTGCTGTTGTTCGTGTCACTCGCTGCCGTGTTCCGCTACCGGGCCGACCTCTGGCAGCGGCAGCAGCTCGAGATTCGCAATGAGGAACGGGTCGCGCTCGCCCGAGAGCTGCACGACACCGTGGCTCACCATGTATCAGCGATCGCGGTCCAAGCACAAGCCGGTGGAGTAGTTGCTCAGGCGCAGCCGGACAAGGCAGCGGAGGTGCTGGCAGCGATCGAGTCCGAGGCCTCGCGCACACTGGCCGAGATGCGGAGCATGGTGCGGTTGCTGCGCGAGGATGACGCCGCCTCCTACTCGCCGCAGCTGGGCGTCGAGGACATCCCTGGGCTCGCGGGTCGCCGTGGGGCGATCCACGTGGACGTTGCCCTGCCTGACGACTGCTCCGATCTCAGTCGCCCTCTGGGCGCCGCGCTCTACCGCATCGCCCAGGAGTCACTGACCAACGCTTTGCGTCATGCGAGCGGCGCCACGCGAGTCGAGATCGCAGTGCGCCGGGCGGGCGACGCAGTGGTGCTGACGATCAGCGACGACGGGCAGGCACCATCCCCGCCGGACCCGGAGCGCGGATTCGGGCTACTCGGCATGACAGAGCGAGCCAAGCTGCTCGGCGGCACGCTGTCGGCTGGGCCCGCGACCGCAGGCGGCTGGGTCGTCGAAGCCGTGCTCCCACTGGAGCCAGCACTATGAGCATCCGCGTCGTAGTCGCAGACGATCAGGACATGGTCCGCGCCGGCCTGACGATGATCCTCGGCGCGCAGCCGGAGATCGAAGTGGTGGGGGAGGCGCCGGACGGGCTCGCAGCAGTCGAGCTCGCGTCGCAGCTGCGTCCCGACGTGCTCCTCGTCGACATCCGGATGCCCGGCCTCGACGGCGTGGAGGTCACCCGGCGCCTTGCCGGACCAGGCGTGCCCGACCCGCTGGCGGTCGTAGTCATCACCACCTTCGACCTGGACGAGTACGTGCTCGGCGCCCTTCGCGCGGGCGCGCGCGGGTTCCTGCTCAAGGACGCTGGCCCTGAGCTGCTCGTGCAGGCGATCAACGCAGCCGCTGCCGGTGACGCACTGATCGCTCCAAACGTGACCCGCAGGCTGCTGTCGAATTTCGCGGGGCAGGCGCCCGCAGTCCCGACCCAGCCGCTCGACCCCCTGACCGGCCGCGAGGAAGACGTGCTCGCCCTGGTCGCGCGGGGCCGCACCAACGCCGAGATCGCCGCCGAGCTGTTCATCAGCCTCAGCACGGTGAAGACCCACGTCGCAGCGCTGATGTCCAAGCTCGATGCGCGGAACCGTGTCGAGGTCGCGATGTGGGCGTACGACACCGGACGCGTCAGCCCCGAGTAGGTAGTGGCGGGCTGCGATCTCGGTTACTGTGGCTCGATGGTCCGCCTCGCTGCTCTGTCTCTCTCCGCTGTCGCGCTGCTGCTCGGCGCCTCCTCGCCCGCCCTCGCGGCGGCCAAGACCGACCCCAACGAGAAGACCACGGTCACTCAGATCCAGTGGCGGATCTCCTACAGCGTCGAGATCCCCGGTAACTGCATGGTCGCCGGGTTCTCGCAGTGGCAGAAGTCCAAGTTCAGGGGCTGGGACGTGTACAAGCTGTCCTTCCGGTGGAACTCTCCCGGCACTCCTGAGTCGAGCAACTCGCTCCTCTCTCCGCCGCCGAAGTACGACGACGAGCTCAAGTACGGCGGCAATGTCGTCTCGCCTCCCGGCAACAGCCACTGGGTGCTGATCGGTGACGGCAGCTTCCGCGCCGGACCGCCGCCGGCCGAGGCCGATTGCCAGGCAATGCTCGCGCGCGCGCAGGCACAGACCTTCGAGAACAAGGTCACGACGTACTACCGCCGCACCGCCAAGTGCGCCGCCAAGTTCGCGACGCTGACCAAGGCCGAGAAGGCCAACAAGAAGGCGAAGGGCAAGGCCAAGAGCAAGGCCAAGAAGAACCTGTCGAAGGCCCGCAAGGCCTTCGACAAGGACTGTTCGAAGTAGCGCCTGGCGCCCGGGATAGGCCGATGAGAGGAGCGGCTGGCTCAGCGGCGGCTGCGTGCGGCCCAGTTGACCACCCACAAACCTGAGCCGACGAGCAGCAAAAGGCCCGCGCGCTCAAAGCTGTCCTGTGACTTTGTGGTCATCAAGCCGACCGAAACGGCGGCTCCGATCAAAGGTATGACCGTGGGCGAGCGGAAGTGGGCGTGAGGCACCGTGTCGCGTCGCAACACGATCACTGCGACGTTGACGATCGCAAAGACGAGCAGCAGCAACAGGACGGTGGTGTCGGCCAGCTGGGCGAGGTCACCCGAGGCGATCAGCAGCATCGTGATTGCGGTAGTGACCATGATCGCCACCCAAGGTGTCTGTCGACCCGCGTGGACCTTCCCGAGCGCGCTCGGGAGAATCTGCTCGCGCGACATGCCGTAGAGCACCCGGGAGGCCATGATCATGTTGATTAGCGCTCCATTGGCCAGCGCGAACAGCGCGATCGCTGAGAAGACCTCGGTAGGCATAGCGAGCGGTCCGAGCTGCACGACCTCGAGCAGCGGACCATCGGAGCCAGCCAACTCGGCTGTGGGTACGGCCATCGACGCAACGACGGTCACCACTAGATAGATCGTCCCTGCGATAAGCAGACCACCGAACAGCGCGCGCGGGTAGTCCCGTGTGGGTTCGTGGGTCTCCTCGGCCATATTGACGGAGTCCTCAAAGCCGATCAGCGCGAAGAAGGCTAGTCCAGCACCTCCGATCAGGGCGGCGAATACCGACTCGCCATCCTTGAACTCGAGCGCGCGGCTCGTGTCCACCGTTGCGCCGCCGTCGGCGATCGCTGCCACTCCGATTACGACGACGAGGATCAACCCCACCACCTCGATCGTGGTGAGCGCGATGTTCAACTTCGCGCTCTCGGAGATCCCGCGGAAGTTGATCAGCGCGACGCCAGCGATGAAGAGCAAGCCAACGAGTACGGTCGGTGCGTCGACAAAGACCGAGAGGTAGTCGCCGCCGAACGCACGGGACAGCGCTGCGGCCGACGTCAGTCCTGAGCACATCACAGCGAAGGCCACCAGGAACGTCAGGTAGGGACGCTTCCACGCCTTGTTGACGTATAGCGCGGCGCCAGCCGCTCTGGGGTACTTGGTCACCAACTCGGCGTACGCGAACGCCGTGAAGATGGCCAGCGCAAGCGCAAACAGAAAAGCTGCCCAAATCGCACCGCCGACTCGGCCGCCGACCTCACCCACCAGAGCGTAGACCCCGGCACCCAGCACGTCTCCGACAACCAACAACAGCAGCATGTTGCGGGAGATCGCTCGATGCAGCGGTGTGTCCTGAGGCTCGCGGCTGCCAGCGGGGCTCTCGGTCATCGGCCGGCTCATCCCTGCAGTCGAACTTCGCTGAGCATGGCGTGAGACTAGTCGCGCTAGTGACGGGACCGGCGCCGGTAGTGTGCCAGCGCGTGCGTTCTCAGCCGATACTTCACGGCGCCGCAGTCGCCCTGATCGGCTTCACGGGCGCGTTTGCGATTGTGCTCGCCGGTTTGCGGTCTGTCGGCGCGACCGATGCGCAGGCGGCGTCCGGCTTGCTCGCCTTGACTGTCCTGCAGGGCGTACTCGCGATCGGGTTGTCGCTGCGTTACCGGATGCCGCTACTGACAGCATGGTCCACGCCCGGAGCGGCTCTGTTAGTCGCAGCCGGGACACAGTCGGGCGGGTACCCGGCGGTGGTCGGAGCGTTCATCCTCGCCGGCGCCCTCAGCGTGCTCGCTGGCCTTTGGCCTCTTGTCACCAAGGCCATCGCTGCGATCCCCGGCCCTCTCGCCAGCGGTCTGCTCGCAGGCGTGCTGCTGCAGGTCTGTATCGCGCCCGCGCAAGCAGCGGTCGACGTACCCGCTATTGCTCTACCGATGATCGTGGTGTGGCTCGTAGCCACGCTGTACTCGCCCCGCTGGGCGGTCCCGGCCGCGCTCGCGGTCGTTGTCATCGGCGTCGCGATCGATCCAGTGTCCGGCGGTGCTCATCCCGGTAGCGCCCCGCAGCTCGATTGGGTTACCCCAGCGTTCGACATCGGAACGCTCATCGGGCTTGGCATCCCGCTTTTCGTCGTGACCATGGTCTCCCAGAACGTGACCGGGTTTGCCGTCCTCGCTGCTCGTGGCTATCAAGCACCGCTGCGCCCGGTCCTCGTCTCAACCGGTGCTGCAACCGCCGTCGCTGCCCCGTTCGGCACACACGGTCTCAACCTCGCGGCGATCACGGCGGACATGGTCGCGGGACCCGAAGCCGACCCCGACCCCGCGCGCCGCTGGATAGCGAGCGTGAGTGCGGGAGCGACCTACGTCGCGCTCGGCCTCGCTGCGGGGCTCGCCACCACGCTGCTCGGTGCCTCGCCGCCGGTGCTCATCGAAGCGGTGGCAGGCCTGGCCCTGCTCGCGACGCTGACCGGCGCGCTGAAGACCGCAACCGAGAATGACGAGCAGCGGGACGCGGCGATTATCACCTTCCTGGTGACGGCCTCGGGCATCTCGGTCGCCGGAGTCAGCGCGCCGTTCTGGGGCCTCGTAGCCGGGCTCCTATTTCTCTGGCTGCGTCGCCGGTTCCCGGCTAGCTAGCGACCTGCCCGACGGGGCCGAGGATCTCTTCGAACTAGCGGGCTAAGCGCCGTCGATCAAGCGCGACAGCGCTTCCGCGTATCCAGGCACGTCAAACAGGAACGCGTCATGGCCCGCATCTGACTCGAGCTCGACCTGCTGCACAGCCTCGGCCCCGCGCCCGCGTAGGCCGTCGACGATGCGGTCGCTGTGTGCGCGGCCAAAGCGCCAGTCGCTCGTGAAGCTTGCGACGAGCACCTGCGTGTCCGTGTCGACCTTGCGTGTCGACTCGGCGAACGGGTTGAACGCATCCATCACTCGTGAGAGCCACAGGTACGTGAACGGGTCGAAGCGGTCGAGGAACGTGCTCGCCTGGTGGTCGAGGTAGCGCTCGACCTCGTAACTAGACGCGAGCCACTCTTCGGCGCTTGTGGGTACCGACTCCTGCAGAGACTCGTCGCGCGGGAACTTGCGCTCCATGCCGCGCTCGGACAGGTAGGTGAGGTGGGCGATCCGGCGTGCCACGCCCATGCCGTCGTGCATCCGCTCGGGGTCGGCGAGGATCGCCGATCGGGCTGCAGCGCTGAACGCCAGGTTCTGCGGACTGAGGAGCGATGTCGCTGCAATGATCGCGGCACGATCGACCTGCCCGGGCGCCTGCAGCAGCCACTCGACGATCTGCATGCCGCCCAGCGAGCCACCGATCGCTGTGTGGACCGTGTCGATCCCGAGGTGGGCGAGCAGCCTGCGGTGCACGGCGACGAGGTCGGCGACCGCGATCGGCGGGAAGTCCCACCCGTAGGGCTCGCCGGTTGCGGGATCGACCGACGCCGGTCCCGTCGTGCCCTGGCAGCCGCCGAGCAGGTTCGGCGTGATGACGAAGAAGCGGTCGGTGTCGACCGGCCGGCCTGGTCCGACGATCTGTCCCCACCAACCGTCCGCGCCCGCGCTGTGGGCGTCGCCGGTCAGCGCGTGGCAAACGAAGACGGCGTTGGAGCGGTCCTCGTTGAGTGTCCCGACGGTCGTGAACGCAACCTCGACGGGAGCGAGCGTGCGCCCGCAAGAAAGCTGCAGCGGGTCGTCCTCCGTGTAGAGAACGACCCGCTGAAGGGGTTCAGGCTGTGGGTTAGCTGGTGCTGGCTGCAAGCGCCTGCTCGAGGTCGGCGATCAGGTCGTCGACGTGCTCGATGCCCACCGACAGGCGCACAGTTTCCTGAGTGACGCCGGCTGCCGCAAGCTCTTCCTCGCTGAGCTGGCTGTGGGTGGTCGACGCGTTGTGGATCGCAAGCGACTTCGCGTCGCCGATGTTCGCCAGGTGGCTGAAGAGCTCCAGCGACTCGATGAACTTGCGGCCCGCTTCGCTGCCGCCCTTGACGCCGAACGTGACGAGCGCGCCCGAGCCGCCGCGCAAGACGCGCTGTGCGACCTCGTTGTATGGATCGTCCTCGAGGCCCGGGTAGTAGACCCACTCGATCGCGTCGTGGGCCTTGAGCCACTTGGCGATCGCGAGCGCGTTGCTGTTGTGGCGCTCCATCCGCAGCGGGAGGGTCTCGATGCCCTGAAGGAATAGGAATGCGTTGAACGGGGAGAGCGCAGCGCCGGTGTTGCGCAGCAGCACGGTGCGTACCCGGCCGATGTAGGCCGCCGGGCCGAGTGCGTCCGACCAAACGACGCCGTGGTAGCTCGGATCGGGCTGGGTCAGGCCCGGGAACCGCTCGCCGTGGGCGACCCAGTCAAACGAGCCGGCGTCGATCACGACGCCGCCGATCGACGTGCCGTGGCCGCCGATGAACTTCGTGAGCGAGTGCACAGCTACGTCGGCGCCGAGCTCGAACACACGCGCGCCGACCGGTGTAGCGACCGTGTTGTCGACGATCAGCGGCAGACCCTGGGCGTGCGCGGCATCGGCCCAGGCCTTGACGTCGAGCACGTTGAGCCGCGGGTTGCCGATCACCTCTCCGAACACGAGCTTGGTGTTCTCGTCGACCTGCTCTGCGAGCTGCTCGGGGTGGTCGGCGTCGACGAACCGCACCTCGATGCCGTACTGAGGCAGCGTGTGCGCGAACAGGTTGTAGGTGCCGCCGTAAAGCTGCGAGACCGACACGATGTTGTCGCCGGCCTTGGCGATGTTCAGCACGCTGTAGGTGACAGCTGCCTGGCCGGAAGCGGTGACGACCGCGCCGATGCCGCCCTCGAGCTGTGCGAGCCGTTGCTCGAGCACATCCCAGGTCGGGTTCATGATGCGCGTGTAGATGTTGCCGGGCTCGGCGAGCGCGAACAGGTTCGCGGCATGCTCGGTGTCGTTGAAGACGTAGGAGCTCGTCTGGTAGATCGGGACGGCGCGCGAGTTCGTCGTCGGGTCGGGGGTCTGGCCGCCGTGGAGGGCGACGGTCTCTGGGCGGAAGTCGGCTGACATGAGTCAAAGCCTATAAAAAGCAATCTGCTTTACGCCAATTACCTTTCCGCGAGGCGCTCAGCCTTTGCCCTGAGCGCTCTCACGAATCTCCCACGATCAATTTAGGTTCGGCTTCAGGATCGTTGAAGCTGGCGCAAGTGGCCTGTCCGAGGGTGTTCCCCATGCCTTCCAAGTCACGATTCGCAGCCTTCGCGGCTGGCGCACTCGTTGCAGCCGGCAGCGCCGGCGCGGTCAGTGTGCTCGCAAACCACGATTCAGCCTCAGAGCCGGCGGTGCGTCAGCAGACGCAGGACCGGTCGACGGTTGAGGTCGCCGACAAGAGCGGCACCGCCAAGCAGGTCTACGAGTCCGCCAAGGACGCGGTCGTCTACATCAGCGCCTCGACCTCACAGGGCCAGTCGACCGGTACGGGCTTTGTGGTCTCTTCCGACGGCAAGATCGTCACCAACCAGCACGTCGTCGACGGCGCGCAGCAGGTCACCGTCAAGATCGGGACCGACGGCAAGGAGCAGGCCGCCGAAGTGTTGGCCGCTGACGGGTCCAAAGACCTCGCGCTGCTCAAGGTCGACGCCGGCGGAGCACAGCTGACCGCACTCGAGTTTGGCGACAGCTCGAGCGTTGAGGTCGGCGACGCGGTGTACGCGATCGGCAACCCGTACGGCCTCGACCACACACTTACGTCGGGCATCGTGTCCGCGCTCGGCCGCGACCTCCAGGCGCCTGACGGGTCGCCGATCGACGGCGCGATCCAGACCGACGCCGCGATCAACCCGGGCAACTCCGGTGGCCCGTTGCTGAACTCCAGCGGCCAGGTCGTCGGTGTCAACTCGCAGATCGCGAGCGGGTCGAGCGACGGCAGCTCAACCGGCAACGTCGGCATCGGCTTCGCGATCCCGTCGGCAACGGTGGCCGACTTCGTCAAGAACCCGACGTCCAGCGATGGCGCGACCGCTGAATCTCAGCAGCAGGTGGATCCATACGGTGGGCAGCAAGATCCTTACAGCCAGCAGGATCCGTACAGCGATGAGTCAGGCCCGTACGGAGGCCAGCAGGACCAGTACGGGTACGAAGATCCGTACGGCCAGGAGCAGGCGCCGAGCGGTGGAGAGATCTACCTGCAGTAGTGCAGCGGGCGGCCTCCGTAAGGTGGCCGTGTGATCAGAACTGCGCGGCGACGCTGGGGGAGGGTGCGCGAGGTCGCCGCGTTCGTCCGTCCCGGCAACTACGAGCAGTCCGGTGCCGAGATGGGTCGCGCCGCCACCACGGTGATGCGGACCGCGATCGTGCTCACGAACCTGATCGGTGCGTGCGCGGTGGTCGCGGTCAGCTTCCTCGTGTTGCCGCTACCGACGGTCGCCGACACAGGCAAGGTGCGGCTGATCAACGCGGGCATGGCTGCGGTGTACGTCCTGTTCGCGGTGCTCGTCGGTGCGCGAGTCGGCCGCAGACTCCTGCGGGGCGTGACGCGCTGGCTCGCGAGTGGTGAGGACGCCGACGCCAGGATTCAGCGCCAGGTGCTGCGGGCACCTATGACGCTCTTTCAGCTGCAGCTGCTCCTGTGGCTCGCAGCCGCGCTCCTGTTCGGCGGGGTCAACGTCGTGTTCTCAGGCGTGCTCGCGCTCATGATCGCCGTAACGATCGCGATCACCGGGGTCACAACCGGGGCATGCGCGTACCTCGTTACAGAGCGCATCATGCGCAAGCCGGCAGCACGTGCACTATCGAGCGAAGTGCCCGAGAAGCTCGTGGTGCCGGGGGTCGCGACGCGCGCGGTGCTCGCATGGGCCTTTGGTTCGGGCGCGCCGGTGATGGGGCTCGTCGCGCTCGCGATCGTCGCGATCGCAGGAGGCCCCGGGGACGAGCTCGACCTCGAGGTGGCGATCATCGTGCTCGGCGGGATCGCGCTCGTTGTCGGACTGCTCGCCGTAACGCTGGCGGCCCGCGCAACAGCCGACCCGATCGATGCCGTGACCGACGGCCTCGACGCAGTGCAGCGCGGCGGGCTCGACGTGCGTGTGCCGGTTTACGACGGCACCCAAATCGGGCGGCTGCAGCTCGGCTTCAACCGGATGGCAGAAGGGCTCGTGGAGCGCGAAAAGATCCGCTCGGCACTCGGCACCTACGTGGACGCCGACGTTGCCGAGCGCATCGTCGAGCAGGGCGCTCACCTCCCAGCCGAGGAGGTCGAGGTGACGGTCATGTTCATCGACGTGCGCGACTTCACCGGCTACGCCGAGCAGCACGATCCGAACGAGGTCGTTGCTCTCGTCAACCGGCTGTTCGAGGCCGTGATCCCGGTGATTCACGGACACGGCGGCTACGTCGACAAGTTCATCGGCGATGGCCTGATGGCCGTGTTCGGAGCGCCGCGTGCGCTCGCCGACCACGCAGACGCGGCGGTGAAGGCAGCCGTCGAGATCGCTCAGATCGCCGAGCGCCGCCTCAAGGTCCCGATTGGGATCGGTATCAACTCGGGACTCGTTGTTGCGGGCAACGTCGGCGGCGCGGGCAGGCTCGAGTACAGCGTGATCGGCGACCCGGTGAACGTCGCAGCACGAGTCGAGGCGGCGACCCGCCAGACCGGCGACACGGTGCTGATTTCCGAAAACACGCGGAGGCTGCTCAAGGACGCGCCGGTGCAGCTGGAGCGGCGCGAGGCCGTCGAGATGAAGGGCAAGCGTGAACCCGTGACGGTGTACGCCGTGTCGCGCTAGCGGCACTTCGGATTTGGTGCGGCGTGTGGGCCGCGCGCGAGCTACCGCTTGTTGCGCTTGCTCGCCTTGCTGCGCTTCTTGGCTTTTGCCTTTTTCTTGGCTTTGGTCTTGGCCTTCTTCTTGGCCTTGGCCGGAGCCTTATTCGTTGCCTGTGTTTGCGCGGCTGGAGCGGCACTGCTCGCAGCCTGCTGCTCGGGCGCAGACACACCAGGCAGCGGTACGACGGGGCCCGGGTCGTTGTCTACCGAGTACGGGTCCGGGATCGGCGAGATGTCGTTTCCGGGCTTGATGTCGGCGCAGTTGTCCCCGGCCGGCTTGCCGGCGAAGCGGTCGTTCATCCACGGCTGAGCGGTCGGTAGCCACTGACCGGCGGTGCCGATGTGGCCGAGCCAGTACTCGTGGTAGTCGACCTTCGTCCCTGCCGAGCAGTACTTGCGCATCGCTGAGCGCACGTCGCCCGCGACCATCACGCCGTCGCCGGGGCCGATGCCGGGTTTGTCGCCGGGTGTGCCTTCGTCCTCGCCCTTGGTGCCTTCGGCCACGTACAGCGGGATTGTCGGCGTGCCGCGGGAGCTGAGGATCAGCTTGTTGACCATCCGCGGGTAGATCGGGACGTCTTCGGGCTTTGCGTACTCCGGCTTGGTGAGGTCGGTCCACTTGAGGAACGGGTACTGCAGCAACACGTCGATGATCGAGACGCGCTGCTTGGTGTCGTAGAGGCTGCGGCCGTAGCTGTTGAGGTACGGCGTGATGTCTTCGCCCGCGGCCCGCGAGATTCCGAGCACGGCCATCGGCATTACGCCCGACCACATGAAGCTGCCCTCGACGTACTTGAGGTTGTGCGCCGGGTTGGCCAGCACGCCGCCCATCGTTGCGCCCACGAGGCGCTTGTTGACGTCGGGCGCGTAGGTAGGCGCGAGCTCAGCTGCCCATGCTGTCGCGATCGCGCCGCCCGAGTAGCCGACGAGGCCGGCCTTGGTGGTCGGAGCGATGCCCAGGCTCGGTGCTGCGAACGCGGCCCGCAGTCCGTCAAGAGTGTTGGTGCCGTATACCGGGCCCGCGGCGAAGTAGGCGTCCTGGCCCTCGGTATCGGTGACGACCATCGTGTAGCCGTTGCCTACCCAGTCGAGCATCATGATCGCCTCGATCTGAGAGATCGTCTGGCCGACCGTGCCTCCGCCGTGGGCGAGCACCCAGGACGGCTGGTCGTACGGGTTGAGCGAGTCGTAGAACGAGCCGTACCCCACGACGCGCTGCTGCGACTTCGGCTGATCGCGCGGCTGCAGCACCGTCGTGACGTTCACGTCCGGCTTGCCCGTGAGCAGCGTGGTCTTGTACAGAAGCTGCGTCGCCTTGATGTGGGGGAGGGTGATCCCGAGCAGCGGGGCGTAATCGATCTCGCGCGTCTTGAGGACGGTTCCGTTGTCGAGCGCAGACAACGGCTGCGAGCCGGAGTAGGTGTAGAAGGCGTCCCCTGAAGGTGCGGCCGACGCGCTGGCGGCGATGCCAAGCGACACGGCTGCTGCTGTGAACACGGCCCCGGCGCGCGTGCGCCAGTTGGTCGTCGAGTGATGCATTGGTACTGCTTCCTCCCCAGGGATAACGCTGCTTTTCGGTGAACTGTAACCGTTCGGAGGCGAAACGGGAACCACCAACGTCTCGCCCGGGTTGAGGGCTGGTTGCGGCATATCTGGCGGTCTGCTTCCATTGCTCCTCGCAATGGGGGAACGGGGAACAGGTTGCTGAGAGCAGCAGTAGTCGTCGTGGCGCTGGCCGGAGCGGTCCTGCCCGCATCGGCAAACGCAGCGGTACAGAGTCGCTACTCGATCCAAGGCGGCTGCTTTGCGATCACCGACGGCAGCGGCAAGTACCTCGACGCGTCCTCCACGGCTTACCGGCCTACCGCCATGTCGGCAGCGAAGGGCGAGCACTTCCGGCTGAAGGCGACGGCGCTCGGCAGCTACATGCTCTACGACACCGGCGCCCGCATGCCGAGTGTCGGCAGCGACGACGCTCTGCTGTTCACCAAACAGCCGGGCCCCTCAGCGGACTGGACGGTCACGGGCAACAGCCACACGGGCTTCGTGCTGCGCTCTAAGAAGGACAAGCGCTACATCGGCAACCGCGCGGTCAACGGCTTCGGCCTCGTCGACACCAAGGCTGACGCCTTGCGGCTCAAGCTAGTGCCGGCCACGGGATGCGCGTCGTTCCCGGAGATGACGGTCAACGCCAAAGGCACTCCGTTCAAGGGCACCGACAGCGCCGGCCGGGTCAAGGGGTTCATCGATCCGCACGCGCACCTGATGGCCTACGAGTTCATGGGCGGCTACTTCCATTGCGGCCGGCCGTGGTCTCCGTACGGGGTCACCGTTGCGCTCCAGGACTGCCAGGGCGACGCGCAGCTGTCGACGATCGCCGACAACGTGCTGTCCGGCAAGCCGGTGTCGGCCCCGCTCGACGGCGGCTGGCCAGACTTCAAGAACTGGCCGCGTCGTGACTCTCTGCTGCGCGAGGCGACCTACTGGAAGCAGATCGAGCGAGCATGGCTCGCGGGCCAGCGCATCATCGTCAACGACCTCGTGCAGAACACCGCCCTGTGCGAGATCTGGCCGGTCAAGTATCTGCCGTGTGACGACATGCAGATCGTCAAGATCCAGTACGAGTCGACGCTCGAGCTGCAGGACTACATCGACGCTCAGTACGGCGGTCCGGGCAAGGGCTTCTTCAGGGTCGTGCGATCACCTCGCGCCGCACGCAAGGTCATCGAGCAGGGCAAGCTGGCCGTCGTCAACTCGATCGAGACCTCGGCGATGTTCGGCTGCAGCCAGTTCCAGGGCACTCCGCGGTGCAGCGCCCAGCAGATCGACAAGGGCTTCGACGACCTGCAGCGGATGGGCATCGTCGGCTTCTTCCCGATCCACAAGTTCGACAACGCGCTCGGCGGGGTCAAGTACGACGAGGCGACGACCGGTCTGCTCGTCGGCATCGGCCAGCAATACATCAGTGGTCAGTGGTGGTACCCGCAGCGCTGTCCTGCCGACCAGCACGACCACGACAACACGCCGACCGGGTTCTTCGGTCCCGGCGCTTACGACCTGCTCGCGCTGCTCGGCGTGCCGCCGGGCACGATCCCCGCGTATCCCGAGGCGCCGCTGTGCAACCCGCTCGGACTCACCGCGCTCGGCAAGTACGTGATCAACGAGATGATGAGCCGCGGCTTCATCGTCGAGACCGACCACATGAGCGTCAAGGCCCGCCGCGAAACGCTGGACATGCTTGAGCAGTCCAAGTACCCGGGGCTCATCTCGAGCCACAGCTGGGGCGACGAGGGCTCGACCAAGCGCCTGCAAGCGCTGGGCGGCATGGTCAGCCCGATCGTCGGCGGCGGTTCGCCGGGCTCGAACATGCTCTACGCATACTGGCAGCAGGCCCGCGCCAACAAGCGCAGCGACCTGTTGTTCGGCCTCGGCTTCAGCTCAGATATCGGCGGGCTCGCCAAGCAGTACGGCCCGCTGCCTGTCGGCCCGCTCAACAACGACACGCCCGTCAGCTACCCGTTCCGCAGCTACGACGGCAAGGTGGAGTTCGACAAGCACAAGAACGGCAACCGCACGTTCGACTACGAGCAGGACGGCGTCGCTCAGTACGGCCTCTACGCGGACTGGCTGGAGAAGGCGCGGATCACCAGCGATCCGCAACTGATGACAGACATGTTCAACGGGGCAGAGGCGTACCTGCAGCTGTGGGAGCGGACCCGTCGCGCCGGCGGCCGCGCTTTCTGAGAGATCTGTCTAGCGGGCAGAACCCTGGTGCCGGCCTGGTGTTAGGGATCGCATGAGGAACTGCGTTTCTTGGTCCAGAGCTGTGCTTGCATGGCGACCGATGCGAAGCTCTCTCGCGCTCGTCGTCGCCCTAACGGCCCTCGCGGCCGCGCCGCCTGCGCTGGCCGCGTCCGGAGGTTCCAGCGCCTCCGACACCTCGCAGACCGGTGGGGTAGACCCCAATCAGGCGACCCCTGCGCCGACGGCGTCGCCGGATACGTCGCTCCCTGAGTCCGGCAAGGTGATGATCGCCAAGGCGAACCTGCGCAGCAAGCCAGGCACCGGGCGGATCTTGCGCCGTGTTGCTGCGGGCACACCGGTGAAGGCGAGGTGCACAACGGTCGGCGCGCTTGGGCGTACAAAGCGCGACGGGCAGTCGCGGCTGTGGGTGCAGGTACGCGTGGGCAAGCTCACGGGTTACGTGCACGACGTTACGGTCAACCCGTCGGGTGGCTTGTTGCTGGTGCCGCTCTGCGGCGTGAAGCCATCGACCGGGCGCGGCCTGCCCGGGGTCACTCAGGGCGCGTGTGCGGTCAAGCCGCCTGTGAAGCTGATTGCACCGTTCGAAACTCCGGCTGACTTCATCGCAGCTGTGCTGCCAGGTGCTCGCGACAGCCGCGCGGCGACCGACGTGCCTGTGTCTGTGACGCTCGCCCAAGCGATCCTCGAGACCGGCGCCGGTAAGAGCTCGGCCGCAGGCAACAACTTCTTCGGCATCAAGGCCCGCGCGACGTCGTCGACCGGCATCTACGCCTGGGGCAAGAACGCCGTCGGCTGCACGATCGTCAAGACCCGCGAGGCCGAGCGGACAGGGCTCGTGCTGACAGTCGGTGCGTTCCGCGCGTACGACACCCTCCGCACCTCGGTGCTCGACCACGGCGACCTACTCCGCTCAAACCCCGTCTACGCACCCGCGTTCAAGTACACCAAGAAGCCAAAGCAATTCATGCGCGAGATCGCCAAGCGCTACGCCACCGACCCCGCGTACGCAACCAAGCTCCTCTCCCTAATGAGCCGCTACGACCTCCTGAAGTACGACAAGTAGGCCGCGTCGTCGCCCGCGAAGCTCACAGGCCGCTAACGCCTTGCCAGCCGAACTCGTCGCCTGGAAAGTAGTAACCGTTGAATGTGCCCTCGGCCGCATCCTTGGGCACGGTGCCCTTCATGCGGGCCAGGCCCTGCGAGCTGTCTAGGTTGACCAGCACCGAGCGCTTGAACGTCTCACCGGCGTTGGCCATGTTCGCCGAGCAGTAGATCGCTCGTGAAGCGCTGCCGTTGATTTCAATCTCTGGGTCGGTCATCGCCAGGTCGATCATGTGCGCCGACCACTTGAAGTTCACGCGGCCGGTGAACAGCAGGCGTGCCTGGCCGCTTACCGGGTCTTGCCAGCCGGCCTTGAACTTGAAGTAGTAGTCGTAGATCAGAGGGTCCGTGCTTGGCGCGATCACCTGTGGGGTGCCAGCTGTAGCGCCGCCTTGTACGGAGATTCCCTGTCCGCCGTTGATGTAGCGGACGAACGATTCGCGTACGTGCCACTGGAGCGCGCCGGGTGTTACGTCGACTGCCGAAGCGGGCCTCCTCAACGGGGTGGGCCCACCGGCGCAGCCTGAAACGGGGTTGTCGGGCTGCGGTGGGGCGGGCGATGCGCTCGCGACCGCGATCAGGCGGACGACGCCGAACCGGCCTGTCGGGGTGCGCTTCAGCTTGAGCGCCTTCCGTATCGCCGCGCCGCCTTGCTTGGTCAGCGTGCTCACCGAGCTCGAGCCTTGGAAGGTTCCGACGAGGGCTCCCGTGTACTGCGACTGGCTGAGCAGCTTCACGCGCTTACCGGCGATCGTGACGCGCACGCTGCCCGGCGCGTAGGCGATCTTGGAGATCGTCACCTTGCGCTTGCCTGCGGTCAGCCTGATCGCACCTTTGTGGCTTCGCACGCCTTTGGACGTGCTCGACCACGGGAGTGTCACGCGAGCGCCTGACTTGGTGGCTGGCTTGATGGCGGCCAGCTTGAGGCCTTTCGCTCCGGCGCCCGACAGCTCGAAGGTGGTGGTGCGGTCCTTGTCTGCCGCGTGCGCGGCGGGGGCCGCGAGGACCGCTGCCGCGGCTACGGATGCGATTGCAATGCGCTTCATCACGTTCCCTCCTTGGAAACCTGCTGTGCGTTTGAAGTTGCGGGAGCGTCCGCGAGCCAGTTCACGTGCAGCGCCGTGCGCCCCGACTCGCTTCGTTCGATGTCGGCTTCTACGTGCCAGACCTCGGCGAGCCGCTCGGGGGTGAGCACTTCAGCTGGCGGCCCCGCGGCGACCGACCGCCCGTCCGACATCACGACGACGTGATCGGCCACGGCGGCGGCCAGAGCTAGGTCGTGGACAACGAGCACAACGGTGAGCTTGTCCTCGTGGGCTAGCCGGCGCAGGAGCCTGGCGATCGTGGACGCTGCTCCAAGGTCGAGGCTCGAGGTCGGCTCGTCGGCAAGTAGCGCCGGGGCGTCCTGCGCGAGTGCGATCGCGATCTGCACGCGCTGCAGCTCGCCGCCCGAGAGCGTGTTGAGGCGCCGCTCTGCAAAGACCGTGGTGCCGGTGCGTTCCAGAGCGCTGTCGACTGCTGCGTGGTCGGCCTGCGTTGGGCGGCTCAGAGGACCGAGGTGAGGCGCACGGCCTAGCTCAACGACTTCGCGGACCGAGACGCCGACCGGTACCTGGGGGCGCTGCGGCACGAACGCTCTGATCTTCGCGAGCTTCTTCGGCTTGAGCTGCCTGACGTTGTGCCCGTCCCACTCGATCGAGCCGCCCGCTACTGACTGGATGCCCGCGACCGCGCGGATCATCGTGGACTTGCCAGCACCGTTCGGGCCGACTACGGCAACGAGCTGACCGGGCTCGGCGTCCATGTCGACCCCGTGCAGGATCTGGGTGCCGCCGACGGTCACACGAAGGTCGCGCACCTCGAGCATCAGCGCGCGCCTCGCAAGAGCCAGAGGAACACGGGCACGCCGATGATCACCATGAACGGACCGACCGGGAGCTCGATCGGTGCGGCGATCACGCGGGCAAGTGTGTCGCCGACGAGCAGCAGTGCTGCGCCAACGAGTACCGAGCCGAGCATCACGAACGCATGCTTCGAGGTGCCGCCAGCAAGCCGCACGAGGTGGGGGATCACAAGGCCGAGAAAGCCGAGCATTCCGACGAGTGCTGCGGCGGCAGACGCGAGCACGGTCGCCGCGACCATTGCGGCCAGCCGCACCATCCGCGGGCGTGTACCGAGCGAGGCCGCGACGTCGTCGCCGAGTGCGAGGCGGTCGAGCGGGCGCGCGAGCAGGAACGCGATCACAAACCCGACCGCGAAGTAGGGCCAGGCGACGTTCATTCCCGACCAGCCGTCTGACGACAGGCCGCCCGCCATCCACAGGACCGCCGACTGCACTCGGTCGCTGAACGCGACCATCAAGGAGGTGGTCGCGGCGCCGAACATCGCACCGACGGCGATGCCCGCGAGGATCAACCGGCTCGTGCCGCCGGCGCCGGGGCCGGCCCACGCGATCGCCAGCACGACGGCGCCCGCGATCGACCCGAAGAGGAGCGCGCCGACGGGCAGCAGCGCCACCCGGTCGGGGAACGCGAGCAGGATCAGCACCGCGCCGAACCCGGCACCGCCTGTGATGCCGACGATGTCAGGAGATGCGAGCGGGTTACCGAGCGATCCCTGCAGCAGCACACCGGAGAGTCCGAGTGCAGCGCCAACCACGATCGCCTCGACCGTGCGAGGGAGCCGCAGTTGGTTGACGATCTCGCTGCTGATGCCCGACGTTGTCTTGCCGAGCAGGGTGTTGATGACTTCGCCGGGGGCGAGGTGCACGGCCCCGAACGCCAGGGACGCGATCGCTGCCGCCACGAGCACCACGCTCGCGATCAGCAGCACTGTCGTCTGGCGTAGCGACAAGAGCTAGTTCTTGAGGAAGGAGCGGCGCACGTCGGTAATCGTGCGGCCCGGATCGGTGAACGCCTGCAGCAGGGAGTTGCCCGACGCGATGTAGATCCGGTTGCGCTTGGCTGCCTTGGTCTTGCGCCAGCCCGGCTTGTTCTTCATGTAGTTGGCAACGCGCGACAGCGACTTCGGGGTGCCGTGCGGCACCACGATGATCACGTCGGGGTTGCGCTTGACGACCGTCTCGTCAGAGATCCGTGCGTATCCGCCGCTGGCCGTGAGGTTGCCGGTGATCAGGCGCCCGCCCGCGTACTGCACGATTGAGCCGCCCCAGCTGTTCTTCATCATCGCCATCGTCGAGCGGCCGACGCCGAGCACGATCAGCACCGTGGGGCGCTTTCGGATGCCCTTTTGTGCGGCGATGATCTCGTTGCGCTGACGCTGCGCAACCGCGCGCGCCTTCTTGTTCTTGCCGAGGACCTTGCCGATGCGGAGCGTCTGGGTCAGCACGTCTGGCACGCTTGTGGGGTCGCTCTCTACGACCTTCATCCCGAGGCGCTTCATGCCGGTCGAGCCCTTGCGCCAGATCGGAGCGGAGAGGACCAGGTCGGGACGCAGCGCGGCGAGCTGCTCGAGGTTCGGTCCGTTGGGATGCGATAGCGGCAGCACACGCACACCGCGCAAGCGGCGGTCGATCCGGTCGCCTCCGCCGAGTACCTGCCCGATTCCGACAGGCTTCACACCCATCGCCACGGCGGTATTGGCCGTGAACGGTGTGAGTGCGACGACGCGCTTCGGCGCAGCGTTGGCGCTGCCCGCCAGTAGTGCTGTCGCGGTCAGCACAGTGCTGATCGTCACGGAGGTCTTGCGGATCGGGTTAAAAGACATCAAAGTGGTGTGCAGGGCGATCGGGAAGGGTTAGGTCGCCCTAACAGTTCGTGTACTGTTCGGGAACCCTAACAGATCGGTTAGGGAGACCTAACCCCTCCGATTCGTATCTGAAAGGCCTTCACGTGATCAACCTTCGACGCTCCGGCGCGCTCGCTGTCGCCGCCGCCAGCCTCACCGTTTGTCTGCCTTCGGCAGCGGGCGCCGCGTCCGCTCCGGTCGACTCGAGCACCCTCTCCTGGACCCAGTACAACGTCTACGACGCGGTGCCGGTCCGCACCTGGCTCGGATACATCTCGCGCCCCGGTGGCTTCGAGGCCGCAAACGGCAGCGCGGCGCCGATCGCGCCCGCTGATGGTCCGACCGTCAACACGAGCAGCCCGCGCGGCGCGACCCAGGCCTTCACCTGGAAGTTCGCTTCGACCACCGGCTCCTACGACGCTGACACAGGCGCCGGCGAGATCGACTTCGACGGTGGGCTTGAATACCGCAGCGTCAACCACGGCATCACCATCACGATCGACGACCCGACGATCACGCTGAACGGACTCTCGGGCTCGCTCGTCGCCTCAGGTCTGTACACGGGCGGCACGCAGCAGGCGCCAGTCGTAACGCCATACACCGACCAGCCGGTGTTCACGCTCGACCTCAGCAAGTCGTCGGTGATTCTGCGTCCCGACGGCAGCCGCGAGATCTGCGGCATCGTGCCGACCCTCGCCGTCACCGGTCTCCCGTTCCCGGGTAACTACATCGGTGGCGTGTCGGGCCCCGATCGCACGCCGAACAACTTCGGCGCCTTCTCACTGCGGCTCAAGCAGAACGGGCAGGTCACTGCTCCAAGCGCAGATTGCATCCCCGGGCCGCAGGGCCCGAAGGGAGATACGGGTACCGCCGGGGCTCCGGGCGCGCCTGGCGCTGACGGTGCTGCCGGTACGAACGGCCTCGCCGGTGCCCAGGGCCCGAAGGGTGATACCGGCGCCGCTGGTGTTTCAGGCGCGAGCACCGTGTCGACCGTCCGCAACTACGTCGCCTATCTCCGCAAGGCGCCGTACACCGGCAAGGGCAGCAACCGCGTCACGATTCGCCGCAGCGGCAAGGTCGTCGCCTCCGGCACGATCCGCGGTCGAGTCCTGCGCGTAAAGCTCGCGCCGGTAACGAAGTCGCTGTACGGCCGCTACACGATCCGCCTCAGCGGCGGTAGCAAGCGCGCCACGTCGATCACCATCGGCTGAGATTGGTGATGCCGGGCCCGGGGCGCGATTGCCCCGGGCCCACGTCAGCTCTAATTCCGACTGATATGGTAGGAATCCAATCCCGACCCTTTCACTCGGACTTAGCCGCATGACCGACATCTCTCTCGCACAATCTGGCCACGACCTCAGCGGCGCTACCGCTCCGGCTCCGCCGCCGTCGCCACTCGTAGACGTACCGCTCGCGCCACGCCGCTCGCCTGCCGAGGAGGCGCGTCTGCTCGTGGCTCAGGCCGAAGTCGCGACGCTCGCTTCGCTCAGCGAGGACGGCTCGCCGTGGGCGTCGCTCGTCGGCTTCGCAACGCTCGAGGACGGATCACCGGTGATCATGGTCTCGACGCTCGCCGAACACGGCCGCAACCTCAAGCGCGACCCGCGCGCAAGCATGGTGTTCGCCTACCCCAAGCTCGGCGGCGACCACTTGGCGCGCGGCCGGGTCACGCTGCTCGGCAAGGCGATCGAGCCCGAGGGTGAACTCGCCGAGCAGGCGCTCGCAGCTTTCACCGGCAAGCATCCTGCTGCCCGCTCGTACTCGAAGTGGGGCGACTTCTCGACTTACGTGCTGCACGTCGACCGGGTGCGCTGGGTCGGCGGCTACGGCGTCATGGACTCAGCGGACGCCGAGTCTTACGCGGCTGCCGAGGCCGACCCGGTCGGTGACGCCAGCTACGCGGTCAGTCACCTCAACGAAGATCACGCCGACGCGCTGCTCGACATCGCGCGCGGCCTCACCGGCTACACCGACGCTGAGTCGGCGCGCTGCACCGGCGCCGACCGTTACGGCATGGACCTCAGCGTCGCTACGCCGCGCGGTACGGCACGTACTCGCGTCGCTTGGCTCACGACGCTCAACGAGCCGGACGAGCTCCGCACCGCAAGCATCGCGGTGCTCGGCAAGGCGCGCGAAGTACTCAGCGCCTCCGAGTAGCGCCCGGGCCCCGGGGCGGCGCCTCCGTGTCCACATAGCGCCACGGGGTGACGCGAGGTGGACACGGCAGGTGAGGCGCCGCGGTGCCGCGATGCACTGTGTCCCATTGGCGCCACGGGGTGGCGCGATCGGGACACAGTGGGGTTCGGTGTGGGGCGCTACCGGCCCTTGACGGTCGCCTTGACCGTCATCGATGTGGTGCTGCCGTTGTAAGTGACCTTCAGCTTCACCGTCACCTTGGTGCTGCGGCCCTTCAGCCGCTTGGCCTGGGCCTTGCTGAATGTCACTCGTAGGTATCCGGTCTTGCCCTTGGCCAGCGACTTCGGTGCGCTGACCGTGACCTTGTAGCTCTTGCCGCGGATCTTGGCCTTGACGGTCTTCGGTGCGCTCAGCTTGCAAGACGCGTCGGGGCACTTGATCGTCGCGATCGTGGCGCGGCGCTGCGAATTGAGCTTGATGGCCTTTGTGGTTCTCGATATCGACGCGGGCTTCGGGGCGGGGGTGACAGGTGGCGGCGGGGCCACGAGCTTCTTCGATGAGCCGACGGTGACCTGAAGAGCTAGCGGTGACTTGAGAGCGTCGGCTTGTCCTCCAGAGCTGTACCAGTAGGACGCCAAACCGGTCGCACAGTGGAAATTGACGAAATCCTGCGGCCAGGAGCCCCAGTCACCCGTGCGAAACTGCGGGTCGGCTCCCGGACACGAAGTCACCGCAACCCCTGCGTACGTCGGGGTCAGGTTCACGGCTCCAAGTGCTGGAATGGTCACTGCCTGGAACGAGGAAACGGTCACGCCGAGCGACCACGGCAGCTGCACCATTGTGTTCGGGTCGGCCTGGGTCGAGCCAAATCCTCCCAGGTCTGCGGTGAGGGTTCCGGCGCCGGACGCGGTGACGATGAGCTTCGGGTCTCTGATCCAGAACGGCACCATGCCCCCGTATGCATTCACGGTGAAGACGCCGCTCCAAGCAATCGATGCTGAGCCGTCATTTTCGAGCGTGCCCGTCCCGCCGAGAAAGCGCGCAACCTGTCGTCCGCCGTTGTTCTCCCGCGTGAGCGAGCCCTGTTCATCTCGCAGGTGGTCCTGACGGGTCGTCCACGTCGCCTCAGACTCCGATCCTGTCCGAGAAACCTGAACGATCTGCAGGTTGTCGAGACGCGCCCGGTACTCAGCCTGCGTGCCGTTAGAGGCTCCGGCCGAGAAATAGTTGCTCCCGCCAAAGGGGGGTGACCCCTGGATTTCCCCGTTGCCGGCCCAGTCGAGTTGGACGTCTCGCAGTTCCGTTGTGGCATAGGCAGGCGAGCTGCCCAGAAGTGCGAGTGCCGCTGCCGCTGTCAGTAGAGACCGGGTGAAGAAGCTAGGCATGTAGTTAGGGCAACCTAACACGGGTCCCCTGCTTGTGCGCCGCTACCCCTCTACAGGCTGCAAGTGCCGGTAGGCCGGCCCGTCGCGCAGCGTCCTGAGCACCGCCTGCACGACGGTCTCGTCGTCCTCCCGCGCTTTGCCGTCGGTGACCGCGTCGATGATCCCGCGCTTGCGGGCGAGGATCGTCGCCATCGTCTCGTCGATCGTGTTCGCGGCCAGCAGGTACCAGGCGGTCACCGAATCGGTCTGGCCGATGCGATGGCAGCGATCCTCGGCCTGGTCGTGGAGCGCCGGCGTCCATTCCTGCTCGATGAAGCACACGTTCGAGGCCCGGGTCAGCGTGATGCCCTGCGACGCAACCCGTGTCGCGCACACGATCAGCATCGGACCTTCAGGGTCCTGGAACGCGGTGACCGCAGCGTCGCGCGCTTCCGTGCTGTCGCGGCCGAAGAGGTGGAGAGCGTCCGGGAAGCGCTCGAGGATCGCCTCCTGCACATCGACGTGCCTGGCGAAAACGACGAGGGGTTCCTCGGCAGCGAGGAAGTCGTGGATCCACGTGAGCGCAGCGTGCAGCTTGCCGCGAGCGGCGACGCGCTGCAGCGCGGTCAACTGAGCGAGGCGCTGCGCGCGAAGCGTGCGAGCGATCTTCGCGTCGAGCTCGCCCAGCTCGAGCGGCTGCTCGCGTAGCCAGGCGATGATGTCCTTCTCGGCGAGCCTGTACTCGGACTCGTTGTCGAGCGATACCGGCACGACCACCTGTCGCTTAGCCGGCAGCTGCGGCAGCACCTCTGACTTCAGGCGCCTGACGAAGCACTTGCGCCGCAGGTGCCAGTGCAGCCGATCCTCGGAGTACGCGCCTTGAAACTCGCGTTTGAACGAGGCGCCGGTGCCGAAGTCCTCCATGCGCCCGAGCATCCGCAGCTGGCTGATCAGCTCTTCGGGATGGTTGAGCACCGGTGTGCCGGAGAGAGCAAGGACCAACCCGTCACGCGGCACCGTGGTGCTCAGCTTGCGCACCACCTGGGTGCGCTTCGCCCGCGGATTCTTGACGTAGTGAGACTCGTCGACCACGAGCGCCCGCAGGCCGCGCCGGCCGAGAGTCTCGTAGTGGCGGCCGACCAGCTCGTAGTTGACGATCGTGATGTCGGCCTCCTCGGGCACCGTGACGCCGGGCTGCACAACCGTGACGGTGCGGTGCGGCAGCCAGCGGTTGGTCTCGCGCTGCCAGTTGAGCTTTAGCGAGGCGGGGCAGACCACGACAGCGGGGTAAGCGTCGTCGGCCTCCAGCGTCGCGAGCGACTCCACGGTCTTGCCGAGGCCCTGCTCGTCAGCGAGGAAGGTGCGCCGCACGTCGAGGCAGTAGCGAACGCCCGCCCACTGAAACGGCTGCAGGGCCCCGCCGAGTACGGCGGCCACCTCGTCGATCGGCTCGGCCTCGGTTGCCCGAGAGCGCGCGATCGCGGCCTTGGCGTCTGCAGCCTCTTCGCGCAGTGCCTCGAGCGCTTCTTCGGCTGGTCCGTCGATCGCGACCTCGTGCTTGGCCAGAAAGCCATCGAGCTCGGAGACGATCCAGGGGTCGAGCGGCAGCGTGCGGCTGCGGTCGGTGCCGAGCCGCATGAACGCGCGTGCGCAGTCTGGGTCCCACAGCTCCTGCATCCCGAAGGCCGACCCCTGGTGGTCGTGACGCAGCTCAAGCCGCGCGCGCGGGGCCGGCCCGAGCAGCGCGGCGGCGATGCAGCGCTGGGCGCGCCCGTCGGCCTTGACGCCGCGCTCCTCGTCGAGGATCTCTGCGACGGCCATCGTCATCGGCAGGAGGGTCTGGTCCTCGTGCTCGCGCGCGACGGCCTTCAGTTCGTCGGGCAGCTCGCCCGCGCGCGTGTTGGCGACCCACCAGCCCTGTCCGTCCAAGATCGCGGTCGTGAGCTGCACGATCCAGCGGTCCTCGATCCCGCGCAGCCACACGGCGACCTCGGTCGTCGTCGTGAGCTGCGGGAACTCGGCGATCAGGTTCCGGATCTCGAGCCCGGTCCATGCGTCGACCGGCGCCCACCACTCACGCGTTTCCCATTCGAAGCGTCGTTTGGGGATCTGGCGGATCCGGTAGACGATCTTCGGGTCGTAGGCAAACCCGATTACAACGATCGGCGCACCCTCGGGGCCGCGGCGGATCTGGATGTTCGGGCGATCTGGGACCGCGGTCGGCACTCGCGTGGAGGTTACCCCGAGTGGGGTTAGCCCGGACCCACGTAGTCGAAGTAGATAGCGCTGAAGATTGTCGCCGCGATCGCCGCGAGGCCAAGTGACCAGTAGAGGATCGGTTCCAGCAGGCCGCGCTCGTGGTTGCGGCTGCTGTCACGCATCGACTTGTTCCAGGAGCGGGCGTGGCGCTTGTCGGTGACAAGTCCGGTCAGCTCCATGTGTCTGCGGTTCATCACGCCCAGGAGCTTGGCCAGGACTGCGGCGCTGACGATGATCCCGCCGAGGATCAGTAGAGCTAGAGAGCCGGTGATGCGAGTCTCACCTGTAGTCCAGGTGGCGATGCGGCCGGCGAGCCAGACCCAGAACACGGGTGCGCCGGCCCACATCATCAGCGACCCGAGCACCATCCCGATCGTCAGCAGCATCGGTTTCGGCGCGCGGAACGGCAGCGGCTCGGGGAGGTCCTCCGGGTGATTCTCGGGCTGAGAAGTCATAGGTCTTGACTCATTATCGGTGCGCGCGCAACGGAAGCCGACGGCGACACTGATTCATGACACATGAGGCAGTGTAGTCTTGGACGTGGGTTGAGGGAAACCACGCCAACAGAGTTCACGATCGACGAGCTCGCCCAGCGCACCGGCATGACCGTGCGCAACATTCGGGCGCACCAGTCGCGCGGGCTGATTGATCCGCCTGACGTGCGCGGGCGAACGGGTTATTACGGCCCGGATCACGAGGCCCGGATCGCGCTGATCCAAGATCTGCAGTCCGAGGGATTCAACCTCGAGTCGATTCGCAGGCTGATCGACGCCGCCCCAGACGAGGGCGGTGAGCCGCTGCGATTCCTCCGCACGCTCGCGGCCCCGTACCGGTCGGAAGCTCCCGAGCCGGTCACGCCGCAGCAGTTGCTCGCGGACTGGGGGCCTGACGGGCCGCCACTGCTCGAGCGTGTGATCGAACTAGGAGTTGTCGCTCCCGACGGCAACGGAGGGTTCGTCTATCCGAGTCCGGGGCTCGTCAAAGCCGCCCGCCAGCTCGTCGAGCTCGGCGTGCCGCTCGAGCGCCAGCTCGAAGTTGTCGAGCAGATGCGGGCGCACGCCGGCGGCATCGCCCAGACCTACGTGGACCTGTTCATCGAGCAGATCTGGAAGCCCTTTCAGCAGCAGGGCGAGCCCGAGGAGCGCTGGCCGGAGGTGAGCGAGGCGATCGGCCGCCTACGCCCGCTCGCAGTCGACGCGATGATGGCTGTGTTCGCCTCCGCGATGGAAGACGCGACCGAAGAGGCTCTAGGTCGCGAGCTGCGCGCCAGGCCCTCTTAGCTACGACGCAAGCAGGCGTTCGGCGAGCGACCTGAAGAAGTCGTGCCTAACGATGACGCCCTTGACCGACTTCTCGCCGGTCAGCACAGGCACGATCAGCACGGGGTGGTGCAGGAAGATCTCGGCGACCTGCACGTCTGAGACCTCCTCGCCGACCGACACGTGATCGGTGAGCATGTGCTTGGAGACAGGTTCGGCTGCGCACCCGACCCGGCGCTCGAGTACGTCGTCGATTGCATGCTTGAGGAACGAGGCGCCACGCAGCTGCCCGACGTAACCGGGGAAGATCGCTTGGAGGAACTCGCGCTCGCCGAAGATGCCGACGTACTTGCCGTCCGCGCCCGCCACCGGCAGCGCAGGCAGGTTGCGGTCGAGCACGCGCTGCAGCGCGGTCCGCAGCGGCTCGTCCTGGCTGATCACGGGGACGTCGCGCAGCGTGAGTTCTGTCAACTGCTGATCGGTCATGCGTACCTCAGGGTTACGTAGGCGGTGGCAAGCAGCAGGGAGACGATCGTCACCGGGATGCCCACCTTCAGGAAATAGACGAAGCTGATCGGCTGGCCAGCGCGGGCCGCCATTCCGGAGGCGGCGACGTTGGCCGCAGCGGCGACGATCGTGGCGTTGCCGCCGAAGCAGGCACCGAGCGCGAGCGCCCACCAATAAGCGTCGTTGCTCGCGCCGCCGAGGTCGTCAACGACAGGGATCATCGCCGCGGTGAACGGAATGTTGTCCACGATTCCCGAGCCGATCGCTGCGGTCCAAATGATCGCGACGAGGCGGGCCAGGTGAGAGTCGCCGGTAACGGAGGCGATGCCGTCTGCGACTTCAGCGAGCGCACCTGTCTCCTCCAACGCTCCGACCATCACGAACAGCCCGATCAGGAAGAAGAGCGTGAGCCACTCGATACCCGCGATCGTCTCCTCGATCGACTGCCGGCTGACCAGCAGCATCAGGGCAGCGCCGCTCAGCGCGACGGTCGCTGGCTCGAGGTGCAGTTGCTTGTGCACGAAGAACACGAGGATCGAGCCGAGCAGCACCGGCACCGTGCGCTTGGCTTCGGACGGGTTCTCGATTGCCGCTGCGGCATCGAGCTGCATCAGCGCCTCTTTGGCGCGGGGCGAGACCTGGAGGTCCTTTCGGTAGTACCAGTAGAGGCCGGGCAGGACCACGGCCAGAGTCACCACCACGATCGGGGCGAGGTTCACGATGAACTCTCCGAACGAGAGGCCGGTGTGCCCTGCGATCAGAATGTTTGGCGGATCGCCGATCAGAGTCGCCGTGCCGCCAATGTTCGACGCCATGATCTCGATCACGATCAGCGGCACCGGATTGACGTCAAGCGCGTCCGCGAGCACGAAGGTGATCGGCACCACCAGGAGCACCGTCGTCACGTTGTCGAGGAAGGCCGATAGGACCGCCGTCGTCACAGCGAGCGCTCCCACGACGAGGTGAGAGCGACCTTCGGACCACTGTCCGGCCCGGATAGCCAACCACGTGTAAACGCCGGTCTGCTCGGTCATGCGGACCATCACCATCATTCCGACCAGTAGGCCGATGGTGTTGAAGTCGACCGCCTCGATCGCGGCGTGCTGCTCAAGAGTGCCCGACAGCACCACGAGGCTCGCGCCGATCAGCGCGACCTTCGTGCGGTCAACGCGCTCGCTGGCAATGATCGCGAGCGCGACTATGAACAGGACTACCGCGAACGTCACGGCGCGCAGCTCGGGCGGGTCGAAGAGGTCATGGTGTGCGCGGCTCCTAGCTGGTTGTGGGCATGAGTAATCACTCTGCCGACCAGGCTTCCCGGCTCACCGACCGTCAAGACTACCGACCGGCGCGCGCGGGTCGGCCATTTCCACCAGGAGCGTCGACCAGCCGAACTGGTGCGCACCCATCCCAGCGCCCGTGCTCGGGTTGTAGTACTCGCGGAACCCCTCACGCTCAACGATGGGCAGCAAGCGCTGCGCCATGCGGTCGGCTTCATCGTTCAGGCCGAGCCGCCTGAGCCCGAGCGAGACGAACCATGCCGAGTTGACCCACGATGGCCCGCGCCAGTGGCGGTGCCGGCCTCCTGTCCAGATCTCGCGGTCGCTGAACGCGGGATCGTCGAGCGCGACCGCGGGCATCGGGAGTCCGTCATCGAAGGCCGGCGAGCGCAGCACCTCGGCCACGAGCCGCTGCGCTATCTCGTCCGGCAGGTCCGGCAGGGCCAGTGGCGCGAGCGTGTCCCACGTGCGGGGTCGCTCGGGCCCTGATGTGGGGTGGACGGCATTGACGACGTCGTCGTAGAAGCGTCCTGCGCGTTCGTCCCAGCAGCGGTCGATCAGTGCGGGCGTCAGCGACGGGCGACCGAGCGCCCGCTCAGACAGGCACCACGCGACGTTCGTCATCACCTCGCAGACCACCGGGTGGCCAGCACCGCGCACGCGCCGGGCATCGAATCCGTGGCGGCGGTTGCGCCAGATGAGCGTGGGGAAGAGCAGGGTGCCCTGAGCACGCATGCCCCACACGTGGTCGAACTTGGGTGACGCGTCCATCCCCGACTCATCCGGCTGGATGAGCCACAGCAGCCCGTCGTCTTCCAGCGCGCGGTGCTCTCGCAGCCACTCGTGGTGGGTGGCGATCCGAGCCTCGGTCGCCGGGTCGCCTACGCACCACGCCCATGCCCACGCGAGCACGGGAGGCTGGATCGTCGACGTCATCAGGTCTGCGCGGGAGGCGATGTTGTACCTGAGCGCCCGCCCCAGATCGAGCGGCTGTTCCCACAGAATCGTGTGCCCGATGAAGCCCTCGGGCGACATCGCGTTCAGCAGAGTCTCGAGCTCTCGGCGTGCCTTGCCTGCGTCGTACCTGCGGCGGACGATCGCGTGAAAGCAGCTGTCCCAGTACCACTGCCACGGATACGACCGAGGGCTCGGAACAGAGAACCCGTACTCGCGGTCCCGATACTTTCCCTCGCGCCAGTTGTTCTCAAGCAGTGCTGTCGCAGCACGCGATGCGTCGAATGTGTCTGGGCTAACTCCCACAGAGTCCAGGTTGCCAGCTGACCCGGCTGAGATGGCGCGGTACGCCAGTATCTGGTTTCATGAGTATTGCGTCGGGCGGGGGTTCCGGCGCGGATGTCCTACCAAGGAGTCTTCGGGGATGGCCCGTTCACGCACCGCCGCGATCGTCGCGGCAACGATTGCAACCGCATGCGCCTCATTCGGCGCTGCAACACAGGCGCTCGCCGCCCCTACCGGGCAGCCACAGTCGCCGTACGCGACGGCCGGCCGGTGGATAACGGACTCCGAGGGTCGTGTGTACATCACGTCTGGCGTGAACCTCGTCTACAAGAAGGGCACCTACCAGCCCTCTGACACGGGCTTCAGCGAGGACGACGCCGCGTTCCTGCAGTCGATCGGCGTTGACTCCGTGCGCCTCGGACTCGCCTGGAAGGCCGTCGAGCCCAAGCCTGGCGTCTACGACGACAAGTACATCGATGGCCTGATCAAGACCACCAAGATGCTCAACTCGTACGGCATCTCAACGCTGGTCGACTCCCACCAGGACATGCAGAACGAGAAGTTCCAGGGCCAGGGCGCTCCGGACTGGGCCGTCAAGGACAAGGGCTGGCCGTCGTTCCCGCAGGTCGGCTTCCCGACCAACTCGATCCTCAACCTCGGCCTGCTCGTGTCCTGGGACGCGTTCCTCGCCAACGAGGCCGGGCCCGGCGGCGTCGGCCTGCAGGATCGCTACGCCGCCATGTGGGGCCACGTCGCAAAGCGCTTCAAGGGCGTTCCGGGCGTGCTCGGCTGGGACATCATCAACGAGCCGCTCGCTGGCTCAAAGTGGGCAGAGTGCCTCGACTGGCAGAACCGCTGCCCGTCGGTCGTAGCCAAGCTCGGCAAGCTGCACGAGAAGGCCGGCCAGGCGATTCGCGCGCAGAACAGCGAAGGCGTCGTGATGTACGAGCCGATCGCACTCATCACCCTCGGCGCACCGGCTTTGACCGCGCCGCCGAAGGTCAAGAACCAGGCGCTGTCTTACCACTCGTACTGCCCGTTCATCACGCTGTTCAACTTCCAGCCGTTCTGCGAAGGCTTCGACGACGAGATCCATCACGACTCGCTGCGCGTCGCCGCACGTGACGGTGCCGCCGCTCTGATGACCGAGTGGGGCGCCACGAACAACCTCGACATCCTCACCTCGACCGTCGATCGCTCCGCGCGCTTCATGGTCGGCCAGCAGTGGTGGGCGTACTGCTCCTGTGGCGACCCGACGACGATCGACCAGACCGGTCAGGGCATCGTCGAGGACCCGAGCAAGCCGCCGGTCGGTGCAAACCTGCGCCAGGCGAAGATCGACATCCTCGCCACGCCTCGTCCGCGCGCAATTGCGGGCACTCCCACTCGCTACGGCTACAACCGCGGCAACAAGTCGTTCTCGCTCGAGTACACGACCGCTAAGGCGGCGGGTGGCGGCAACTTCGCTACCGGCTCGCAGACGATCGTGGCGCTGCCGAAGCTGATCTACCCCAACGGTTACAAGGTGACCGTCACGGGCGCCAAGGTCGTTTCGGCTGCGGGCGCTCCGTCATTGGTGCTGAGCCAGGACGCTGGGGCGACCGTTGTGAAGGTCACGGTTACTGCGCAGTAGGTGCGGGCCCCGCGACTGCCGTGTCCCGTTAGCGCCAGGGGTTGGCGCCAACAGGACACGGCACCGCTGGGGGAGCGGGCGCCTCGGTGCTCACCACGCCCGTCGTGTCCCACCTGCGCCAAGTGCTGGCGCTAACGGGACACGGCAGCGCTGGGCGGGCGGGGCGCTCGGGCCCAGAACGACGAAGGGCCCGCAATCGCGGGCCCTTCGCGTAATCCTTGTGACGCTCGCTGGCTACGCGACGTCGAGGCGGAGCGCGCCAACGTCAGTGTCCGCTGCGAGGCGGCGCAGGCCGCGCTCTTCGGCCTGACGGGCCTTTGAGGGCGGCATTCCGAGACGGCGGGCGGCCTGGACGAGCGTGTGCTCGCCGTTGCCACCGGTGCCGAACCGGAGATGGATGATCTCGCGCTCGTCCTCGGGCAGGCGGTCGACAGCGGCACGCAGTGCGGCGGCCTCGGTCGAACGCTCAACCTCGACATCAACGGTCTCGCCGTCGGCCGGCAGCAGTGCGCCGAGCGACGTCTCACCGTCGTCACCGACGGTCGCGTCGAGCGATGCGAGAGCACGGTCGCGCTCACGGAGGAGTGCAACCTCTTCGACCTCAAGCTCGGCCGCGGCAGCGATCTTCTCGTCTGACGGCGGCTCGCCATGCTCGGCGGTCAGCTCACGCTCAACACGAGCGATACGACGCGCGCGCTGCGACATGTGCGAGGGGAGGCGAATCGTGCGGCCCGTGTTGTCGAGACCACGCTGGAGTGCCTGCCGGATCCAAATCGTTGCGTAGGTGGAGAAGCGGTAACCCTTGCGGTAATCGAACTTCTCTACTGCGCGAATCAGACCCAGCATGCCCTCCTGGACGAGGTCGTCGAGCGTCAGGCCCTGGCCAACGTAGTGGCGGGCGACGGAGACGACGAGTCGCAGGTTCGAGTTGACGAGCAGGTCCTTGGCGTCAAGGTCACCACGCTCAATGCGCTGCGCGAGATCGATCTCGGCGTCAGGAGTGAGCAGCTCGTACTGGCTCGCACGGCGCAGGAGCTGGTCCAGCGGCGTTGCGAGAACGTCGTGCGTAAGGGGCTGGGTAATGGTGGAGGGGGTCAAACGTTCCTTTCCTGGGTGAATACCCGACGGAGGAAGTAGGAATTGTTGCACAAACTGATTGCAGATGCAACCTTGTGCTCGATTCCGGGGGCTATCGTCTGCAAGTTCATTCGGAGGGACGCCGGAGAGGCTTCCAGGCCTCGATCAAGCGTTGCTAAGCGTTTCGTAGATATTTTGCGAATTCCTTCCGTTTTGGTGGCAGTTAGGTGTCCGTCGTCACGCAGTGACGCTCCGCTGTCAGGCAGACAGGTCGGTCGGGGCACCCAATGTCAGTTGACGACAGCTACCTCCCCTTTCTGAATGGCGCCGAGCTCCATCTGGCCGACCGTATGGGCGCGGTGGCTGGGGAGGGTGGACGGACGTCGTTTTCGGTGTGGGCACCGAACGCAAGAACGGTCGAGCTCGCGCTCGGTTCCGAGGCTGACCCGGGCGATGTCCTCGCGCTGACACAAGGCTCGGGAGGCATCTGGCACGCACGCGACGTCGACGCTCCGGTCGGCACGTGGTACCGCTACGCCATCACCGGCGCCGATGGAGAGCGGCGACTGAGGAGCGATCCGCTCGCCCGTCGCGCTGCACCGCGGCCGTCCGCCTGTTCGATCGTGGAGCGCTCGGAGCACACCTGGCAGGACGGCGACTGGATGACGAGACGCGCCGCGGCTGACCTGCGGCAAGCGCCGCTCTCCATCTATGAGGTCCACCTCGGCTCCTGGCGGCGCGATGCGAGCGACCCGGGGCGGCAGTTGCCTTGGGCCCAGCTGGCAGAGCCGCTCGCCGATCATGCGCTGTCGCTCGGTTTCACGCACGTCGAGCTGTTACCCGTAACTGCGCATCCGTATCCGGGGTCATGGGGATATCTGTCGACCGGCTACTTCGCGCCCGACCCGCGACACGGCACTCCGGACGAGCTGCGCGCTCTGATCGACCACCTCCATGGGCGCGGGCTCGGCGTGATCCTCGATTGGGTGCCGGGCCACTTCAGCACCGACGACTGGGCGCTTGCCGACTTCGACGGTGGTCCCACCTACGAGCACGAGGACCCGCGTCGCGCCGACCAGCCCGAATGGGGTGCCCGGGTATTCGACCACTCAAAGCCGCAGGTGCGGTCGTTCCTGCTGTCGAGTGCCCGCTACTGGCTCAGCGAGTTCCACGCCGACGGGCTCAGGATCGATGCGGTCGCCGCGATGCTCCGTCACGACTGGGGCCGCGACCCGGTGGCGGTCTTGCCGAACGAGGACGGCTCGCTGGAGAAGCACGAGTCGATCGCGTTCCTGAAAGAGCTGAACGCAATGGTTCGCTCAGAGGCACCAGGTGCGGTGACGATCGCCGAGGAGGCCACGGGCTGGCCGGGAGTTACAAACGCCGACGGACTCGACTTCACCTTCGCATGGAACATGGGCTGGGCGAACGACTGGCTCTCCTACCTAGAGAAGGCGCCGGCAGAGCGCAGCACGATCCACAACGACATCACGTTCGCCTCCTCGTATGCAGACGCCGAGGACTGGGTGCTTGTGCTCAGCCACGACGACGCCGCTGGCAGCTCGCTGGTCGAGCGCATCTGGGGTGACGACGAGCAAGCACGCGCCCAGCTCCGAGCGCTGATCGCTATGCAGTGGGCTCACCGCGGCAAGAAGCTGCTGTTCATGGGCGGCGAGTTCGCCCAGCGCTCTGCGTGGAGCCATCACGGCCAACTCGATTGGCAGGCGGCCGACCCCGAGACTCGGCAGTTCGTCGCCGAAGTTGGTCGCGTCTACCGCCAGCAGAGCGCCCTTTGGGCGCGGGACGGCGAGGACGCGGGCATGACTTGGCTGCTCGCCGACGAGCGCGAGACGAGCACCTACGCGTGGGAGCGCCACGGTGCGGATGGCGCGCTGCTGGTGTGTGCTGCGAACCTGTCGGATGTGGCGCGAACGGTCGAGCTCGATGTACAAGGGGAACTGCGGATCGCGCTCGAGACCGGCCAGGGGTCGGCCCGCATCGAGCATCTGGGGGCGGCGGTGCAGGTCGAGCTGCCCGCGTTTTCATGTGCGTGGCTGGTGCCGGCGTGAGCGAGTTCGCATTCGACCTCGCCGCGCTGTTTCGCGACCCAGAGGGCGTCACCGAGCTGCGGTCGCTGTCTGCTGGAGACGACGCGACTCTGCAGCCCTCCGTGTTCCTGCGGCGTGCAGCTCAACGAGCACCGGACTCCCCGCTGGATCCTCGGCTGCCCGGCAGTGCCGGAGACCTCGCGGCCAATGCGCGCTGGCTTGCGATCACCGCGATGGCCGAACCGTGGATCGGCGCGGTCCAGACCTGGCACGACACACAGTCCGGCATCCGGCCGGATGAGGTCGACGAGGTAGCCGAGCAGCGGTTGTATGTGCGGCTCGCTGGGCTATGGCCGCTGACAGCCGAACAGGCTCGCGTGCACCTGAGCGAGCATCCGCTCGACGACGGTGGGTCGGTCCGGTTCGCAGAGGCTCTGTGCGAGAGCGGCAGCTTTCGCTACACGTTCGACGGAGTGGTGGCACGTATCGCTGAGATCGGTGAGCGCATCGAGGCGGCCCAGCGCGTGCTCGTCGCAACGCTGCCCGGGGTGCAGGTGCTGCCCTCCGACGAGCTTGACGGCCTCTCGGCCACCGGGCCGCTGATCGCGATCGACACGGGGACCGGGGAGCGCGAGCGCACCTGTGCGTACATGCGCGGGGACGACCTGATCGTGGCGGTCGCGGTCGGCGACCGCACCACCGGGGCTGCGGGCTGGGAGCTGCCGCAGCAGGCCGAGGGCCGGTGGAGGGACCTGCTGAGTGGCGCTGAGTTCGACCTGCCCGGCGGGGCGACGCTGGCCGGCGTGCTTGGCCCCGGCGGACGCGCCGTGCTTGAGAGGGTAGCGTGACGGCCGCCGATCCGTACCATCCTCGGACTGTGGCGCAGCGCGTGCTCATGGTCTCCTGGGAGTACCCGCCTGTGATCGAAGGCGGGCTCGCGCGTGCTGTCGCAAAGCTCTCTGAGTCGCTCGCGTTCGGTACGGACACCGAGGTGCACGTGCTCACGCGAGGCGAGCCCGGTGATGCGGCCGATGAAGTGCTCTGCGGGGTTCACGTACACCGCGTGCTCGAGTCAGACCGGCCGACGGAGATGGGCGCCTTCATGTCGTGGGTCGGCGAGCTGAACGCCGACCTACACGCGCGCGGCGTCGAGCTGCTGTCGAATCACGACTTCGACGTCGTGCACGGGCACGACTGGCTTGTGGGAGTCGCAGCAAAGAGGCTCGCCGACCAGGCTGGTGTGCCGTTCGTCGCGACCGTGCACGCGACCGAGTACGGCCGCCACCAGGGCTGGGTATACGTCGCGCCCCAGTCTGAGATCCACAGGTCTGAGCGCTGGATGGTGCACGTCGCAGATCGGGTACTCGTGTGTTCTCACTACATGCGCGACCACGTCGCGGACGTGTTTGACGTGCCGCTCGAAAAGGTCACGGTCGCGCCGAACGGCATCGACCCCGGTGATCTTCAGCCACTGCCCGACCTCGAGACGATCCGCGGCGCACTTGCCGCCCCCGACGAGCAGCTCGTGCTGCTGGTCGGCAGGCTCGTCTACGAGAAGGGTTTCCAGGACGCGCTGGAGGCGCTCGCCGGAGAGGACGGCGTGATCGAGCGCGTGGGCAAGGTCAGGTTCGTGATCGCCGGCTCAGGGACTCACGAGTGGGAGCTCAAAGAACAGGCCAGGCAGCTCGGCATCGCCGATCGCGGCACGTTCATGGGCTGGATCGACGACGGCGTACTCCACTCCCTGTACAAGGTGGCCGACGTGATCGTCGTGCCATCTCGCTACGAGCCGTTCGGGCTCGTGGCCTTGGAAGCCATGGCTTCAGGTTGCCCGTGCATCGTCGCGGACACCGGCGGACTGCGAGAGGTCGTGCCTCACGAGGAGGCAGGGCTGCGGTTCACGCCCGGTGACAAGCGGCAGCTCGCTGACCTGATCGAGCGAGTGCTGGTTGACGCGGACCTGCGAAACGGGCTGGCGGCTCAGGCGGCCGAGCACGTCTTGACATTCGATTGGTCTGAGGTGGCCCACCAGGTGGCGGGCATCTACGAGTCGCTGCAGTCCAGCGACTCAGCCGCGGCAGTTGCCTAGGCGCGTTCCTCGACGCCGTCGAGGTCGTCGAGATTTTCCTGCTGCTCGCGAGCGGCCTGCGCGGCGGCGTACATCAGTAGTCCCTGCACGATCGCGGGGAACAGGACCACGAAGATGAAGATGAAGCCGAGAGTCGCGTTGGTTGCGGAGAGGGCGAGCGGGAGCGCAAGGTCCATAGCCCGGAGATCGTACATCGCGAGGCCGATATCGAGCTGTCCGGCGCCCCCGGCCTTTCCCGACCTACGCGGTAGGATTAAGCACGATGATCTTCACGACGAAGGCCGAATATGGCGTGCGTCTGCTCATCGAGCTCGGCCGTCAGGGTCGCCTCGAAGGAGCAGGTACACCCGTGCCTCTGAAGGCGATCGCGGACGCTGAGAAGCTCCCGCTCGCCTACCTGGAGCGGATCGTCGCGAAGCTCAAGAAGGCAGGTTTCGTGGAGTCGACTCGTGGTGCCCACGGTGGTTACCGCCTCGCACTCGACCCTGCCGAGATTCAGATGGACGACGTGATCGTTGCCCTCGAAGGCCAACTGCGGCCCATGACGTGCTTCGCCCCCGGCGAGCTCGAAGAGGCCGACACCGAGGTGGCCGGCATGCGCGCCGTTTGTAACCACGTCGGAACCGGTGGCCACACCTGTGCCACCAAGCTGCTCTGGACCCGCGTCCAGGGTGGCATCCAGAACGCGCTCGCCGGCACCACGCTGGCCGAGCTCGTCGACTTCTCCCTAAAGCACAACAGCAAACCGGCCAGCGGCGTCGCCGCCTGAGCTGCCGGGTAAACGAGGACCAAAATGGCCGAACTCGAGATCAAGAACCTTCACGTCAGCGCCGGGGACAAAGAGATCCTCAAGGGGCTCGACCTCACCGTCGAGCGCGGTGAAGTCCACGCGCTAATGGGCCCGAACGGCTCCGGCAAGTCGACCCTCGCCAACACGATCATGGGGCACCCGGGCCTCGAGGTCACCGAGGGCGAGATCATCTTCCGCGGCGAGAACATCGTCGAGGCCAGCCCCGACGAGCGTGCGCTCGCAGGCCTGTTCATGGCTTTCCAGTACCCGGTCGCAATCCCCGGCGTCACGATCACCAAGTACCTGCGCATGGTGATGAACGCTCACCGTGTGGCTCGCGGCGAGGACGAGGTGTCGCTGAAGGACTTCCGCAAGACCGTCGAGGCTGCGATGGAGCTGTGCAACGTGCCGCGTGAGTTCGTGTCGCGCTACCTCAACGACGGGTTCTCCGGCGGCGAGAAGAAGCGCCTCGAGATCCTGCAGCTCGCTCTCCAGCAGCCGCACCTCGCAGTGCTCGACGAGACCGACTCCGGGCTCGACATCGACGCGCTCAACGTCGTCGCCCACGGCGTCAACACCGTGGCTAAGGACGCCGGCATGGGCGTACTGATCATCACCCACTACCAGCGGATCCTGCACCTGGTGCAGCCCTCGCGCGTGTCGATCCTGTCCGACGGCCGCATCATCAAGGAAGGCGGGCCCGAGCTCGTCGACCAGCTGGAGGCTGAGGGTTACGCATCGGTCAAGGCTGAAGCAGGGGTCGGGGCGTAAGGGTCGCTTGTGGTTCGGGTCAGCGTCGGTACACCGTCCTCACTAAACCTCGCTTCGCTCGAGAATCGTTCGGACGGCGTACCGACGCTCACCCGGATCTCGATCCCTTCCGGTCGACCAATGGCTGACACCTTGGTCTCCGGCGACAAGCTGGAGGGCGCTCATGGTCGGTGAGGCCCTGCGCGGTCAATTTCCCACGCTTGCCGCCAACCCTGACGTCGCGTACCTCGACTCGGGGGCGACGTCGCAGACGCCCGAGCCTGTGCTCGCGGCGATCGACGACTACTACCGCCACCACCGTGCTTCGGTGCACCGCGGCGTCTACGCGCTCGCGATCGAGGCGACAGGTCTGTTCGAAGGGGCGCGCACGCAGATCGCCAAGCGGATGGGTGTTGCGGCAGAAGACACCGTGTTCGGTCGCAACGCGACCGAACTGCTGAACCTCGTCGCACAGGGCTGGGGCGAGCAGCACGTCGGTGCGGGCGACCGAATCTTGGTCACGCGAATGGAGCACCACTCCAACTTCGTGCCGTGGTGGCGGCTCGCGCAGAAGGTCGGCGCGGAGCTCGTCGAGGTGCCGATCGACGACGACGGCCGGATCGAGCGTGAGGCGCTGACCGCGCTTCTGCCCGGAGCCAAGCTGCTCGCGGTCACCCACGTTTCCAACGTGCTCGGCACGATCAACCCGGTTGCAGACATCGTGCGCGAGGCGCGCGAGCAGGGCGTCGTCACCGTGATCGACGGTGCACAGGCCGTGCCGCAGCTGCCCGTTGACGCCGGGGCGATCGACGCCGACTTCTACGTGTGGACCGGCCACAAGGCCTACGGCCCGACAGGGATCGGCGTGCTGCACGGCAAACGCGAGCGCCTGCTGGAGACCGCGCCGCTGCTCGGTGGCGGCCACATGATCTCCAAGGTTTCGTTCGACGAGGTGAAGTTCGCGCTGCCGCCGGAACGCTTCGAGGCCGGCACGTCGGCGATCGCCGAGGCGGTCGGATTGGGCGCCGCGATCAAGTGGCTCGATGAGGTCGGGATCGACAACGTGCGCGCTCACTCGCAAGAGCTCACGACCTACGGGCTCGATCAGCTCGCGGCCGTCGAAGGCGTGACGACATACGGTCCGGTAGGCGAGGATCGCGCCGGGATCATCACCTTCACCGTCGACGGCGTGCACCCGCATGATGTCGCCGAGATCCTCGGACGCCAGGGCGTGTGCGTACGCGCCGGTCACCACTGCGCGCAGCCGCTGATGGAGCGGCTCGGAGTGAGCGCCTCGACGCGTGCCTCGATCGGTGTGCACAGCACTGAGCGCGACATCGACCAGCTCGTCGCAGGACTCGGCGAGGTCCAGCGAATCTTCGGAGACTGACGATGGACGACCTGTACCGCGAAGAGATCCTCCAGCACTACAAGAAGCCCCACAACTGGGGCCCGATGGACGACCCCGACCTCGAGGCCGAGGACCACAACCCGCTCTGCGGCGACGAGCTCAAGGTCATGCTGCGCGTCGGCGACGGTGGCGTGATCGAGGACGTGCGGTTCGACGGCCACGGCTGCGCGATCTCGCAGGCTTCCGCATCGATGGCGTCCGACGAGATCAAGGGCATGACGGTCGACCAGCTGATGGCGCTCGACCGCTCGTTCATCCTGGAATTGCTGGGTATCGAGATCTCGGCGACGCGCCTGAAATGCGCGCTGCTGAGCCTCAAGGTGCTCAAGTCGGCGGGCCTCGGACACGAGGCGGGCTGGGAGCCTGACACGCCCGACGCGGTCGCACCAAGCGGCCCCGCGCAGCTCTAAACCCGACGAATGTCCGTCATCGGAACCTGCGCGTAAGCCGCGCCGGGCCTGCTACCGATTACGGAGGTATGCGGACCCCGCTGCTACCAATCGCCCTGCTCTGCACCGCGCTGTCGGTGCCAACCGTCGCGTTCGCGGCCGTCAAGAACGGTGGGCCGCTGGCCGACCGCCTCAACGGCACCGAGTCTGCCGACATCATGCGCGGCGGCGGCTCAAGCGACGTACTCCGCGGCTTCGGTGGCAGCGACCGACTGTACGGCGGTAGCGCCCCGGACAAGCTCTACGGCGGCGAAGGCAACGACTTCGCTGACGGCAACACCGGCGACGACCAGATCTGGGGCGAGGGCGGCAACGACCGGCTGCTCGGCGAGACCGGCAACGACTACGTCGACGGCGGCGATGGCGACGACGTGATCGACGGTGGCGACGGCGACGACACCCTGCTCGGCGGGCTCGGCAACGACTTCATCGTCGAGGTCGGCTACGGCGACGACAAGCTGATCGATGGCGGCCCGGGCGACGACTACATCGACAGCAACCGAGGCACCGACGGCGACGTACGCGGCGGAGAGGGCAACGACATCATCCGGCTCGGCAACGGCGACGACCGAGCGGACGGCGGTGACGGCGACGACGCCATCGACGGTGGTGCCGGCAACGACACGATCGATGGCGGCGCAGGCAACGACCTGCTGCTCGGCGGCGAAGCCGGGGAGGACACCATCAACGGAGGTGACGGCGATGACGTGATCTACACCGGCTCAGGGCGCGACACCGTCAACTGCGGACCGGGTAACGACGTCGTGTACGTCTCCTCCTACGGCGAGGGAGACACGATGCGGGGCTGCGAGACGGTTGTGCTCGGCGACCCCACCGACAAGCTCAACGCGCGCGCCAGCGAAGTCATCGAGGGCGACAAGCTCGCTCTCGCACCGCTGCCCGACCCGATGGCAGGACTGACCAACGCCGGGCTGCTGCGTGGTGGCAAGGCGTTGGCCGACACGGCCTCCCCGTCGACCGGCATCCGCCGCGACCAAGAGCGCGGTACCGACGGCAACGACACCCTCAACGGCACCGGGGGCGTCGACACGCTGCTCGGCAAGAAGGGCAACGACATCATCAAGGCCGGTGACGGCAACGACACCGCGGACGGCGGCTGGGGTAACGACAAGCTCTGGGGCGGCTGGGGCAACGACCACCTCATGGGCGGCTTCGGCAACGACGTGCTGCACGGCGGACCCGGCAACGACAACGTGCTCGGCGGTCGCGGCGACGACATCCTGTACGGCGACGAGGGCAACGACACCCTCAACGGCGGCTACGGCAACGACATCGTCCGCGGCGGCCCAGGCAACGACTACATCCGCGCCGTCGGTGGCGGGGCAGACCGCATCTCTTGCGGACCCGGCTTCGACAAGGTCATCAAGGATCGCCGGGACACAGTCTCCAGCGACTGCGAAGTAGTGAACGGCAAACGCCGCTGAGTCAACCGAGCGGTCTCCGGGGTACGTACCCTGGAGTAATGAAGCCCGGCGACAAGATCACCCCATTCAGCGCGCAGGACCAGAGCGGCAACACGGTTAGCAGCGACGAGCTGCTGGCCCAGGGGCCGGTGGTGCTGTTCTTCTACCCAAAGGCCGGTACGTCCGGGTGTACGGCGGAGAGCTGTCACTTCCGTGACCTCGCGGGAGAGTTCGCGAAGTACGGCGCGCAGCGCGTCGGCATCAGCGCCGATGGCGTCGACGCGCAGGCCAAGTTCGACGAGAAGCACGGCTTCGGCTACCCGCTGCTGTCTGACAAGGACCGCACGATCGCCAAGCAGTTCGGCGTGAAGCGGGTAGGGCCCGTACCCAACAAGCGCGCGACGTTCGTGATCGACTCCGACGGCACCGTCCTGGAGGTGATCTCGTCCGAGACCAAGATGGACGTACACGCCGATCGCGCGCTCGAGGTGCTCGCGGCTCGCGCCTAAAAGATGCGGCGTCTGCTCGACAGCGCGATGGAGGGGCTGCCTCCGTTCGCCTACACGCGGCTTGGGTTCAACGCGCGGCGGCGACTGTGGGGCTGGGACGAGCCGAAGCCCGGCTCGATGGACGACAAGGTCGTCGTCGTGACGGGCGCGACCCGTGGACTCGGGCACGCGGCAGCGGAGGCACTAAGCGCAGCGGGCGCAACGGTGGAGACCGTTGGCCGCAGCGGCGGCACCCGGCAGGCTGACATCGGGGACCTCGACCAGGTGCGCGCGCTGGCGAAGGAGCTCGCGTCGGCTCACAAGCGCATCGACGTCCTGATTCACAACGCCGGCGCAATCCCGTCTACGCGCACCGTCACGCCGCAGGGCCTCGAGGCGATCTGGGCGATGATGGTCGTCGCGCCGCACCTCCTCACCAAGCTGCTTCGCGATCAGCTAGCCGGCGGACGAGTGATCTGGATGACCAGCGGTGGCATGTACACACAGCGGTTGCACCTCGACGACGTGGGGATGGCACACGAGGAGTACGACGGCGTGAGGCAATACGCCCGCGCCAAGCGAGCTCAGGTGGATCTCGTGCACGAGTACGCGCAGCGCGGCCTGCCTTTCACCTCGCTCGCCGCGCACCCGGGGTGGGCGGCTACCCAGGGCGTCGAGGAGTCCCTGCCGACCTTCAACAAAGTCATGGGGCCGGTGCTGCGGTCGGCCGATCAGGGCTCCGACACCGTGGTCTGGCTAGCTGCGACCGACGAGCCACTGCGTGATGGCGGGCTCTACTTCGATCGCCGGCTGCGGTCAGACCGCAGGCTTCCGAACACGTCGACCAGTGCCGCAGACCGTGCCCGGCTCTGGGCACTTGTCGAGAGCCAGGTCACAGACGACGATGCTGGCCAGTGACCCGCACCACCCACGCTGCTAACGCGCCGTATCGCTTGCGTACGTAGCGCAGCACCAGCCTGGGGCGCAGCAACCTGACCCACGCCTGCCACACGCCAGCCAGCGCCGCGGCGATCCCAGCAAGCAGCACCGAAATCGTGGTCACCTCGATCAGGCTAGAGGCCCTTACGGGCCTCCCCAGCGTGTCTACTTCGGTGCGGCGCCAGCTTTGGCGCGGCGCGCGGCCTTCACGCGCTCGTTGGGATCGAGCTCCCACTTGCGGATGCGGATCGCCTCGGGGGTGACCTCGACGCATTCGTCCTCGCGCAGCCACTCCATCGCCTGGTCGAGCGACATGCGACGCGCGGGCACGAGCCGTTCGAGCTCGTCGGCTCCGGCGGAACGCATGTTGGTGAGGTGCTTCTCGCGCACGATGTTCACGTCGAGGTCCTCGGCGCGGGCGTTCTCGCCGACGACCATGCCGTTGTAGACCTCGTCGCCGGGAGCCACGAACAGCGAGCCGCGCTCCTGCAGGCCGAAGCATGCGAACGACGTGACGGCGCCTTGGCGGTCAGCGACGAGCGCGCCCGTCGGGCGTGTGCGCAGCTCACCGTGCCAGGGCTCGTAGCCATCGGACACGGAGTTGGCGATGCCTGTGCCGCGGGTCTCCGTGAGGAACTCTGTGCGGAAGCCGATCAGGCCGCGGGATGGCACACGGAAGTCCATCCGTACCCAGCCGGTGCCGTGGTTGGTCATCTGCTCCATGCGGCCCTTGCGTGTCGCAAGGATCTGCGTAACCGATCCAACCCATTCCTCGGGTACGTCGATCGTTAGGCGCTCCATCGGCTCGTGGATCGCCCCGTCGACCTCACGGGTCACGACTCGCGGCTGGCCGACGCACAGCTCGAAACCTTCACGGCGCATCGTCTCGACGAGCACTGCCAGCTGCAGCTCGCCGCGGCCCTGCACTTCCCACTGGTCGGGGCGTTCGGTCGGCAGCACGCGGATCGACACGTTGCCGATCAGCTCCTGGTCGAGACGGCCCTGAATCTGGCGAGCGGTGAGCTTGTTGCCGTCGCGGCCAGCGAAGGGTGATGTCGATGTGGCGATCGTTACCCCGATCGACGGCTCGTCGACGGAGATGACCGGAAGCGCGCGGGGGTCGTCGGGGTCGGCGAGCGTCTCACCGATCGTGACCTCCTCGATACCGGCGATCGCGCAGATGTCGCCCGGGCCGGCCTCGTCGGCGGGGACGCGTGACAGGCCGTCGGTGAGCAGCAGCTCAGAGATCTTCACGTTGCTGACCGTGCCGTCGGCCTTGCACCATGCGACCTGTGCGCCCTTCTTGAGCGTGCCTTGGCGCACGCGGCAGATCGCGAGGCGGCCGAGGTAAGGGTCGGCGTCAAGGTTGGTGACGAGCGCCTGGGTCGGGTGGCCCTCCTCGTAAGTGGGGGCCTTGACCGTGTCGAGCAGCACGTTGAGCAGCGGCTTGAGGTTTTCGCCCGGCTGGTCGAGATCGAGCGTCGCGGTCCCTGCGCGACCGTTCGTGTAGACGATCGGGAACTCGAGCTGGTCCTCGTCGGCGTCGAGGTCCAAGAACAGCTCTTCGACCTCGTGCACGACCTCGGCGATGCGCGCATCCTCGCGGTCGATCTTGTTGACCACGAGCACTACTGGCAGCTTGCCCTCGAGTGCCTTGCGCAGTACGAAGCGAGTCTGGGGCAGCGGGCCTTCTGACGCATCGACGAGCAGCAGCACCCCGTCGACCATCGTCAGGCCGCGCTCGACCTCGCCACCGAAGTCGGCGTGGCCCGGGGTGTCGATGATGTTGAGCTTCACGCCGTCGTAGTTGATGGCGGTGTTCTTGGCGAGGATCGTGATGCCGCGCTCTCGCTCCTGGTCCATCGAGTCCATGACGCGATCGGTCAGCTCGGCGTGTGCAGCGAACGCGCCTGACTGCCGCAACATCGCGTCAACGAGGGTGGTCTTGCCGTGGTCGACGTGGGCGATGATCGCCACGTTGCGGAGGTCGTCTCTAGTTGCCATGCGGCGGATCAGGGTAGGGCCTTACGCCATCCGGCATCCGAATCGCGCTGCCGCACGTACCATCAGACAACGTGCGATCGGTGCTCTGGTTCCGGCGTGATCTGCGCGTCGGTGACCATCCGGCGCTGGGTGCCGCTGCCGCAGATGGGCCCGTGACACCGCTGTTCGTAATCGACCCGGCGCTCTGGCGACCCGGTACCCGCCGTACAGATCGGCTCGCGGCGTCGTTGAAGGCTCTCGACGACAGCATCGGCGGGAACCTCGTCGTGCGCACGGGAACACCCGAGTCGGTCGTCCCGGCCGTTGCGGCGGAGATCGATGCCAAGGCCGTGCATGTGAGTGCGGAGACAACCCCCTACGGCCGTCGCCGCGACGCGCGTGTGCGGGAAGCGCTTGGAAACGTGCGCTGGGTCGAGACCGGGTCGCCGTATGCGGTGACTCCCGGCCGCGTGGTGAAAAGCGATGACACTCCGTACCGCGTGTTCACTCCGTTCTCCCGAGCCTGGAAGGAGCACGGCTGGCGCGCGCCCGCGCAGACTCCCGACGTGCAGTGGCACAGCGACCTGTCGAGCGACCACTTGCCCGACACACCCGGAGACGTCGAGGCGGGAGAGAGCGCCGCGATGCGCCGCTGGCACGACTTCCTCGAAGGCGACACGATCACCCGCTACGACCGCGACCGCGACAGGCCCGACCTGCACGGCACGAGCAGGCTGTCGATCGCGCTGAAGTACGGCGAGATCCATCCGCGTACGCTGCTCGCCGACCTGGCGCCGCGGCGCGGGCGTGGAGTAGAGCGGTTCGTCGCCGAGATCTGCTGGCGTGAGTTCTACGGAGACGTGCTCTGGCACAACCCGCGCGCGCTCCACCACGACCTGCGCGACTTGAAACTCACCTACGACGATCCGGGGCCCGAGTTTGAGGCCTGGAAGTCCGGCAACACAGGCTTCCCATTTGTCGATGCGGGTATGCGACAACTGCAAGATGAAGGCTGGATGCACAACCGGGTTCGCATGGTGACCGCGAGCTTCTTGACTAAGCACCTCCACGTGTGGTGGCCGCACGGCGCTGAGCACTTCTCGCAGCTGTTGCTCGACGGCGATCCGGCGAGCAACAGTCAGGGCTGGCAGTGGGTTGCAGGTACCGGCACCGATGCAGCCCCGTACTTCCGGATCTTCAACCCGATCACCCAGGGACTCAAGTTCGACCCGCATGGTGACTACGTCCGTCGCTACGTGCCCGAGCTAAGGCACCTTGAAGGAGCCGCCGCCCACGAGCCATGGAAGCACGAGGGCGGCTACGACGCCGGCTATCCCAAGCAGCTCGTCGAGCACGCCGAGGCGCGCCGCGAGGCGCTCGCCCGCTACGAGGAGGCGCGCGCCTGATGGGCCGCACACTCGTAACCGGCGCTTCCGGCTACATCGGCGGGCACCTGATCCCCGAGCTGCTCACCGCCGGACACGAGGTACGAGCGATGGTCCGCAAACCGGCCTCGGTCTCGGATGCTCGGTGGCTCGGGGACGTGGAGATCGCAACTGCCGACGCGCTCGATGAGCGCGCGGTTCGGTCTGCGCTCGACGGCGTGAGCGTCGCGTACTACCTGATCCATTCGATGGGCTCGGGCCGCCAGTTCGAATCGATCGACAGGCGCAGTGCACGCATCTTCGGTCGGGCCGCGCGCGAGGCCGGGGTAGAGCGCATCGTGTACCTCGGGGCGCTTCATCCCGACAAGCCGCACCTCTCGGCCCACCTCGAGTCCCGGCGTGAAACCGGGGAGGAGCTGATCGCCTCCGGCGTACCAACGACGGTGCTGCAGGCAGGTATCGCGATCGGCCACGGCAGCGCCAGCTACGAGATGATGCGCCAGCTCACCGAGCGGCTGCCTGCCATGGTCGGCCCGCGCTGGCTGCGAAACCGAATCCAGCCGATCGCGACCCCCGACCTCGTGCACTACCTGGTCGGCTCAGCATCGATGCCGCCCGAGGTAAGCCGCGGGTTCGACGTGGGCGGCCCCGACATCCTCACCTTCAAGGGCATGATGCAGCGCTACGCCGAGGTGGCAGGCAGGTGGCGTCCGCCGGTGTTGACGGTGCCCGTGATGACCCCGTGGCTCGCCAGCCACTGGGTCGGGCTGATCACTGACGCTGATGCTGCGCTCGCAAAGCCCCTCGTCGGCTCGCTCTCGCACGAGGTGGTTGTGCAAGAGCACGACATCGACGAATACGTGCCGCGCCCGGCAGCAGGGCTCATGAGCTTCGACGACGCTGTGCGCCAGGCGTTGGTCGACGCGGCCCACGACTCCGTGTGAGACTCCGCAGCGATGCTGCTCGACCTCGATGCTCTGCCCCAGCGCGGCGACCTGCCCGCCGCCCTGCCGATCCCGCCCACCAAAATGGCGCTGCGCGCGGGCGGACAGACGCGAAAGCGGTGGCGCTACATCGGGCTCTGGGGTCAGGATGCGATGCTGTGCGCCGCCCGAGTGCAGGTGGGTGTCGCGCGGCAGCGATTCTGGGCGCTCTGGGACGGCGAGCGCCTGCGCGGCAAGACTTCGATGCTGCCGATCGGTGTCGAGGTAGACGGGGCCGCCACGGCCGAGCCATTCCTACTTGAGTGGCACGAAGACGGCGAGCCGCTCCAGGTCGTCTCTCGCCACGGCGACTCCTACATCTGGACGCGAAAGGTCCCGCTCCGCGCTACCGGCGTGATCGAGGGAAAGGTCGTTGAGATGCGGGGGCTGATCGACGATTCCGCCGGCTACCACGCCCGGGACACCAAATGGCGCTGGTGCGCGGGTGTCGGCGAGGCGCCCGACGGAACTCCCCTGGCATGGAATTTCTGCGAAGGCCTCCACGACGCTCCCGAACACTCCGAACGGGCGGTGTGGGTCGGTGGAGAACTCACGGAACCCGGGCCGACGACGATCGCCTACGACCTGCGTTCGACGACAGGGCCGGCCGGCGAGACGCTGCGTGCCGAACACGTCGCGACCCGCGCCCACAAGACCAACTACGGCTTAGTGGCCAGCGACTACGAGCAGCCTTTCGCCAACTTCAGCGGGATGTTGCCGGGCGGGGTAGAGGTAGCGCGTGGGTGGGGTGTGCTCGAGCGGCACAGCGCTCGCTGGTGAGACACTCGTTCTGATGCCCAAACCGCCGCCGCCTCCTGACAGCCCAGCGCTCGCACACGAGCAGCACCTCGTCTCGCCCGGGACTGCGGGCCGCTTCTCGATCGCTGGGTGCAGCACCAGCGACACGAGCCCGTTTGAGACCGAGGAACACGCGACCCCGGAGCTGAAGGCGGCATGTGCCCGGATCGCCTCGCTGCAAGCGCGGCTCGCAGCCGAGGAAAAGCACGGGCTGCTGATCGTGCTCCAGGGCTTCGACGGGGCGGGGAAGGACGGGGTGATCCGCGAAGTGATCGGCGCGATGAACCCGGCCGGAGTGCGGGTCTACAACTTCAAGAAGCCGTCGGGCGAAGAGGCCGCACACGACTTTCTCTGGCGCTTTCACCAGCAGACGCCCGCCCGCGGCATGGTGCACGTTTTCGATCGCTCGCACTACGAGGAGGTGATCTTCCCGCGCGTGCACGACTTGGAATCAGAGGAGGATCTGCGTGCGCGGCTTGAGTCGATCAACGACTTCGAGCGCATGCTCGCCCGTGAGGGGATCGCGGTGGTGAAGATCTTCCTTCACCTCTCCGAAGACGAGCAGAAGGAGCGCGTCCGTGAGCGCCTCGAGCACCGCGACAAGCACGCGGAGTTCGGTGCTCCGGACGTGCTCGAGCGCGAGCACTGGGACGGCTACCAGCACGCGTTCGAGAGCATGATCCGCGCGACGAGCACCTCGTGGGCGCCGTGGCACGTGATCCCCGCCGACGTGCGTTGGTACTCGCAGACGGCCGCGGCTCTGCTGCTCGTCGATGCGCTCAACGAGCTCGATCCCGAGTACCCCGGCCTCGATCCTGAGGAGCTCAAGAAGGCCGGGATCAAGGCACCCAAGGGCGCGCACGTAGAGGACTGAAAGCCCTCCCGGCGGTAGCGTCTACGCGATGGCCGAGACGATCGAAGTCTGTCCACTCGCTGAACTCCAGCCCGGCGCGATGCGCGTCGTGATGACCCCCGACGTCGAGCTGATGGTCGTCAACTGCGCTGGAGAGCTGCTCGCCATGGAGGATCGCTGCTCACACGACGACGGCCCGCTTGCTGAGGGCACGCTTGACCAGCAGGCGTGCACCGTGGAGTGCCCACGGCACGGTGCGTTGTTCGACCTGCGTACTGGAGTTCCGAAGACGCTCCCGGCCTACGAGCCGGTTGAGACGTTCCCTGTGCAGATAGGTGACGACGGCATCGTGCGCGTCGTGGTTGATTAGATCCAGCTCGCTAGTCGTGGATATTGACCGAGAGCCTCGCACCGGCGTACGACGTGCCCGTCGAGCTGTGGAAGTAGGGCTCAAGGTCGATGGACCAGTCGTATATGCGACGTTCGATCTCAGCACCAGCAGGAGCGAGCGATCGCCATTTCGCACAGAGGGTTCCGCGGTTTGTGAGCGGCTTGAGCTTTTCGATTGGCTGAGAACACAGCGTGGTCGAGCGTTGCTGCTTCGACTTCGGCGTATAGAATTACTCAGGCCAGGCAGCCATCCAGATGAAGGGATCCCAGTTGTCTTGGTACAACCTCGCGAACGTCCGCAAAGTGAGTTGGCCGGGCACGGAGGTCCCGTCCGCGCTGACCGAGACTTTGGTCACGTCTAGGCGGCTGCCTTCGACTTTCAGACACACGTTTTGAACGGGCCCGAAGTCTTCGCACTTGGTGGCACTCGCTGCCGCTGACGAGGCTCCCCAGCAGCTAATAAGCGAGATTGCCACACACGCAGCGATAGACCGAAAAGTAGTGCTCATGCCTGGGAGGGTATCTCTGGTGGCTGGAGCGGTCAACCCCTCCGGGCGGATGGCCGGGGCGCGTGGGCGTAGTAGACTGCCCTAATACCGACTACCCCAGTAGGTATTGAAAGACGCAATGGCCACTACGCCCACTGAATCCACCAAGATCCTGACTGAAGAAGAGGCCGCACTTCGCGGGCTCGGCAACGACTACGACGAGCGTTACGGGTTCCACGACCCCGAGAACTACGTGTTCAAGGCCCCCAAGGGCCTCACGCGCGAGCTCGTGCAGAAGATCTCGGAGATGAAGAACGAGCCGGGTTGGATGACCGACTTCCGGCTCAAGGCTTACGACCACTTCATTTCGCGTCCGATGCCGAACTGGGCGCAGCCCGCCTCGCCGATGCTCGGCGAGGTCGACTTCGACGACATCCACTACTTCGTGCGCTCGTCGGAGAAGGCCGAGCGCTCATGGGACGACGTGCCCGAGGACGTCAAGAAGACGTTCGACCGCCTCGGTATCCCTGAGGCCGAGCGCAAGTTCCTCGCCGGCGTCGGCGCTCAGTACGAGTCAGAGGTCGTCTACCACCAGATCAACAAGGATCTGGAGGCCCAAGGCGTGATCTTCCTCGACATGGACTCCGGTCTGCGCGAGCACGAGGAGCTCGTCAAGGAGTACTTCGCGACGATCATCCCGGCCAACGACAACAAGCTCGCCGCGCTCAACAGCGCCGTGTGGTCGGGCGGCTCGTTCGTCTACGTGCCGCCGGGCGTCGAGGTCGAGATGCCGCTGCAGGCCTACTTCCGCATCAACACGGAAAACATGGGCCAGTTCGAGCGCACGCTGATCATCGCTGACGAGGGCTCCTACGTTCACTACGTCGAGGGCTGCACCGCTCCGACCTACAGCTCTGACTCACTGCACTCCGCAGTGGTCGAGCTGGTCGCCAAGCCCGGCGCGCGCATCCGCTACACGACCGTGCAGAACTGGTCGCAGAACGTCTACAACCTCGTCACCAAGCGCGCTGTCGCCGAGGCTAACGCCACGGTGGAGTGGGTCGACTGCAACCTCGGCTCGAAGCTGACGATGAAGTACCCGGCCGTCTACCTCACAGGTGAGGGCGCGCACGGCGAGGTGCTTTCGATCGCGTTCGCTGGCAACGGTCAGCACCAGGACGCCGGCGCAAAGATCATCCACGCCGCCCCGAACACCACGTCGAACATCTTCGCCAAGTCGATCTCCAAGGACGGCGGGCGCTCCAGCTACCGCGGCCTGCTCGAGGTTGCCAAGGGTGCGCACGGCGCACGTTCGAAGGTCGTCTGCGACGCGCTGCTGCTCGATCCGCAGTCGCGCTCTGACACCTATCCGACGATCCGTATCGGCGAGGACGACGTCGATGTCGGCCACGAGGCCTCGGTAACAAAGGTCGGCGAAGAGCAGCTCTTCTACCTGCAGTCCCACGGACTGGACGAGGAAGAGGCCGGCAAGCTGATCGTCAACGGCTTCATCGAGCCGATCGTCAAGGAACTGCCGATGGAGTACGCCGTGGAGATGAACCGCCTGATCGAGCTGCAGATGGAAGGCAGCATCGGATGAGCGCCGCCACCGTGTCAGCACTTCCTGAGTTCAAGGGCAAGCCAGGCTGGGAGTTCACCCCGCTCGACGGCTTTGACCTCGACTCGTTCCCGACCGCTGAGGCCGGCTCTGCATCCGACGCGACCCAGGTCTTCTCGGTCGAGCCGGGCGCGCTGCCCGACGGCGTAACCGTCGCCTCGCTGCGCGAGGGCCTCGACTCGGTGCCCGGTGCTGCAGCGCACTTCGGTGCCGTCGCCCGCCCTGGCTTCTTCGCCGACCTCAACGCGGCCGAGTGGACCGACGGCACGCTTGTGCACGTCCCCGCGAACACCGTGGTCGCCGAACCGATCGTCGTCACGGTCGTGCAGGGCGAACCGGGTACGGCACTACACCACCGTACGCTCGTGGTGCTCGAGGACGGCGCCGAGGCGATCGTTTTCGAGCAGCTCATCTCGTCACACGACGAGGAGGCCGTCGTCAACGGCGTCACCGAGCTCGTCGTCGGTCAGAACGCCAATCTCCAGTACCACGCTGCGCAGGCAGTCAACGAGAAGACCTGGGTCTTCGGCGCTCAGCGTGCGATCGTCGCGCGCGACGGCAGTCTCGACTGGACCACGCTCGGTTTCGGCGGCAAGAACGGCAAGGTGTTCCTCGAGACCACGCTCGACGGCCAGGGGTCGGAGGGCAAGGTCACGGGTGCATACGCGCCGGCCGGTCGCCAGCACGTCGACTACGACACGCTCCAGGAACACGCTGCACCCGACACCAACTCCGACCTCGCCTTCCGCGGGCTGATCACCGGCCGTTCGACGGCGGTGTGGCGCGGCATGATCAAGGTCGACGAGGGCGCTCAGCGCACCGATGCCTTCCAGGAGGCGCGCAACCTGCTGGTCGGTAAGAAGGCTCATGCAGACGCCATCCCCGGCCTCGAGATCCTTGCCGACGACGTGCGATGCACCCACGCTGCGGCGATCGCCCAGATCGATCCCGAGCAGGTCTTCTACCTGCGCGCCCGTGGTCTCGAAGAGGGCCTCGCGCACAAGCTGATCGTCGAGGGCTTCCTCTCCGCGATCACCGAGCGCTACGACGAGGGCCCTGTGCGTGACCAGATCGCCGCTGCGATCGACGCTCGCCTCGAGCGCGTGCTTGGCTAGGCGCGCTGCTAGTACATAGGGCGATGGGCTGGATCGACGACCACGCCGCACGGATCGCAGCGCACGCTGAGCGTGAACTGGCGGCGCTGGTTGCCGTGTCATCCCCGTCGGTCGACGGCGAGGCTGCCGAGGAAGCGATTGCGGTGACGATCGCGCTGCTGCCGCCTGAGGCTGAGGTGGAGCGGATCCGCTGTTCGACGCCCGAGTGTGTCGACGATCTGCTCGCGACCGTGCGCGGCACGGGCACTGCCCGGCTGCTGCTCGTGGGCCACCTCGACACGGTCATCGGTCACGACGATCACCGGGCGATGCACGTAGACGGTGACGTGTGGACGGGCTCAGGCACCGTCGACATGAAGGGCGGCGACGTGATCGCGATTGGCGTGATGAGGGCGCTCGCGGAGCGCCCTGAGCTGTTCGCCGAGGCAGCACTGCTGCTGGTCGTCGACGAGGAATGGCGCAGCGCGCCGTTTCTGCACAACGCGCGGTTCGCTGGGTTCGACGCCTGCCTTTGCTTCGAGGCCGGGGAACTCGACGAGCATGGCCGAGAAGCCGTAGTCGTCAAGCGCAAAGCGGCCGCAGCGATCGAGGTGCGGGCGACGGGGCTAAGCGCTCATTCCGGTGTCGATCCCGACGCAGGACGCAACGCGCTGCTTGCGCTCGCCGACCTTGCGCGCACCATCACCGACAACCATCACGCCCCCGGAGGCCCGGAGCGGCTTACGGTGGTGCCCACGCTGATGCAGGCCGGGGAGGGGCTCAACGTGGTGCCGGCGACGGCGTCGCTCACGTTCGACCTGCGCGCCGACGACGTGCGCTCGTTCGATCCTGTGCTTGCCGCGATCCCCGCCGAGCTGCACGGCGTGCAGCTCGAAGCCGCGTTCGGCCGGCTGTGGCCTGGCATGGATAGCGGTGATTCCGTAGCGGGATTGATCGCGGACGCGTCCGCGATCGCCGAACAAGAGCTGGTGCCGGCCAGTCGCGGGGGCGCGAGCGACGCGAGCCACTTCGCGGCATCGATTCTGCTGACGATCGACGGCCTAGGGCCGCGCGGGGGCGGCTCCCACGCACCGGACGAGCACGTGCTCGGAAGCTCGTTCGAGCCGCGCGCCCGGGTGGCGCTGGCGCTTGTCGAAGCGGTTTGCTCGACGGTTTCTCGTCGGTGAACCGTCCCCGGTAGGCGGAAACCGCGGCAGCGGCTACGCCCAAACCACCGGATCCGAGGGTATCGGTTGCCGGTTGCCCCAAACCTGGCTAGGGTGCCCGCCCTATGTTCACTCGCTTTTCCGGTGTCGTGGGCCCATCGAGCAATTCAGCGCGCTTCGCGGTGCTGGCAGGTGTGCTCGCAGCGGTTGTCCTCATTGCGCTTCCGGCGTCCGCCGGTGCTTGGACGGCATCGGTGTCAGGCCAGTCGCTAGCCATCACAGGAGCTGCTGACACTCCCAACAAGCTGACGCTCGAGGACGACGGGGTGGGCGGGCTCAGAGTTGTCGAGGAGAGTGGCCGGCCGTACACGGGCAGCGCTCCTGCGGGGTGCACGACGCCCTTGCCGGCGGTGCTTACCTGCGCGAGCGGCACGGCGATCACCGTGTCACTCGTCACCGGCCCCTTCGCGGACACCATCACCAACGCCTCGAGCTTGGGTGGAGTGCTCCTCGACGGAGGCCAGGGGAACGACACGCTCTATGCGGGGGCACACGGCGACCGGCTCCAAGGAGCGGATGGAGACGATCAATTCTTCGGTGGCGCCGGTGACGATGCGCTGACCGGCGGCGACGGAGCCGACCAGATCTACGGCGGTCCGGGTACCGACGTACTCACCGGTGGCGCAGGCGACGACCGCCTCTTCGGCGGTAGCGGTAACGACTCCATCAGTGGCGAGGATGGCGTCGACCTCCTCTCGGGCACGGACGGCAACGACACACTCAACGGCGGCGGAGGCCGCGACACGCTGATCGGCGGGGACGGAGACGACTCGATGTTGGGCGGCGCGGGCGCCGACATCCTCACTGGCGAGAACGGCAACGACGCTGTTGATGGTGGCGAGGATGACGATCAAGCAAGCGGCGATGCTGGCAACGACCTTGTTGTCGGAGGATCAGGTTCTGACGAGCTCGACGGCGGTACCGGGAACGACCGCCTCGACGCTGGTGACGGAGCAGACAGGCTCAACGGCGGTACCGGCGCGGACACTGTCCTTGGCGGATGGGGAAACGACGACCTGCTCGGAGGCGCCGACAACGATGTACTCGACGGCGGCGCGGACAACGACCAACTCGATGGCGGCGAAGGCGCTGACTCGCTCGCTGGCGGGGACGGCACGGACAAGGCGACGTACGCGCCGCGCACCGAACCGGTTACCGTGACCCTGGATGGCGTCGCGAATGACGGCGCTTCGGGCGAGGCGGACGACGTGGCTGTCGACATCGAGGCCGTGGACGGCGGTAGCGGTGCCGACGTCTTGGTCGCCAGCGCATCGGGAACAGCGCTAACGGGCGGCGCAGGCAGTGACGTGCTGATCGGCCAGGCCGGTCCCGATGATCTCCGTGGAGGGGCCGGAGACGACACGCTGCGCGGAGGCCAGGGCGCCGACACCATCGCTGGGGACGACGGTGTCGACACGGTGACCTATTCGGAGCGCACCGCGGCGGTGAATGTGACGCTTGGAAGCGACAGGCCAGCCTGGGGCGAGGCCGGCGAGGGCGACACGATCACGGGCATCGAGTCCGTCACAGGGGGAGCCGGCGCGGACACGCTGGTCACAGAACTCGGTTCTCCGGCTGTGCTCGACGGGGGTGCCGGCAGCGACGTGCTGCGCGCCGATGACAGCGCGGCGAGTGACACGTTGAGGTGCGGCGCGGGTACTGACTCCGCAGAAGCTGACCGGACCGACCAGGTCTCCGGCGATTGCGAGCGTGTGCTCCGCGACGGCCGACAGGTCAAGCCGTCGGTGCCGAGGATTTTCCTGGGCAACCGGGTCGCGACGGTCGGAAGTGACGGAACCGCGGTGCTGCTGCTCACCTGCTCTGCGCAGACATCAGGCTCGTGCACGGGCACCGCTCGTGCTGCCTTCTCGGTTGCAGGCCGCCGCGGCGCTGCTTACTCGTCGGTCAGGCTCGTCCCTCGAGCGCGCGGGCGCGTGCGCCTGAGGCTGTCGTCCACCTCGCTGCGCCTGTTCAAGCGGGCCAAGCACTCCGTGAAGGCAACCGTCGAGATCAAGATCAAGGATGGCAGCGGAGTGAAAGCCAGCCGCACGGTAACCGTGACCCTACGCGCGGGCCGGTCCGTGCGATGAGGAGCACTGCGCTCGCTGTCGTGTGCCTTGGGGCGGCGCTCCTGATGGCCCCGGTCGCGGCTGCCACCGAGTCCTCAGACGATGCCCGGCGAGCGTTGGCCGAGCACTTCCCCGGAGTCGCAAGCCCTGTGGACACGACCGCAGGCCTCGGTGCGCGATCCCACGTTCAGCGATACCTGGGCAATCGAGGCGCTGTCGTAAAGCGAGGCCGCCGGACGCGCTACATCGTCTCTACGGCGCCCATCCGCACGAGCGACAAACGCTCCATCAACCTGGCGCTCACGGAGCTGCCCGGCGACGCGATGCGCCCAGTGGCTGCCCCGTACTACTTCGTCGCAGACAATGCGCCCGCGGACGGCTTCACGATTGGACCGAGCGGCGCAGCAGCGTTCGACATCGCGCCGCTCGGGGTTGCCGAAGGAGCGAGGTTCTCCGAAGAGGGCAGCGTGCTGGTCGCCGCGGGCACGCACACGGACACCGACACGGTGATGAGGCCCACGCCTGCCGGTCTGTCCTCGTTTGAGGTGCTGCGCTCAGCTTCCGCACCAACGGAGTTCCGTTACCGGCTCCGCCTCAACAACGGGCAGACGGCCGTGCAGGACGGGGATTCCGTACTCGTCCGCACCGGGCATCGTGCGGACGTGGTGATCACAGCACCCGTCGCAGTCGATGCGGGCGGGCAGCTGGTACCGATCGAGCTGCGTCTCGACGGGACCGAGCTCGTCATGTCCGTTGACCACCGCCGTCAGGCAGTCACCTACCCGGTGTTGGCAGATCCAGAATGGACCACGAGCTACGACTGGGATGCCGGGATGACCGGCAACGAGGGCTGGTTCGTCGATCCCAACAGCGACAGCAGCTACTACAACGTCGGCATTTTCGGGGCGCCAGATCCTGGTATCCGGATCACCCCGAAGACAGGACAGGTCTTCCCGGAGAACGTGCTCGGGTCCATGTTGTGGCAGGCGCCCGGCACAGCACGTATCAGCTCCGTGACGTTCGCCAACGTTTTCCGGCAGAACGACACTGCCCGCCAGGCGGGGCGGCTGCAGCTATCCACGGGCGCGGCCGTCATCAACGACGACCACGCGGCAACAGGGCCGGGCGTGGCCGGTGATGTCACGCTCGACGATCCTTCAGCGCAGAGCCGGTGGGCGGCAGTGAAGCTTTTCACGCCTCCGTGCACGGTCGGCGAGTCGAACTGTCCCCGGTTCATTCCGAACGGCAATCTGTCGGTGATCAAGGTTGGTTCGGTCTCGATAACGCTCGTCGACAACGAGCCGCCGACCACATCAGCGACCGGGCCGCTGCGGGCGCTTGCAGATCAGTGGACACGAGGCGATCAGTCCGCAACGGTGGATCTGGTCGCGAGCGACAGTGGTCTCGGGGTGAAGACCTGGGAGTTCACCGTCACGGACTCAGCGGGCACTCACGCTGTTAGCAGCGGCGCCCCGACTTGCGACGACGCACATCAGACTCCCGGCCAGGGCAGCAACATCTGCCCCGCGAGTGACTCGCGGACCGGGGTCACTGTCGATTTGAACCAACTCGCCCAAGAGGGGGCGCAACGGTTCAAGCTGTCCGCGGTTGATCTCCTCGATCAGAGCAGCGATGACGGCGGCGCTTCGAGCGAGTGGACCACGTACATCGATCGCAGCAACCCGACCATCACGGCAAGTGGCCCACTTGCGTCGAGCCCCAGCACATGGATCACGCCGGAGGACCTGGACGCGCGGGTACGGCTCGATGCCGCAGACAGCGTGTCCGGCGTCAAGTCGACGCGCTTGCGCGTAGCCGATGACGCAGGGGCGCCGCTGGCGGATGAAACGACCGACACCTGCACTCCGCAGGGGCCGGTCGCGCAGCCGTGCCCGAACACGTACGGGCACGACATCACCCTCGACCCGGACACGCTGCCCGAGGGCAAGCTGCAGTTCAGCGCGACGGCAACAGACTTTGTCGGGCTCACTTCACCGGCGCGGCAATGGGGCGTGTTCCTTGATCGCACGCCGCCGATCGGGCGGGCGGCAGGTGATCTTGTGGCGCTTTCGGAGCAGTGGACCGGGCAGACCGGCGGTGTCGCTGTGGAGGTGCAGGGACGCGACAGGCTCTCGGGCGTCGACCGGTTGGCGTTGCAGGTAAAGAACGCTGATGGGTACCGGACGCTGAGCGAGGTGGCGACGTGCGGGAACCCGGCGGACAAGGATCCGGCTGACGGGTCCTGTCCACACCTCACGAGCAAGACTTTGACCGTCGACGCCGCCGAGCTTCCCGACGGACGTAACGAGTTCATCGTCGCCGCGTGGGACCTGGCGGGGCACCGCAGCCGTGATACCGATCGGTGGGATACGTACGTAGACCACACGCCGCCGCCCACGCCGACTGGGCTGAAGGTGACCGATAACGGCACCGGTACCGCGATCGCTACGTGGAACCCGGTGCAGGATTTGCCCGAAGGGGCGCCCGGTGTGACGTACGAGTACGCGGTCACCGATCCCGGCCAGCAGTTCGTTACCTGGACTTCGACGCCGTATCCGATGGCCCCGGTAACCCTGCCGTCACCGGGTCAGATCAAGGTTGTCAGGGTGCGGGCGCGGGACAAGGTTGGGCATGTGAGCGGGACTAGCGAGATTCCGGTCGCACGTGCCGCTCTTCGCCAGCCTTCAACCGAGGAGATTTACCGGGCGTTGCGTCTGAACGAGCTTGACCCGCAGGTCACCGGTCGGATCGGGCGTGAGGCCACCGAGGCGGCTGTCGCCGCGAAGGTTGGTAGTCGCCTGGCGAGTGCCGCAAAGTTCGGAACGAGGCTCAGCGTGGTTGCAGCGATCGTCGCCGACTTGAAGTGGACGGCATCGACGGCTTGTGAGGAGTCCGTCCTGTATCGGCAGGTAAGCCACTTCAACAGCGACGATGCTGTTGTGTTCGCCGCAGTGCGATCAGCGAAGCCGGGCCCGCAGGGCGCGCTTCGCGGGCGCCTGCAACGCGTTGTCACTCACCAGTCAACCGTGGCGGCTCGTGCTGGGGACTGGGTCGACAGCGTCTCGAAGGAATGTCAGGCACCCGGCAAGGCCGCGCTCAAGGCTGCCAATGATGTTGCGGACGTTGCCGTTCCAGCTGCGCAGAAGGTCTTAGTGCAACTGGAAAGGCAAGGTGAACGCAGACAGGCTTGGGCCGACACGAATGAGGCCATGCGCGACCGTCCGCTACAGCCACGACGGTGCGAGGATGCGAAGTACCTCTGGGACCGGCTCAGCCCGGGACCCGGGAGGCGGAACTATGTGGTGTATTGGGCACCGCCGCCGCCACGGACTGTTCGGTACGTCGGTCGAAGCCGGAACTTCCCTGACCGCTGCAGGAAACACAATCGAGAGATTGTGCGCTCGCGAGGCCAGACGCTACGGCTACCGCCGCTTACGTACATCGAATCGAGGCAGGTCGAGGAAGCTCTGATCGCGCACTTCGGGCTTGCTGAGCGACGCCTCGAGGATTTCCACAACATCACCGGGCAGTTTGGGCAGCTGAGCAATCTGCGGCACGAGATAAGCCGGCTCAGGCCGGACTATTGTGCGCACCTCGTGAGAGGCCAGTTCATTCTTTATCGGTCGGGTTACAAGCCGTACGCCGCCGCCTACTACACCAAAGGCATTTCGTGTCCGGGTGTTGGAGGCCCTCGTTGACACCGCCGAAGCTTGTTAAGGAGCGTCTTCCGGGTGATCGCTATAAGACGTCGGGGTCGATCGAGGGGCTGGTTGAGGGGCGTCGTACGATCCGCAATCTCAGAATCCGTAATGCTGAGGGAAGCCTTGGCGCGCTGGGGGCGTTGGCCAGCCTCGAGTCTCTTGTGATTGATGGTGGGGTGCGACTGGATCTCGACGAGTTGGCCGCGCTTCCTGCGCGCTGTGAGTTCGTTGCCTTGGCTTCGTTGAGTGAGACTGACCTTGGGCGGCTTAGGCTTCCGGAGACTGTCCGGATGTTTGGGATGTCGCAGCCGAACGAGGGCTGTTTGGTGACCGGTGTGCCGCAGCTTCCGGAGATGTTGGTCGATCTCGGGCTGAGCGTTGATTCACTTGCCGACGCGAACTGCTCGGTGGCCGTGCTACAGCGGTTCATCGAATCGCTTGATTGGCGCCGCCTCTCTGAACTCGAGCGCCTGGATGTTGTCGCGTACTCCCACACGCCGGGTTATCCGTTGGAGTTGGATTTGGGGTTGTTGCGGTGTTTGTCTGGGCTTGAGCGTGCGGATGTTTTCGGGGTTCGGCATCGGCGGTCGGCTGGGGCGTCGCCGTTGGAGCCGCCGTTTGAGGGGTTGCCGAAGTCGTTGAGTTGGTTGCGGATCGATACCGAGTTGCCGGTCGATGAGCTGAAGGCTCAGATCGATGCGTATCTCGGCTGCGACGTCAGCGTCGAGCCGCTTTATCTCCCTCGGCCTTCTGATCAGCCGTGGTGGATTAGTGAGTCTGATACTGGGAGTGGTTTGTGGTTGTCGGCGGGTTCGTTTGCGAGCTATTTCTCTGGTCTTGATTTTGATGAGGAGGCGCGGGCGCTTCGTCATGCGCGTGGTGTGATCAAGAGGGCTGATGCCGCTTTGTTGCGGCGTCTTGATTTTGATGAGGACGCTGACTCGACGATGGTGATGGCGAAGTCTCGTGCGGACATGGTGGCCGCGTTGGAGTGCCTCGGGATCCAGGCACCCAACGCCTGAGCGACGGGGTTTGTAAGCGCTCTATGTGAACTCTTTCCTGTGTGACCCCCCGCACAGGAAGGGCCTAAAGGGTCGCTAGCCTCCGGCCGAGTCAAAAGACAGCCGAGTCTTCGCCGCACCGTCGACGGAGAACGGGGGACCCAGCCCCTGGACACCATTGTCCGGGACGGGGCGAATCGTCACGACCGTGTGATGTAGCGCCACTCTCTAGGCGCGAGCCCGTCAGCTAACCCCGTAGGCAGCTACCCACAGAGAGGTTTGTTGACGTGTTTGGTTTTGCCTGGGCTTCCAGGACTGCATTTCTTGCGGGCTTCTTGAGCGCGCTAATTCCGATAGCTGCCGCGCATGCGGTTTCCGTGACCACGCAAGAGAGCCACGCGCAGGTGCAGGCCAAGGCGGCCTCCACTGCGACAGACGCGGCGATCAGCGCCGTCGGCAAGAAGGCTCTGCGCAAGGGCGACAGCGGCGTGCGCGTGCGCGCGCTGCAGGAGCTGCTGGCGCAGGTCGGCTTCAAGTCTCCCGTCACAGGTGATTACGACAAGGCGACCGTCAAGACCGTGCGCAAGTTCCAACGCGCGAGCGTGATCACGGTCAATGGCGTTGCAAACGCGGCCACGATCAAGCGCCTCAAGAAGGCAGCGCGCAGCCAGTCGTCGGGATCGGCGCATTCTTCGGCCGGTGGAGCCGATGCGAGCGCAGGCTCGCTGCGCCCCGAGCACCTCGGTGACCGGATTCCGCTGCGACCCGGGATGAGCGGGCAAGACGTACGTGTGCTGCAGTCCTATCTCCGTCGTGCCGGCTTCAGGACAACCGTCACCGGGGAGTTCGACCGCCGCACCGCCACCCATGTAAAGCGCTTTGAGCGTGCGAACGAGTCGCGCCGGGTCAACGGCGTGCTTGACGCAAACGAGCTCGCGATTCTGCGAGCCGACGTGGAAGGCGCCGACGACAGCGACGTGGCCGATGAGGATGCGGCGCGTACGACACCGGGCTCCAAGGCCAAGATCGGCTCCAACGGCCTGGCGATTGCGCCGGAGTCTGCTCCCGACGCCGTCAAGCAGATCATCGCCGCGGGCAACAAGATCGCAAAGAAGCCGTATGTGTATGGCGGCGGGCACGGCAAGTGGGAAGACCGCGGCTACGACTGCTCGGGCTCTATCTCCTACGCCCTGAGGGGCGCCAAACTGCTCAAGTCGCCGCTCTCGTCAGGTCCGTTCATGAGCTGGGGTGCCTCCGGCAAGGGTGACTGGGTAACCATTTACGCCCACGGCGGTCACGCATACATGGTCGTCGCCGGCCTGCGTTTCGATACGAGCGGACGCTCAGGTACCGGGTCGCGCTGGCAGAAGGACAACCGCTCAAGCGCGGGCTTCGCCGTCCGCCACCCGAAGAGCCTCTAGCTAGCAGGCAGCTGCAGAATCCCCTGCAGGGCTGGGGGATTTTGTGAGCTGCCGATAGCTTCGATGACGGTGCGTTCGTCCACGCCCACATCCCTCCGTGCCCTCGTCGCCTTGCTGGCGCTCGTTGCCGCTGCGTTCCTGCTGCTGTCCATCGGTGGCGGTTATGCCCAGGGGCAGACCGACGCCCAGGTCCAAGAGCGCACGCAGGAGCTGGAGGCTGCGATTCGCGCCGAGACCCGCCGCATCGGTCGAACGCAGGAGGGACTCAACGGAGCACAGGTGAGGCTGAACGCGATCAACGCTGACCTTGCCAAGCAGCGCGCAAAGCAGCAGCAGACCGCAGACGAGATCGCCGAGGCGCGCGATCGGATGGAGAAGCTCCAAAACCGGATGCGGCGCGCGTCTAATGCGCTGGCCGGCAATCTCGTCAACCAGTACCAGAATGCTCCACCCGACATCGTGAGCGTCTTCGTGCGCGCTCGCTCCTTCAGTGACCTTGTCGACGCCGCTGACTTCACACGGCGCATCGCCGATCACAACGCTCGTGTGCTGAAAGGCGCCCAGAAGAGCAGGAAGCAGGTCGCGGCCGAGGCGGACCGCCTCGTTGTGCTCCAGGCGCGGCTGGAGAAGTCCGAGGCGCTGGTCGAGAAGCGCGCAGCGAAGGCCGCCACGATCCGTGACGCGCTGCTGCGCGTCCAGCGCAAGCAGCTTGCGCGCCGCGACCGCAGTCGCCGCAGCCTGTCAGACCTCCAGGCCACGATCCGCCGCTTGCAGCGCCAGCGCGAGCGCGAGCTCGGGCGCCCGAACGTCAGTGTTGGCACCACCACTAGCCCCGCAGATGCGCCGGCCGTTGTGGCGAAGGTCATCGCCGCCGGCAATGCCATTGCAGGCCTGCCGTACATCTACGGCGGCGGTCATGGCTCTTTCCGTGCCGCCGGGTACGACTGCTCAGGCTCGATCTCCTACGCGCTTGCCGCTGGCGGGCTGCTGGACAGCCCGCTGGCCTCGGGGCCCTTCATGAGCTGGGGCGAGCCCGGTCCGGGCAAGTGGATCACGGTCTACGCGAACCCCGGACACGCGTACATGGTTGTTGCGGGCCGCAGGTTCGACACGTCGGCGCTACGTGGCGGCGGTACTCGTTGGACCAACGAGATGCGTTCGAGCGCCGGATTCGTTGCGCGCCACCCGCCAGGCCTGTAGTCAGTACGTCATGACCCGCAAGGTGCACAAGCCGCGGTCTCCCGACGAGGAGATCCTCGGCACAAAGCGGCGTACCGCCAAACAGGAGCTCACCGAGGACGAACGGATCGAGCGGATCGATGGCGAGATGCGCATCGCGTTCTCCGCGCTCAAGGAGCTCGGGCCGGCCGTGACGATCTTCGGCTCGGCCCGGACGCCCGAGCACCATCCCGTGTACTCACAGACTCGCGACATCGCCCAGCGGCTCGGGCGTGCCGGGTTCTCGATCATTACCGGCGGCGGACCGGGCGTGATGGAGGCAGGCAACCGCGGCGCGCGCGATGTCGGCGCGACCTCGGTCGGGCTCAACATCGAGCTTCCGTTCGAGCAACATGCGAACCCGTACCAGGACATCGAGCTGGACTTCCATTACTTCTTCACGCGCAAGCTGATGTTCGTCCGTTACGCGACAGCGTTCGTTGTGATGCCCGGCGGGTACGGCACGCTCGACGAGCTGTTCGAGGCGTTGGTGCTCGAGCAGACCGACAAGATCCACGACTTCCCGATCATCCTCTTCGGCTCTGACTACTGGGAGGGGCTCGTCGACTGGATGCACGACAAGCTCGTCGGAGCCCAGATGATGGCCCCGGCCGACCTCAGCCTCCTGCGCGTCACCGACGATCCGCAAGAGGTCGTCGACTCGATCTGCCACGCGCGTGATCGCGTGGACATTCAGGCCGCCTGATGCTGCACCCCGCGCGAGGGGTGTCGATCCCGCTCGAAGAGATCAAGGTCCGCGCCTCCCGATCCTCAGGTCCAGGGGGACAGCACGCGAACGTGACCGCATCACGGATCACCGTCGAGCTCGACCTGCGCACGTGCTCGGGGCTGACCGACGCCCAGCGCGAACGGGCGATGGCAGCACTCGGCCCGGTCGTGCGCGCTGTCGCGCAGGATGCGCGCAGCCAGTCACGCAACCGTGAGCTCGCGCTCGAACGCCTTTCGCAGAAGCTGACCGAGGCGCTGCGCGTGCGGCGACCGCGGACTGCGACGCGGCCAACAAAAGGCTCGAAGGTGCGGCGGCTCGATGCCAAAGGGCGGCGCAGCGAGGTTAAGCAAGGTCGGCGACGGCCTACCGCGGACGAGTAGAGTCCGCGCATGAGCAACCTCGCACAGAACCTCGCCGACTCAGCGGCCCGTCAACCCGACGCACCGGCAATCAAGCTCGGTGACATGGTCCTGACCTACGCCCAGCTCGATCAGGCGAGCTCGCTGGTCGCAGGACTGCTTTCTGAGCGCGGAGTCGAAGCCGGAGATCGCGTCGGGGTGATGCTGCCGAACGTGCCGTACTTCCCGGTCGTCTACTACGGGATCCTGCGGCTCGGGGCTGCGGTCGTGCCGATGAACGTGCTGCTCAAGGAGCGCGAGACCGGCTACTACCTCAGGGACTCGGGGGCCAAAGCGGTGCTTGCGTGGCACGACTTCTTCGCCGCTGCCGAGCACGGCGCCAACGAGGCAGGCGCCGAGGCGATCTCCGTTGTACCCGGAGAGTTCGAGCAGCTGCTGGCGGCCGCCACGCCGCGACCCGAAGTGGTCGACCGTGCTGACGACGACCTCGCGGTAATCCTCTACACGTCCGGCACCACCGGCACTCCGAAGGGCGCCGAGCTCACGCACGGCAACCTCGGTTCGAACGTGGAGACCGTGCTCAACATGTTCAGCATCAGCCCCGACGACGTGATCCTCGGGTCGCTGCCGCTGTTTCACTCCTTCGGCCAGACATGCGCGATGAACGCCTGCATCAAGGGTGGCGGCTGCCTGACGCTGCTGCCTCGCTTCGAGCCCGGTGAGGCGCTGCAGATGTTCGGCCGCGACGGCGTCACGATCTTCATGGGCGTACCGACGATGTACTCGGCGATGCTCCACGACGCCGGTGCGGACGCAGCCGACGTATCGAAGCTCCGCATGGCGGTTTCCGGCGGCGCCTCGCTCCCCGGCGAGCTGATGCGCGCTTTTGAGGACAAGTTCGGCTGCGACATCCTCGAGGGCTACGGCCTGTCTGAGACGTCACCCGTCGCGTCCTTCAACCAGCCCGGGCAGCCGCGCAAGGTCGGCTCGATCGGCACGCCGGTACCCGGCGTCGAGATGAAGATCGTCGGCGAGGACGGCGAGGAGCTCCCGCAGGGCGAGCCCGGCGAGATCGCGATCAAGGGGCCCAACGTCATGCGCGGATACTGGGGCCGCGACGACGCGACCGCAGAGGTCATGCGTGGCGAGTGGTTCCTCTCCGGCGACGTCGGCAAGGTCGACGAGGACGGGTACTACTTCATCGTCGACCGCATCAAGGACCTCATCATCCGTGGCGGCTACAACGTGTATCCGCGTGAGATCGAAGAGGTGCTCTACGAGCACCCGGCCGTGCGCGAGGCCGCCGTCGTGGCGGTGCCGCACGACGAGCTCGGTGAAGAGGTCGGCGCGGCGATCTCACTCGTGGAAGGCCAGTCGGTCGAGCCCGGTGACGTGATCGCCTACGTCAAAGAGCAGGTGGCTGCGTACAAGTACCCGCGCCACGTGTGGATCCTCGATGACCTGCCCAAGGGCCCGACGGGCAAAATCCTCAAGCGTGAGATCGCGGTCCCGGAGTAGCGCCGCGGCGGCCTTCGCCGCCGGTGGTGCAGTTAAGTGCGCTGAGGGGCACTAACTGCACCACCGGCGCCTAGTGCGCAGCTACGCCGGCGTCTGGTGGCGTGATCGGGAGGCCCTGCTCGTCCCAGGCGAGCAGGCCGCCGGCCATTGAGGTCGCTTTGCGGCCTGAGGCGTTGAAGGCTTGGGCGGCCATCAGTGAGCGGCCGCCGACGCGGCACTGGAACACGATCTCGGAGTCGGCCGGTAGCTCGGCGGCGCGCTGCTGCAGCTCGGGCAGGGGGATGTGGATCGCGCCCTCGATGTGGCTGTGATCCCACTCGTCCTGCTCGCGAACGTCAACGAGGATCGCGCCCTCGGCGATCTTCGCCTTGGCCTCAGCGGGTGTGATCTCGATCGGGTCGCTCATGGCAGGCGAGTCTAGGCGCCCGGTGGCGCGGTGAGTCAGCCCCAGAACAGATTGAACGTGGCGAACTGCATCTCCGGGCGCCTCGCCGGCGGAGGACCGAGCCGCATCCGTAGCGCCGAGTTCAGCCGCGCCAAACCGAGGCGCGTGACGGTGTCGCAAGCGGAGCCGTTTGCGGTCGGCACGATCAGGGTGCCGCCGAGCGGCCTCGACACCACGGCACGCATCAAGGCTGAGCCTGCCTGCGGAGAGTCGGCGATCACGGGGCACGCGCTGCCCCATGGCGTTCGGAGCGCGTAGCCGCGGAGCGCGCCCTGGTCGTCGGTCACGCCCCAGCCGTCGAGCGGCACGGCACCGTCGAGCAGAGCGCGCCGCGACTCGCCTGTTGCGGCTAGATCGAGCGCGGCCATCAGGTCGATGTCAGACCCGGCGAGGGGGCGCACCCGCATCACGTCGTCAACCGGCACTCCGCGCACAACACCGCGCCAGGCCACGGTTAGGTCTTCTGCCTCGAACCCGAGCGATTCGTAGAGAGGTCGTCCCGCGTCGGTCGCGTATAGCCCCACGGAATCGATGTCGCGCTCGCGCAGCCAGTCGATCGTCCGCACCGTGAGCTCGCGTCCGATCCCGCGCCTGCGGGCAGCGGGCCGCACTCCGACCGCGCCGAGCCACCCAGACCGGCTCTCCGGGTAGCTATACGCAGCCGCAACACCGGCTGGCTGACCGCCCTCCTCACAAACGAACACCACTCCGTCTGGTGACTGAAGAGGGAGCTGCATCAGGGCTCCGACCTGAGCGCTGAACCCTGCAGCTTTCAGCGCCGACTCGACCGCCGGAAGGTCGCCCAGCCCGGCGGTGCGGATCGACGGTGCTGCGGGCATCGGCTGTGAGCCTAGTGAGCGCCACAGGCGTTCGTCTCATACCCTGATGGCATGTCCGCTACGTACACCGACGCCTACTCGATACCCACCGAACACCTCGAGTTCCGAGACATGGTGAGGCAGCTCGCCGTCGAGCAGGTCGGCCCGCGAGCGGCCGAGATCGACGCCACCGACGAGTACCCGCAGGACATTCGCGAGCTGCTCTCAGAGCAGGACATCCTCGCCCTCCCGATCCCCGCGGAATACGGCGGTACCGGGACAGGCACGCTGGTGCAGCAGATGGCGGTCGAGGAGCTCGCCAAGCAGAGCGCGGTGTGCGCGCTGATGCTGATGATCCAGGAGCTCGGCACACTGCCGATCACGCTCTTCGGGTCCGACGAACTGAAGCAGCGCTTCCTGCCCAAGTGCGCCACCGGCGAGTGGACGCCAGCTTTCTGTCTGTCGGAGCCGGATGCCGGTTCAAACGCCGCGGCGATGCGGACGCACGCGGTCCAAGACGGCGACGACTGGATCATCAACGGCACCAAGGCTTGGATCACGAACGCGTCGATCGCCAACTTTTACGTGGTGTTCGCCGTGACCGATCAGGAGAACAAGCGCATCACGGCCTTCGTGGTTGAGGCAGATCGTGAAGGGCTGAGCGTGCCCAAGCACGAGCACAAGCTCGGCATCAACGGCATCCCGACCGGTACCCCGGTGTTCGACAACGTGCGCGTGCCGTCCGAGAACGTGATCGGCGAGGTCGGCCGCGGTATGCGCGTCGCGCTTGGCACACTCGAGCGCACTCGCCTGGGCGCCGCCGCGCAGGCTGTTGGCATCTCCCAGGGGGCCACCGACTACGCGCTGGCCTACGCCAAGGAGCGCACTTCGTTCGGCAAGCCGATCCTCGAGCTGCAGGGCATCGCGTTCAAGATCGCCGACATGCAGACACGCACCTCCGCCGCACGTGAGCTGCTCTACAGCGCCTGCGCGAAGATGGACCGCGGCGAGCCCGACAAGGCTCTCTACAGCTCGATGGCCAAGCTGTTCGCGTCAGACACCGCGATGGCCGTGACCGTCGAGGCAGTGCAGGTGCTCGGCGGCTACGGGTACACCAAGGAGTACCCGGTGGAGCGCATGATGCGCGACGCCAAGATCACGCAGATTTACGAAGGCACCAACGAGATCCAGCGCGTGGTGATCGCCAAGCAGCTAGGCGGCTGAGCACTACTTCAGCGGCTTGACGATCGAGATGTCGCTGATGTGCAATTCGTCGATCTTGGAGCTTCCCTTGTAGCGCTGGACCTTCGTTGTGATCTTGCCGTCGCCGTTGAAGTTGTGGCAGACGTTGGTCCAGTTCTGGCTGAAGTCGAAGAGTCTGCCTTCGGCGTACTGGGTGCAGTTGTAGGTGTAGTCGCGCTCGCGGTAGTTCACGTAACCCGTGCGGCTAGAGAACGTGCGGGTGACCGGGGGAATCGATTTTCCGCCGTTCAGAGTCAAGATCGGCGTGAAGACCAGCTTCGAGCCGTCCGCCTTGTTGTCTCCGCCAATCACCTGATGGGTGAAGCTCAGGTGGGAGATCGCCCAAGCGTCGCTGTCTTGCCACCGCACTTCCATACAGACTTCGAGCTTGTTCGTGCCCCCTTGGACATGCTCTCGCAGTGACGCTTGCCTCCGGCCACGGATGCCGGAGCGACCACCAGTGGCGCAGCCAGCGCAAGCGCAACGACCCGACCACCCATTCCCACGATTACGCGCATCGTTCCCCCAACGGACTCGCTTTCGAGCCCACCGTAGTGTGCTTGAGGTGCCAGTGCAACGGTGCGGGCTACGCTCCAGGCATGCCGTCTCTGACCCGGATCGTCCTGTCGGCGGCAACTGCAGTCAGTATCGGGCTGGCGGCGATTGTGCTGATGCAGGGCGGGTGGAGCCCCAACGGCTTCGTGAGGGTGCTAGAGGTGATTGCGGTAGTGGTCGTGATCGCCGGAGCGCTGCTCGGTGGTATGGCCGTTATCGGTACCCGCATGGCCGGTTGGGTCGAGCCCGAATCCGAAGCCGACTTCGATCGCGTCATCGAGCGCAGTGAACGCCTCGCGCGTGACGGCACCGCTGCCGAGCCCTTCGAGAGCGACTTCATGGAACTCGACCCCCACAGCGACGCCGACTTCGAAGAGCTGGTCAGAGAGGCTCTCGACGAGCTCCCCGACCTGCTCCGCAACGTGCTCGACAACCACAACGTCGCGGTCACGATCTCTGACAAGGGCCGCCGCCACGGGGCGTACGGGCTCTACAAGGGTGACGGCGCGACACGCGACAACTACCCCGATCAGATCATCATCTTCCGCGACACGCTCCGCCGCGACTTCGGGTACGACCCTGACCTACTGCGCGAGCAGGTCACGATCACCGTCCGTCACGAGCTCGCCCACCACGTCGGCTTTGACGAGCTCGGCGTGCGCGACCTCGGGCTCTAGCGAGCGGCTACAGCACCGGCGGCTCGCGGTCGTCGACGATCACGTCCCTGCGACCAGCGAGCAGCAGAGTGAGCAGAAGGCCAAGCACACCGACTGCCATCAGGATCACGCCGATCACCGATAGGTCGACGCCGTCGATCGTGTCCGCCACGGCGAACTTGAGGATCGCGCCGACGGCGAGCAGGAAGAGAGAGGTTCCGAGAGTCATGCA
>CAZLKZ010000001.1:43179-51983 GCA_964560235.1 uncultured Conexibacter sp. | reverse complement strand
TGCCTGATCGCAGGTCCGTGCACGGTCGAGACCCGCGAGCAGACACTCAGCGTGGCGAATGCGGTCAAGGCCGGCGGCGCGTCTCTGCTGCGCGGTGGCGCGTTCAAGCCCCGCACGTCGCCGTTCGCCTTCCGTGGACTCGGTGAGCCCGCGCTGCAGATCCTTGCCGAAGCTCGCGAAGAGACCGGCCTGCCGATCGTCACTGAGCTGCTCGACGCCGAGCACGCCGACGTGATCGCCAAGTACGCCGACGTCGTGCAGATCGGCGCGCGCAACATGCAGAACTACGCGCTGCTCGAGGTAGCCGGCAAGCTCGGCAAGCCGGTGCTGCTCAAGCGTGGCCTGTCGAGCTCGCTCGACGAGCTGCTGATGGCCGCCGACTACATCCTGCGCGAGGGCAACGAGGACGTGATGCTGTGCGAGCGAGGGATCCGCACGTTCGAAACGGCGACCCGCTTCACGCTGGATCTCGGGGCGGTGCCGTGGCTCAAGCTGCACACACACCTGCCGGTCATCGTCGACCCGTCGCATGCAGCCGGTGACCGGCGGCTCGTGCAGCCGCTCTCGCGTGCCGCTGCCGCAGTCGGCGCTGACGGGATCATCGTCGAGGTCCACGACGACCCAGACACCGCCGCGTGCGACGGCCCGCAGTCGCTGTACTCCTCGCACTTCGAGGAGTACGCCGCCGAGGTTGCCGCTCACGCGGCGCTGCTCGGCCGCACGCTCTCCTAGTCTTGGTTCATGACGGAGCGCCGCGATCCCGGCGGGCAGGCGACGATGAAAGTCGTCGAGGCCGTCGAGGGCACGCTTCGTCGTGTGCTGCCGACGGCCGGCCTGCGGCTCGCCTACCGCGCCGGCTACCTGGCACTGCAGCCGTACTGGCTCGTCACGTCACCGAAGGTCGTCGGGACCAAGGTCGTGGTGCTGCACGACGATCACGTGCTGCTGCTGCGCCACAGCTACGCCCGGCGAGGCATCTGGGACCTACCGGGCGGGTTCGTGCACCCCGGCGAGCGCGCGGCGGACACGGTGTCCCGCGAGCTACGCGAGGAGCTCGACACAGAGCCGCTGACCGTGCGGTGCATCTGCCGCAACTCAGCAGTCAACGATCACAAGCGCGAGACGCTGCTCACGTTCGTCGCAACTGTTGCGAGTAGGGAGATCACTCCTAGCCCCGCCGAGATCGATCGTGCCGAGTGGTTTCCCGTTGGCGAGCTACCCGAAGCAGCATCGCCGTTTGTACGAAGGATGGTCGCTCGGTCACAATGGCCTGAGCCGATGTTCGACGAATTGAGGACGCGATGAAGGCGCTAGGGATGGCGATTGCTGTGGTGGCGGCACTGGGGGCCACCGCGCAGGTTGCGGGCGCCGATGTGCGCTCGGGATCGAGCGACGCTGGCGTGCTGACGGCCAGCTACGACCAGGACGGCGGGCGCATCACCCTGTCGGTCGCGGCCAGCAGCTTCACGGGCCAGGTGAAGACCTACTGCTCGGAGTTCCCCCAGCCCGCGACGAGCGCTGGAGGCGAGCGGCCGATCGACATCGCGATCTCGCCGGGGTCGGCGACGGCGTCTGGTGGCGACAGCGTCTCGGTGGAGGTGGTGCCCGATCCGAGCGGCGGCCGCCTCGCAGCGAGCTTCGCGGCCCCGCAGCTGAACCAGCTCGACCTCCGCTGCATCGAAGGCACCGCCGACGGTCGGGCCGTGCTCCTCTACTTCGACGGCTTCAGTCACGAGACGCTCACGCCGTCGGCGGCCGAGTCCGCCGTGCGCAAGGACCTCGTGGCGACGTGGGGGACTGAGCCGATCCGCTACGTGAGCTGCCCGGCCAGCCGAGTCACCGACACCGCGCTGTGCAGGTACAAGATCGGCAGCGCGAGCGGCACGGTGCGTGTCGGCACGTACACCGTCGACGAGGGTGAGACGAGCCTTACGACCTCACGAGTGCGCAACCAGGCCTACAGGCAGAAGGCCTCAAAGTGCAGTGCCAAGTACCAGCGCGATGAGGTGGCAGGCTCGCGCGTGGTGGTCGACAAGCGCCTCGTCGCCCCCAAGATCTTCTGCTTCTCAGACGTAGTGCGAATGCTTCAGGCGCGCGCGGTCAAGGCCTACCCGTCGGTGGTCAAAGCGTTCACGCTCAAGCAGACCCCCGCAGCCGGATTCGAGCCGCTCTCGTCGTTCAAGTGCACGCCGCGTGGCAAGCGTGCCGGCGCTGTCGTGAGCTACCGCTTCACGTGCTCGAACAAGCTCGGTGACAAGGTGACCTACTCGTTCAAGGTCGGCCGCAAGGGTGGCAAGCGTCCGGCGTGACGGCACTACACTGTGAGTAGTCGCAATTGAGCGACTGCATGGCCCCGTGGAGTGAGACCGCCGGGGGATAAACCAAGCCCGTGGAGTGACACCGCCGGGCATCACAACCGAGAGGCAACACCATGTCTGAAGCCGTCATCGTTGACGTCGTCCGTACACCCGTCGGCCGCGCGTTCAAGGGCTCGCTCGCGAGCCTGCGCCCCGACGACACACTCGCTTTCGTCATCGACGAGCTACTGGCTCGCAACGAGGGTGTCGACCCGTCGCAGGTCGAAGAGGTAATCGCAGGCTGCGGCCTGCCGCAAGGAGTGCAGGCCAACAACATCGGCCGCATCTCGGCGCTGCTGTCGAACAAGCTCGGCCAGGAGACCAACGGGTCGACCATCAGCCGCTACTGCGCTTCCGGTCTCGATGCCGTCCGCATCGCTGCCCACAACGTGCAGGCCGGCGTCGGCGACATCTTCATCGCCGGTGGCGTTGAGTTCGTCTCCAAGTACACCGCCGCTCAGGAGGCCGCCAACCCCGACGCGCAGAACACGGCGCTGCAGGGCAACGACGGCCAGCCGAACGCGTACATCGCGATGGGCCTCACTGCCGAGAACGTGGCGGAGAAGTACGGCGTGTCGCGTGAGGACCAGGACGCATACGCCCAGCGTTCGCAGGAGCGCGCCGTTGCTGCTCAGGAGAGCGGCTTCTTCGACCGCGAGATCGTCCCGGTCACGCTCGAAGACGGCACCGTGGTCAGCAAGGACGACGGCCCGCGTGCGAGCTCGTCGGTTGAGAAGCTGGCGACGCTGGCCCCGGCGTTCCGCGAGGGCGGCACCGTCACGGCAGGCAACTCGTGCCCGCTGAACGACGGCGCGGCCGCAGCGCTTGTGATGAGTGCTGAGAAGGCAGCGGAGCTCGGCCTCAAGCCGCGCGCCCGCTACATCACGTCCGCCACCTGGGGCAACGAGCCCGAGCTGATGGGCGTTGCTCCGATCGGTGCAGTCAAGAAGGCACTCGACCGCGCCGGAATGTCGATCGGTGACGTGGACATCGTCGAGCTCAACGAGGCATTCGCAGCACAGGTGCTGCCGATCGCCGAAGAGGTCGGGATCGACATGGACAAGCTCAACCCGCACGGTGGAGCGATCGCGCTCGGCCACCCGTTCGGCATGACCGGCGTGCGGATGCTCGCCACCCTGCTCAACGGACTGGAGTCCACGGGCGGCACGATCGGCCTCGAGACGATGTGTGTTGCTCAGGGCCAGGGCGTGGCCGCTGTGTTCGAACGCATCAACTAGCGGGAGTACCGACCAAGGCGCGTGCGCAAAGCAGGTCGTGGGGAGGCCGACGAGTCGTTAGGGAGCGCACCCGGGTGCGTGACCGACACGGCGAGGAGAGCATCGTCGCGAGATGCAAAGCGCACGTGTCTTGGGGATGATGGGCAGGTGAACATCAGCCAGATCGTTATCCCCAAGGCCGGTGGCCCGGACGTGCTGCGCATCGAGCAGCGCGAGCTGGAGCCGCCGGCCGCGGGTGAGCTGCAGGTCGAGGTCCATGCGGCCGGTGTGAACTTCGCCGACATCCTCGCGCGGCAGGGCCTCTATCCCGACGCGCCGCCGCTGCCGGCGGTTGTCGGTTATGAGGTCTCCGGCGTGGTTGTCGCGCAGGGGAGCGGCGTGGAGGAGGACTGGGTCGGCCGAGAGGTGCTCGGCCTCACGCGGTTCGGCGGTTACAGCAGCGGGCTCAACGCGCCTGTTGCCCAGATGTTCGAGAAGCCCGCCGGACTGAGCCACGCCGAGGCCGCGTCGGTGCCGGTCGCTTACGTGACGGCCTGGCAGATGCTGATGATCCAAGGCGGCCTGCGCGCTGGCGACACGCTGCTGATCCAGAACGCGGGTAGCGGGGTGGGCCTTGCCGCGATCGACATCGCTCAGTACGTCGGTGCCCGCACGATCGGGACCGCCAGCAGTGGTAAGCACTCGTTTCTTGCCGAGCGCGGCCTCGGCGACGCTGTCGACTACCGCACCGAGGACTGGGTCGCTCGCGTACTCGCGCTCACCGACGGGCGCGGCGTCGACCTCGTTGTCGATCCGCTCGGGGGCGAGAGCTTCCGCAAGTCGCTCAAGGTGCTGCGACCGACCGGTCGGCTCGGCATGTACGGCGTGTCGGCCGCGTCCAACAACGGCCGCGTCGCGGGCAAGCTGTCGCTGGCCAAGACCGCGCTCCGCATGCCGTTCTTCCACCCGGTGCCGCTGATGAACGACAACCGCGGCGTGTTCGGCACCAACCTCGGCCACATGTGGGAAGAGGTAGACCGCATCCGCGGGTGGATGGCCGATCTCGCAGCAGGCCTCGACGACGGCTGGATCCACCCGCACGTCGACTCGACCTACGCGTTCAGCCAGGCCTCGCAGGCCCACGCGGCGATCGAAGCGCGCAAGACGGCCGGGAAGGTCGTACTTGTGCCGGACGAGCGGGGGTAGCCCCGCGCCGGGCTTTGTGGCTTTTGCCCCACCAGGTGGGCCGAATGCCTCAGAGCTCGCCGGCGGCCCCGGCCTGCCACCACTCACCGAGCAGCAGCAGGTCCTCGCGCGTCAGCTCGTGCCCGCCGTTCACCCGCACGTCGTGCACGTCCGCGCCCAGGCCTTCTAGGAACGGGCCGAGCGCCTCGCCGTAGGGCAGGAACGGGTCACGTGCGCCTTGGGCGAGCAGCACACGCAGGCCATCGAGTGACGGCTCCGGCGGGTGCTCCAAGGCCTGTACTGGCCTCACCAGAGCCAGAGCCTTGAACGCGCCCGGCACGAGCAGCTCCGAGGCGAGCGCGATGTTCGCTCCGTTCGAATACCCGACCGCCGACACGGCATCGGCACTGAACTCGTACTGCGCGGCAGCATCTCCGACGAACTGCACGAGCGCGGTCGCCTCGGAGATCAGGTGCTCCTGGTCGTACTCGACAGCCGTGAACCTGCGGAAGAAGCGAGGGAAGCCCTCTTCGAGGGAGCGGCCGCGCACAGCGATCAGCGTCGCACCAGGCGCGAACTGCTCGGCGAGCGGGAACAGCGAGTGCTCGTCAGCGCCTGTGCCGTGGAGCAGGAGCAGCACGCGCTCGGGATCACCCGGTTCGATCCGGTGGATCCACCCGAGCGAGTCGGTGCTCTGAGCCATCAGTCGATCGGCTTGAGGTTCGCCACGATCTGCTCGCGCTGCGCCTCAAGGAACGGCGGCACGACGACCTTCTCGCCGAGCGTCGCCATGTCCTCATCGACGCCGAAGCCGGGCCCGTCTGTGGCGATCTCGAACAGGATGCCGCTCGGCTCTCGGTAGTACAGGCTCTCGAACCAGTAGCGGTCAACCTCGCCGCTGTGGTTGAGGCCGAACTCGCTCAGCCGCTCGCTCCAGGCGTGGTAGTCGGAGTTGGGGCAGCGGAACGCGACGTGGTGCACGCCGCCCGCACCGAGATGGCCGCGCTGCAGGTCGTCGCGCTCGATGACGTGCAGCTCAGCGCTCGTACCGCCAGCACCCATCTCGAAAACGTGTGCGGTGCCCGGACCCGTGATCGGCGTGTGCTCGTACGTGCGCGCGTGGCGCATGTTGTAAACGCGCTCCAGCACCGGCTGCGAGCGCTGCAGCATCGGGATCGTCATCACGATCGGCCCGAGCCCGAGCACCTGGTGTTCGGCCGGCACGAGGCTCTCGGGCCAAGGCACCGACGGTGTCCCGGTGCCATCGTCTTCCACGAGGGCGAGGCGCTGGCCTTCGGGATCGTCGAAGTCGATGTGCTGGCGGCCGTCGCGCTCGGAGCGTGTCGCGGAGATCCCCTTGTCGGCAAGTCGCGCCTCCCAGTAGTCGAGGCTTGCGGCGTTCACACGCAGCGATGTCAGCGTGATCGCATTGTTGCCGCGGCGCTCCTGCGGCACGGGCCAGTCGAAGAACGTGACGTCAGTGCCGGGCGTGCCGACGTTGTCTGCGTAGAACAAGTGGTAGGCGCTCGTGTCGTCCTGGTTGACACTGCGCTTCACGAGCCGCATGCCAAGCGTCTCGGTGTAGAAGCGCTTGTTTTCTGCGATCTGCGCGGAGACGGCAGTGAGGTGGTGGATACCGGTCAGCTGCAGCGTGTCGGACATCACTCCACCGTAGGGCAGCCGTCAACCGTGGGCGGGTAGATTGGCGGCCATGGCCCACGTGCTCGAACCGATCGAAGATTCCTTCCTTCACACAGCCCCGCTGATCATCCGGTCAACGGTGGCGCTGCCTAACTCTCCTGAGCAGGTGTGGGAAGCGCTGGGCAGCGACGAGATGTGGTCGTGGTTCCCCGCGATCGACAACCTCAAGTGGATCACTCCTCCCGGCGAGGCGGGCTGCGTGCGCGAGCTGCGCATCGGCCGGTTCATCACCGTGGAGGAGGAGTTCTACCGCTGGGAGCCCAACGTGCGGTCGACTTTCCGCGTCACGAAGGCGAGCCACAAGGCCATCAAGGCGCTGGCCGAAGACTTCCTGCTCGACGAGCGCGCCGACGGCGGCACCACCCTCACCTGGACGATGGCAGTGCGCCCCGCAGGCCCGAAGCCGCCCGCGTTCCTTGCCGGACTGCTGAAGCCCGGCAACAAGCACGCCATCGGCGGCATCAAGAAGATCCTGCCGCCGGCCTGATAGGGCCGTGTCCGCCTAGCGCCACGGGGTGGCGCCAGGCAGACACAGCGTGCCAGCGCCGCGGGCGTCGTGTCCCATCAACGCCAGGTGTTGGCGCCAACGGGACACAATGGCCGGCCTGATCAAACGTGCTGCTTGGGCAGCGCGGCGCGGTCGGCCATGACCGTGAGGTTGTCGCGCGCGATCAGTGACGCAGGGACCTGGGAGGTGTGCGGACCGCGTGCCCCGGCGAGCGCCTCGTACTTGCCCTCGCCTGTCACCAGCAGCACGATGCTGCGGCTGCGGTTGATGGCGGGGAAGGTCAGCGTGATCCGGTTGGGCGGCGGCTTCGGAGAGTCGGTCACGCCGAACGTCAAGCTCGTCGCCAACAGCTGCTTGCTGTTGGGAAACAGCGAAGCCGTGTGGCCGTCGGGGCCGAGGCCGAGGTGGCAGACGTCGAAGAGTGTTGTGCCGAGTTCGCGCGCGTACTCGATGGCGCCCTCCGCAGGGCCCATCGTCGCGGGCATCGGATGCCACACCGCGCCCGGTGCTTTGAGGCGCTCCTTGACCTGGCCGTGGTTTGACTCCGGGTCGTCGAACGGCACGCAGCGTTCGTCGCCGTACCAGAGGTGCACGCCGCTCCAGTCGCGCACCACGGTGCGGGCGATCTCGTAGCAGCGGAGCGGCGTAGTACCGCCCGCGAGACAAACGTGTGCGACGCCACGCTCCGCACGCGCCTTGGCAATGGCCACGCCGAGCTCGTGGGCTGCTGTCGCGGCCAGTTGCTCGGGATCTGTGAATGCGACGACCTTCATCAGCAGCCTGTCGAGTCGCGCAGCGTGCGGCACACCTCGTTCAGCCTTACTGGCCCCAGCTGAACGATCTGCCTACGGAACCGATCGCGGCTGATCGTATGGAGGTTGTCGAAGTTGACAACGCATGGAGAAGGCACTCCGTCCTGCTCGGGCGTGAGCTCCAACTCCGAGATCAGGCCGCGCTTGGTGCGCGTGAGTGCTGCGACTACGACCGCACCGATCCGATCCGCGACGGGGTCGCGGGTCAGCACCAACACGGGCCGGTCGCCGCCGGGCGTCTCCGCAAACCAGACTTCGCCGCGGCGCATCAGGACCAGTCCGACCAGTCTTCGGCAGGGCCCCACTCGGCGACCTCTGCGAGAGCGAGTTCCGGTTCATTCAGCGGTACCTGCTGCCAGCGCTCGGCGTCGCCAGCACCTCGCAGCGACGCAAGGTGCTTGTGCAGTGCGTCGCGCAGGATCTCGGACCGGTCAACGCCCAGTGACTCGGTCCAGCGGCGCAGCTCCTCTGCGTCGTCGTCCGGCACTCGGAAGCTGAGCATTGTCATACAGCCATCGTAGTCCGTAATACGGACGCTCTGGACGCGTTATTGAGGCAGCAACCTCGAAGCCGCGTCGAGCGCCGGGAAGAACGTGCGGTCGCGAAGCAGCGCCTGGCGCAGTCCCTCGCCGAGGATGCCCGGCTCACCGCGCGAAGCGCCCACGATCGTCCACTCTCGATGGGTGTCCTTGCCGTTGTCGTAACGGGCGCGCAGGCCGCCAGAGCCGCGGTCCATCGACATCGTGCGCCCGGCCGCGGTGCTCAGCGTCAAGCCCGAGAGGCCGCGTACGGGCATCGTCATGTCGCTCGTGACCGACAGCTTCACGTCCTGCCGGTGGCCCGAGGCTGAGCCGACGAGGCGATCACCCTCGTGCATCAGCGGCGAGGTCTTCCACCCGAGGCGGGACGCAAGCCACCCGATCAGCAGCAGCGCGGCGGCGCGCGACTCCGGATGCACGCGCACGTCGATCTCGGAGAACAGCTCGAGCTGGCCGCGTAGCGGCACCGGGTCGAAGGTGGCAGC
>CAZLKZ010000001.1:34747-43079 GCA_964560235.1 uncultured Conexibacter sp. | reverse complement strand
GAGGTGCTCGGTGCCGCAGCTCAGGATCACTGTCTCGCGCATCAGCGCGATGCCCTGATCGTCGGCCATGTCGGGGGCCGACAGCGTGGCGACAGCGTCGATCGTTTGGCGGCCCGGCTCGACCGAGCAGACGATCGTGCGCGATGCGTGGAAGCGCCCGACACCGCGCAAGCGGTTGGCGACCTCGCCGCTGAAGCCGGCATCGACCACGCAGACGAGATTCAGTACGCGCGCGGGCGCGAACTGGCGATCCTCGCGGTGGAACTCCCCGAGCATCTCGCGCAGCGCGTCATCGACCTTCGACGGTGTCGTGTCGCTCTCACGCCAGGTGCGGTCAATGGTCGCCATCACTGATGCCCTACAGATCTCTGAACGTGTCGCCGTCGCGCAGGAGCTCGTTGACCTCGGGCGGCCCCTGGGAGCCGGCCGCGTATTGCGGCAGCGGCCCCGGGCGCGCCGCCCATGCGGTGGTGATCGGGTCGCAGATCTCCCACTGCGCCTCGACCTCGTCGTTACGCGTGAAGAGCATCGCGTCGCCGCGCATCGCGTCCATGATCAGCCGCTCGTAGGCCTCAGGCGACTGGCTCATGAACGTGGTGCCGTAGAGGAACTCCATGTTCACTGGCCGGATTCGCATCCGCGAGCCAGGAATCTTTGCGCCGAGCGAGAGCGACACGCCCTCGTTGGGCTGCATCGTGAGGATCAGCTGGTTCGGCCGCACGCCGACCGAGCCCTCCTGCTCGAAAGCGAGGTGCGGCACCGGCTTCAGCGTGATCGCGATCTCGGTGAGCTTGCGCGCCAGGCGCTTACCGGTACGCAGGTAGAACTCCACGCCTGCCCAGCGCCAGTTGTCGATCTCCAGGCGCAGCGCCGCGTACGTCTCGGTGTGCGAGTTCGGCGGCACGCCCTGTTCCTGCAGGTAGCCGGGTACTTCTTCGCCGCCGATCGCACCCGGGCCGTATTGCGCTCGGAACGCGACGTCGTCGATCGTGTGCTCGGTCGGCTTGACCACCGAGCGCAGCACCTTGACCTTTTCGTCGCGGATCTCGTCTGCTGTGAAGTGCACGGGCGGTTCCATCGCCACGTGGCAGAGCAGCTGCAGCATGTGGTTCTGCACGAGGTCGCGCAGGGCGCCTGAGCTGTCGTAGTAGCCAGCACGCGTGCCGATACCCAGGTCCTCAGCTGCGGTGATCTCAACGCGATCGATGTAGTTGCGGTTCCAGATCGGCTCAAACAGACCGTTGGCGAACCTGAACGCCATCATGTTCTGCACGGTCTCTTTGCCGAGGTAGTGGTCGATGCGGAAGATCTGGTGCTCATCGAAGACTGCGAGCACCTGCTGGTTGAGTTCGCGTGCTTCGGCCAGCGTGGTGCCGAACGGCTTTTCGATGATCACGCGCACGTCCTGCGTGTCGTGCGTGTGCAGGTCGTGGTTGCCGAGCTGTCCGACGATCACCGGGAAGAACATCGGCGCTGTCGATAGGTAATAGGTGCGGCCGAGCGGGTGGCCAGCCTGCTCCTCGAACTCGGCGATACGCGCCTTGATCCCTTCGTACGTAGCGTCCTCATCGAACGCGCCGCCGACGTACGCCACGTTGGCCAGAAGCGCACTGAGTACCGACTCGTCCGGTGGCCGGCGGCTGAACTGGCGGATCGCTTCAGACGCCTCCTGGCGGAACTCGTCGTCGGTCATCTCCTGCCGCGAGGTGCCTATCAGGCAGAAGCGCTCAGGCAGTGCGCCCTCGTGGGCAAGGTTGTAGATCGCGGGCAGCAGCTTGCGGCGCGACAGGTCACCGGTCGCGCCGAAGATCGTGAGCGTGGTGGGGTGGACCGGGAGGCGCTCCAGGCCCTCCACCAATGGATTTGCGACAAACGGCTGCGCCGTTTGTCGTCGAAGGTTCTGCTGCGCAGAACCTTCAGGCCCAGGGATGGTCCCCACCTCAGCCCTTTCTCTCGACGGCGTGGCCGCCGAACTGGGCTCTCAGCGCCGCGTTGACCTTCGCTGCGAAGTCACCCTTGGACTGCGACTCGTAGCGGGCGAACAGCGAGGCCGTGATAACGGGCACGGGGATCTTCTTGTCGATCGCGTCCTCGATCGTCCACCGCCCCTCACCTGACTCCTGCACCACGGGCTCGAGCGCCGCGAGGTCGTTGCCCTCCTCGTCGAAGGCTTTCGCAGCGAGCTCACAGAGCCAACTGCGCACCACCGAGCCGCGCATCCAGAGGTGCGCGATCTTGGCGTTGTCGAGCTCAAAATCGGAGGCATCGAACAGGCCGAAGCCCTCGGCGTATGCCTGCATCATCCCGTACTCGATGCCGTTGTGAACCATCTTCACGTAATGGCCTGAGCCGGTCTTGCCCATGTGGGCCCAGCCGGGTCCGTGCACGTCGTCGGGGGCGGGGGCGAGCACGTCGAGGAACGGGGCAAGGCGCTCGATCGCCGGATCGGGACCTCCGACCATCATGCAGTAGCCAACTTCAAGCCCCCAAACGCCGCCGCTCGTGCCGACGTCCACGTAGTTGATGCCCCTGCCGCTCAGTGCCTCGCCGCGGGCGACGTCGTCGGTCCATTTGGAGTTGCCGCCGTCGACGATCGTGTCGCCTTCGGTGAGCAGCGCGGCGAGGGCGTCGACCGTCTGCTGGGTCGGATCGCCGGCAGGCACCATCACCCACACGGTGCGCGGGGCGTCGAGCTTGCCGACGAGGTCCTCAAGCGAGCTAGCAGCCACAGCGCCGTGCTCGACGGCTTTGGCGACAGCCTCGGCGCCCATGTCGAACGCGACCACCTCGTGCTCTGAGTCACGCTTGATGCGGGCGACCATGTTGCCGCCCATCCGCCCGAGCCCGACAAAGCCGATCTGTGCCATTGCTAGTGCTGCTCCTGTGTGTTGGGTGGAGGGGGTGTCACGTGCTCGACCGCACGGTGTCGGTGAGCCACTCGAGCATCGCGGGCTCGTCGTGGCCGAGCAGGACGCGCTGGGCGGGGAGACCGTGTTCGGTGAGCACGAGTAGGTCCCCGTCGGCCTGCGCGCGCTTGAGCGTCTCGAAGGTGCCCGCGGGCGGTCCGCTGTCGATGTCACCGAGAGGCTCGTCCTGCAGCAGCTGAAGGAACCGGCCCGTCGGCGGGCCCCCCTTGTGTAACTGGCCGGTCGAGTGCAGATACCGGGGGCCGTAGCCGAAGGTCGTTGCCATACCGGTGCGCGCCCTGATCGCGTCCCGGAGGTCGGCGACCAGAGAGTCGGTCATCGGATCGGGCGCGGTGAACGCCTGGATCGCGACGTATGACGGCGGAGCGCTGTCGAGGATCGTGGCAACTGCCTGCTCGGGGTCGAGCAGGTCGATCTGCGGAGGATCACCCGACAGAACCTGCAGCGTGCGGTCCTTGGCCGACTGCACGTTCGGCTGGTCGAACGGGTTCACCTCCAGCACCCAGCCAGCGACAGCGGTCGCGTACTCCCAGAGCACCATGAGGCTGCCGAGGTCGAGCCCACTCTCGACCTCCAGCCCGATCACCGGCAGTCCGGCCTCCGCTAGCGCCTGCACCTGCAGCCCGTTGTCTCGTTCCGGTCCCGCGATCGCGACGATCACCCGGTCGGGGCCGTACACATCGGGAGGCCCGATCGGCTCGCCGGCGACAGGCAGGATGCCCTTGCCGTGCTTTCCGAGCGACTCGGCGATCAGCTGCTCGACCCAGAGCCCGAAGGATCCGATCGGCGCGTCGATCACGAACGTGAGCTTGTCGCGGCCGGCCAGCGCCAGCTCACCCAGCGCACAACCGAGGAACAGGCCTGGGTTGTCAGCCGGCTGCGGCGCCTGGCATGCGTCGGCGATCGCGGTGCCGCCGGCGAGTAGTGCGGCGATGTCGTAGCCCGCGAACGCTGCGGGCACGATCCCGAACGGCGAGAGTGCGCTGTAGCGCCCGCCGATCTCTGGATCGCCGCTGAAGATGTGCCGGAAGTCGCGCTCACGCGCGAGGTCCTCCAGCGCCGTGCCCGGATCGGTGATCGCGCAGAACTGGCTTGCGTTGCCGCCGGTGGCGTCCCAGAAGTGGTGTAGCGCCGCAAGCGTCTCGGCGGTGCCGCCCGACTTGGAGCTCACGACGAACAGCGTCTTGTCGAGCTCGATCGCGGCCTCGGTGTTGCGCACGGCCTGCACATCGGTGGAGTCGAGCACGTGGAGCTGCAGAGCCCCTTCGCGCACTCCGAACGTGCGCCTGAACACCTCGGGTGCCAGTGACGATCCGCCCATGCCGAGCACGACCACGTGCCGCAGTCCGTCGAGCTCGGCTTGTGCCGCGGCAGCCAGCAGCTCTGCGGCGTTGCGGGCGATCCTGTCGTGGACGTCGAGCCAGCCGAGCCGATCAGCGACTTCGGGCTGGCCCGCCGGACCCCAAAGGGTGTCGTCCCGTTCGGAGATCCGGTCCGCGACGCGCTCGTCGACAGCGCGCTGGAGCCGGGCCTCGATCGCAGCGCTCAGTTCGTCCGGGAGCTGAGCGCTAACACCGGCCGGCTGCCCGGTCATGCGCTGACCTGTGCCCGGCGCTGCTCGATTCCGGCCAGCAGCGATTCCATCGGTTCGACGAACTTGTCGACCCCCTGCTTGAGCAGCGTGTCCGTGACGTCGTCGAGGTCGATCCCGGCTGCGGCGATCGCCGCCAACGTCTCGCTCGGATCGATCGTGCAGCGCGGTTCGGTGACCTCGCTGTGCTCGCCCGCTGCGCGCAGGGTGTCGAGCGGCATCGTGTTGACCGTGTCAGGGCCCGCTAGCTCGTCGACGTACAGCACGGGGGAGTAGGCCGGGTTCTTCACGCCCGTGGACGCCCAGAGCGGCCGCTGTACGGCGGCGCCTTCAGCTCGCAGCTCCGCAAACGGCTCGCCGCCGACGATGCGCTCGTAGGCCTGGTAGGCGGCGCGCGCGTTGGCGACGCCGGCCTTGCCGTGCAGCTCGGGGTGGTTGTCTCCGAGCCGGGCATCGACTTCTGTGTCGACGCGCGAGACAAAGAACGACGCGACCGAGTGCACGTCGAGTGACAGCCCTTCCACTCGCCGCCGGTCGAGCCCCGCGATGAACGCGTGCATGACCTTCTCGTACTGGCTCACGGCGAACAGCAGCGTGACGTTCACGTTGATGCCCGCTGCTAGGGCCTCTGTGATCGCGGGTAGGCCCTCGTCGGTACCCGGGATCTTGATCATCAGGTTCGGCCGGTCGACCCGCGCCCAGTACTCCTTCGCCTGCTCGAGCGTGCGGTCGGTGTCGAACGCGAGGTCGGGGTCGACCTCGAAGGAGACGAAGCCGTCGCTGCCGCCGCTGGACTCCCAGACCGGCCTTAGTACGTCACATGCGCCTTGCACGTCTTCGATTGCCAGCTGCTGGTAGATCTCGCGTGCACTGGCTCCCGCGTTCGCGAGCTCGGCGATCGCCTCGTCGTAAGGGCTCGCTCCGCCGTCGCCAAGGATCGCCTTTTCGAAGATCGCTGGATTCGAGGTGACGCCCCTTAGGCACTCCTCGTCGACCATCCGCGCCAGCTCGCCGCCGCGCACGAGGTCGCGCTGCATCTGGTCGAGCCAAATGCTCGTGCCGAGTTCGGTCAAGCGCTGCAGGCGCGGGTTGCTGACGGCCATCGTTCCTCCAAGTCGGGTACCCGCGATCCTATGACTTCAAGCGGCGCGTCCTTCTATTGCAGAGATCGCGCGGCCAGCAGGGCGGCGCCACGTACGCCGGCGCGGCCACGGTCACGTGCGAGCCTGATCTCGGTGCGCGTGCCGAGCCCGCGGAGTGTGTATCGACGCGCCACTTCGCTGGCCGGCCCGAGGATCTGGTCGCCGGCCGCAGACAGCCCGCCGCCGATGACGACCTGGCCGGGGTCGAACGTGTTGATCGCGTTGGCGATCCCGAGGCCAAGCGCTGTGCAGTAGCGGGACATGACTCGCTCAGCTTCGGCGTCTCCGTTGCCGGTAGCTGCCACGACTCCGCGCGCGTCACCAAAGCCGGCTTTGGCTGCCATCGCGTCGAGAGCAGTCCCGGAGGCCAGAGACTCGATCGTGCCCGGCTGCGGCGGATCGTCGGTGTGCGCCGGTGTGCCCGCAGTCAGGTCGGCGGCGATCAGCTGATGGCCCATGTGTCCCGCGGCGCCGCCAGCTCCGTAGTAGATGTCGCCGCCGAGCACGATCGCACCGCCGACGCCGGTGCCGAGCGTGAGCATCACGAGGCTCTCTGTAACTAGCTGCAGCTCGTCGTCGTAGGCCTCGCTCAGGCCGGCCACCTGCGCGTCGTTGGCTACGTGTACCGGGATCCCGAGCCTGTCCGAGAGGATGTCGCGGATCGGGACGTCTGTCAGCGGGATGTTGGGGGAGAAGCGAGCGGTGCCGGTTTCGATGTCGATCGCGGACGGCAGTCCGAGCCCGACGGCGTCTGCGGGCCCCAGGCCGTTGATCATCCTCACGAGCTGGTCGACCAGCGCATCCGTCGAGTCCTTGCAGGTCGGTTCGGTTACCGGTTCGCCCAGCTGAGCTCCGTCAAGCGCTGCTACCGCGACCTTGGTGCCGCCGACGTCGACTCCGATCGTGCGTGCCATGGGGCGGAGCGTTTCACACCGCTTCAGCCGCGCGTGACTACCATCACCCGACCCATGCCAACGGTCCCGCCACCAGACGCAGCCGCACGCTTACGCGGCGTCGCCAGCTCGCCGGTGCGCGAGATTCTTGCGCTGACCCAGCAGCCCGGCGTGATCAGTTTCGCTGGCGGGTTGCCCGCTCCCGAGCTGTTCGACCACTCGGGACTGCGCGAGGCGTTCCAAGCCGCGTTGACCGACGAGTCTGCGCGCACTTCGCTTCAGTACTCGACGACCGAGGGGGATCCGCGCCTGCGCGAGCAGTTGGCGACTCTGCTGACGCAGCGCGGCCTCGACACCAGCGCTGAAGAGGTGCTGATCACCGCGGGCTCCCAGCAGGCGCTCACGCTCATCACTACGGCGTTGCTCGATCCGGGCTCTGTCGTGCTTGTCGAGGAGCCCTCGTATCTCGCTGCGCTCCAGTCGTTCGCGCTGGCCGGGGCGAGGGTCGTGCCCGTGCGCTGCGACGAGGATGGACTTGACCCCGACGCCGTCGCGCAGGCCGCCGCCGAGCACAAGCCGGTCGCGCTCTACACGATCCCCACCTTTCAAAACCCGACCGGCCGCACGCTCGGGGCAGAGCGCCGCGCCGCGATCGCGCAGGCCGCAGCCGATCACGGCTTCTGGATCATCGAAGACGATCCGTACGGCGAGCTCCGGTACAGCGGCGACGCTGAGCTGCCGCTCGGCGCGTTCGATGCGGCAGCCGACCGCACGATCTCGATGTCGTCGCTCTCGAAAGTGCTCGCACCCGGGCTGCGCATCGGGTGGCTCAAGACCCCCGCGAGTCTGCGCTCGGCGCTCGTTGTCGCCAAGCAGGCCGCAGACCTGCACACGTCGACGATCACCCAGGCGGCCGCAGCGCACTGGTTTGAGAGCGGCGACTGGGCGGCGCTTGTCGCCAAGCTGCGAGCCGAGTACGGCAAGCGGCGGGACACTCTCCTTGGGGGCCTTGCTGACGCGCTGCCCGACGGTGCGACCTGGAACTCGCCTGACGGCGGGATGTTCATCTGGGTCAACCTCCCCGACGGGTACGACGCCGACAAACTGCTCCAGCAGGCGCTGGCGCACGACGTTGCGTTCGTGCCCGGCTGGCCGTTTTTCGCCGGTGAGCCCGACCGCGCCACGCTGCGTCTGTCGTTCACCGGCCACCCCGCCGAAGAGCTAGCTGAGGGCCTCGATCGCCTCGCTGTTGCTCTCGGCAAATTCTGAGCTTCTTCTGAGCATTCTCAGCCGAAGGCGGGTCTAGGATCGGCCGCATGGAGATCGACACCTTCGCTGGTCTGCCCGCGCACCCGCTGTTGGTGCACATCCCGATCGTGCTGATCCCGATTCTCGGCCTCGTCACGATCGCACTGGCTGTCAACAAGGACTGGCGTGAGCGCTACTCCGTCGCGGCCGCTGTTGTCGGCGTCGGAACGATGATCATGACCATCCTCGCCGCGGGCGCAGGTGAGAAGCTCGAGGAGCGAGTCGGTGAGGACTCACTGATCCGCGACCATGCCGAGCTCGGCGAGCAGACGCGCCTGCTGATGATCATCTTCGCTGTCGTGCTCGTTGCGATGGCGGTGTCCGTCAAGCGCGGCTCGGCGAAGGTCGCGGCATGGCTTTCGATTGCCGCGCTCGTGGTCGGTGGCCTCTCAACGGCGTGGGTCGTTCGTACCGGTCACGCAGGCGCAAAGTCCGTGTGGCAGGGCACGACACAGGGCAACGTGCAGTCAG
>CAZLKZ010000001.1:8586-34647 GCA_964560235.1 uncultured Conexibacter sp. | reverse complement strand
TCACATACGCTTGCGGGCATGAGCGAAACCCAAGCGCCCGACCGCAACCTCGCCCTCGAACTCGTCCGCACGACGGAAGCCGCAGCGCTGGCAGCTGCGCGGCTTGTAGGTAAGGGAGACAAGAACGCAGCCGATCAGGCCGCGGTCGACGCGATGCGGCTCGTGCTCGGAACGGTGTCGATGGACGGGGTGGTCGTCATCGGCGAGGGCGAGAAGGACGAGGCGCCGATGCTCTACAACGGCGAGCAGATCGGTGACGGGCAGCCCCCGGCGGTCGACATCGCCGTCGACCCGCTTGAGGGCACCACGCTGGCAGCCAAAGGTCAGCCCAACGCTCTAGCCGTGATCGCCCTGAGCCCGCGCGGCACGATGTTCGACCCGGGCCCGTGCTTCTACATGGAGAAGCTGGCCGGGGCCGAGGACATCGCCGACCTGCTCGACCTCGACCGCCCGCTCGGCAAGACGATCGAGCTCGTGGCCGAGCGCCGCGGGGTAGGCGTGGGCGACATCATGGTCGTCAGCCTCGACCGCGACCGCCACACCGCGCAGCACCAGGAGATCCGCGACGCGGGCGCGCGCGTGCGGCTGATCGACCACGGCGACGTGAGCGCTGCGATGCTCGCAGTGTCCGACCGCTCGCCGGTCGATCTCTTGTGGGGCATCGGCGGCACGCCCGAGGGTGTGATCTCCGCAGCCGCGATCAAGTCGCTCGGTGGAGGACTCGTCGGCAAGCTGTGGCCACGCAACGACGAGGAGCGCCAGGCCGCAATCGATGGCGGCTATGACCTCGACCGTCAGCTCACCCAGGACGACCTCATCAAGAGCGACGACTGCTTCTTCGCGGCGACCGGCGTCACCGACGGCGACGTGCTGCAGGGCGTGCGCTACGTCGGCACCAACGCGGCGACGACCGAGTCGCTCGTGATGCGCTCGCGCTCAGGCACCGTGCGCCGCGTGCATGCCCGCCACGACCGGTCCAAGCTGCGCGAGCTGTCGGCAGAGCGTTACGGCTAGCCACACAGCTGTTGCGCCGGGTTCCGGCGCGTGAGAGTGTCGGTCCATGGGGAAACGGGTGTGCGGGTGGCTAGCCGCTGTGGTGACGTCGCTGGCCGTCGTTCCGGGGCTCGCGCACGCCGCGAACCTCTCGGAGGTTGTTCGAATGTCCCAGCTGACCGCTGCGGACATCCAGGTACTGAGCGCGAGTCGCAACGATGCTCGGTTGATCAGTTACCGGCTGCGCACGCCGGCGCTGGTCGATGACGTCGACCTCTTCGTGATCCTGCCCACCGGCTACGACGAGCATCCTGACCGTCGCTATCCCGTCATCTATTTCCAGCACGGTGGTTTCGGTAAGCCGCAAGACTGGTTGGGGGACGGTGTCAAGGGCGGTCAAGCTCGCGAGTTGACCGAGGGGCTCGATGCGATCGCGGTGATCGTGCCGGGTGGCAACGGCGGCTGGGCCGCCGACTACGACAACTTTGGTCGCGGCGGCCCGCCGGCCTGGGACACGTTCAACGCACGCCAGGTGGTGCCGTGGGTCGACGCCAACTTCCGCACACTTGCCGACCGCGGCCATCGCGCCATCCTCGGCCTGTCGACGGGCGGCCATAACTCGATGCACCTGTCAGCCGCGCATCCGGATCTCTACAGCTTCGCCGCCTCGTTCTCCGGCGCCACCGACATCGTGTCCAACCCGTTCGTCTGGATCGTGATCGGGCTCGAGGCGATGGCGGACGGTCAGGCGTTCGACGCGCCGTTCGGATCGCGGATCAACGACGCACCAGGCTGGCGCGCGGCCAACGCGGTCGATCTGGCGGAGAACTACCAGGCCCAGCGCATCTGGATGTCGACCGGCAACGGCCTGCCCGGCTGGGACTACTGGACCAAGGAGATCTTCCTGATCCCCGACGTGGTCGAGCTCGCCGTAAACCAGATGAGCGGATCGCTGCACTCGCGCCTCAACCAGCTCGGCGTCGAGCACAGCTTCGTCGACTATGGGCCCGGCGGGCACAACTACAACCACTGGAACGAGTCGCTGCGGCGCGTGCTCCCTCAGATGATTGCGAGCTTTGAGAACCCGCCGAAGCCGCCCAGCCAGGTGACGTTCAAGTCGGCAGAGCTGATCTACGACATCTACGGGTTCCGTGTTGTCAACGATCGGCCTGTGCGGTTCGGCTGGACACGCCTCGTGAACGCCGATGCTTCCGGGTTCCGGTTTGACGGTCAAAACGCGGCATCGATCACAACGCCGGCGCTCTACAGACCTGGCTCCACGCGCAGGGTGACGGTGGGAGGCCTGCAGCGCACTATGCGCGCTGACCCGGCCGGCAGACTGACCATCAAGGTCGACCCTGGCGCGCCCGGGAGCGTCTCCGTGAGCATCCGGTGACGGCATGGCTGGACCGATGGCCGACTTTGTGGAGTACGGCATGTAGGGTCCGGCGACGACGATGTGCCAGAGATGACGACCGTCACGGGCGTCTACGACGTCAAGGGTCAGCGGTTCTCGGGCACGGTGGAAAGCTTTGGGGTCAAGGTCAAGGCCTACGCCACCCGCAATCGCACCTTGGTTCGCGTCGTTGGACGCCCATGCTGGGAGGTCGAGAAGGGCGATGACGATGTCGCGCCCGCGAGTGACTCGATGCTGCTGTCGCCCGCTGACCTGATCGATAAGAAGCAGACACTGGGCCCCGCGGTGTTCGCGTTGGGCCAAGCGAACGAGGTGACCTGGTCGCTCAAAGGCAAGGCGCCAGCGAACGTGACCGAGCTCTACGACCCCCTCACGATGCTGCCGGTCAATCAGACGGCTCGCTTAACCATTCCGAAAACCAAGCGCTACCCGGCCAGCACGATGGTGATGAGCGTCGAGTACTCATTCAACGACCTCAAGATCACGGCGCCCAAGAACCCCAAGATCTGCAAAGCCAAGAAGAAAAAGAAGACTTCGAAGAAGAAGTAGCGGCTAGGCCCGCAGGTCAGTCCTCGGCAAACCGGCCGGTGACCGACTGCTCAAGGTCGCGGTTGATCACGCGCCGCATGAAGCCGTACGCGAGCAGCACGTGGATCCGCGACTGAGTATTCGCATAAAGCCACGGGCTGATCTTGTAGAAGAGCGGGTAGAAGTTCGTGACCTCGACTTCGAGGTGCACCCGCATCCCGCCATTCGGCAGGTCTTCGAGCTTGCGCACCTCGATTTCCAGCTGGCTCGAAGGCGCGCCGCGACCCTGCCGCGCGACCAGCAGGCCGTGCGTGATCGGCCAACTGATGCGTCCCCACCCGTCGGCCGTCTCGTACTTCGGGGCGCCGAAACCAAGCATCGTGAACGGCTTGATCAGCAGCGACACCGATCGCTGATCGTCGGTGTAGAAGACGCGCAGGATGTGCAGCGAGAAGGTGGACATGAACGCCCAGTAGGTGCGCCCGAGGCGTTCGAGCATCACCGGCGTCCAAAGTTCGCCGAGCACTCCGTCTGGCAGCGTGATCGTGGCCGTCTGGATCGAGCGAGCGGTGCCGCCTTCGCTCACCTTCGTGTCGTCGGTCGGGGTGTCGATCGTGACGCCCGGCAGGATCGGGGTCGTACGCACGAACCTGCGCACGCGCACGACCAAAATCACTGCGATCAACAGCAGTGCACCGACTATCGCGATGGCGAGCGGCCAGCTCACCGGGCTAAGCCTAGGGGCGAGGCAGCTTGTCGAGCATCGACTTGGCGTTCTGGCTGATGCTCGCCAGACCGATCTGCGCGATCTGCGTGACGGCTGTCATCGCGGTGCCGAACAGGTCGTCGGTGTTGAAGCCGCCAGCTGACTTTGCAGGTGCCGGGTCGTGCGTTGCCCAGCCCGCTGCGGGGATCGTGCCCGGCTCGACAGGTGCGGCAGCCGCCGCGACCTTCTGCTTGGGAGCGGTCTGCCCCTTCGGCACGCCCACCTTCGAGCGCTTGGCTGCAGCCTTGGGCGCTGCCGCTGGCTTTGGCTTCGGCGTGGCTTTCGGCTTCGCCACCGCGGCCTTCGGCTTCGCAGCGGCAGGCTTCTTCGCGGCGGGCTTTGCTGCCTTCGGCTTTGTTGCCGCGGCCGCGGCATCTCGCTTGGGGCTGCGCCTCGTGGGCCGGGAATTGGGAAGGCTCGTGAGGACGTCGCGCTCGGGGTTCGCCATGACCGGCATGGTTGCACGCGGAGGCCGGAGGGGTACTGCGACCCGCATATTGCGGGTGCTTTGCAAACGATTGCCGATGAGTGGTTTGACGGGCTACCCTGAGGGCCAGCTCACGAAGGGTGCGCCAGCGTTCGGCGACCACGGAGAGCGATCCTCTTTTGTGACAACGGACCGGCCGCCCTCCAGCGACCGGTTGGGCCCCAGTAATTCGGACGGACATGTCATCAGTCGAACTCAATGAGCTAGAAGAGATCAAGGCGCTGCTCGCACGCGGCCAGGTAACCGGCGTACTCACGTTCGCCGAGATTGCCAAGGCTGTTTCCGAGCTCGACCTTGACGAATCCGACGTCGAGGAGATGCACGGATACTTCGAGAAGAACGAGATCGAGCTCGTCGAGGAGATCGACCCCGCAACGGCGGCCGCCAACGAGGTTGAGCGCGCTCCGGACAAGCGTGGCGCCCGTCGCAAGAAGTCGGCGCTGGACCTGCGCGCGGACATGACCACCGACTCCCTGCAGCTGTTCCTCAAGGACATCGGCAAGGTGCGCCTGCTGACCGCTCAGGAAGAGATCGACCTCGCCCAGCGCATCGAGCGCGGCGACCTCCAGGCCAAGGAGAAGATGGTCGAGTCGAACCTGCGCCTCGTCGTCTCGATCGCAAAGAACTACCGCAACCAGGGCCTGCCCTTCCTCGACTTGATCCAGGAAGGCACCCTCGGCCTCGTGCGCGCCGCCGAGAAGTTCGACTACCGCAAGGGCTTCAAGTTCTCCACCTACGCCACGTGGTGGATCCGTCAGGCGATCGCCCGTGCGCTCGCCGACAAGGCCCGCACGATCCGCATCCCGGTGCACGTTGTTGAGAAGCTCAACAAGATCGGCCGCGCAGAGCGCAAGCTGGTCACCGAGCTCGGCCGCGAACCCACCGCCGAGGAGATCGCCGAGGTAACCGGCATCGACCCCGAAGAGGTCGAGTCGATCAAGCGGTCCGCACAGGCGCCCGTCTCGCTGGAGAAGCCGGTCGGCGACGAGGAAGAGTCCGAGTTCGGCCAGTTCATCGCCGACGAGCGCGCCGAGTCACCGTACGAGCGCGCCGCAGAGATCCTGACGAAGGAAGCGCTGCGCGAGGCACTCGAGAACCTCAGCTACCGCGAACGCCGCGTGCTGGAGCTCCGTTACGGGCTCGGCGGCGAGCACCCCCGCACCCTCGACGAAGTCGGACGCACGTTCAACGTCACCCGCGAACGCATTCGTCAGATCGAGAATCAGTCGCTTAAGAAGCTTCAGTCGTTGGCTGAGGCACAAAAGCTGCGCGACGTGGCGTAGGTGGTGGGGCGTCGACCGTCGACGCTCGCCCTGCCGCAACGTCGCTCCGCCTCCGGCTCCGCTCCAGATGTTGCGGGCGGGCGACGTCGCGCCCGACGCCCCACCAGCGCGCCGATGCTCAGCTTCTGTGCCCCAGCCGCGCTGAGCTTCGAGCGACCGTCCCCGCTCTGATCGATGTAGCGAACTGCTTTTCGCTGAGCAGCCGCTGATTTCGCCGGTAGGCGGTTGGGGTTTGTACGCCTCCGAAGCCGGCGTCTCGGGGTTCCGCCGCGAAGCGGCGCAGCCGGCGCAGGAGGCGTACAAACCCCAACCCCGGGCGCCGAGAGCTAGTCCTGCGCCGCAACAAGTCCAGCACCTATTGAAGATCCGCAGCAAACACCCGACAATCAGGGTGTGTCGTTCGATCTTCAGCGTGCCCTTCAGAGCCTCGTGGAGAAGGACGGGTCCGACCTTCATCTGAAGGTTCCGTCCCAGCCTCTTTGCCGCATCAACGGTGAGCTCGTGCCGATTGCTGGTACCGAGCCCCTGCGCCCCGAGGACACTGAAAACGCTCTCGCCCACATTCTGGGCACCGATGAGCGCAAGCGCCACGAGTTTGAGACTGAGGGAGAGGTCGACCTCTCGTACGCGGTTCCGGGCCTCGCTCGCTTTCGTGTCAACGGGTTCCGTCAGCGCGGCGCCGTGTCGATCGTCATGCGCGCGATTCCCTTCGGGATCAAGACGATCGAGGAGCTGCAGCTGCCGCCTGTCGTCCAGGCGCTGGCTGAGGAGGAGCGCGGGATCATCCTCGTGACCGGCACGACCGGTTCGGGTAAGTCCACGACCCTCGCAGCGATGCTCGACCACATCAACTCGAGCCGTGCGCGCCACATCGTCACGATCGAGGACCCGATCGAGTTCCTGCACGTCGACAAGCGCTCGGTGATCAACCAGCGCGAGATCGGTATGGACACCGCGGACTTCAAGTCGGCGCTGCGCCGAGTGCTGCGTCAGGACCCGGACGCGATTCTGATCGGCGAGATGCGCGACGAGGAAACAGTGCAGACGGCGCTGTCTGCCGCTGAGACCGGCCACCTCGTCTTCTCGACCGTCCATACCGTCGACGCCGCCGAAACGGTCAACCGCCTGATCGAGTTTTTCCCGCCGCACATGCATCAGCAGGTCCGCGCGATGATCGCGGGCACGCTCAAGGGCGTGATCTCTCAGCGCCTCGTACCGACCGCCGACGGCAAGGGCCGTATCGCGACCTGCGAGATCATGCGCTCCACGGGGCGCATCAAGGACCTGATCCTCGACCCGGTGCAGACCGGTCGCCTGCCCGAGGTGATCGCCGACGGCGAGTACTACGGGATGCAGACCTTCGACCAGGCGCTGTTCCATCACCTCAAGGACGGCAAGATCACGATGGAGCAGGCCGTGGAGTTCGCCTCCAGCCCGCACGACTTCCGCCTGCTGGTGGCCGCCGACGGCCGTCGCGGCACCACGATGGACGACCTCGGCCAGGCCGAGGACGAGCGCGGCAAGCCGCAAATCGGCAGCGTGCTGCGCTAGCAACTTCCCGCAGCCTGCGGGAAATCCCGCGTGGTTCCGTGTGCGGCCTCATCTACCTTGGAGTCCGTGAATGGCGCGACCCTAGACTCGACACGGGAGCTCCTTGAGTCCGCCGTTGCTGGGCTGGAGACGGCGATTCATCAGCTGGAGCACGACTCTTCGCTCGACGTGCAGGAACGTGCTCGTCTGGTGGCGACGATCGAGGGCGTGCAGTCACGATTGGTACGCGAGTGGTTCGGTTCGGATGGCGGTCAGGACGTGCTGTTTTGAACGCTGAGGACGAACACCCCTCGGTGGCCGAACGCCTCACACGTGTCGAGCAACTGTTGAGTACTGCGGAGAGCCGGTTGCAGGAACGTGCAGCGCCACAGCGCACAATTAAGGTCGTCCGCGAAGCGCAGCAAGATGTCCGCCGTGTCGCAGACCTCCTCGGCAGCTCCTGAACCCCCAATAGACCGCGCGTCTGTTCAGGGTGCGCTAGAGCGGTTTAGGCAGCGCTGGGAGGCGCGAGAAGGCATCGAGCGCCAGCAGGCGCAGCAATTTCTGCGCGATCTGCTCGAGTGCTACGGCCAGAATGTCGGCGAGCACGACGAGGCGTTCGAGTACCGGCTGATCATCGACGGTACGCAGAAGTACGCCGACCTGTTGCTGCCAGAGCAGTTGCTCGTCGAGATGAAGGGATCGAAAGAGACCGACCAGCTCGAGCGCCACTACGGGCAGGCGGAGGCTTATTGGCGCGCTGCTGGTGCTGGCGAGCACAAGAGTCCGCGCTTTGTCGTGCTGTGCTCGTTCCGGCGCATGTTGATTTACCAGCCGGGCGAGCACCCCGGCAAAGTCATGGCCGATCTTCGCCTAGGCGACCTGGTGGAGCGCCCCGAAGTGCTGGACTTCCTGCGAGGTCGAGAGCCCGACCTGTCGTCCGACCAGATCGACCTCGCTAGAGAGGCCGTCGGTGCGGTCGCCGACCTGCATCACGGCCTGCTTGTCAGGGGCGTCGATGCAGAAACGGCCAGGTCGTTCGTGTTGCAGGCCACGTGGTGCATGTTCGCTGAAGATCTCGGCCTGCTCAGTGAGCGAGTGCTCACCGAGGTGCTGGCGGAGATGGCCCGGACTCCGGCGCTTGCCGAGTACGACCCGATCGGTGATTTGTTCGCCGCGCTGGGCCAGGAAGATCCGAACCGGGCGGGCCGGTATCAGCACGTTCCTTACGCCAACGGCGGGCTCTTCGAGCAGCCAGCGCGCGTCGTGCTACTGCCCGAGGAGGCAGCGCTCCTGCGTAAGGCCGCTCAAGCTGACTGGACAAAGGTGGAACCGGCGGTGTTCGGGGGCTTCCTACAGTCGTCGATCGATGCGCGCCGCCGACAGCAGATCGGCGCTCACTACACGCCCAAACGCAAGATCGATCGGATCGTGCAGCCGACGATCGTCACACCGTGGCGACGGCGGATCGACGCGCTCGGTAGCTCAGGCGAAGCGGTGCAGCTTATCGAGGATCTCAGCCAGTTCAAGGTGCTCGATCCGGCTTGTGGATGCGGCAACTTCCTGTATGTCACTTACGACGCGTTACGTGGCCTGGAAGCCGACGCGCGTGCACGGCTCGCCGAGCTTTGTGCGGCCGAAGGTAGGACTGTGCCGGAAGACCTTCCGCGCGTGCCCTTGTCGAACATGCTCGGCATCGACGTCGACACGTTCGCGGTGCGTCTCGCGCGCGTGGTGCTGTGGATCGGTCACGCGATGGCCGTCGAACGGCATCACCTCGTCGGAGAGGCCGTGCTGCCGCTGCCTGAGATCACGACGATCACCGAGGGCGACGCGCTGGAGTTGGACTGGCCGGAGTGCGACGCGATTGTCGGTAACCCGCCGTTTATCGGGTCTCAGCACCTGCGTGAGCACATCGGCGACGAAGCGGTCGAACGGCTCAAGCTGCTGTTCCCGGGGGTCGGTATTCGCGAGTACGTGACCTATTGGTTCCGCAAAGCGCACGATCACCTGAGTGAGGGCGAGCGCGCCGGGTTTGTTGCAACGAACTCGATCCGTGAAGGACGGGCACGTCAGGCCAGCCTGGAGTACGTGACGGGTGAGGGAGGCACCATCACCGATGCCGTCTCGTCGATCCCGTGGGAGGGCGAGGCCAACGTGCATGTGTCGATTGTCAATTGGGTCAAAGGTCAGGAGGCTGCGCCGTTTGGACTCGACGACCGGGAAGTCGAGTCGATCTCGCCGTCGCTGACAGAGGGAGATGACCACACTCCGCCAGTGCGGCTGGCAGGCAACGCCGGCCGTTCGTTTCAGGGCCCGATTCCGGTCGGCAAAGGCTTCGAGCTGGACGAGCAGGAGGCGAAATCTTTGCTCGCCAGGACCGATGCACAGTACTCCCACGTAGTAAGGCCTTACTTGAAGGGCAAAGACATCACCGATGACCCTCGGCAAGGGCCACGACAGTGGATTATCGATTTCGCAGACCGGCCCCTGGAAGAAGCGATGCGCTACTCGGCAGCTCTCGACCTTGTCCGCGCACGTGTGAAGCCGGACCGGGATGAGAACCGTGACGCCGGATTTCGAGATCGGTGGTGGCAGTTCGGGCGAGTACGCATGGAGATGCGCAATGCCCTGGCGCCGCTACCGCGTTACGTCGTCGCCAACGAGTACGGCAAGCGGATCCAGTTTGCGTGGCAGCAGAGCCAGACTTGCCCCAACAACAAGACAGTTGCGGTCGCATCAGCGGATCCGTCCGTCCTCGGCCTCCTTGTCGCCAGGCCCTTCACGCTTTGGACCGTGCGCTGGGGCGGAAGGCTCAAAGCAGACCTGCACTTCACCCCGACCACGGTCTTCGAGACCTACCCGTTCCCGCCCGTCGACACAGCTAAGACCGAGCGGATCGGCGACATCGCGGACGAACTCATCGCACTCCGCTCCGAGCTCTGCCTCACCGGCACAGCTTCCCCGATCGGTCTGACCAAGCTCTACAACCTCGTCGACGAAGGCGCATTCAAGGAACTCAGTGCGCTGCACCACAAGCTCGACGAAGCCGTGCTCGACGCTTACGGCTGGCCACGAAAACTGGCGGTCTCGAGCGACGACAACGATCGCGAGCTGCTCGGCCTGCTCTATGCGCGCAACCAGAGTCTGACGAATGGGGCCGAGCCGGACTACGAAGCCTTCCCACTCACGGCCGAGCACGGCACTACGGCGCTTTTCTAGGCGACTACCCTCGCGGTGTGGACACCGCGCCGCAGCCCCTAGTACTGATCCACGGCCTCGGCAGCGAGCGCGCCGTTTGGGAGCCGGTCCTCGAGCCGCTCACGGCTGCGGGATTCGACGTGATCGCGGTCGACCTGCCGGGATTCGGCGATGCCGATCCGCTACCCGACGGCGTCACCCCTGACCCGCCGGCGCTCGCGCGCCACGTCGCAGCCGAGCTCGGCCAGCGCGGCATCGATACGGCTCACATCGCAGGCAACTCGCTCGGCGGATGGGTGGCACTCGAGCTGGCGCTGCTTGGGCGAGCGCGGTCGGTCACTGCACTTTGCCCGGCGGGCTTCTGGCGCGAGCCGCTCGGTCCGGACCCCAACGGCGCCCGCGCACACAAACTGGTCCGCCAGCTTCGGCCCCTAATCCCGGTGGCCATGCGAGTGCCCGCGTTCCGCCACGCAGCGCTGTCGTCGGTAGTGGCTCATCCCCAGCGCGTGCCCACAGCGGCCGCGTCGCGCATGGTGGTCGCTTACGGAAGTGGAATCGGTTACCCGGAGACGAGCGCTGCGATGCGCGCCGGGAGGTTCGAGAACATCGATCGCGTGCAGGTACCCGCAACGCTGGTGTTCGGTGACCGCGACCGGCTGATCCGGCCCAAACACATCGAGACCGAGTACGTGCGCACCGTGCTGTTCGAGGACTGCGGGCACGTACCGATGTGGGACAAGCCAGACAAGACCGTCGCGGTCATTTGCGACACCGCCCGCCGTTAGGCTGGCGGTCATGCAAACGACGCTCGCCCAGTTCAACGAGACGCAGTCGCAAGACGCGTTCTCGATGCAGAACTCCAAGCTGCTCAGGGTCTCGCTCGCCAACAACACGATCCAGGCCAAGGCCGGGTCGATGGTCGCCTACCAGGGCGATGTGAAGTTTGAGCACGCCGGGTCCGGTGGCCTCGGCCGGATGATGAAGAAAGCCGTGACCGGGGAGGGCACGACGCTGATGAAGATGAGCGGGACCGGCGAGGTGTTTCTCGCCGACACCGCCCAGGACATCCACCTGCTCTACCTCGAGGGCGAGAAGATCACGGTCAACGGTCCGAACCTGCTCGCTTTCGACGCCGACATCGACTGGGACATCGAGCGTGTGCAGGGGGCGAGCGGCATGATGGGCGGCGGGCTCTACAACACCTCGCTCAAGGGGACTGGCTGGGTCGCGGTGCTGACCGACGGTCCGCCTGTGCTGTTGAACGTCGCGTCGGCGCCCACGTTCGCTGACGCTCAGGCCGCGGTCACGTGGTCAGAGGGCGTGTCGACCTCGCTGAAGACCGACATCAGCATGAAGAACTTCATCGGCAAGGGCTCGGGCGAGTCGTTCCAGATGGCGTTCTCCGGTCAGGGCTGGGTACTGGTTCAGCCGTCCGAGGGCCGCGTGCAGGTTCCCGCGAGCGGTGGTGGCGGCGGTGGGCTCGGCAGTTTGTTGAGCGGATGAGAATGCACGCGTAATTGACGCATTGCCGCGGCGGCGTATCTACGCTGGAAGCGTGGATTCAGGAGGAATCACACGTCGGCGCGCCGTTGCTCTCGGTGTTGCGTCAGGCGCCGCGAGCGTCATCCCGTGGACGCAAACCGGCTTCGCAGCCTCCAGCTCAGCTGACCCTTTTCGCATTGAGCTCAGCAGTGATGCGCTGACCGGCGGCGTCGTGCGTTCGCCCCGCCGCTTTGAACTGCTCGGGATACGCGGGGTAGGGATCGAGGCCGCTCGTCCTCGTGTCCGCACCCGGCGGCGTGGCGGGGCATGGGGGCCGTGGCTTGCCATCGCGGCGTCAGGTCACGGGCCGGACTCTGCTGCACGACTTCAGGCCTCCGAACCGGTATGGACCGGCCCAGCGGACGAGCTCCAGCTTCGCCTCGACGGCTCACGAGCTCGCGGCCGGTGGGAGCTCGTCGTCGTGCCCGAGCAGCGCGTCCCGGCGGTCGCGCGAGCAGCGCAGGTGGTCGAAGGTGCTCCGGCGGTGGTGATGCGGGCGCAGTGGGGAGCGGCCGCGGTACGCCCGCGCTCTGAGGCCACGTACGGCGACGTGCGGATGGCGTTCGTTCACCACACCGTCAACGCCAACAACTACTCGCCGGCCGATGCGCCGGGCATCGTGCTCGCGATCGCGAAGTACCACCGCAACTCAAACGGCTGGAGCGACATCGGTTACAACTTCGTCGTCGATCGGTTCGGCACGATCTACGAGGGCCGCGCGGGAGGCATCGACCAGGCCGTCGTGGGAGCCCAAGCAGGTGGATGGAACTCGATCTCAACCGGCGTTGCAATCATCGGCACGTTCGATGCGCTGCAGGCTCCGGCACCCGCGATCGACGCGGTCTGCCGGCTGCTCGCCTGGAAGCTCCCTCTGCACGCCGCGCCGGTGATCGGCGAGTTCGGCGTCACCTCGAGCGGCGGCTCGGCCAACCGATACCGAGCGGGAACAGCCGTCAAGTTTCAGCGCATCTCCGGGCATCGAGACGGCTGCAGCACGTCCTGCCCGGGCAACAGCCTTTACGCACAGCTCGAGACGATTCGAACCAAGACGCTCGCGCTGGCCGGACCCGGTGGGATCGCCCCGGAGGGGCGGCCGGTGGTCACCCTCTCGGCACCCCCGAGCGACGCGTCCTACGGAAGCGAGCTGATGGTCGAGGGCACTGTCACGTCGGCAGACAAGGCGCCACTGGCCGGCACTGCCGTCGCAGTACAAAAGCGAGGCAGCAAGGGTTGGGTGACCGTTGCGCGCGGCACGACGGACTCGGCGGGCCGGTTCTTCGTACCGGTGAGCTGGAAGCGGGGCGGGGCGCTGCGGGCTGCGGTGTCGGACGCTCAGGGAGTCGTCGCCTCGCCCAGTGCCAACGTGTTGTGCACCCCGGAAATCACCGCTGCTTCGAAGTCTGCGCGCGTGCGCTTCGGGCGCAAAGCGGTCGTCACCGGCAAGGCGACTCCCGCGACCAACGCGCGGCTGATCGTCGAGCGCCAGGGCAAAGACGGCAAGTACCGGCAGATAGCCAGCGTGCCCGTCAAGCCAGGCAAGGACGGCAGCTACCGCGCTACGGCACGGCTTACGCGTCCCGCGCTCCACCGGATGCGCGTCAAATCGGCGGCCCACGATGGGGTCGCTGCTGGCGGCTCGCCGCGACTGTTCGTGCGAGCCGTGCGCAAGCTCTGAGGCCGCAACTTAGGGAACCCTAACTTCTTGCTAGGGTGCCCCGCGATGCTCGCGAACTATCTGATCGGACTGCGCGAAGGGCTCGAAGCGGCCCTTGTCGTTTCGATCCTCGTTGCTTACCTCGTACAGACCGGCCGTAGCGACCGCCTACCCCCGATCTGGATGGGCGTCGGCGTGGCCGTAGTCCTCTCGATCAGCGTGGGCGCGTTCCTCACGTTCACCTCTTCGCGGCTCAGCTTCGAGCAGCAAGAGGCGTTCGGCGGCTTCATGTCGATTGTCGCAGTCGGGTTCGTCACTTGGATGATCTTTTGGATGCGCCGGACCGCGCGGCACCTGCGCTCAGACCTCGACGGCCGGATGGCCGCGGCGCTGCAGGTCGGCACGCTGGCGCTCGTGCTCACCGCGTTCCTGGCGGTAGCGCGAGAGGGGCTTGAGACAGCACTTTTCTTCTGGGCCGCGGCTCAGGCGTCGTCCAGCGCGACCGAGCCGCTGATCGGCTTCCTGCTCGGTATCGCCTCGGCGATCACGCTCGCCTGGCTGCTTTACCGCCGGGCGATCACGCTCAACCTGCACAAGTTCTTCACCTGGACCGGCGCCGGCCTCGTGCTCGTGGCCGCGGGAGTGCTCGCCTACGGCGTACACGACCTGCAGGAGGCGGGCATCCTGCCCGGCCTCAACACCCTCGCGTTCGACGTATCGGCTCAGATCCCGGCGGACTCTTGGTACGGCACCCTGCTCAAGGGCATCTTCAACTTCTCGCCGCAGACCACGGTGCTGCAGGCCATCGTGTGGTGCGCCTACGTCGCGATCGTGATGCCCTTGTTCTTGCGCGGCACCGGCATCTTCAGCCGGCTTCGCCGCAGCGCGCCGCAGTCGGCCACTGTCGCCGCGGCGCTTCTGGTGTTCATCGCCGGCGGCTGCGGGACAGACTCTGCAGACAAGGGCTCGGGCAACATCGACATCACCGCCAACGACGACAGCTGTGAGACGAACGTCGACAGCGTCGGCGCCGGCACCATGGTCGTACGCGTCAAGAACGAAGGCTCGAAGGTCACCGAGGCCTACGTCTACGCGGTGGGTGACCGGATCATGGGCGAGGTCGAGAACGTCACCCCAGCACTCACGCGCGACTTCAAGGTCACGCTCTCTCCCGGCAAGTACGAGATCGCCTGCAAGCCCGGCATGGTCGGCAAGGGCATCCGCCGCAGCCTCACCGTCACCGGCAAGCCGGTCGTGCTGTCGGAGAACGCGCAGCTCGCCGAGGGCATCAAGAGCTACCGCCGCTACGTACTCGGCCAGGTGGCCGAGCTGCAGACGCAGACCAAGGAGTTCACGGCGGCGCTGCGCGAAGGCGACACCGCCAAGGCGAAGGCGCTCTACGCAGATACCCGTCGTCACTACGAACGGATCGAGCCGATCGCCGAGAGCTTCACCGACCTCGACGTGAAGATCGACATTCGCGCAGGCGGCAACCCGCCTGGCACCGAGTGGACCGGCTTTCACCGGATCGAGAAGGAGCTGTGGCAGAACGACGACGTCAAGAAGGCCGCCGAGTTCGCCGACCGCCTCGAGGCCGACATCGCAGAGCTGCGCCGCACGCTTCGCACAACCAAGATCACTCCTGAGCAGCTTGCAAACGGTGCGCGCCAGCTGATGGACGAGGTCGCCACCGGCAAGATCACCGGCGAGGAAGAGCGCTACTCCCACACCGACCTCGCCGACTTCCAGGCCAACCTCGAAGGCGCCCAGGCTGCCTACACGAGCCTGCGTCCGATCGTTGCCGACCGCCGGCCTGCGCTCGCCACGCGGGTCGATCGCGGCTTCGATCAGGTCCAGCAGTCCCTGCTCGAGTACCGCTCCGGGGACACGTACGTGACCTACGACAAGCTCACCAAGAGCGACGTGCGCAAGCTCGCGCAGTCCGTCGACGGGCTATCTGAGCCGCTCAGCCAGGTGAGCACGGTCGTACTGCGGTGACGGACACCACCGGCATCTCGCGGCGCAAACTGCTCGGCATCGCGGGTGGTGCCGCCGCGGGCTTTGCAGGTGGCGTAGGGGTAGGGCGGGCGACCGCAAGCGACGAGCCGGTCGCGTCCTCGCCAGCTGGCGGGCCGGTCCCGTTCTTTGGTGACCACCAGGCCGGCATCGGCACGGCGGCTCAAGACAGGCTGCACTTCGCATCGTTCGACCTGCTGCCGGGTGCCACTCGCGCTGATCTCGTAGATCTGCTCAAGGTATGGACCGAGGCCGCGGCAACGATGGCCACCGGGGAGCTGATCGAGGGTCCGGCAGCAAACCAGGATCTCAATGCGCCGCCGCGAGACACGGGCGAAGCGCAGGGCCTCGACCCGGCCCAGCTCACGATCACGATCGGGTTCGGCCCGTCGCTCTTCGAGCACGAGGGCAAAGACCGCTTTGACATCGCTTCACGCAGGCCCGCTGCACTGAAGCGGCTCCCGCACTTCGCCGACGACAACCTCAACCCAGACTCCTCGGATGGTGACATCGCGATCCAGGCCTGCTCGGACGACCCGCAGGTAGCCGTCCACGCAGTCCGCAACCTCGCCCGGCTCGCCCACGGAGTGGCGGCGGTGCGCTTCAGCCAGCTCGGGTTCGGACGCACCTCTGCGACCACGAGCGCTCAGGTCACGCCGCGCAACCTGCTCGGGTTCAAAGACGGCACCGCGAACATTCGCTCCGACGACGAGGCCGCGATGCGCAAGCACGTGTGGGTTGCTCCCGGCGACGAGAAGGGGGCGCGCGCGTGGATGGCGGGCGGCAGCTACCTCGTCGCGCGCAGAATTCGCATGCACATCGAAACGTGGGATCGCGACCCGCTCGGGGATCAGGAGACGGTGATCGGCAGGCAGAAGCTTTCGGGCGCCCCGTTCGGAGGCGACGACGAGTTCGCCCCGATCGATTTCAAGGCGCGCGGGGAGGACGGTGAGCTGAAGGTCGACCCTCGCTCGCACGTCGCACTTGCGCACCCGAGCCACAACGGTGAGGTGAAGTTGCTGCGCCGCGGCTACTCGTTCGTAGACGGCAACGACGATTTGGGCCGGCTAAACGCCGGGCTCTTCTTCATCTCCTACCAGCGTGATCCCGAGCAGTTCGTGACGGTGCAGCGCGCCCTTGCGGGCAAATCTCGCGACCTGCTCAACGAGTACATCGTTCACGTCGGCAGCGGCGTGTGGGCCGTGCCCCCGGGCGTGCGCAACTCGCGCGATTGGTGGGGCAGCGGGCTGTTCTCCTAGCGGACGGCGGCTGCAACCGATCCTGCAGGCGGCAGGATCGCAGCGATTGCAGGCGAAACCGACCGCATGCGCAATCGCCAGCTGCACGACGCGCTGCACGCATTCGCCGAGGAAGCTGCCTGGCAGCTCGCCTCTGACGCACGCGGCGGCACCGACGTTCCCTTCGAGGTAGTTGAGTCCGGGGATCGCGACTCGGTCTTCTACTGCTACCGCCCACTGACCGCCGACTTCATCGGCAAGCACCAGTCGCTGCTAGGCCTGCTGCCCTCGTACCTGCCCGCGCTACACGCCCTCAGCGCGTGCGCAGGGCTACCTGCCTACCTGCGCGCCCACCAGCGCACGGCGATCGGCGGCGGAGCGGGAGCGGTCGAGGGGCTGCGCGAGTTCCTGACCGTCGTTTTCCGCGACTCCACAGACTTCGTGTTCTCTGAAGAGCGCTTCAACGCTGCGTACGTCGAGCTCGAGCAGGTCGTGATGGAAGGGCGGGTGCTCACCGAGGTCATCGCTCCGATCCTCGGCCTCACCATCGACTCAGAGCGCATCGACCTTGCTCCGGGTCTGTCGCTACTCGGCCCTGCCGCGTCCGACGACGTGCCGGTCGAAGCGCGGCGCGGCCCCGACGCCGAGCACCCGGGCGTGCTCGTGAAGCTCGAGTGGGAGGCGGCTGCCGGTGACGAGGCGCCGCTCCACCACGCGCAGGTCAAGCTCAACAGGCTGCTGCTCGCCCTGCGCCTGTACGACGCTGCCGAGATGCAGCTCGCGCCAACAGCGTGGGCGCGCACTGGCGGCGAGCGGTGGCAGCCGTTCGCGCTCGCTGGCGGCGGTGAACCGCGCGGCGTGTGTGTCGTGCCCGAGCAGCAGGAGGACGAGCTGCGGGCCTTCCTGTCGCTCGTGTCTCGCCGCTCGCCGAAGTCAGGTGAGATCGCATGGGCCTTGCAGCGCTTTGGTCGTGCCTGTGACGCGACTCGCGCGTCGGAGGCGTTGACCGACACCTTGCTTGCTCTTCGCGCTCTGCTGGAGCCCGAAGGTCCGCAGTCCGGCAAGCTCGCGGCTCGTATCGCTGCGCTCTGCGCGATGCCCGAGCAGCGTGCGCAGGTGACCGAGCGGATCGGCCACCTCGTGTCGCTGGAGCGCTCGGTGGTGGCCGGTGTGGCGCCCGATGACGCATCGCTCATCCAGCCTGTCGAGGAGCTGCTCGGCTGGCTCCGCGCGCTCCTGCGCGACGTGCTGTGCGGGCATCTCGATTCAGATCTGCGCAGCGTCGCGGACGGCATCTTCGCTGAAGAAGATGCGCGTCAAGCGACGATCGTCTGATCGCCTGCGCTTGTGCTGGCGTAGGCGGTCGTCGGGCTACTCACGGCCGCGACGGGCGAGGGGCGTGACGTGCTCAGCGCAGCAACCCGTGGAGCGAAGCCGGAGGCATAGCGACGTTGCGCGCTGGGCATGTCAAGCCCCTCGCGTACCACCGGCCGTCATGATGCACGCTCGATGACCGCCTACCCGCACTTGCTCGAGCCGCTCGACCTCGGTTTCACCACGCTGAAGAACCGCGTGCTGATGGGGTCGATGCACACCGGCCTCGAAGACCGCGCCAAGCATCTGCCGGCACTCGGCGAGTACTTCGCCGAGCGCGCTCGTGGCGGCGTCGGCCTCATGGTGACCGGCGGCTTCTCTCCGACGCTGCGCGGCAGCTTCTATCCCGGAGCGTCCAAGCTGACGACGACCCGCGAGGCCCGTAGCCACCGCGCGGTCACCGACCCCGTGCACGAGGCCGGCGGCAAGATCGCGATGCAGCTGCTGCACGCCGGTCGCTACGCCTACCACCCGCTTTCTGTTTCGGCGTCACCGATCAAGTCGCCGATCACGCCGTTCCGCCCCCGCGGGCTCTCCGAGCGAGGCATCAACGCCACGATCTCTGCGTTCGGTCGTTCTGCCGCGCTCGCCCGTGAAGCCGGGTACGACGGCATCGAGGTGATGGGCTCCGAGGGCTACTTCATCAACCAGTTCCTCGCGCCCCGCACCAACAAGCGCACCGACGATTGGGGCGGCAGCGTCGAGAACCGGCAGCGGATCGCGATCGACATCGTGCGCGAGTGTCGCGAGCAGGCTGGCGAGGACTTCATCATCGTCTACCGCCTCTCGATGCTGGACCTCGTCGACGGCGGCCAGCCTTGGGAGGAGATCGTGCAGCTCGCCAAGGCGATCGAAGCTGCCGGGGCGACGATCATCAACACCGGCATCGGCTGGCACGAAGCTCGCGTGCCAACGATCGTCACCTCGGTGCCGCGCGCAGTGTTCTCGAACGTCACCGCGAAGCTCAAGCCGCACGTCTCGATCCCGGTCGTCACGAGCAACCGGATCAACATGCCCGAGGTCGCCGAGGAGGTTCTTGCTCGCGGCGACGCCGACATGGTCTCGATGGCACGGCCCTTCCTCGCCGACTCTGAGTGGGTTGCGAAGGCTGCCGAAGGCCGCAGCGACGAGATCAACACGTGCATCGCGTGCAACCAGGCCTGCCTGGACCACACCTTCCAGAAGAAGACCGCGAGCTGCCTGGTCAACCCTCGTGCCTGCCACGAAACGACCCTGAAGATCGAGACATCACCAGCGACGAAGTCGGTGGCGGTCGTCGGCGCGGGGCCCGCCGGACTTGCGACGGCTGTGACGCTCGCGCAGCGCGGGCACGCGGTGACCCTGTTCGAGGCCTCCGACGACATCGGCGGCCAGTTCGCGATCGCGATGAAGATTCCCGGCAAGGAAGAGTTTGCCGAGTCGATCCGTTACTGGAAGCGGCAGGTCGAGCTGCTTTCGATCGACCTGCGGCTCGGACACCGCGTTACCTCTGAGGAGCTCGTAGGCGGCGGCTATGACGAGGTGGTTGTTGCTTCCGGCGTCGTTCCGCGGGTGCCGCAGATCGAAGGGATCGACCACCCGTCGGTGCTCACCTACGACCAAGTTGTGCGCGACGGGGCGCCGGTCGGCGACAATGTGGCGGTCGTGGGAGCAGGCGGGATCGGCGTAGACGTATCTGAGTTCCTGACCGTCGAGCACTCAGCGACTCTCGAACCTGATCTGTGGCGCGCGGAGTGGGGCGTAGGCGAGCCAGACAGCGCGCCGGGCGGCCTGGTGCCGCCTCAGATCGAGCCGCCGGCACGCCACGTGTACCTGCTGCAGCGCAAGCAGGAGACCGTGGGCAAGCGGCTGGGCAAGACAACCGGCTGGGTGCACCGCGCGGCGCTCAAGATGAAGGCCGTCGAGCCGGTCACCGGCGTGACCTACGACCGCATCGACGACGCCGGTCTGCACATCACAACAGCCGATGGGCCGCGCACGCTCGCCGTCGACAACATCGTCATCTGTGCCGGCCAGGAGCCGGTGCGCGAGCTGCACGACCAGCTACTTGCGCGCGGCATCAGCACCCACATCATCGGCGGGGCCGACGAAGCTGCCGAGCTCGACGCCAAGCGCGCGATCGACCAGGGCGTGCGCCTGGCGGCGCGCCTCTAGCTCGCGCTAGCTGCCTGCCCCAACCGGCGTGCCGGCGGATTCTGCGGCCTGCATGCGCACCGCCTCGACCTGCCCCTGTTCGAGCGCCTTCTCGGCGTAACCCATCCAGTGGCGGGCGATCAGCTTCAGCACAGGGCGGGTGAGGGCTGATTTCGGTGTCAGCGTCCAAGCCCAAGTTACCTTGGTGCCGTCGCCGTCGGGAGCAAAGCGCCACTGGCCCTTCACGCCGCCGACGAGGCCCTTCATCGGACCCTTCATCACCGTCAGGTCGTAGCCGAAGAGGTTCGGCGCATCGAGCTCGGTCAGCTCTTCATGCATCACACCGCCGTCGGAGGTCTCGATCGTGCGCGTCTGCCCGATCGCGACGCCCCAGTCGCCGTCCTGGTCACGCACTTCCTTGATCGGCGGCATCAGCAAATGCCGGCGCGAGAACATGACGGGCAGAGGGATCACGATCACGTGCCGGAAGGCATCCTCGAGAGCCAACGGAATTGTGCGCGACTTCTGGACTTCGATCGGCTGCATACGCCGACCCTACGCCAACGTTGTCAGCGCGTCCAAGGGGATCGGCGTTCGTCACCCCGGGTGCCGTGTCCGGCAAGCGTCACCCCGTGGCGCGGATAGGACACGGCAGTCATTCGACCCCCGTGCCGTGTCCACTCTGCGTCACCTCTTGGCGCCAATGGGACACGATGCTCCTCGGGCGACCCTACGCCTACACAGCGCGATGTGCGAGGGCGGACTCTCGAGCGTCCGGGTCTTCTGCGACCCACTCAGCGAGCCGGCCGATACCCGCCAGGTCGTGAAGGTCGCCCGCGAGGCGCGGCACGATCACGAGCGATCTGCCAGGGAGGGCGTCGCGGAGCCGATCGATCTGGGCCCTCTGGGCGAGCGCGATCGCTCGCGCGTCGGCGGCCGTCCGGACGACCTTGGTCGCAAGCTCTGCGTCTCCGCCGAGCTGGCGCGTGATGGCATCGATGTCCAGCTCGCGCGGCTCGTCGCTGGCGGGGGTGACCCGGTTCACGATCAACGCGGTCAAATCGATCTCAGATCGGTTCAGCCGCTGCGCCAGGTGGATCGCTTCACCCGCGGGCTCGCGCTCGGCGGCCGTCACGATCACAAAGGCCGTGCTCGGGTCGGCAAGCAGGCGCGAGACGGCGGATGCTCGCTCGCGGAACCCATCGAGCACGGTCCCGAACGCCGAGAAGAACGTCTCGATGTCGCGGAGCAGCTCGCTGCCGGTTAGGCGGCCGAGCGTGCCGAACACGAGGCCCGATCCACGGCCTGCGACCTTGGCCAGCGGGCCGGAAGGAGCAAACAGAGCGGTCAGCCCGCGGCCCTCGAGGAAGGCCGTGAGTCTGTCAGGTGCCTCGAGAAAGTCCAGCGCGTTACGTGACGGGGGAGTGTCGAGCACGATCGCATCGAACCGGCGACTGCGATCGAGCTCGTAGAGCTTCGCGACGGCCGTGAACTCCTGGGAACCCGCGACCGCGGAGGACAGCCGCTGGTAGATCGCGTTGGTGAGGATGGCGTCGCGCGAGTCCTCGTCGGGAGCGAGGTTCTCAACCATCCCGTCGAAGGTCGCCTGAGGGTCGAGCATCATCGCCCACAGCTCGCCGCTGCAATCGAGATCAACCTGCTGCGGCTCGCCGGCGAGGTCTGATACCCCCAACGCGTCAGCCAGCCGTTTGGCGGGATCGATCGTCACGAGTGCCACACGCTTGCCCGACCGAGCGAGCATCAGTGCGATCGCGGCGGAGGTAGTCGTCTTGCCGACACCTCCCGCGCCTACACAGATGCAAACGCGCGTGTGCGCAAGCTCGCGGCTGAGGTTCATCGCTCGTATGCCGCCTTACCGAGCTTCCGTAGCCCCGACGTGTTGATGTCGTCGGCGGGTAGGGCGGGGGCCGTTGTGATCTCGATGCCGCCGAGCTCCCTGCGCAGCCGTGCGAGCTGTGTATGTTGCTCCACGCTCTGCTCGGCTATCGCGAGCGCCGCCTCGATTGCAGGGTCTGACCTCGGGCCGGTGGCCGCTCTCAGCTTGTCTGCGTCAGCCTTCGAGAAGCGGCGCGGCAACATTCGGTTTACGACCACCCGTTCAAGCGACTGCCCCGGCAGCGACTCGGGCAGGCCGGCTGAGAGCTCGATCGTTTCGCTAACCGGGAGCTCTTCGGCTGTTGCCACAGCGATTACAGCCGTCTGCTCCGGGTCAGACAGTGTTGCGTCGATGATCCCGGCCTGCCTGGCGACCGGGCCGCTGCGTGCCGCCTCAGCAAACGTGCGCGGCGCCGAAAGCAGTGCAACACCGTGCCCTGTGGCTGGGGCGTCCACCACGACAAGGTCGTACGGCTCTGCACCGGGCAGGCGGCGCTCCTCCTGAGCCATCTCCCAGATCTTCCCGACGGTCAGCAGCTCGCGAAGGCCCGGTGTCGCTGCGGCCAAGGTGCCGAACGAGCGGCTCCGCCCGAGCATCGCGGCGACCGGCCCCGGCAGCTGATCTGACAGGTACTCCCCGAGCACCGCGTCGCTGTCGATCGTCACGTGGAACAAGTGCTCCGCGAGCTGTATTTCCTCGTGCTGAGCGCGCTCCGCGGGGTCGCCCGGATCGCCACCGAGGATCGCCAAAACGTCGGTCCGGTTGTGCACTTCAGCTACGAGAGTGCGTAGTCCACTCTCAGCCTGGACGAGCGCGATCGCGGCGCTGATTGAAGATTTGCCCGTTCCGCCCTTGCCTGTCACAAAAAGCGTTGATTTGCAGGCAGAAACGGCCATTGATCAGGTTTGAGAGAGCGTTGCCGGGCTGCGATGCACGAGAAAGTTGTCCAACTTGGTCTGGACGCTATAAAGATCCCGCCCCTTGCGCCCGATGTAGCTCAGGCCATGTCCGGCACGACCAGGATAACGGGCACCCCGACCTCAGTGGCCGAGGTGCTCACTAACCGTTTGTGGGAGCGCCCTAGGCGCACCCTCATGGACGGTGAGTTGTACGAGGCGCTGGACGCCGCGCGTGACGCGGCGCACCAGCCCGCGGCACTCTCCCTCTCCCCCCAAGCCAAGGCGCAGATGGCGACCGCGGCTGGGGCGGTGCCTGCCGCGGCTACGGAAAAGCAAACAATCGGAGAGCGCCCGGAACCCCGTCCGGACGTCCAACAGCCTGCCGTTAGCGCGGTCGGCCACGTAGACGTCCTGGTGTGATCCGAGCGCATCTTCATTAGAACCGCCCGGTGGCGGGCCTCCAGCCGGAGGCTCCCTCACCGCCCCGGAGCGGCTTCCTCGCCGCTTCGATCGGTGACCGCCCGATTCTGGGCCGAATCATGCAAGACGTCCTTCGCGCCGCTAGCTGAGAAGGAATCTGCCCAAGGGGGCAGGAATACGGGGACATCATGGGCCCCAGCCACAGTTCCCCTGCAACACCTTCTTCCGCGTTCGGCGACACCCTGCCGCCGCACCAGTCATCCGCGCCTGCACCCGTTCCGAGCCAGCCGGTTCGTGAGACGCTGCAGCCGGTGCAGCTGCCGCCGTCATCGCTTGGCGCCGCGCCGGTAGCGCCCGCACCTGCAACCCCGGTAGTCACCGAGGGCGGTCCGATGACCGCCGAAGAGGCGCCGAAGCAGATGCAGGTCATCACCTTCGCCAACCAGAAGGGCGGGGTCGCCAAGACCACGACCACGCTGAACCTGGCGGTCGCGTTCGCAGAGAAGGGCCACAAGGTCCTCTGCATCGACATGGACCCGCAGGGCAACCTCACGATGTCTCAGGGCATCGACCCGGACACGGTCGAGAAGTCCATGTACGACGTGCTCGTGCACGGCATGCCGATGACCGAGATCATCCAGGAGCGCGAGATTGACGTTGCCTGCTCCTCGATCGATCTTGCCGGCGCCGAGCTTGCGCTGTCCGCGCAGATCGGTCGCGAGCGTTCGCTGCAGCGTGCACTGCGTCAGATCGAAGGCGTCTACGACTTCGTGTGCATCGACACTCCGCCGAGCCTCGGCCTGCTGACGATCAACGCCCTCACGGCGTCGACGAAGGTGATCGTGCCCGTGCAATGCGAGTACCTCTCGATGCGCGGCCTGATCCAGTTGCAGAACACGCTTGAGATGATTCGCGAGAACCTCAATCCTGAGGTCCAGATCGAAGGCATCCTCCCTACCCTGTTGGATACCAGGACCGTGCACGCGAAAGAGGCGATCGAAATTCTCGAGGAGAACTTCGGCGACCGAGTGTTTGCATCACGTATCCGCAAGACGATCCGCTTCGCCGAGGCCCCCGTGCAGGGGATGTCCGTGCTGAAGTACGACCCGGACGGGGTTGCAGCCCAGTCCTACAGAGACCTGGCGAAGGAGGTTCTCTCAAATGGCTAACCCCCCGAAGCGTTCAAGCATGCGTGAAGGCCCGCTCGCGGCGCTGTTCCGCAGCACCGGTGAGCCGGAGGAAGTCGAGCAGCCCAAGGCCGCCAAGCAGGCACCCGAGACTCCGGCACCCGTCGACGAGTCCAAGGTCGCTCCGGCCACAGCTGCCGGTGCACGCCAGCTCGAGATCGATCCGCTGCTGAACGGCGGCCCGAAGGAGCCGCCGCCGCACCCGCGTGAGACCGGCTACCCGCATCCCTCACTTGCCACCACCGAGGTCGCAGCGCCCGAGGCACCCGCCGCGCCGGCGCAGCCCGAGCGCTGGGAGTCCGCAGAGATCTACGAGTCGCGCTCGCACGTGACCGAAGAGGCGACCGCCTGGTCGAGCAACGCCCGCGTGAGCGGTCAGCCCGTGATCCGCGTGATCGGTGTCGGTGGTGCTGGCGTCAACGCCGTCAACCGCATGGTCGAGGCCGGAGTTGGTGGCGTCGAGTTCCTCGCAATCAACACCGACGCGCAGTCGCTCGAGCAGTCCGCCGCCGACGTCACCCTGCACATCGGCCCGCAGCTCACCCGCGGTCTCGGTGCCGGCTCCGATCCCGAGCTCGGTCGCCAGGCGGCGATGGAAGAGTTCGACCGCATCAAGAGCCTGCTGCGCGGCAGCGACATGGTGTTCATCGCCGCGGGCGAGGGTGGCGGCACCGGTACGGGTGCAGGCCCGATCGTGGCGCGCATCGCACGTGAGGTAGGTGCCCTGACAGTCGGCATCGTCACCAAGCCGTTCGGCTTCGAGGGCAACCGTCGCGCGGCTACTGCCGACGCCGGTATCGACGCCCTCGCGAACGAGGTCGACACGCTGATCATCGTTCCGAACAACAAGCTGCTCAGCGTGCTCGACAAGCGCACCTCGATGGTCGACGCCTTCAAGGTTGCCGACGACGTGCTGCGCCAGGGCGTACAGGGCATCTCTGACCTCGTCACGCTGCCGGGCATCATCAACCTCGACTTCGCGGACGTGCGCACGATCATGTCCGACGCTGGCGCGGCCCTGCTCGGTATCGGCATGGGCACGGGCGAGCAGCGCGCGATCGAGGCGGCCGAGAAGGCCGTGTCCTCACCGCTGCTGGAGACGAGCATGAACGGCGCTCGGTCGATCTTGCTGTCGATCACCGGCGGCAGCGACCTGTCCCTCTGGGAGGTCAACGAGGCGGCCAAGGCTGTCGCGGAGGCCGCTCACCCCGATGCGAACATCATTTTCGGCGCGATGGTCGACGAGAACCTGGACGAGAACCAGGTCTGGATCACCGTCGTCGCAACCCGCTACGACGAGCGCCCTACGCAGCGCCGCCGGCTCGACGAGCCGACCGGTGAGCCGCGTGTGACGCGTCGCAGCGAATCTCGTGAGCGCGTGCCGGAGTTTCTCTCCGGCCGCTAGGCCAGCAACAAGCGTGGTTGGTAGTCGGGGGCGGGGTGTGGGCCCCCCCCCCCGGGGGGGGGGGGGGGCGGGCGCCCCACGCCCACCCCCG
>CAZLKZ010000001.1:3473-8576 GCA_964560235.1 uncultured Conexibacter sp. | reverse complement strand
ATGAATTGGCGTGTGGGGCCTGGGGCCTAAAAGCGCCCACGCTTACCATGCAGGGTGGGTGGTTGTGGGGGCCGCTATGGCGGCCCCGACGTCGTTGTGGGCGGGTGGACGCGCGCCCAATACCATCCCCCGCCGTGCAGGGTGTCGTCGCAGCCGGTCATCCGGTCACCGCTGAGGCGGGGGCTGCGGTGTTGCGGGCGGGTGGCAACGCTGTCGACGCCGTAATTGCCGCGTCGCTTGCGTCGTGGGCTTCCGAGCCGCTGCTCACGGGTCCCGGGGCGGGCGGGTATCTCATGGTCGCGGGCCACGGCGGCACGCCGGAACTGCTCGACTTCTTTGTGGCCGCTCCGTCTCACGGGCCGCGCGCGGACCTCGTCCCAGTAGACGTGTCGTTCGGTGACGCCAACCAGGTATTCCACGCCGGAGCCGCGTCGGTCGGTGCCTACGGGTGCCCTGCCGGCCTGCAGGCCGCCGCAGAGCGATGGGGCACGCGCCCGCTAGCGGAACTCGCGGCTCCCGCAGCAGAGCTTGCTCGCGCGGGCGTCCCGCTGAACGCCATCCAGGCCTACATCGTCGAGATCCTTGAGGGCATCCTCACGCTCACCCCTGAAGTACGGAGCCGCTTCGCACCTGGCGGACAGCTGCTCAAAGAGGGAGAGCTGTTTCGCTGCTCCGATCTCGCCACCACGATCGAGCGATTCGGCGCCGACGGTGCGGACCCCTTCTACCGCGGGGATATCGCAGCGGCCGTGGTCGGGTACGTCGCAGAGCACGGCGGCACGCTCACCGCCGACGACCTCGCGGCGTACGAGGCGATCGTTCGCGCGCCGGTGCAGGTTGGGTACGGCGGGCGCTCTGTGTTCACCAATCCGCCGCCATCGGCCGGGGGAGCGCTACTGGCCGCAGCACTCGACCGGTTGGCACGTCGAGACGAGCCCGCCGAGCCTCCCACGCCGGACGAGCTGGTCGAGGTCATGGGACACGCACAACTGCTCCGCACCGCAGCGTTCGACAGCCAACTCGCGGACCCGGGCTTCATCGAGAAGTTCATCGCTGCCAACCTCGGATCAACCACCCACATCTCGGTCCTCGACTCAAACGGGATGGCGTGCAGCCTCACCTGCACGAACGGCGAAGGCTCCGGGCTGATCGCGCCCGGGACCGGCATCCATCTCAACAACATCATGGGCGAGGAAGATCTGAGCCCCCAGGGCTTCTTCACTGCCCCGGCAGGGCGGCGGATGCCCTCGATGATGGCGCCCACTGTTGTGCTCGATGAGGCCGGATCGGTGCAGATAGTGATCGGCAGTGCCGGATCGAACCGCATCAGGTCCGCGATCCTGCAAGCCGTCACAGGCGTGATCGACCACGGGCGAGATGCGCAAGAAGCAGTTGACGCTCCCCGGCTGCACCTCGAAGGCGCCGTGATCTACACCGAGCCCGGCTCCGTGCCCGAAGGCTGGCAGGAGCCGCAGGGCAAAGAGCGAGCTGACTTCCGTGAACCGAATCTGTTCTTCGGCGGCGTGCAGGCGGTGTGCCGGCACCCTCAGACCGGACAGGTCACCGCAGCCGGTGATCCGCGGCGCGGTGGGGCGGTGGCTTACGCATGACGCCGCGAACCCTCGTTCTGTTCCTCATAACGGCCGCGCTCTGGGGAGCGTCGTACCTGTTCATCAAGGTCGCGCTCGACGACGGAATGTCCGAAGGCGTGATCCTGTGCGCGCGGTGCGGGCTCGGCGCGCTCGTGCTGCTGCCGCTGGCGTTGCGCCAAGGCGCTATCGCGCCTGCACTCGAGCGCCGCGGCTGGATCGCCGTCTTGGCGGTGACGCAGGTGCTGCTCCCGTTCACGCTGATCGTGGTCGGCGAGAACTGGATCGACAGCGGCCTAGCGGGAATCCTGATCGCCGCCGCGCCGATCTTCATGGCGCTAATCGCACCGTTCGTAGATCCCGAGGAGAGCTCGACAGGCCTGGCCGCAGTCGGCGTGATGATCGGCATGGCAGGCGTCGTCCTGCTCTTCGTTGCCGACATCGGCGGGGTCGGCACGAGCGCGATCCTCGGAGGCCTAGCGGTACTGCTGGCAGCCGCCGTGTACGCGCTCGCGCCGCTGGTGTTCAAGCTGCGCTTCCAGGGAGTGCCTCACGTGGGCGCACTTGCAGTCCTCATGACAACCGGTGCCATCGTGTTCCTGCCGTGGGCGCTCGCGACCCTGCCCTCGCACACCCCGGAGCTCAAGACGTGGCTGTCGCTGCTCGTGCTCGGCATGGGCGGCACCGGCGTCTCCTTCCTCCTCTTCTACGAGATGATCGAGGAGATCGGCCCGGCGAGAGCCTCGGTCGTGGCGTACGTCGCTCCGTTGTTCTCAGTCGTTTACGGCGTAGTGCTGCTCGATGAGCTGTTCACGCCGTGGACGCTCGTCGGGATGGCGCTCATCCTCGGCGGGTCGTGGCTGGCCGCGCGCCGACCCAACGTGCCCGATCCCGAGCTGTAGGCCCGCCGCAGCTAACCGCGCACCACGGGCAGCGCAGCGGTCTTGCGCTCGCCCTCCCCAAAAGGAGACGTGCTGTCGCCAGCTGCACACCGATCGGCGGCCTGGGCGAGCGCCAGTTCAACGTCTAGGGGCGCCGGGTCGTCGGAGAGCTCAAAGGGAGAGCCGTACACGTACTTGGCAAAGTCGTCCTTGCCGAGCCGCTTGAGGGCGTAGTCGTAGTAGCAGCCGCACTCCTGCTCGGTCGGCGCGCCGCTGAAGTCCAGGCACTCCTCGATGAATCCCGATCTGTCTGAGTACGAGCTGTCTCCCCACGACTCCGGAGCTCCTGAGGTCACGGCACCGAACGCGCACAGCGCAACAAACGCGGTGACCCAAGCCGCGGCAGGCCGGGGGCTCACTTTGAGCACGCGCGTGTTGAGCATGCGGTCGCGCAACGTCTTGCGGTCGTCGTTGAACGCGAACGCGGAGTCGACGATGAAGAACACCGGGACGGCGTAGAGAAAGCGGAGCAGCGTGTCACGCCGGAACCCGATGCTCGCCCCGGCTGGTGTCCCGTCGTCGTTCACGAGCCGCATCCCTGCGATCAGCTTCCCGATGCTGCGGCCGCCCGTGACCGCGACGAGCACCGTGGTGTTCAGCACCCACAGCAAGATCGAAGCGAGCATCGCCCAGCCCAGTCCCGCATCGTCGCTCGCGCCCGCTTCGATCGTCAGCAGGCCCACACCGAACCCTGCTGCGAGCACGAGCGCGAAGTCGATGATCCAGCCTGCGCTGCGCAGTCCCACCCCGGCGTCGGTCTCCGTCGCGGGGGCAGCGGGCTGCGCCTGGGGTTGCGGCGCGAACCCAGGAGGTCCCGGCGGCTCCGGACGCCCAAACGGGTCGTAGCCGCTCTGGCTCATCAGGCTCGCGCGGAGATCATCAGGTTGTAGAAGATCGACGCGGGGAGGCGGCCTTCGAGCAGCGCACGATCGACCTTCTGCAGGTTCATGTACCCGTGAAACGCGTACTGCTTCCACCACATCGGGACGGTGGCCGGGTCGGCGCTCGCCTCGAGCGCCCGGTTGGTCCAGCCGAACCAGTTGGCGAGGAGCTCCTCACCACTGACGCGCACGTCGCTGAACCCGGCCGCCTTCGCGGGGCTCGCAAGCTCGCCAGGCGTGAAGGCGTGCACATCGACGAACGCCTCCATCGCGTGATTCTCCGCGCCGCCGTCCTGGTGGCCTTCGCTCGCTTGTGTGGCGCGTAGCGCCCGGCGCCACAGGGGGGAGACTCGCCACGCGAGTGCTTTGGGCACGTTGGCGATCCGGTCGCCGCGCTCAGACGGTTCACCGGCAAACACCGCAACACCGCCCGGCCGCAGGACACGGTGGATCTCCTTCCACGCCTGCCCGAGGTTCGGAATGTGGTGCAGGACCGCGTGGCCGAGCACCAGGTCGAACGAGTCGTCGTCGAAGGGCAGGTCCTCGGCGTCGCAGACAACCGTGTTCACGTCCAGTCCTAGCGATGCAGCGTTTGCGTCGAGCGCCTTGAGCATCCCTGGGGCGATGTCGGTGCAGGTCGCCTCTTCGATCAAACCTTCACGCAGCAGGTTCAGCGTGAAGTAGCCGGTCCCGGCGCCGAGCTCGAGCGAGCGACCGATTTTCGGCAGCGGTCCGCCCAATGCCTTCTCCAACTTGGCCAGCACCATTGAAGTACCGAGCTCATCGAACGTGATGCCCCACTTGGAGTCGTAATCGGCGGCGGCGCCGTCGTGGTACCGGGTGTTTACGTCGCGGATCTCTTCCGCGGTGGCGGTTGCTGGGGCGGGCATGAGGCGCGTGATGGTACGCGGAACCGGCCGCTGTCTGTACCTTCCTGCGCCGATGACCGAGCAGACCGTGTTCCTGCAGGAGAACCAGCCCGAAGGCGTGCCGCCGCTGCAGCTGACAGGAGAGCGCACCCTGCCTGACGTACCTGAGGAGAACTACTGGTACCGGCGGCATCTCGTGGTCTACGAGTGGATCGCAGAGCGCGTTGCTGGAAAGCGCGTCATCGACCTAGCGTGTGGTGAGGGTTACGGCACCGAGGTGCTGTCGCGCACCGCTGAGTCGGTCGTCGGGATCGACGCGAATCCCGAAGCCTTCGAGCACGCGCGCCTGCGGTACACGCAGCCCAACGTCTCGTTTGAGCGAGAGCTGATCGAGGACTACGCACGCGAGGTCGACGCGGTCGTCTTCCTGCAGACGATCGAGCACGTCCAGGACCCTGACGCGATCCTCGAGCGCTGTAAGACGAACGTGATCGGCTCTGAGGACCCTGTCGTGTTCGTTACGACTCCCAACCTCCTCACCCTGGCACCCGAGGGCGCTGAGAAGTCGGAGAACCCTTGGCACATCAAGGAGTACCGGGCCGAGGAGTTCCGTGAGCTTTGCGAAGCCCACTTCGGTTCCGTCGAGCTCTACGGCCTGTTCCACGCTCGCAAGCTCGCGATCCACGAGTTCGCGATCAACAACCTCTTCTGGGACCAGATCCACAAGACCCTGCGGATCAGCAAGCCGTTCTACGACCGCTTCACGCCTGCGATCGCGGCGTCGGACTTCACGCTCAGCGCCCAGCGCGACCTCGACAAGGCG
>CAZLKZ010000001.1:0-3373 GCA_964560235.1 uncultured Conexibacter sp. | reverse complement strand
CGCGCGGGCTGTCCCGCCGCGACTACGTTCGCAGGAATCCCGCGGGTGACCACCGAGTTCGTGCCGATCACGGTGTTGTCGCCCACGTCTCCGCCGCGCAGCACGCATGCTCCATAGGCGATCCAGCAGTTGTTGCCGACGCGGACCGGGCGCGTGTAGATCCCCTGCTCTCGGATCGGCCGGTCGACCTCGCTGGTGGCGTGGTCGAAGTCGATGAACATCGCGCGGTCTGCGACCAAGCACTCGCGCCCGATCACCACCTCGCGGTACGCGGAGATCGTGCACTCTTCGCCGAACACCGTCTTGGCTCCGATCTCGCAGAAGCCTTCGTGCACGCGGATCTTGCAACCCCGGCCCAGCCAAGACCACGGCCCCAGGACCAGCGTGGCGCCCCGGCCGACCTGCAGCTGGCAGCCGCGGCCGATGAACGCCGGCGCCCCATCTAGCTGCAGGCGCTTGCCAAGACGCAGCTTCCAGTAGCCCAGTCGGGCGAACAGGATTGCGTAGCGCCAGTTGAGCATCCCGCGCTTGCGGGCAAATCGAAGGGACTTGAGCACCGGTCGCGGAGCGTACCTGGCATCATCACGCGCCTTGTCTATGGCCGACGCTCCTGCCCAGCCCAAGTCCCTAGCCGAGCGCCTGCTCGCTGGCGACCGTCGTGCGCTCGCACGCGCGATCACTCTCGTTGAATCCGACGACCCAGCCGGCTGGGAGCTGGTGCGAGAGGTCTATCCGCACACCGGCAACGCCGCGGTCGTTGGCCTCACAGGTGCTCCCGGAGCGGGCAAGTCAACGCTGATCGGCGCACTCACCAAGGCCCGCCGCGAAGCAGAGCGCGACGTTGCGGTGCTGTCGATTGACCCCTCGTCACCTTTCACGCACGGCGCGCTGCTCGGCGATCGCATCCGGCTCACCGACCACTTCCTCGACCCGGGGGTGTTCATCCGCTCGATGGCCAACCGCGGCGCTCTCGGCGGGCTCGCAGAGGCATGCCTTCAGACTGCGCTGCTGATGGATGCGTCCGGCAAGGACGACGTGTTCCTCGAGACCGTCGGCGTGGGCCAGGCCGAGGTCGACATCATCGATCACGCCGACACCGTCGTGCTTGTCCTGATGCCCGGCTCCGGCGACTCGATCCAGGCACTCAAGGCCGGGATCATGGAAATCCCGGACATCATCGTCGTCAACAAGGCCGATCACCCGCTGACCGAGACGATGGTGCGCGAGATTCGTGCCGTCCTGTCACTCGCGAACCTCGACGGCGACAAGCACCGCTGGCGCGTTCCGATCATCAAGACGCAGGCAGCGCACCACATCGGAATCGACGACCTGGTCGCGGCGCTCGACGAGCACCGTGCGTTCATCGAAGCCGAGGGCACTCTCGCCGAGCGCCGGAGGCGCAACCTGCGTGCAGAGGTGCTCGGCATCTGTACTGCACGGCTCCGCGCCCAGCTTGTGGAACAGTTGGAGTCAGGCGAGCGCTTCAACCAGCTGCTCGACGACGTCGTAGCTCGTAAATTGGACCCTGCTAGCGCAGCCACCGAGATTCTGGAAGGACTGGAGATCAAGTGACCGAGATCGCACCCCAGCTCACCGGGGAGCCCGTAATCGACAACCGCCCCGCCAGCCTCGGCGAGCTGTTCCGCAACCGGGTCGCCAAGAGCGGCGGAAGCGAAGCGTTCCGCTGGCCGAAGACGGAAGGCGGCTGGCAGTCGGCTACTTGGAATCAGACCTCTGAGGAGGTCTACGCCCTCGCTGCCGGGCTGGTCGCGCTCGGCCTCGAGAAGGGGCAGACGGTCGGCATTGCGTCTGGTACCCGCTACGAGTGGATCCTCGCCGACCTCGCCGTCAACTGCGCAGGTGGAGCAACCACGACGGTGTACCCGTCCACGATCGCCGAGGACGTCGCCTACATCCTCTCGGACTCAGGTTGCGTGTACGTGTTCGCTGAGGACGACGGCCAGATCGCAAAGCTGCAGGAGCGTCGGAACGAACTACCGGCGCTCATCAAGGTCATCACCTTCGACGGCAGCGCCGACGGCGATTGGATCATCTCGTTCGGTGAACTGATCGAGCTAGGTAACCAGCGCCTCAGCGAGGAGCCTGGAGTGGTCGACGCGATCATCGACGACCTCGAGCCCGCGGATCTGGCCACCCTGATCTACACGTCAGGCACCACGGGCAAGCCCAAGGGCGTGCGGCTCACGCACTCCTCGTGGACCTACGAGGGCGCGTCGATCGAGTCCCGCAAGCTGCTCGACGAGACCGACCTGCAGTTCCTCTGGCTGCCGCTCTCGCACTCGTTCGGCAAGGTGCTGCTCTCCACGCAGCTCGCCTGCGGTTTCGCAACGGCCGTGGACGGGCGCGTCGACAAGATCATCGAGAACGTCGCCGAGGTGAAGCCCACGTTCATGGGCGCGGCGCCACGCATCTTCGAGAAGGCGCACGCCAAGGTCGTGACGACAACCGAGTCAGCCGGCGGCCTCAAGGCCAAGCTGTTTGACCGCGCGTTCAAGGTCGGGCTCGAAGTCGATCAGCGCAAGTTCGAGGGCCGCTCGATCCCGCTGCCGCTGAAGCTGCAGCATGCGCTGTTCGACAAGCTCATCTTCTCCAAGGTCCGCGAGATTTTCGGTGGCCGGATTCGCTTCTTCATCTCCGGTGCAGCCCCGCTCAACCGTGACATCGCGCTCTGGTTCCACGCGGCAGGCATCCTGATCCTCGAGGGCTACGGGCTCACCGAGACCGCTGCCGGCGCCGTTGTCAACAGCCTCGACGAGTACAAGATCGGCACGGTCGGCAAGCCGTTCCCGGGCACCGAGGTCAAGCTCGGCGAGAACAACGAGATCCTGATCAAGGGCCCCGGTGTGATGGACGGGTACCACAACCGCGCTGAGGCGACCGAAGAGGCGATGGACGGCGAGTGGTTCCGCACGGGCGATCAGGGATCGGTCGACGCCGAGGGCTTCATCTCGATCACCGGGCGCACGAAGGACCTCTTCAAGACCTCCGGCGGCAAGTACATCGCCCCGTCAGCGATCGAGGCCTCTTTCAAGGCGCTGTGTCCCTACGTGAGCCAGTTCCAGGTCTTCGGCCACGGCGAGAAGTACGTTGTCGCTCTGATCTCGCTCGATCCGGAAGGGATCGTGCCGTGGGCAGCCGAGAACGGCCTGGCCGGCAAGTCCTACACCGAGATCGCGCAGTCAGAGCAGGCCAAGACGATGATCGGTGCCTACGTCGATCAGCTGAACGCCGGGCTCAACCGCTGGGAGACGATCAAAAAGTGGGCGCTGCTCGACCACGACCTCACGATCGAGTCAGGTGAGCTCACGCCGTCGATGAAGGTCAAGCGCAACGTGGTTGAGGAGAACAACAA